>DATNDR010000076.1:0-53608 GCA_035606945.1 Pseudonocardiaceae bacterium
ACAGTCCCTGCCGGGCACTGACCAGTACCGGCTGCGACCAGACGGCAGCGGCTACCGGAACCTCGCCCTGGCCGGTGACTGGACGGACTGCGGGATCAACGCGGGGTGCATCGAGGCCGCCGCCGTGAGCGGGCTACAGGCAGCCAATGCACTGCTCGGCCGGCCACGCTGGGACCGGATCAGCGGATTCCTGCTTCGTTGATCCCCGCATCGTCCCGACTGTGCTGAAGAAGACAGCGGTGCTGTCACCGCGGGCACAGCCACCGCAGGCAGCTCCGGGTCATCGTTCTCCCGTATCTCCACCTCAATCGCGACGGCACTCTCACCCAGATCGTCACCCTCAGCGGTCTCGACGGCCTGCAAGGAATCGCAGCCACCTGAGCAGGGCCGCTGGATGATCAGGCCGGTTGATGTCGCGATCACCCGGCCCTGGCGCGAACGAAGGAGCTGATCGCCGTGCGGCGACGTTTCTTTACCCCAGGATCGCTGATCCAACCGCCATGGCTCACGGCTGCCCTGGAAGCAAAGGCCGACGATGCGCGCCTCACTACCGGCGAGTCGATGCACGACCCTGCGCTCGAGCCGCGCGACGAGGCGGTGTTCCTGCTCACCGCGGCAGCGGAGATCGAACACGCGCTAATGGTGCAGTATCTCTACGCGGCCTACTCGATACGGGTCACCAGCGACAGCCCGGCTGAACTGAAGGAAATACAGGATCTGCTGTTCCAGATCAGCCGCGAGGAGATGGGGCATCTAGCCACGGTTCAGAACCTGCTCCAGCTGATCGGGGGACCACTCAACTTCAACCGGGAGCACAGTCCCTACGCCAGCGAAATCTACCCGTTCCGTTTCACACTCCAATCCCTGACTCGGGACTCGCTCGCCAAATACGTGATCGCCGAGAGTCCTGCGCAGCTACCTGATTCCTTTCCGGACGAGGACAAGCCGTTACTGGACCAGCTCAAGGAAGACGCGAAACGTGCCAACGACGGTCACCCGGTGCAGCATGTCGGTTCGATCTTCGCCAGGCTCAAAGAGCTGTTTGATGGCGGCGATAAGGGTCTGCAGGATCAGGATTTCAGGCTCGACGCCGGCCAGCTGCAGGCACGATTCGAGGACTGGGGCTTTACGCCGAAAAGCCCCTCCCTCGGCGAGCCGCTGATCATTGAGTCGTTCGTCGGCTCGCAGGTGGCTGCGCTGCGCTCGGCGGCGACCGAAGCCATCGGTAAGATCAGCGCGCAGGGCGAGGGATTCGACCTCCAGCCAGCGGGGCCCGCTGAGTCAGAGTCACACTTCGAGCGGTTCTTCGCTCTTTACAAACAATTCGGCGCGCTATCCGATGCCGGCGTTGCGATCACTTGGCCGGTGGCCGAGAATCCCAACACCACCTCGGCGCCCGCGCCACTCGACCCGGCGCAAGAAGTCGAGCTCGCTTTGGAAGCGCATGCGGCCAAGGGTCGGATCACGCATCCCCGGACCAAGGCGTGGGCACACCTGTTCAACTTGCGCTACCGCCTTCTACTCGGATACCTGTCGCATTTCCTGCGGCTGAACCAGGAGCTGTACGTGCCCGATCAGGGCGCCCGGCGAGGTGATCGCACCGCCCGTGGACTGCTGCTGATCTGGACGTTCAACGAGATGCGCCGGCTGGCGAAGATCGCCGGCAAGCTGGTGCAGATGCCGCTGAACGACCCGCCCGGCGACACGCACGCCGGGCCACCGTTCGAACTTCCCTACACGCTCAACCTGCCAGATCGCGAAGCGGATCGCTGGCGCGCGCATCTCGACGTCTCGCGCGCCTCGGTGCGGCTCGTCGACCAGCAGCTCCAACCGGCCGACCCGACCGACACGGCCGACGGGTTTCTCGATGACCTCGTGTCCCTGGACAACGAAACGCACGCCATCATGGAATCCCTGGCCAGCGGGGCCGGCGTGCCACAGACCAGCCTACCGACCGATTTCAAGAAAGCGGTACTGATCCTCGAGGAGGCAGTCCGCGGATTCGACATCACCCCTGTCCGGCATGACAACTTCTGGGGCGGCAAGACCCGTGACGCATTTCTCGGGCTGAATTCTCCCGCGCCTCCCGTAGCGAAGGACCCGCAGGGCGGTTTTAATTTCGATCCCGAGGAATCACCTCTCGTCAAGCGTCTCGAAGGCAGGCTACCGCCCGGCCAGAAGCAGATGCCTCGGTTCCGCCCGCCGATTCCCGCCGAACGCATCGGCTTCATCCGGGATTGGATCTCAGCCGGCTGCCCGGACAACTCTCCCGCGGGCCAGGTCGGCTTGCAGCGCGAACGCCAGCCAACACCGGAACCTACCGAAGGACCCTTACTCAGTTTCGCGGCGGACATCAAGGGACTGTTCCGGGAGGACCCGGACCGCAAGTCAATGCTGAAATTCGGACCTTTCGATCTGCATCGATTCGAAGACGTGCGAGATCACGCGGACAGCATCCTAGCTCGGTTGAAGCTCGGTGACATGCCGTGCGACAAGCCCTGGCCGGCCGATCGCATCGCCATATTCCAAAAATGGATTGATGACGGCAAGCGGCCGTGACCGGGCGCGGCGCACCAGAAAGGAAACGACGTGCAAACGAATGTTGATCGCATGGCGGCCGGCGGGGTCGCCCTGCGCAAGAGCATCTACCAGCTCACGCCCGATGAGCTCGCCGCGTACCGGGAAGCCATTGCCAAGCTCATGGCGCGCAACGACAACAAGGGCTATAACTTCCTCGCCGGCGTACACGGCGTGCCGCAGCAGCTGTGCGTCCATCATCAATGGCATTGGCTGGCGTGGCACCGCGCTTACTTGTACCTGTTCGAGCAGCGCCTGCAAGACCAGGTAGCCGGAGTCACGATCCCGTGGTGGGACTGGACCTCGGCGGCGACCCACACCAACGGCATCCCGCAGGCCTTCGCGGACGCTACGACCCCTGATGGCAGCCCGAATCCGTTACTGAAGGCACCGATCCACCTGCTGAACCCGCAGCCCAGCTGGCCGACCGAGACTCACCGATCTCCTCGACGACCCACGTCCCCGCTGCTGCCGACGAGTCATGACGTCGACGTGAAGCAGGGCACGCTCGCGATACCGTTCTTCGACCGCGACCCCACCGGTTTCTCCGAGAGTCTGGCCGGTTATCACGACAATCTGCACAACTGGGTCGGCGGCGAGATGAGCATGCCGCCGTGGTCCGCCTACGACCCGATCTTCTGGTCGCACCATTGCATGGTGGACCGGATCTGGTACCTGTGGCAGATCCAGTTCCCGAACGCCGTTTTCGACCCTGCCCTGCTCAGCAGACCGTTAGTCGTACCAGACACCGACTTCACGGTGGCCGATACCCTGGACATCACGAGGCTCGGGTACGGGTACGCCCTGACTGAGCTTCCCATCACGTAGGAGGAGTCACCGATGAACGCAGCGACCCGCCTGACGGGCCTCCGGCTGAGCCTTCCCCCCGACACCACCCCCTTCAGCCGGGCTGATCTGGTGTTCTTCGGCCTTGAACATGGCGGGCCGTCGGTTGAGGTGCGGATCTTCTTCAATGCGCCGGACGCCGACGAGTCCACGCCCACCACCGACGAGGCGGGCTTCGTGGGCCTGTTCTCCATCTTCGGGCATGGCGGCTGCTTCGGTGATGAAGGCCACTGCGACGTACCCGAGACACGGCGACCGAACGACCTGCGGCCGCAACACCCGCTCACGCCGATCACCAAGCACGTCACGGTGACCGACGCGGTACGCCGCCTCACCGCGGCCGGTGCGCAGGACGTCACGGTCACGATCGTGCCGCTGCTCCACGACGTGCCGGCTTACGTCCCAGAAGAACTGTGCGCGGAACCGGTGAAATACCAGCGGCTGTCGATGGTGTTGTATCAGTGATTCGCCACGATGAGCGCAGTGGCAGGCAGCGTCGCGTGCATGAGCGAGACGTTGTATCGGTCATATTGGGTCATCGTGAAGTAAATGTCGGCGCCGTGTGAATCGGGGTTCAGGAAGCCGCCGTACAGGTGGGGATACTGGCTGGAGGTAGCGACCGGAATCGGTGCGCCCCACGGCCCGGTGGGCTGCGGGGCCAGCCGGACGACAATCGCCCCGCGCGGCTCATCGAGGTACATCATCTCCCAGCTGTGCAGAATCTCGTCGTAGCGCACCGACAGTTCACCGACCGGCCCGGTCACGATGGGAGCCGCGATCATGCTGGCGCCCAGCTGCCACGCGGTGCCCGTCCAGTATTCGTATGCGAGGGGATTCACCAGCTGCTGTTCGGGCACTCGAGCGACATATGCGCTACCGAAACGTCCATTCGGGGTACCGAATGCGTAGACGAAGCCGTCCCGCCGCGCAAAGGCAATCATTTGAAATCTATCGTCGGAGGCCGGCGTGTTGGGCCGCAATGTCGTGGGCGCAGCCACCCAGCTTTGCCCTCCGTCGTCGGAGTAGGCGATGCCGCTGTAGTTCGTGGTCCAGTGTCCGGGTTGGCCGAAGTGGCGAACCGACATGTAGGCCAGATAGTTTCGCCCACCAACATTGATGCCACCAGTCGGGATCTTGCTGATCTCGATGCCGTCCCGCTTGAGCGACGGCAGTAACTCCTTGGCGTGATTCGCATGGTCGGTGACGAAGTCGGTGAAGGACATGCCGCCGGCCGGATTCCGATCGCTGCTGCGAGCCAGCGTGTTCGAACGCCAATCGACCTCGGCCGGATCGCCGAATCCAGTGCCGGGACCGGCCCAGCGTGACCCGAACGTGTCACCGAAGGCGGCCAGAATCTGCCCTCGATCATCGGCCCACATGATGCCCAGGTCAGTGCCTTTGATCTGATAACGCGCCTCAGTGGCGTTGATGGAATCCGCGCCCGTGATGACGGCAACCCGCTTGGCCTGGCCTTGCGGCACTGTTTCCGCCGCTCCGGGCGGTGCCAGACCTGCTGTGATCGACGCGATCAGGATCACCAGCGCAACGCCGGACGCGGTTCGATAGCTGAGCACCGTCTCCCCCTCACGCATCGACATACCCGGGGGCGCGCGGGCATAGGCCAGCGCTACGCAACTGCTCGAAAGGGCCCCGAAACCTCAACGCGCGCCCCAGCCTGGAAGTAACGGGTCGGGAAAACCGATTCCGGCGGCCAACCCTCGGCTAGCGTCGATGGGATGGATGAACGGCCGGATGTTGTGGTGATTGGCGGGGGTATCGCCGGGGTGTCGATCGCCTACGAGCTCGCCGCACACCGCCGGGTCACGTTGCTGGAGAGGGAAACCAGCTTGGCCACCCACTCCACCGGGCGATCGGCCGCGATGTACGTGCCCGGCCATGGTGGCCCGCTGGTGCGGGCGCTGATCAAGGCGAGCGCTGCGCGGTTTGCCGCCCTGGCCGAGCAGCTCGACGCGTCGCCGTTGCTACGCCCCCGCCCCGTGCTGTGGGCCGCCTTCGACGACGAGGGCGCGCAGGCGCTATATAGGAAACTGGCAGACCGGGCCGGTGAGCCGGATGTCCCGGTCGAGTTGTCACCGGAGCAGGCGCTGTGGCGGTGTCCCTTCCTGCGCCGGGATGTGCTGCGCGCCGCGGCGGTCATCGAGACTGCCTGCGACCTCGACGCGATGGCGTTGCACCAGGCCTACGTCCGCGGGCTGCACCGGCGCGGCGGCTGCGTGCGGCGAGCCGCGCCGGTCACCGGATTAGCTGCGGAATCCGGCGGCTGGCGGGTGCACTGCGGATCGGGTGACGTGATCAGCGCTGCCGAAATTGTGGACGCGGCAGGGGCGTGGGCCGATGTCGTGGCCGGCCTGGCCGGGGTGCGCCGGCTGGGCCTGCGCCCACTGCGCCGCACGATCGTCATCGCGCGGGTGCCCGATCCGGCGCACTTGAGCACCGCGAACGCCGACCCGGTGCCGATGGTGGTCGAGGCCCGGGAGCGTTGCTACTTCAAACCAGAGGGAGAACACCTGCTGCTGTCACCCGGTGACGAGACTCCGGTCGAACCGGGGGACGTCCGGCCCGACCCGATCGATGTGGCCGCCGCATTGCAGCGCGTCGAGGCGCTGACCGGGCTGGGACTGCGTTCGGTGCAGTCCAGCTGGTCAGGACTGCGCTCGTTCGTCGCCGATCGGGCTCCGGTTGTCGGCGCCTGGCCGCAGCATCCCGGGTTCCACTTCTTCGCCGGCCAGGGAGGCTCGGGCATCGAGTCGGCTCCTGCGCTGGCGGAACTGGGCGCGGCGATCATCCTCGGCGACTCGCCGCCGCCGGACATTCCAGTCGACCCCGCCGCGCTCGCTCCCACCCGCTTGGCGGCGTAGCCGCAAACACCGCCCGCACCCCGACATGGAGAGGGTGACCTACCGGCTGTGCCGGTAGGTCACACTGATCCGCGGTCCACCGCGGGCTGTCTTGGGCACGGTGTGTTGCCAATCGTGCTGGCTGCGACCGCCCATCACCAGCAGGTCGCCGCCCTGCACGGTGAACCACCGCCCAGCCCCCCCGCCGCGCGGTCGCAGCCCGAAGCGCCGGGGGCTGCCCAGCGACAGGATCGCCACTCGCGGCCGCTCGAGCGCAAGGCGCACTCGATCCCCGTGCCAGGCCACCGAATCGTTGCCGTCCCGGTAGTAATTGGCCCAGATCGAGTCGAAATCGACGCCGTATCGCTGGGACAGCAGGCGACCCAGGTCATCCAGCGGTGGCGACGCGTCGGCCACCGTCCACCCGCAGGTCAGCCGAGGCTCGGCGACTCGGTGGTCGTACATCCAGCGCGCACGCTGCTGCCAGGGCGCCGATTCGGCCAGCGCGGTGAACAGGGTGTCCGGACCGCGCAACCATCCGGGCGCCAGATCAACCCACGACTGATCGTCGAGCTGGAAACGGCGCAGCGTGCTGAACGACGGGTCAGCCAGCGGATCACCGAAGCCGAACAGCGACGGCTGGAACGGCACACTCACCACTTCATTGAACCTCGATGAGTGGCGTCGTCACCGCAATGATCTGCCTTGGGTCAGCACCGGCAGCGGCACTCGCAGTCCATCCGGAACCGGTTGGCGCATGGCGTCCTCGATGAGCGGGTCGGGTGGCTGCACTCCGAGTTCACCCTCGACGAACCGGGCCGCCAGCAGCGCCCAGTCGTAAGCCCGGCGCAACATCGCATGGCCATCACCCAGCACGTCGAAACGGCACACCCGGGTGGTGATCTGCTTGGCGCGCACCGCAAAACGAAACGACAGCCGTGGATCGGTGGTGCGTTCCCGGTCGCCATGCGCGATGAGCACCGACCGCCCGGCAAGCTGCTGCACCGGCTCACCGTCGGTGGTCCACGGCGCCAACGCACACACTGCCGTCACCGCCGGGTGGTCAGCCACCCGCAGCGCCGCCCGACCACCCATGGAATGGCCCAACAGCGCTATCGGCGCATTCCGGTGCTGGTCGCGCAGTTGCGTCAAAGCCCATCGGGCGTCCTGCACCGGGTATCGCTCGGGCTCATCCCATCCCCGGAAGCGGTACCGCAGGATGCGCACGGACATACCGCGACCGCCGTCGCGCCGGTGCAAGAACCGAGCGAACGGCACCATCCGCAGGTAGCTCAGCTGCGGCCGCCGCCGGACCGTGCTGGGGCTGCGGGCCTGTCCCCCGTGCAAGACCAGCACGATCGACCGGACCCGCGCCGGGTCCATCGGCCAACGATCCTCGATCCACGGTGCGGGTTCGGTCACGGCGTCGACGCTAGTGACATCGCACAACAGCGGCAGCTGGGGCAGCTCCGGCGGCTGGTGGCGCGCCAGCGGGCGATCTGCCGGCGAAAGCCAGTTCGCTCGATCGGGTTGCGGAAGGTATTTACCGGCAGTGCTCCTGCTCTCTACCTGTGGTTGCCGGCTCGCGCCTGCGACCGACATTGACATAGCGGGCCGAGGGGAGGTCCAGTGCCCGATAACACCGAGGATTTCGACGTTGCCGTGGTCGGCTCAGGATTCGGCGCATCGGTCATCGCCTACCGACTGGCCGAAGCGGGCCAACGGGTATGCGTGCTCGAACGCGGCCGTCCCTATCCCCCTGGCTCTTTTCCCCGAGATCCCCGGAGCTTGGCCGCCAACCTCTGGGACCCAGCCGCTGGACTGCACGGGCTGTTCGACATCTGGGCCTTCAACGGCATCGAGAGCGTGGTGTCCAGTGGCCTCGGGGGCGGCTCCCTGATCTACGCCAACGTGCTCCTGCGCAAGGACGAACGCTGGTTCGTCGACGAGGCCCTTCCCGGTAGGGGCTACGAACGGTGGCCCATCGACCGGGACCTGCTCGAACCGCATTACGACGCTGTCGAGAAGATGCTCGACGCGCAGCCGTATCCATTCGACGTCGCGCCGTATGACCAGACGCCGAAAACGATCGCCATGCGCGACGCCGCAAAAATGCTGGGGCTTGACTGGCAGTTGCCGAACCTTGCGGTCAGTTTCCGCAGCCCCGGTGAAACCCCCACCCCCGGCGTGCCACTCCATGAGGAACGGCCGAACCTCCACGGCCGGCCGCGGCAGACCTGCCGCCTGTGCGGCGAATGCGACGCCGGGTGCAACTATGGCGCCAAGAACACCCTCGATTACACCTACCTGTCTCGGGCAAAGGAATGCGGAGCCGACATCCGCACCCTTTCCGAGGTCCGTAGCCTCGAGCCGGTAGATGGCCCGGGCGGCGGCCCATCCGGGTACCGGGTGACCTATGTGACCCACCAACACAGCGACGACCAGGCACCCGTGCCACTGAGCCGATTGCAGACCACCACCATCAAGGTCCGCCGTGTCGTGCTCGGTGCCGGCACCTTCGGGACGACCTACCTGCTGCTTCGCAATCGCAGCGCCTTGCCGCGGCTCTCGGCGGCGCTGGGCACCCGGTTCTCGGGCAATGGAGATCTGCTGACGGCCATCGTCAAGGCCCGTCACTGGGTCGGCGGCCAGCCCGTCGCACGGTACCTCGATCCGAGCTTCGGGCCGGTCATCACCAGTGCCATCCGGCTGGCGGACAGCCACGACAACACCGGTGCCACCGGACGGGGCTTCTATGTGGAGGACGGCGGCAACCCAGCCTTTCTCGACTGGGTGGCGGAGTCGGCGGGGGCGCTGAGCCTGGTCGGGCGGACCGCGGCTTTCCTCGCCCGCCGGGCGGTAGCTCATTACCGGGGCGATCCACGCAGCCACATCAGCAGCGATGTCGCCAAGTTGCTGGGGGGCGGGCGGGTGTCCGCGAACGCGATGCCCGTGCTGGCCATGGGCCGAGACATCCCCGACGGCGTGATGCGACTACGCAACGGCGATCTCGAGGTCAACTGGAACACCCGGAGCTCCAAGGCGTACTTCGATCGAGTGCAGCAGACGCTCGGCGATATCGCCTCGGCCCTCGAAGGCCGACTCCTCAACCCGCTGCTGCAGTTGTTCAAGCGGGTCATCACCGTGCATCCGCTCGGCGGTGCCCCGATGGCGACCAACGACCGGGAAGGAGTGATCAACCGGGACGGCGAGGTATTCCACTACCCCGGGCTGTACGTCGTCGACGGAGCAGCGATGCCGGGCCCGGTGGGCGCCAACCCGTCGCTCACCATCGCCGCCTTCGCAGACCACGTCGCAGACGGCATCGTCGCCAACGCTGAGGTGGCGCCATGACCGCCGTCAGATCCAGCTACCACCTGGAGTTCACCGAGAAAATGAAGGGCTTTTGCGCCTTCAACGAAACCGACTACCAGCGGGGTTTCCATCGGGGCCGGGCATCCGGGTCGGCATTGATGTTCCAACTGACTATCGCAACCGATGACACTGATGCGTTCATCGCCGATTCGAACCACGTTGCCCGGGCTACCGGGTATGTCCATAGCGACGTCCTCGGTGGCCGGCTTCCGGTCGAGCAGGGGGTATTCAATCTCTTCGTCGATGCCGGTGTCGCCAACGGCGAGCCGAGCCGCCACATGCTCTATCGGCTGTGGTTCGCAGATGCCGTCGGTCACCCCCTGACACTCACCGGCTTCAAGGACATCAGCCATCCCGAGGCCGCGTATTCACAGTTCAGCGATATCTGGGGCGAGACAACGACGCTGTATACCACAATCTTGGCGGGCCATATCGAAGTCGGGGAGGACGATAAGGCTCCGGTCATCAGTGCCGGCATCCTCCATATCAAGCCGCTCGACTTCGCCCACCAGCTGACCACCTTCCGGGTCACGGGGCCCGATCTTTCCGGGCGATGGCGTGCCTTGTGCGCGTTCGCCGGCTTGTTCATGGGCCAGCTGTGGGAGGTCTTCCAACCCCGGCTGCCCCGGCGGGTTCACCACTGAGGAGTAGGCATGCCTGACATTCGCTTCGTCTGCCTGTCTGACGTTCACTTCGGCGCCGAGAACAGCATCCTCAGCTGCCTGGTGAAAGACGACGTCGTCGTCGACCCGGCGAAGGCCAGTCCGGTGCTCGACCGGTTGGTCGCGGCGCTGGCAACCCTGATCGAGGCCAACGAGAACAAGACCCGCAAGCCCACCCTTATCCTCAACGGCGACATCATGGAACTGGCTCTGGCCAGCGACAACGTGGCGCTGATGGTGTTCGATCTGTTCCTTGATCGGATCTTCCCACCCGATGGGGAGGCCCTGTTCGATCACACGATCCTCTACCAGGTGGGAAACCACGACCATCATCTATGGGAAACAGCGCGGGAACTGCAGTACGCCAACGTTGTCAGGGAGTACGCGCCGGGCGCCGCGCTGCCGATCCCGTGGCACACCACCAGGCTGTACTACCGCGACGACACCCGACCCGTGCATTCCGAGCTGCTCGAGCGAGTGGCCCGGCGGCGGCCCCACCGCGGCCGGATTAATGTCCGGGTGTCCTACCCCAACATGGGTATCTGCTCTGCCGACGGGCGGACGTCAATCGTGTTCCACCACGGCCATTTCGTGGAACCGCTGTACCATCTCATGACGACTGTGAAGGACTTCATTTTTCCTGGACGTCCCCTGCCCATCGAGGTGTGGGACATCGAAGCCGAGAACTTCGCCTGGATCGACTTTTTCTGGTCGACTCTCGGGCGTTCCGGTCAGGTCGGGGAAGACGTCGGACTTATCTACGACATGCTGCAGTCCGATGAAGCCATCCAGAAACTGGCCGGCAACCTGGCTGCCGGCATCTCCAATGCGTGGATCAAGAACGGTAAACTGGCGCCGTTGCGCTGGTTGATTCGTCGTAGCCTCACGATAGCGGTCAAGGTGGTCGCCGCCCGGATTGCCGCCCGCGAACGGACGGCCCCTAAGGCGGCTCTGAGCGAGGACGCCGAAATCGGTCTGGCAACGTACCTGAGGGGCCCGCTGATCAAACAGCTCGCCATCGAGGCTCGACACCACGACGGCAGATTGCCGGACCAGCTGAAGTTCGTTTTCGGACACACCCACAAGCCCTTCGTCGGCACCCGGGCTGTTCCAGGGCTGGCCAATCCGGTGCGGGTCTTCAACACCGGCGGCTGGGTGGTCGACACCCTCAACGTCGAGCCGCTGCATGGGGCCAGCGTGGTGCTCATCGATGAGAACCTCGAGGTGGCCTGCGTGCGGCTGTACAACCAGAGCAGCGACGCGGGGGCTTACCGAGTCCACCTGGACGACGGCCTGCCTGCCGAGCAGGGCCCCTTCTACCGGCGCCTTTCCGGCCTGATCCGGGCCGAGGACAAGGTGTGGAGAGACTTCTCGGCAGCCGCCGCAGAATTGGTCACCGAAAGGACGAAAACGCTGGCCCGGATCATCGCCGACGCAGGCCGAACCCGGCCATCAAAGCCGCCTACAGTCCCTTACGCGCCGATTCCGGTACCGCGAACACCGCCCAAAACGTTGTCGAGGGTTTGATTCGGCCATCGATCACGGAATCTCGAGGAGGTTAGCCGTGCGACGTGAAATCCCGTTGTACACCCTCGACGGAGTCAAGGACGCCGAGGTCAGCACCCACTACATTTACACAGCGGACAAACTCTGCCTTTCCGCTCTCCGTTTCCAGCGTGGCGAGGCGGGCGAGGCCGTCCTCATCATCCACGGTCTGACCACCTCGAGCGACATGTTCATCATGCCGGAGCACTACAACCTGGTCAGTTACCTGCTCGACCACGGTTACCGCGATGTGTGGTGCCTCGACAACCGCACGAGCAACCGCCATTCGTACAATCTGTTCACCCACCGCTTCACCTTGGACGACGTGGCACTGTACGACTACGAGCCGACGCTTGCCCTGATGCGTGCGCACATCGGTGCCAAGCCTATTCACGTGATCAGCCATTGCCTGGGCGCGAACAGCTTCACGATGGCGCTGTTCGCCAAGGTCGTCGACGGCGTCTCCAGCGTGATCGCCAACAGCGTGGCCCTGACGCCGCGAGTGCCGGCATGGTCGAATATGAAGTTAAGCCTGGCGCCTAATCTGGTGGAGTACGTGCTCGGCCTGCCGTACCTGGATCCGGCTTGGGACGACGATCCCCGCAGTACTCGGGGAAAGCTGTTCGCCAAGCTGGTAGACCTGTTTCATCGCGAATGCGACGTCCCCGCCTGCGGCATGCTGAGTTTTATCTGGGGCACCGGCTGGCCGGCGCTGTACAATCACGAGAACATGGCGGATGTCACTCATCGGCGAAGCGGTGACCTGTTCGGGGCGACCAGCCTGAACTACTACCGGCACGTCCGCAAGATGGTCAAAGCAGGCCGGGCGGTCAAGTACTCCGGTGATCCGCAGTACGCCGCTTTACCCGATGACTACCTCGCCCACGTCGAGGAGATCGAGACGCCGGTGCTGTTCACGACCGGCGACAACAACAAGGTCTTCAGCGATTCCAACATCGTCTGCCATGAGCGGCTGCAGCGCATCGTGCCGGGGCGCCATGAGCTGCACGTGTTCCGGGGATATGGCCATCAGGACCCCTTCATGGGTTACCGGGTGGACCAAGACATCTTCCCGCGCTTGCTGGAGTTCCTCGACAAGCACCGCGCCGCCCAAGCGCAACGCTTCGGTCCGGCCGAGGTCGGCGCGGCCTAGATCGGTCACCGTCGGGGCCGCACACCGATAAGCCACTTACCATTTTGGTGTGCCCCGGGGATGGCCGCTGACTGGGCGAGCCGAGGATCTGAGTCGGATCAGTGAACTGACCCGTCGCCGCGATGGGTCTGGGGTCGTCCTGGCCGGCGCGGCCGGGGTAGGCAAGACCCGGCTGGCCACCGAGGCGCTGGCAGCCGCGCAGCAGCGGGGCGCACTGACCCGCTGGGTGGTGGCCACGGCCTCGGCGCGGGCACTGCCACTGGGCGCGTTCGCCACCACGCTGCGGGTTGTCGACCCGGATCCGGCCCGGCTGGTGGGCCAGGCCAGCCAGGCGTTACTGGACGGCGCCGGACCCTCGGGAGTGATGATCGCGGTCGACGATGCCCACCTGCTCGATGAGCTGTCCGCGGTACTGGTGCACCAACTGGTGCTGCGCCGGGCGGCGAGTGTGGTGCTCACCGTGCGGACCGGAGAAATCGCGCCGGATGCCGTGACGGCGTTATGGAAGGACGGGCACCTGGCGCGGCTGGAGCTGCAGCCGCTGTCGGCAACCGAGACCGGGAACTTGCTGGAGGCTCGGTTGGGTGGACTGGTGGACAGCGCCGTTGCCCGGCGACTGTGGACCATCACCCAGGGCAATGCGCTGTACCTGCGGCAGCTGGTCGAAGGCGAGCTGGAAGCGGGACGGTTGCATCAGGTGGCCGGGGTGTGGCAATGGTCGGGGGAGCTGGCGCTGTCCCCGGGCTTGGTGGAGTTGATATCGGCTCGGATCGGCCGGTTACCCGAGGCGCAGCGCGACGTGCTGGAGGTGCTGGCGTACGGAGAGCCGCTGGGAGTACCACTGCTGGCGACGCTGACCGATGCGGTCTCGGTGGAACAGGTCGAGGCGCGGGGGCTGATCGAGGTATATGCCGACGGGCGGCGGTTGCAGGCCCGGCTGGCGCACCCGCTCTACGGTGAGGTGCAGCGGGCTCAGATGGGCCGGCTGCATACGCGGCGGCTGTGTGGCCGGATCGCGTCTGCGTTGGGTGACACCGGTGGGCGGCGGGTCGATGACATGCTGCGCCGGGCGGTGTTGATGCTGGATTCCGATCTGCAACTGGATCCGGTGTTGCTGACCAACGCCGCGGGTCGGGCTACCGAGCTGGGAGATCCCGCGCTGACCGAGCGGATCGCTCGAGCGGCGGCGGCCGCCGGCGGTGGTTTCGAGCCGCGGCGGCTGTTGAGCCACGCGCTGATCTGGGCTGGCCGGGGCAACGAGGCCGTGTCCGAGCTGGCCGCGCTGGGTGCCCTGGCTCGCACCGACGACGAGCGAGCCCAAGCGGCGGTACCTCGGGCAGGCCAGTTGGCCTTCCCGCTCGGGCGCCCCGCGGAGGCCGAGGCCGTGCTCGACACTGTTGCCAGCACGATCTCGGATGAGGGGGCCGCCCTGGAGCTGACCGGGATGCGCTCGGCGCTGGAGGCCTTCCTCGGGCGCACTGCCCAGGCGGCCCGAACGGCTGCCGGCGTGCTGGCCCATCCGCGATGCTCGCCGACAGCGGGGCACCTGGCCGGGTGGGGCTTCGCGACAGCGTGTGGCGGGCTGGGACGCCTGGAGCGGGTGGATGAAAGCCTGGCGCGAGTCGACGCCCCCGCCTACGGGCTACATCAGGCGCTCGTCATCGTGTTCGCGTGGCTGCGCGGGCTGCTCCTGGCGGGCCTGCTGGACCGGGCCGAGCAGGCCGCGCGGCGCTACCGGGAGCGCTGCCAGGCCACGCCCGGAGCTGCGGAGATAACCACCAGCTACATGTGCGCGGCGGTGGCGATGTCCAGTGGGCAGGTCCGGACCGCGCAGCGCTGGTTCCGGCAAGCCATTGCAGCGCTACAGGGCGCAGACCCCGGCGGCTGGTCATTCCACGGCTTGGTCTTTCTCACCGGTGCGCTCGGGATGGCCGGTGACGCCGCAGCAGCGCGCCAAGCCATGGCGGACATGACGGCTGCGCGGCATCCCGCACACGCCTACCTGGAACCGGACGTGCAACTGGCCAAGGCCTGGGTGGCCGCCGCGGAGGGTGGTGTCAGCGAGGCCCTGGCGCTGATCCGCAAGGCGGCCGAGGTGGCCGTATCGCAAGACCAACTCGCGATGGAGGTGGTCGCGCTGCACACCGCGGTCTGCTTCGGGGACCATACCGTGGCCGACCGGCTCGCCGAGTTGGCCACCCAGGTCGACGGGCCTCGTGCCGGACTTGCAGCTGCGCATGCCGCCGCCCTGGCCGCCGACGACGGCGACGCGCTGCACGCCGCTTCGGTGGAACTCGAGAAGATGGGTGCTCTGCTGCTGGCCGCTGACGCCGCCGCGCAGGCAGCGGCCGTCCACACTCGCCAGGGCCGGCGGGGCTCCGCCCAGGCCGCCGCTGTCCGCGCCCATCAACTCGCGCAGACCTGTGAAGGCGCCCGCACGCCCGCGTTGGCCGCGATCACCGCACCACTTCCGCTGACCACCCGCGAACGGGAGATCGTCACGCTGGCGGCCGGTGGGCTGTCCAACCGGCAGATCGCTGAGCGGCTGGTCGTGTCGGTCCGCACCGTCGAGAACCACCTTTACCGGGCCTGCACCAAACTCGGCATCACCGACCGGGCCGAACTCGCGGGCCTGCTGCACAGCGACTAGGGCTCCTTGGACCCTGAGACTTTGACACTTGAGCCAAGTTCTCAAGAGCGCGTAGTGTTCTTCTCGTCCGCTCCCACACAGGCGTTTCGACCGCCTGACCAGCCACGATGGGTGGCACAACGACGGCGACTTAGGCTTAGGTCGCCCGATTCGGCGCAGCGGATGGCGACGGTCGGCCACCCCAGACCGGGAGTCCCTGCGGGAGCTTGCGCTCAGGAAGCCGCAGGGACCACTTGACGTGCCCACAGACTTGGCGGTCAGAGGCGCAGCCTCGCTAGTACTCAGCCGCGCGGTGAGGTGAGTAGCCGACTACTCACCTCACCGCGCGGCAGCGCTGCCACACTCGGCCCAGATGAGAAAACGCAGATGAGAAAGCGCAGATGAGCGACACTGACCACCCGGAGGACACCATGGCGGCGATCACAAACGGTGCTGATGCGACACGGGTATCGACCATCCTACCTTGACTTGGTGTATCCGCTGAACGAAATAGCGGCTTGATACGTCTTTAACGCAAAGAATCGTCGCATGCGCAATGGCGCAATGGTCGGCGCGACCGAGGCGTGACCAACATTTCCCCCACCAAAGGGCCGCGATTCCGATGACGACCACAACCATCAATTACTTACCTGCCGATGGCGCAGATAATCCGCCTGACCTGTTGCAGGGAATCAGTAACGGAGATCCATCTGCCTGGGATGAAATCCTTCGTCGGTACGGCAAGCTCGTGTCCACGACGGTGCGGTCATTCCGGCTACAGGAAGCCGATGCACTCGACGTGATACAGACAACCTGGCTGCGGCTGGCCGAAAATGCCCACCGAGTACAGCATCCCGAGCGACTGGCCGGGTGGCTGGCGACCACCGCCCGCCGCGAATGCCTGCGCAGTCTGCGCCATGCCAAAAGCGGGCCCCAGCTCACTGACTGGGCAGTGGAAACCTTCTCCGACCCGTCGGCGAGTCCCGAGCAGCGTGCCATCGACGCTAACGTCACGCGGACGTTGCATGATCTCATCGACGAGTTGCCACCGCTTCGACGAAACCTGGTACGGCTGCTGTTCACCGACAACCCGTGCTCCTACTCCGAGATCGCACGTATCGCCGGGATTCCCCTGGGCGGGATCGGACCCACTCGGGCACGGGCGTTGCAGCAGCTGCGGGTCAAGATCGACGAACATGAACTGGGTCCGCTCAGTGGCCGTGGACACCCGGAGCCGGTGTACTGCGCTGGACCGAGGCGGGTGCGATGTGAAGACGCTCCACCTCGACCGCTACGCACCGTCCGTCGAGCACCGCTACGGCGACGGCCGACAACGATCGCCATAGCCTGACAACGTGCAGCGCTAAGGGTCGGTAACCGGGCATCTTTGAAGCTGAGGGCGCAGCCGGCAACGCACATAAACGGCGATCAATGCACCAAGCCGAATCCTGCAGCAAGCTCACACGCCCTAGTCCTTTCCCGTGATGGTGCATTTTTCTGCACCAACGGTGAGGAGTCAGGAGTATCGTGAGCGACATGTCGAGCTTTCCGCCGGAGCGCCGGCTGGACCTCGTGCACCGCATAGGAGCGGCGGTGCTCGGTGGAGGCTTGTGTGTCTTCGGCGTGCTGGGTGTCGCCGATCGCTTGGAATTCCTGGCAGTCCGGGGCAAAGTCGTTCTCGGACTAGCCACGAATGGTCTGCTGGCCACAATTTCGCTCATCGTCGGCGGGGTCCTCGTCGGCGCTGCGCTGCGCGGGGGCCGCAGTTCCTCGACGATCACCGTGGTCGTCGGTGCACTGTTCTTGCTGTCCGGGCTGGCTAACCTCGCCGTGCTCGACACGGCGTGGAACCTGCTGGCCTTCCGGCTGTCGAATGTGATTTTCAGCTTCATCGCCGGAATGCTGCTGCTGTTCCTCGGCGCCTATGGCCGCTTCAGCGGTGGCCTGTCTGCCGACAACCCGTATTACCAGCAGCGGCACCGCAATGATCCGTCGTCGCAGCCCGAGCACGCCGCGCACCAGGACGGCGACGTCGATGACGCCAAGCTGGCCGCCGCCGAGTTGGCGGTCGCCGAGGGTCATGCCACCCCAGAGCAGGAGTGGCTGGTGTTCGAGGACGCCCGGCGCCGGGCCTACGAGGCGCACCTGCACGCTTGGGAGTCCTACGAGCGGGTCCGTTCCCGCGATGCGGATGCGCCCGTACCTCCCTACTGGCAGGGCTCCTCCTTCTGGCCCTGGTCCAGCGGCGCGAAGCGGAAACCACGTCGCAGCGTCCACTGACAGCTCCAGCTCGATGCGAGCAGTCCCAGCACGGCGACCTCGGTGAGAATGCTTATCAGGGCCTGCGGAGCGGGTTGCAGACCGCGCTCGACAAACCCGAAGATGCCGACCGTCCGGGACGCGGCGAAGCCGCCCAGCGAGCCGAGGGCCAGCGCCGCAGCAGCCAGCCGGGGAACCGCTGCCGAGGTGACCAGCAGCAGAAACGTCACCGCGAAGGCGCCACTGGCCTGCAGCAGAAACGCCGGACCGACCCCGGGGATGGTCCGGTAGCCGTGCAGGTAGAGCTCGGCGTGGACGGCGCCGCTGGCCGCGAGGCAGCCGGCCGCGCCGGCGCGGGTTGACAGCGACAGCGTCGGATTCATGCGGGCCCTCGGTCGGTGAGCCTTAGATTGCGGATGGCCAGGGCGTGCTGGCCTGGCTGATAGCTGACGTCGCGGATACCCAGCGCGGCGCCTAGCTGCCCGGCGGGCAGGGTGACCGGAATCGGACCGGGCCCGACCCCGGGGTGGGGTAAGGGATAGGCCGTGGTGGTGGCGCTGTAGAAGGTGACGTTGCCCTCGGTCTTGGTGAACAGCTGGTGGACGTGGCCGTTGAGGCAGGTCACCGAGGCGAACTTGCCCAGGTAGCTCAGGGCCTGGGCGGCGTCATCGGTGCCCCAGCCCCACGTCGGGTACATCGCGAACAGGGGAATGTGGCTGAACACCACGATGGGTGTGTCACTGGACAGCCCGGCGACGTCCTTGCGGATGAAGTCGAGTTGGTCGGCTCCGAGGTGGCCGAGCTTCTCCAAGGTCAGCGTGTTGACCAGGGCAATGACGTGTACACCTTTGACGTCAAAGCTGTACCAGCCCTCGCCGCGGGTGCCGGCCCCGAACCTGGCTCGGTATTTCTGTCCATGGTCGTCGACCGAGTCGTGCTCGCCGGGCACGGTGAACACTGCGCCGGTGCGTAGCCCACGCAGCATCTGGGAGACCTGGTCGAACTGGGCGGCGGTGGACAGGTGGGTCAAATCGCCGGTGTGCATCACGAAGTCCGGGCGAAAGCCCAGACCGTTGACCTGGTTGATGGCGTGGCTGAAGGAGCCGGTCACGTCGGTGTTCGCCGGTCCGTGGAAGCCCAGGTGGCTGTCGCTGATCTGCACGAACCGCAACGCGCGCAGGTCCTGGGCGGCCACCGCTGGGGCGGGTGTGCCGCCGATGTGACTGATCACCTCACCACCGGTGACCGTGAGTACCACCGCCGCACCGAACCACGCCGTATGCCGCAGCAGCTGGCGGCGGCTCATGCCGGTTGAGCTGTCGGAGTCGCTCACGTGGTCACCACCACGGTGGCGGTCATGAACGGGTGGATGGTGCACAGGTAGTCGAAGCGTCCCGGTGCGGTGAAGGTATGGCGGAATGACTGGCCGGTGTTCAAAACCGGGGAATGAAACGGTCCGGACATCGCCGTCACCGTGTGCGGATCCTGGTCGCGGTTGGTCCAGGTGACGGTGGTGCCGGCCTTGATCGTGGCAATCGCCGGGGAGTACGCGAAGTTCTCAATCGACACCACGTTGGTGGCAACCGGCGCTTCTGGAATCGACGCCATGCCGGGCATCACCGGTCCTGGTGCGGGCGCCGCCTCGGCGTTGGTTGGGCCGCCGCCGCAGCCGGCCACAATCGCCACCCCGGCCGCTGCCGACGCCGCCGCTATCACAAGTCTGGTGCTGTACAGGCGCATGATGATCGATCCCGTCTCTGCTGAGAACCCGGCTGATGCCGGTCTCACCAGCAGATAGGCATCGGGGTTACGCCGGGCCGGACGGGGCGAAGATCTGCACCTCGCCGCGCGTTTCCCGGACCTCCAGCAGCGGCAACGGCGGTGGCGGCGTGGGCAGCTGATGCCTGACCAGTTCCCCGCTCAGGGCGAATGAGGTGTTGTGGCACGGGCAGTCCAGCCGCCGGGCCGGCGCGTCCAGAGCCAGCCGGCAGCCCAGATGCGTGCAGATCCCCGACACGGCATGCAACGCACCTCCGGTACGAGCCACGAACCCGACCACCGTGCCGACGTCGAAACTGCGCACGGCACCCTCGGTCAGTTCCGCGCTCGCGCTCACCGTGCGCCACTGACCGGTGGTCGGTACCAACGTCTGCTCCCGGCCGCCCCCGGTCGGTGCCGGACTCCGGCTGGTGAGCGCGTGGTCAGCCACCGCTCCCACCGCCGCGGCGGCCGCCGCGATCGAGGTGGCTTGCACCAGCCGCCGCCGGGTGCCATCCACCGCTCGTCGGGGCTGCGTCTGGAGCGCCTCGGTCGGCTCCTGGGCCAGCTCGTCGGCCAGCCGCCGGTGCAAGTCCGTGACGAACTGTTCCCGAGGCACCGTGCTGCCCGGCTGCCCGGCCCGGAGGGTGATCGCTGCGCGCAGCTGGCCGGCGTCGGTTTCGTCGGCACGAAACGATCGCGGGCGGCGGCCGCGCAGCAGGTCCGCGATGAACCGGCGCGCACCCCGTGCACTCACCTGTCCACCTCCAGCAGCTCCGCGGCGCGCCGCAACGCCCGATGCTGCAGCACCTTGGCATACGCGACGGTCACACCCAGCGCGGCTGCGGCCTCGCGCACCGAGCAGGACTCCAAGAACCGTAGCTGCAGGACGCGCCGGTACTGCTCGGGAAGCTCGGCCAGGATCGCCGCCGCCCGTCCCGCAGCATCCGACCCGGCGGCATCGTCCACCGGCACCTGCTCGAGATCATCGTCGTCATTCAGCGTGGTGATCTCGCGACCCAACGTGCGGCGCCAATACCCCGCCAGCACGGTTCGCGCCGTGGTCAGAAGGTAGGCCCGCACCTCGGGCGCACTGGCCGACACCCGCAGCGGCCGCAACGCCGCCAGAAACACCTCCGCGGTCAGGTCCTCGGCATCGGGCCGGTTGCCGACCTTGGCGAACATCAGCCGGTACACCCGATCGACGTTGTCCCGGTACACGTGCTCCCAGTCCGGGTAGAACTCGCCGCTGACCACACGCAACTGTGGCGCCTGCAGGGCCCGCGAGTCAGCCACGCCACTTCCGCGAGGGGTCGCTGCCCGGCCTCGCCCAGTCCGTCCCATGGCTTGCGCCACCCTCTGTCGTACGCGCCGGCCTCACCTACAGATAGACACCCGGGTTACACCTTCGAGCGCTTTATCCAGCCCAGCCGCCTTGCACCATCGTCTGGAAGCGCCAGTCGCCAGCGGCCTTGACGCCATACCTCACGGACCGCACCATGTCACCACAGGTGATCTCAGCGTCGGTGACGACGAACACCAGGGAGTCGGAGATGAAATGCGGGGTGCGGGTTGACCGCCAGGAGGAGGGGGAAAGACGCCGGTCACGGGTGAACTCCTCTGGTCAAACAACTTCGTACAGCGTATGTAGTACCGCCGATCACATCGCCGAGTTCACTGCCGCTCGATGAGAGCCGCCAGCCCGTCGAGGACGCGTTCCAGTCCGAAGCTCCAGGCATGCTCAGCACTCCATGCAGAGCCGTGGGCCGCTCCCGCGGCGGCCCCGACCCGGACGGCGGTCGCAAACCGCGCTGGGTCGATGAGCCGGGCAAGTAGCGGCCCGTGCACCGCCCACCACTGCTGATCGTCGACGTCGCTGTCACGCCGAGCAGCTCGCGCGGACCCGACATCGATCGCATACAGGCGGACGAAGCCGAGGACGTACCCGACGGCGGCATCCTGCTCGATATCGGACAGGCCTAGGCCTTCGAGGGCACTCAGCTCATGCTCGTACTTCGCCAGCTGTCCCGGGCCCAGCGGGGGACGGTTCGAAGCCACCTGCACAGCCCACGAATGGGCTTCGAACAGCGCGCGGTTCTCTTGGGCCACGGCCGTGACGCGCCTTCGCCATCCTTGCCCGCTCGTGTCCTGCCGCTGCATCGCGGCGTACACAGAATCGAGCATCAGATCGAGAAGGAGGCTTTTGGTCGGCACATAGGTATACAGCGTCATGGCCGCCACGGAGAGACGATCAGCTAGCCGGCGCATCGAGACCGCGGCCAGCCCCTCGCTATCGGCGAGCGCGATCGCGGCATCCACCACCAAGTCGACGCTCAGCCGCTGAGCCGGACCATGGCGCGACGCCGTTGCCGGTTCTCGCCACAGCAGGGCAAGGGTTTGCGCTGGATCAGCATCGCCTGTACGGACGCCTGTCATTCAACCCCCTTTGTGAGGTTGCCTCAGCGGGAGGTAATCACGCTCCGCTACACATTCGCCGCGCAGCCCGGCTATGACACCGGGACCCGGATGACGACAACGACGATATCGTCTCGTGCTCGACCAGTCTGGAATTCCAGTACTTCGCTGAGGATGGCGCTAGTCAGCGCGTCTGCGGAGTCAGGGGCGCGCGCCACGGCGGCGGCGAGCTTGTCATCTCCATAGAAAACTTTTCCGCTGCGCGCCTCGGTGATGCCGTCGGTATAGAGCACAAGCATGTCACCCGGCAGCAGACGGAACTGCACATCGTGCAGATGCGGCGAATCGACGACGCCGAGGAGCGCTCCTGGTTTCCCGACGGTATGTAACGTTCCGTTGGACTGTCGTAGCAGCGGACGCGGATGCCCAGCGCAGCTAACGGTGCCGGCCCACTCCCCCTCGGCGTGCCTCAACCGCAACAGGACGACGGTGCAGAATCGGTTGGTGTGGTGGTGCAGTAGCACGTCGTTGAGCGTGGCGAGCGCCGTTGAGGGTTCGGAGTGCTCGATGATGGCGGCACGCAGGGTGTAGCGAGCCAGCGCGGTTACCACGGCTGCTTCAACTCCCTTACCGCACACGTCTCCTACGGCCACCACCCAGTCGTTGGTGCCGATCTGAAAGACGTCGTAGAAGTCACCCCCCACCTCACTACCGTCTCCGGTGGGTCGATATGCTGCCGCCACGTCGAGATGCGGGATAACCGGCGGGGCAGGCGGTATCAGCGTCTGCTGCAACGTTTTCGCCAGGGCTTTCGCGCGCGCCTCGGATTCCTCGGCCCGCTGCTTAGCACGCAGCAACTCACGTTCGTACTCCCGGCGCAGTCTGGCGTCGAATACCGCAGTCCGGATGACCAATGGACCGCCCCGCGCGTCACGCTCGAGAACCGCGTTGACCAACACCGGCAACCGTGACTTGTCAGCGCGGACAAGGTCGAACGCGATCTCGTGCGCATGGCCCTGCATGCCGAGCATCGGGGCGTAGTGGGTCTCGTAATAGATCCGTCCACCGACAGACAGCAGCTGCGAGAAACGCACCCGCCCGATCAACTGCCCACGCTGGTAGCCAGTCAGGTCGAGGAAGGTCTGGTTCACCTTGATGATCATTCCGTCCGGGGCGGTGGACAAGTAGCCACACGGCGCCCGGTCGTAGAGCTGATCGGCATCGTCGTCGCGCAAAGCCTCGTAGAAGGCATCCAGCGCCTCACCGCCGCTTGCTGTCATCGCCGGACGGGCGCCGATCCACGCACGAACTGCTCCATCGCTGCGGTCGTCTCGTCCGGCGCAGACAGGTTGGGGCAGTGCCCGGTGGCGTTCAACAGCACCATCGACGCATCCGGCATCCTGTCGCGGACGAACTCGCCAACGGATACCGGGGCGATGACGTCGTTGGCGCACTGCAGGACAAGCGTCGGCGTCGCCACGGCGCTCAGGTCGTCACGGTTGTCGGAAAGAAAAGTGACCCTGGCAAAGTGGCGCGCGATAGACGGGTCGGTCCGGCAGAAACTTTCAGTGAGCTCATCCCCCAGCTCCGGCCGGTCCGGACGGCCCATGATCGCCGGAGCCA
The DNA here is from genome assembly GCA_035606945.1 of Pseudonocardiaceae bacterium. Taxonomy (GTDB): domain Bacteria; phylum Actinomycetota; class Actinomycetes; order Mycobacteriales; family Pseudonocardiaceae. Next base: position 23,701 of record DATNDR010000076.1, read on the forward strand.
TCACGCTGGACCAGCCGAGGTAGTTGCTCTCCAGCGAGTCAAGCATGTCGTTGATGTCCTCCACGCTGAACCCACCGACGTAATCGGTGTCGTTGAGGTAGCAAGGAGAGGGACCGACCAACACCAACTTGGCGAACAGTTCAGGTGCCGCAGCCGCCGCGAGGACACCGATCATCGCCGAGACGGAGTGCCCGACAAAGATCACATCTCGCAACTCGAGCTCGGTGCAGATCGCCACGACGTCCTCGGCGTAGCCGGACAAAGACGAGTAGCGCTGCGGATCGTACGCAGACAGATCGGAATTTCCGGCTCCGACGTGGTCGAACAGCACCACCCGGAACTCGTCCTCGAACCGCGGCGCGACGTAGCGCCACATGTGCTGGTCGCAGCCAAACCCATGCGCGAACAACATCGGCTGCCCGTCCAGCCGTCCCGACTGGTTGATGTTGTGCCGGATCCCAACGCTCACCACGTAAGCCTACTGAGAACGAAGCAAATCACGCCCTCGCCGAGCGCGCAGCTTTTCGGGATGGCTGGCACCAGCGCCGGGCTCGACAGGTGCGCTTGCCGCCGACCAAACGTCGCGCAGGCCGCATGAGCGAGCCAGTAGGCGATCGACCCGACCCCTGTCCCGGCCCCCAGGCATCACCAGGCCGGCTGGAGTGGCAACTCTCTGCAGATCTTGATGGTGTAGGGGTCCCAGAACTGCTCCAGCAGGCGCAACCGCTCGGCCTCGGCGGGTCGGTCCGTCCTCAGGAGTTCGGTGCGGTAGGCCTCGCCGTCTTCCAGCTGGCCAGCTCCCATCGCGGTCTGCTTGGATGTGACGGCTGAGCGCACCAGCGGGTGCACAAACCGCACCGGCCGGCCCTCCGCGAGCAGCTCAGTAGTCACCAGTGCCGCGCTCACCCAACACCACCACCGCTTGCGCCAGGCGTCGCGCCGCCTGATCCAACCGTCCCAACCGGGCCACCACCGCTCGCTCCACCTGAGCGGGCATACGCTCAGTCGGACTCGCCGCCGGCGGGGCGAAGTCCGACATACAACCCAGTTTGGTCGCTATCAGGCTTCGGCGTTGATACGGGTCCCGGTGCCAGCGTTGCGTCGCTTGAGCGCGCGCCGGTCGTCCTCGCTCAGACCACCCCACACGCCAGCATCCTGCCCTGAGGCCAGCGCCCAGTTGAGACACTCAGAACTGACCGGACAGCGCCAGCACACAGCCTTCGCCTCGGCGATCTGCAGCAACGCCGGACCGCTCGTCCCTACTGGGAAAAACAGCTCCGGATCCTCATCTCTACAGGCCGCGTGGTTACGCCAGTCCATGGTTCCTTGCTCCTTGAGGTCTATCGTCCGACCGGTATCCCGGCGCTGTCCCGTGATCATGATCTTGTGGATATCTTCAACAGCTCATCGCCTTGGGCCACGATCTTCACTGCTGTTACTGGGTGTAGCTACCCTGTTGCGGTGAAGCGACCAGGACGCGCGCTGAACGGCTGGCGTGACATAGGACCGTCGGTTGAACGGCCAGCTCAGCGGTCGGTGCTACAGGCTGATCAGACAGCTGCAGGACCGGGTGACGCGCCTGGAGCGGGGCCACGTCGCCGAATAGCCGCCCTCTCCGGCACTGGTACACCACGATCGGCACAGCCGGTTCGGCAATACACCGGTGGCAATTCTGGTGGCATTCGTACCGGATCGCCTGTGTTCATTGAGGACCGGCGGGCGCTATAGACCTGCCGAAACGGCAGAGGTGATTCACCCTGAATTGCCGGTCGATGACCTTGAAAGCGATCGGTGGACAACCACCCGGGGTTCGAATCCCTCCGCTTCCGCCCTTCTAGCAGCAGAACGCTGAGAGGGCGATCATTTCCCGGTCGCACGTGGACGCCGGTGGTTGCATTTCTGCTGACATGTGAGCCACCAGGTGACTCACTTGACTGCCCGTCCCACCGGATGGTTGCGGTGTGCGGTAGATAGGCCGTGCGGTACCGGTGCGGCCGTTGGCTTAATGACCGCGGTCGCGACTGGTTATGCCCGCGTTAACGAAATCGGCGAGCGCCGAAGGTAGGTGCCCCTAACGGGCTTTGACGGCTAATCACGGTCAGTCAAAATCGCTGCTCAATGGCCCTGTCCTTGCGGATGTCATGTAGTTCCCAGGCTCTAGACGCGGTTCGATTCCCGTCACCCGCTCCATACAAAGGCGCACTCCACGGGATCTCCCTTGCAACTATAGGCCCTTTGTCGTGTTTGGGTTGGTGCTGCGTGCGTGCTGTTAATGGCCGTATTAATTGACCAATCGAAGCGCCACCAACCTGCGTCACCGCGGGATATCCAGCAGGTCGTATGCTGCTTGGGCCGCCACCAATCATCGATCTGGGCTCCGGTGGGCAGCTCAGGAAATTCTCGACCATATTCAGCAACATCCTGAGATCCGGAGGATTGAACTCAGCGACGTCGTCTGATTCAGCGCAACCGTCGGTGACGTTTGACTAGCCACCTAGCAATCGGCTGGACGTCGACGCCCCCGCAGCGGTGAGCCCGCGGACAAGGTCGGCTGCTCGCTCGGCCACGGCGATCGTCGGCGCGTTGGTGTTGCCGCGGGGGACCGTGGGCATGATCGACGCGTCGACGACGCGCAGGCCCTCAACACCGCGCACCCGTAGCTGCGGGTCGACGACTGCCATGTCATCGGTGCCCATCTTGCAGGTGCCCACAGGGTGATAGATCGTCTGCATCGTGGCTTGGATGTGCGCGACGATGTCCTCGTCAGAGTCGGAGGCGGGCGCGAGGTAGGGATTGCTGGCCCACTGCGCCAGCGGCGCGGTATTGGCGATCTGCATGGTGAGCCGCACGCCGGCGATCTGGGTCCGCAGGTCCTGCGGGTTGTCGTAGTAGTTATGGACGATGAACGGCTTGGCGGTTGGGTCCGGCGAGACGAGCGCGACCTGGCCGCGGCTACGGGGGTTGACGACGCTCGCGGCGATGGAGAAGCCATGTGCCTGCCCCGGCACCAGCCCCTCCTGAATGAACAGCGCGGGGACCAGGTGAAACTGCACGTCCGGCGCGTCGAGTTCGGCGCGGGTGCGCACGAAGCCGCCCGCTTCAGCGGCGTTAGACGTCAGTGGCCCGCGGCCCTTCGTCTGGAATTGCGCCAGGCTCTGCTCGTTCAGCGCACCGAACAGGCTGCCCTCGCGGTCGCTGAGGTAGATCACGCCCGACATGGGATGATCGATCAGGTTGAGCCCGACGCCAGGAACCTCGGCCACCAGGGAAATCTGAAGCGCCGCGAGCTCGCTCGGGCGGCCAATGCCGGACAGCATCAGCAGCTGGGTGAGTTGTAGGCGCCGCAGCTGATGATGATCTCACTCGCGGCGCGGAAGGTGAGTTGCTCGCCCAGCCGCACGCCCTGAACGCCGACCGCGCGCGTGCCCTCGAACAGCACCTTCACGACCTGGACATGCGTCTCGACGTGCAGGTTCGGCCGGCTCATCGCGGGACGTAGGTAGGCGACCGCCGCGCTCGGCGACACCGATCGGGCACGCCACGATCGCCAAACACGCCGCATTCCCGGCCACCACCGTCGTGCTGTGCCCACCGGGCCCCGATCGTTATCTCCGGTGCTAGCGGCCGACGGGCCCTAGGGCGCGTATAGGAAGCGCAACTACCCGTGAACAGCCGGACAGCACCGGACGTACCGAAGGGCGAGCCGCAACGACCTCTGTCCTGCTCAAGAGCCGTTTCTCCTCGTGGCGGGTCAAGGATTCGAACCTTGGAAGGCATCAGCCGACGGATTTACAGTCCGCTCCCATTGGCCGCTCGGGCAACCCGCCTGGTGGCCGGACGCACCGGCCGCTGGTCACGATACACAGTCCGTGACATCGAGTGGTAATGGGCCTGGCGAGTAGGGTCATCACCGGCGCGCACGGAAGGAGGCACGGTGGCGGATCCGTCGTTCGATGTGGTCAGCAAGGTCGACCGGCAGGAAGTGGACAACGCGCTCAACCAGGCGGCCAAGGAGCTGTCGACCCGGTTCGACTTTCGCGGGACCGGGGCGAAGGTGATGTGGGCCGGTGACGAAGCGATGACGATCGAGGCCGAGACCGAGGAGCGTTGCCGCGCCGCCATCGACGTCGTGAAGAGTAAGCTGGTCAAGCGCGGCATCTCACTGAAGGCCTTCGAGGTGGACGAGCCGGCCGTCTCAGGCAAGATTTACCGCACTACCGGGCGCATCCTCCAAGGCATCAGCCAGGACAAGGCCAAAGAGATCGCCAAGGCGGTGCGGGACGAGAAGCTCAAGGGCGTCCAGGCTCAGATTCAAGGCGATCAGCTGCGCGTCTCGGGCAAGAAGAAAGACGACCTGCAGGCCGTCATCGCCCTGCTGAAGGGCCGCGACTTCGGTGTCGCCCTGCAGTTCACCAACTATCGGTGATCTGAGCCGCTCGTAGTGTCCGCGGGTAGCCGACTACGCCATGAACCGGGCGGCCGGGTGTCCATGGCGTAGTCGTCGCATTACCGCATAGTGGTGCTATCCGGCGCGGTCGTTAAGTGGGCCTCCGTGTGGGCGCCCACCGAACGACACGACCGGTTTGGACGCTTTCATGCGGTGGAAGTGTTCCATGCGGGCCTGATAGTCGGCGGCCGCCAGCTTTTCTGCCGCCTTCCGGTAGTCGACGGTGCCCTTCCTTGTCCCTGCATCTTGGGCGGTAGCGGGCTGGTCCTTCACGGGTGACGATTCGGGACCGAGTTCTGCATGCTGGAGGGTGCTTCCTGGGCTGGTCATCGTTGGCCCCTTCCTATGTATCCTCTCTGTTGTTTTTCCGACGATCTGACCCTGTCGAGTCCGGGCAACGTTATGCCACCGACGCAGAATGCGATCAGCTGAAGCGGTTGGGGAATTGCTTGACGATGCCATTCGAGGCGTGTCGGCCATGGCCAGAATATGGTCTCGGTAGCCGTTCCAGACACCGACGCTTTCCGCGTAGTGATGGGTGAGCTCATCGGACCCCCATCTCCACTACCTGGTCCAGATGCGTCTTCATCATGTTCTGCACCGCGTCGAGCGGCCAGTTCCCCGGGTTGGCGCCGTGCAGGAAGTCAGCGATCTGGTTGCCGTTTGCATAGAACGCCGCTTTGGCCTGGTCGACTTCCGCCGGATTGCCGGTCTTGGCGGCCTTGAGCACCCCCACCGCAGTCATCATGTGTTGCTGGAGCAGGGCCGTCAGCTTGTTGCCTGCATCCTCGCCGTAGTAGGGCTTGACGGCGTTGCCGATATCCGTCTGGTTGGCAAGCAGGCGGTCCTGAGTTACCTGCAGGTCGGGGGAGTTGTCCGCGAAGCCCACGATCGCAAGGCGAGTCCAGGTTCCGTGGTCCTGCCACAACGTACGCATGTTGTCATGCAGCGCGCTCGCCTTGGGGCTCGGAGCCTGCTCAGTCCCAGCCTGCGGTCCGGATGCCCCGGAGCCGCAGGCGGCTGCGGCCAGGACTACCGCAGCGATACCCACCGAGAGCCGTGCGCCGATAGAACGCCAGATGGTACTCATCGCTACCCCTCTATAACTCTAACGGGTGCGTCAAATGTTAATACGGTATTCATCCAGGTCACCCCTAGAAGGGCGATCCGCTCGCCTGTGCGCGGGCACCGCGGTACACCGGCTCTTCAGCCCCGACTATGCCCCTGGCTATCGCGCCGCTGCCAACCCAGATGCCCTTCAGCAGAGACAGTGTGTTGCCCATCGATCGGCGGCAGGTATCCGGCATTTCGGGCGGGAGAACTCATTACGACTTCGCGCGCGGCCCGGCTGGCGCAGCCGCACGTGCAAGCCGGCCATGAAGGCCCGGGTACCCGTGCGGTACAAACGACGGTGACCACCACCCGCCGACGACAGCGAAAGACGAGCATGGTCAGCGCAGCTCAGACACAGTGTCGGGCGGATGCGTCCTGGCCGCTGCTAGTCACTACGCAGTTCACCGATTATCGGTGAAAGGGATCGTGCTGGCCGGCGGCGCCGGCACCCGGTTGCATCCGATCACGAAGGCCGTCTGCAAGCAGCTGCTGCCGGTATACGACAAGCCGATGGTCTACTACCCGCTGTCGGTGCTTATGCTGGCCGGGATCCGGAACATCCTGATCATCTCCACACCGTCGGACCTGCCGTTGTTCCGCCGCCTGCTAGGAGACGGCAGCACGCTGGGGTTGCGGTTGAGCTACGCCGAACAGGCCCAGCCCAACGGCTTGGCCGAGGCTTTGATTATCGGCGCAGATTTCATCGCAGACGACTCTGTCGCGCTCGTGCTGGGTGACAATATCTTCTATGGTCCTGGATTCTCCAGCCGGCTCCGAGACTGTGTGGCTAGCTTGGACGGTTGCGTACTGTTCGGCTACCCGGTCAAGGATCCGCAGCGCTACGGGGTTGGCGAGGTGGACGCCACCGGCACGTTGATATCCATCGAGGAGAAGCCCGCCGCGCCCCGCTCGAACAAGGCGATCACCGGGCTGTACCTCTACGACAACGAGGCGGTCAAGGTCGCTCGCTCGCTGACCCCGTCAGCCCGCGGCGAGCTCGAGATCACTGACGTGAACATGCACTATGTGCGGCAGGGCCGGGCAACGCTGATCGACCTGGGCCGCGGATTCGCCTGGTTGGACACCGGAACCCATGAATCGCTGCTGGAGGCCGGCCAGTACGTGCAGGTCCTTGAGCACCGTCAGGGAGTCCGGATCGCCTGCCTGGAGGAAATCGCGCTGCGGATGGGCTTCATCGGCGCCGACGCCTGCTACGCCCTGGGCCTGGCCATGGCGAGCTCTGGCTACGGTCAGTACGTCATGGACATCGCCAAATCGACCTGACAGACCCGTCAGGACCGCTGGCGGCGAGCCATCTCCTCCAGTCGCTGCACCCGCTCGGCGATCGGCGGGTGGGTGGAGAACAACCGGGCAGCACCCTCGCCCGGCCGGAACGGGTTAGCGATCATGAGGTGGGACTGCGCGGCCAGCTGCGGCTCGGGGCGAAGCGGCGCCAGCTGGGTACCGCGCTCCAGTTTGCGTAGCGCGCTGGCCAGCGCCAGCGGGTCACCAGTGAGAGTCGCGCCGGATGCGTCGGCCTGGTACTCCCGCGATCGACTCACCGCCATCTGCACGATGCCGGCGGCAATCGGGCCGAGTAGGGCGATAAACAGCATCGCGAACGGGTTCGGGCGATCGTCATCGGCGCCACCGAACAGTCCGGCGAACATCGCCAGGTTCGACAGCGCCGTCACCATCCCGGCCAGGGCGCCGGCGACGGAGGAGATGAGGATGTCCCGGTTGTAGACGTGCGACAGCTCGTGGCCGAGCACTCCCCGCAGCTCCCGCTCACTGAGCAGCTCGAGAATGCCGACGGTGCAGCACACCGCTGCGTGGCGCGGGTTGCGGCCGGTGGCGAAGGCGTTGGGGGCCTGGGTCGGACTGACGTACAGCCGGGGCATCGGTTGGCGGGCATCCGTGGCCAGCTCCCGAACGATCCGGTACATCATGGGCTGCTCAGGCTCCGACACCGGCTGCGCGCGCATCGCCCGCAAAGCCAGCTTGTCGGAGTTGAAGTAGGCGTAGGCGTTCATTCCCAGCGCGAACACCACCGCGATGAGTACTCCGGTGCGGCCGAAGGGCACCCCGATCAGCACCACCAACGCCGACAGCCCGCCGAGCAGTAGTGCCGTCTTCAGCCCGTTGAAGTGGTTGTGCACAGCGGTCAGCCTCCCGTTGCGATCGGCTTCTGATCAGTGCAACGTGGCAGCGCAGTCGGGGGTTCCAGCGCACCGCGTGGGTGCCCGCGCGGGCACAGTGACGCGACACAGCACTCACGGGAGCACGACACGCCGGGCATGAGGGCGCGACACGCCGGGGGAGGGGAGTCGGGGTCAGAGTTCCAGGGTGCAGCATTTGGGACCGCCACCGGCCCGGCGGAGTTCGGAGATGTCGACAAAGACCGGCTCGAAGCCGCGGGCGGCCAGGGTGCGGCCGAGAGTCGTGGCTTCCGCCGGGAGCACCACCGAGCCGCCGTCGGATACCCCGTTGAGCCCCAGACACGCCGCGTCTGCTGCATGCGCGACCACGGCGTCCGGGAACAACCGGGCCAGCACTTGTTGCGAGCCGGGTGAGAAAGCCGGCGGGTAGTAGGCGATCAGCGGGGTGACCGGTGAGTCGTCGAGCACCAGCAGGCAGGTGTCGAGGTGGTAGTAGCGGGGATCGACCAGCTGCAGTGACACCACCGGGACCCCGAGCACTTCCTGCGCTTCGTGGTGCGCGGCCGGCTCGGTGCGGAATCCGGTTCCGGCCAGCAGCAGGGAGCCGGTCCACCTCAGGTCGCCGGCTCCCTCGTTGACGGCGCGGGGCATCACCATCTCGGGCGCGCCGTGCGCGGCGAACCAGCGCCGGTAATGCTCCGCCTCAGCGGCTCGCTCCGCGTTGCGAAACCGAGCACCCAGTACGGCGCCATCGATCACGGTGCCCGCGTTGGCCGCGAAGACCATGTCCGGCAGGCCCGGCTCAGGATCGGCCACCTCCACGGTGTGCCCCAGCGCACGGTAAGTGTCGACGAGCGCCGTCCACTGGGCCATCGCCCGCGCGGCGTCGACCGGTCGGCTGGGATCCATCCAGGGGTTGATCGCGTAGTTGACCGTGAAGTACCGCGGCGGGCACATCAGGTACCGGCGCGCGGTACCCACACGCGATGGACTCACGAGTTTCAGAGCCGACGACATATTTCGATCGTAATCCCGCAGAGATTTGACATTCAATGTAGCTATTTTGCTTGTCGACCATCAGAATATTGCGCATGGATCATATCGACCGGCAGATCGTAATGCGGCTGGTGGCCGACGCCCGCTCCAGCTACGCGGAGATCGGTGGGGTAGTCGGGCTTTCCGCACCCGCCGTCAAGCGCCGGGTGGACAAGCTGCTCGACACGGGTGTGCTGCGCGGCTTCACCGCGGTGGTCGATCCCGGCGCGCTGGGTTGGGGTACCGAGGCCTTCGTGGAGGTGCACTGCCGGGGCAACGTGGCGCCGTCCCGGATCCGGGACGGCCTGCTGTCGCTGCCCGAGGTGGTGGCCGCCTACACCGTCTCCGGTGCGGCCGACGCCATCGTGCACCTGCGCGCCGGCGGCATCGCGCATCTGGAGTCCGCGCTGGAACGGCTCCGCGCGCTGGACTTCGTGGATCGCACGGTTTCCACCGTGGTGTTGTCCAGCCTCATGAGTGGCATTCGGTGCTATGAGCCTGTTACGCACTCATGACTGTGAGGGCCGCGTCGCGGTCCTCACCCTCGCCGACCCGGGCCGGCGTAACGCGCTGAGCATTGAGTTGTCCGGGCAGTTGGCCGACGCCGTCGCGGAGTGCGACCGGGACGGGTCCGTGCACGCCATCGTGATCACCGGTGCACCTCCGGCGTTCTGTGCCGGGGCTGACCGCGGCGCGCTGGCCGCCGCGGGACGGTCGGGTTCTGAAGCGCAGCTGCGCGGCATCTACGCCGGTTTCCTCGCCGTCGCCAATGCCGCCCTGCCCACCATCGCAGCCGTCAATGGGCCGGCCGTGGGCGCCGGGCTCAACCTGGCACTGGCCTGCGATGTGCGCCTGGCCGGGCCGGGCGCGGTGTTCGACGCGCGGTTCCTGCAGCTGGGCATCCATCCCGGTGGGGGCATGACGTGGCTGGCGCAGCGCTCGGTGAGCCGGCAGACCGCAGCCGCGCTGGCGCTGTTCGGTGAGCCGCTGAACGCTGCGGAGGCGGTGCGCACCGGCCTGGCCCACCGCCTGATCGAGACACGAAGCGAGCCCCGCTCGCGCGAAGCGCACGAGGCGGTCGTGACCGCCGCAGTAGACCTGGCGCGCCGAACTGCCGACGCTCCCCGGGACCTGGTGATAGCTACCAAAGCCGCCCTGCGGGCCACCTCAACCATGCCCAACCACGCCGACGCGGTCGCTTACGAGACCGCCCCCCAACTCGCCTCCCTGCGCTCCCAAGCCCGGTAGCCCCTCCGCAGTCTGGATGCAGACTGCTGTTTCCAGGCCCCGAAAACAGCAGTCTGCATCCAGACTGCGGGCGGAAGGGGCGGGAAGGGGCGGGGGCTCAGCCGGTGCGGGCGGCTAGGTAATCGGTGACGGAGGCTAGGGCGTCTCGGGCGGAGCACGGAGGCAGCACTGCGAGTTCGCGACGAGCGGCGTCGGTGTAGGAGCGCAGGGCACGCACTGCCCGATCCAGGCCGGGCGACTCGCGCAGCCGCCACAGCGCCTCGGCGATCAGCGCGTCATCGGTCAGCGGACCGGCCAGTAATGCCCGCAGCCGCTCACCCTCAGCGCTCCCGTCAGCCAGCGCGTAGAGCATCGGCAAGGTGCGCACGCCCTCCCGCAGGTCCGTCCCCGGTGTCTTACCGGACTGGGCGGCCGGTGAGGCGATGTCGATGATGTCGTCGGAGATCTGGAACGCGGTACCGATTGTCTCCCCGAAGCGGCACAGTGCCTCGATCCGCTCCGACCCTGCCCCGGAGAACATGGCGCCGTAGCGGCCCGCGGTGGCGATCAGCGAGCCGGTCTTCTCCGACACCACCGCGAGATAATGATCGACCGGGTCGGTGCCGTCGACGGGACCCAGGGTTTCCCGCATCTGGCCGGTGACCAGCTCGGCGAAGGTGCAGGCGATGATCCGCACCGCGTCCGGTCCGAGGTCGGCGACCAGCCGGGAGGCGTGCGCGAACAGGAAGTCACCGGTGAGGATCGCGACGGTGTTGTCCCAGCGGGCGTTGGCGCTGACCGCGCCGCGGCGCAGGGTCGCCTCGTCCATCACATCGTCGTGATAGAGCGTCGCGAGGTGGACCAGCTCCACCACCGCGGCGGCCCGCACCACTTCATGCGTTCGATCCCGGTCCGGCCCGAACTGACCCGCGAGCAGCGTGAACAGCGGCCGGAACCGTTTACCCCCGGCGTCGACGAGGTGCAGCGACGTTTCGGTGAGGAAGCGGAACTCGCTTTGCACCTCCTTGTGCAGCAGCTCTTCCACCTGGGTCAACCCCTGCTCCAACACGGCGCGCAGCTGCGGGTCGGCCATTTCCACACCGGCGAGCTGCTCGGATGTCGATCTGCTCATACCCGGATCAGGAGGCGAACGCGCCGAGCGCGGCCCAGTCCAGGGCGAAGGTGGGCACCACGCCGAGCAGCAGGGTGACCACCACGCCGAGCGTGATCGCGGCCGTGGTGAACGCACCGGGCACGCTCACCGTCGGACCGTCGGCGGCCGGTTCGCTGAAGTACATCAGCACGACTACCCGCAGGTAGAAGAACGCGGCCACCGCGCTGGCCACCAGGGCCACCACCACCAGTGGCGCCATCCCGTCGGCCAGCGCGGCGCTGAACACCGCGAACTTGCCGGTGAACCCGCTGGTCAGCGGGATACCCGCGAGCGCGAAGAGCAGGAAGGCGAACACCGCGGCGGTCAGCGGGGACCGCTTGGCCAGCCCCGCCCACTGGGACAGGTGGGTGGCCTCACCGTCCGCGTCCCGGACCAGGGTGACGACCCCGAACGCGGCCAACGTGGTGAAGCCGTAGGCGAGCAGGTAGAACATCGTGCCGGACAGCCCCTCGGCGGTCAGCGCGATCGCCCCGACCAGCAGGAAACCGGCGTGCGCCACCGACGAGTAGGCGATCATGCGTTTGATGTCGGTCTGGGTCAGGCCCAGCACCGCGCCGATCGCCATGGACACGATCGCCACGCCCCACAGCAACCCGCGCCACTCCCAGCGAGTGCCTTCGAAGCCCACCGTGAGCACCCGCAGGATGGCGCCGAAGGCGGCGACCTTGGTGCAGGACGCCATGAACGCCGTCACCGGCGTCGCCGCGCCCTGGTAGACGTCCGGGGTCCAGGTGTGGAACGGCCCGACCGAGCCCTTGAACAGCAGCCCGATCACCAGCAGCGCCAGCCCACCGAACAGCAGGGTGTCCGACCGGTCGGTGCCCGCCGACGCCTCGGCGATCCGGGACAGCTGCACCGAGCCCGCGTAGCCGTACAGCAACGCCACCCCGTATACAAAGAAAGCAGAGGAGAACGCTCCCAAGAGGAAGTACTTGACGGCCGCCTCCTGGGACAGCAGCCGGCGCCGCCGGGCCATCCCGCACATCAGGTACAGCGGCAGGGACAGCACCTCCAACGCGATGAACATGGTGAGCAGGTCATTGGCTGCGAGGAAGACCATCATCCCGCCCAGCGAGAACAAGAACAGCGGGAACACCTCGGTCTGCATCATGGTCTCGGTCTGGGTCCCGACCAGCTGCGCGCGGTCAGCAGCCGTACCGGGGCGCACCGCGGCGTCGGGCGTGAACGCTCCCCCGGGTTCGACCGTACGATCCGCGATGAGCAGCATCGCTCCCAGCCCCAGGGCTAGCAGCGTGCCCCACAAGAACAGCGCAGGGCCATCGACGGCGATCGTGCCGGCCAGCGTCACCACGTTCGTCGCGCCACGGGAGTACAGGTGTGCGCCCAGTGCGGCACCGGCCGCGCCGAGGGTGAGCAGCGTCAAGGCGACCTGAGCCGACCACCGCGCCGGGCGCGCCACGAACGCTTCGACCAGCACCGAGATGCACGCCGCGCCGAGTACCACCAGGATCGGGGCGATCGCCCCATAGTCCACCGCAGGCGCCTGCACGTGCTGGACCTGCCACAAGAATCCGGGCACCTCAGCTGCCTCCCTGCCCGGTGACCGGGTCGGACAGGCCGACCTCGGTGACCGTGGCCCCGACTGACGGTTGAATCACGTTCAGCACCGGTTGCGGGAAGAACCCGAGCAGCAGGATCAGCGCTACCAGCGGTACCAGCACAGCAATCTCCCGGATCGACAAGTCCGGGAAACCGCCCCGTCTGCGGTGCACCCCTGGTGCCGTCGCGGTACCCGGCCCGTCCAGCGCCCCCAGCACGGCCGCGCCGCGCACCGGGCCCTGCATGAGTCGCTGGTAGAACCACAGCGCATACAGCGCGGACAGGATCATCCCCGTGGTGGCGATGACAGTGGCCACCGGCTGGCGCGGGTACGAGCCGATCAAGACCAGGAACTCCGAGACGAACAAGTTGGTACCCGGCAACGCCAGTGCGGACAGCGCGGCCAGCAGCATCATCCCGGCCAGCAGCGGAGCCCGCCCCGACACGCCACCGTAGTCGCTGATCAGCCTCGATCCGCCGCGCGCGATCAGCATGCCGACCACGATAAACAGCATCCCGGTGGAGATGCCGTGATTGACCATGTAGAGCACCGCGCCGGCCTGCGACTGGGTGGAGAAGGCGAACACGCCCAGCCCGATGAACCCGAAGTGCGCCACCGAGGTGTAGGCCACGAACCGCTTCATGTCGGACTGGCCGACGGCCAGCAGCGCCGCGTAGATGATGCCGGCGATGGCCAGCACCAACACCAGTGGGGCCAGCGTGCGCGATGCGTCGGGGAACAGCGGCAGGCAGTAGCGCAGGAAACCGTAGATGCCGACCTTGTCCATCACGCCGACCAGCAGCACCCCGACGCCTACCGGGGCTTCGGCACCGGCGTCGGGCAGCCAGGTGTGCAGCGGCACCAGCGGTGCCTTGATGGCGAAGGCGATGAAGAACCCGAGGAACAACCAGATCTGGGTGCTCGCCGGGATCGTTGCGGCGATGCTCTGCAAAGCGGCCCAGTCGAAGGTGCCATGCCCGAGCCGGCGCCCGCTGACTACGAACAGGCCGATCACGCTGGCCAGCATGACCAACCCGCCCAGCAGCGAGTACAAGAAGAATTTCACCGCGGCGTACTGCCGTCTCGGGCCGCCGAAACGCCCGATCAGGAAGTACATCGGCACCAGCATGACCTCGAAGAACAGGTAGAACAGGAACACGTCGGTGGACACGAACACGCCAATGAGCAGCGACTCCAGCGCCAGCAGCAGCGCGTAAAAACTCGCCGGGGTGCGGCCCTCGGGCAGCTTCTCCGCCCACGACGAGCCCATCACGATCGGCACCAGCACGCCGATCAAGGCGATCATCACCAGCGCGATGCCGTCGATGCCGAGCGCGAAACGGGTACCGAACGCGGGGATCCACGGCACCGACAGGGTCAGTTGCAGCCGCCCACCACCGGGCTGGTAATCCGACCAGGCGACTGCGGTCAGTATCAGCTCGACCAGCGCGAATGCCAGACCGGTGGCCTTGGCGGCCACCGGCGCGGTGCGCATCGGGGCCACTACCGCCGCCCCCACCATCGGCAGCAGCAGCATGGCCAGTAGCAGTCCGCCTCCACTCATGCGTAGCTCACCGCCACCAGGAAAGCGATCACTACAATCCCCCCACCGAGCATGCCCAATGCGTAACTGCGCACGAACCCGGTCTGCAACCGGCGCAGCCGCCCTGACGTGCCGCCGAGCAGCGCCGCAGTGCCGTTGACGATGCCGTCGATACCCTTGTTGTCCACGAACACCAGCGCCCGGGTCAACCAGGTACCGGGTCGCGCGATGATCGCCTCGTTGATCGCGTTGGCATACAGGTCGGCTCGCGCTGCGGCCACCGGCAACGAGACCCGCTGAGGCTTGGCCACCGGCACCGGGTGGCGGCCGATGACCAGCCAGGCCACCAGCACCCCGGCCGCGGATACCAGCACTGTCAACGCCGGCACCGCGATCGCCGTAGTGGTCGATTCCACCGGTACGAGTGCCCCCACCGAGGGCTCCAGCCAGCGCGCCAACCGCTCGCCCGAGGCCAGGAACAAGCCGGCGACCAGCGAGCCGATGGCCAGCGGCACCATGGGCACCCACATCACCGGCGGGCACTCGTGGGGGTGGTATTCCTGGCCGTCGGCGGTACGCAGGTTGCGCCAGCGCTCCTCACCGAAGAACGTCATGAGCATCAGCCGGGTCATATAGAACGCGGTCAACCCCGCGGCGAGTAGCGCGATGACTCCGAAGACTGTTCCCCAAGAACTGCCAGCGCCGCCCACCCCGAAGGCTGCCTCGATGATCGCATCTTTGGAGTAGTAGCCGGACAGGAACGGGAAACCGATCAGCGCCAGGTAGCCGGTGCTGAAGATGGCGAAGGTGATCGGCAGGTGCTTGGCCAGCCCACCCATCCGGCGCATGTCGACCTCGTCGTGCATGCCGTGCATCACCGAACCCGCGCCCAAAAACAGCCCGGCCTTGAAGAAACCGTGGGTCAGCAGGTGCACGATGCCCAACGCGTAACCGGCCGGACCCAACCCGACGGCGAGGATCATGTACCCGATCTGGCTGACCGTGGAGTAGGCCAGCACCTTCTTGATGTCGTCATAGGCGCAGCCGATGATCGACCCGATCAGCAGGGTGATCGTCCCGATCGCGGCGACGGCCAGCCGGCCGGTGGCGCTGAGGTTGTACAGCGGGCTGCACCGGGCGATCAGGTACACCCCGGCGGTGACCATCGTCGCGGCGTGGATCAGGGCCGAGACCGGGGTCGGGCCTTCCATGGCGTCGGGCAACCATGCCTGCAGCGGGAACTGGCCGGACTTACCGCAGGCGCCGAGCAAGAGCAGCAGGGTGATCGCCAGCAAGGTCGGCGCGCCAATCTCCCCGGCGCGGGGAAATACCTCGGAGAACTGCACGGTGCCCAGCGAGCGCCAGATCAAAAAGATCGCGATGGCCAGGCCGACGTCGCCGACCCGGTTCATCAGGAACGCCTTCTTGGCCGCCGTGGCCGCGCTGGGCCGATCCTGGTACCAGCCGATGAGCAGGTAGGAGGCCAGGCCCACGCCTTCCCAGCCGAGGTAGAGCGTGACGAAGTTGTTGGCGAGCACCAGGATGAGCATCGCCGCGATGAACAGGTTGAAGTACCCGAAGAACCGGCGCCGCCCGGGATCGTGCGCCATGTACCCGATCGCGTAGAGGTGGATCAGGCCGCCGACCCCGGTGATGAGCAGCACGAACGTCAGCGACAGCGGGTCCAGCCGCAGACCGTAGCTGACCTGCAGGGAGTTGACCGCGAACCACGTTCCGGTGCCCAGCTCCCGGGTGCGCTGCGCCGCGTCGTAACCCAGCCACTCGGAGAACAGCGCCACCCCGTAGACAAAGGCGGTGAGCACCGTTGCGCAGCCCAACAGGTGGCCCCAGGCATTGGTGCGACGGCCCCCGGCGAGCAACACGAACGCGCCGAACGCAGGCAGCACCACAAGCAACCAGGCGTAAAGCGCAGTGCCCTCAGCAGGCAAGACCTCGGCCATGCCGGACACTCCGTTCGTCGGTACGAGCGAGCCGGTCGGTTAGCAGTCCAGCGCACCGACGTAGCAGCACCGACTACGTCGTCACGTCCGCTCAGTTTAGGGTGGTAACGCTCGCAACCCGGCATCACCTCATCGTGGCGGGTCGCGGCGCGTCGACACCTGGCTCCAGGGCCTTATGGATGCTTATGCACCCTGCGATCGGCTTGCGGGGGGCGGAAGCGGCACGGCTCCCGTGATGCCGTGTTACACTGGATCACGTGTCCACTCGAAACATCACGCTCACCCTTCCCGCGGAGCTTGTGCGGCAAGCGAGAGTCATCGCGGCCAGCCGCGATACATCACTGTCTGCCCTGGTCGCCGAATACCTCAGGCAGTTGACGCGGCAGGAAGGCGACTACGAGCGGGCGTGGCAGGAGGAACGGCGACTGATGGCCGACGGCCTGCCCATGCGTGTCGGAGAGGTCACGTGGTCCCGGGCCGACAGCCATGCGCGCTAAACAGGACCTCGAGTTTGTGGACACCAATGTCGTGCTGTACGCCTACGACTGTTCCGCGCGGGCCCGGCATGACGCGGCCGCGCAGCTTGTCGGTGACCTCGGAGCAAGCCAACGCGGCGCGATCAGCGTCCAGGTGCTCCAAGAGTTCTATGTCAACGCTACGCGTAAGATCGCCGAACCACTCGCTCACGATGTCGCGCTCGGCCGAATACGTATTTTGAGCCATTGGCCGCTGCACGTCCCGCAGGTTGTCGACATCCTCAGCGCAGCCGAACTGGCGGAGGCCAACCGGCTGTCGTTCTGGGACGCGATGATCGTTCACAGCGCCGGTGTGCTGGGGTGCACGACGGTGTGGTCAGAGGATCTGAACCATGGGCAACAGATCACCGGGATCACCATTCGCAACCCATTCCGGGACTAGACAGCTATCCGTTACTACCCGTGGAGTGCCGTGAACTCGACGGTACCGACCTTTCGTGCGACGAAAACGTCGCTCACGTCGAGTTCACGACACGGACCGGGGCTGCTCAGTACTTGAGCAGGTTCGCCTCGTCGACCGAGGCGGAGCGGCGGGTCTTGAAAATCGCCATGATGATGGCCAGCCCCACCACCACCTCGGCAGCGGCCACCACCATCACGAAAAACGCCATGATCTGCCCGTCCAGAGTGCCGTTGATCCGGGCGAAGGTGATCAAGGTGAGGTTCACCGCGTTGAGCATCAGTTCGATGCACATGAACACCACCACCGCATTGCGGCGCACCAAGACACCGACGGCGCCGATGGTGAACAGCAGCGCCGACAGCAGGAGGTAATTGGTAGGGCTCATCGCGAGACCTGCGCGCAGGGTCGAGCCATCATTACTGCTCCTCCTCGTCCACTGGAGGTGGTGTCACCGGTGCGCGCAGGGCCCGGGCGTCGGGTTCGGCACCGGCGCTGGTGACACTGCGCACGTCGGCCTTGAGTCGCTCCGAAGCGGTCGATTCGAGCAGCTCCGAGCGCGACTGCGGAGCCGGCGAACCGTCCGGTAGCAGAGCTGGGGTGGCCACCGAGTTGAGGGTGGCGAACACCCCGGGACCGGGTAGCGGCGAAGGATGCCTACCGCGGATGCGGGCCTCCACCTGTTCGCGCTGGGTCAACCGGCCCTGCTTGGTGCGTTCGGTGTAGGCCAACACCATGGCGCCCACTGCGGCGCTGATCAGCAATGCTGACGTGAGCTCGAACGGGAACAGGTAGTCGGTGAACAGCAGCCGGCCGATGTTGGCGACATTGCCACCGTCGGTGGTGTTCGGGCCGGCCAGCCCGACCGCGCTGACTCCGATGAAGGCCCGGCCCAGCATGGCCACCAGCA
The DNA here is from genome assembly GCA_035606945.1 of Pseudonocardiaceae bacterium. Taxonomy (GTDB): domain Bacteria; phylum Actinomycetota; class Actinomycetes; order Mycobacteriales; family Pseudonocardiaceae. Next base: position 41,767 of record DATNDR010000076.1, read on the forward strand.
GGGCGGCCAGCCCGATCCCGCCCAGAGCTGCCGCCACTCGCTGACCACGCAGCACTTCGACCACCGAGTCGGCGCTCTCCTTGCCGACCAGCATGAGCACGAACAGGAACAGCATCATGATCGCGCCGGTATAGACGATGATCTGCACGAACCCCAGAAACGGTGCTTGCTGGACCATGTACAGCGCACCCAGGCACAGCATGGTCTGCGCCAGCCACAGCGCCGAGTGCACCGCGTTGCGGGCGAAGACCATCGCCAGCCCGCCGGCCAGCGCGAGCGGCCCCAGAATCCAGAACGTGATGGTTTCGCCCCAGCCGATGGTCTCAGCGCCGGCCACGGGCGCCAGCGGGATGCTCAGCGGGATGCTCAGCGCGCTCACGGCATTTCCTCGCCTACTGCCCCGGACCGCCGCTCCAGAGTCGGGCCCTGCACGTAGTAGTCCTGCTCGGTCTCGCCCAGCCGCATCGCGTGCGGGGGTTGCTCCATCCCCGGCAGCAGCGGCGCCATCAGGTCCTCCTTGGTGTAGATGAGGTCCTGGCGGTTGTCGTCGGCCACCTCGTATTCATTGGTCATGGTCAACGAGCGGGTGGGGCACGCCTCGATGCACAACCCGCAGCCGATGCATCGCAGGTAGTTGATCTGGTAGATCTCGCCGTAGCGCTCCCCGGGCGAGTACCGGGCCTGCTCGGTGTTGTCGCCACCCTCGACGTAGATGGCGTCGGCCGGGCAGGCCCAGGCACACAGCTCGCACCCCACGCACTTCTCCAGCCCGTCGGGGTGCCGGTTGAGCTGGTGGCGACCGTGGAACCGCGGCGCGGGGATCTTTTTGACCTCGGGATATTCCTCGGTCACCACCTTCTTGAACATCGTCGAGAAGGTGACCCCGAACCCTTTGACCGGATCAAGTAGTCCCATGGCCGTCCTCCCTCCTGGTCGGTGGGCCACCATTGGTCGCGCCATCGGGACCCGTCCCGGCCGCGGTCATCGCAGCCCGGCGCGGCGGCGGTGCCGGCACCACGAGATCCAGCGGGGGTAGCGGGTAGTCCGAGCCGGCGGTCGGCGCCACGCCGGTGTGTTGGGTCCTACCGTTGGCTCCGCTGGATCTGCCGGTGGCCGGCGCGGTCGAGTCGCCCTGGGGCAGCAGGAAGGCGACGACCAGCAACATGACCAGCACGACGCCGCCCACCACGAGGATCTCACTCGGCGTGACGTCGGAGCCCCGCAGCGCTCGAGCTGCGGAGACCAGCACGATCCACACCAGGCTGCCCGGCACCAGCAGTTTCCATCCGACCGCCATGAACTGGTCGTAGCGCAGCCGGGGCAGGGTGCCGCGAAGCCAGATGAACACGAACAAGAAGACCAGCGTCTTGCTGATGAACCACAACGGGCCCCACCAACCGCTGTCGAGCGCAGTACGCGACAGCGGCCACGGGGCGTGCCAGCCGCCGAGGAACAGCGTGGTCGCCATCGCTGAGACGGTGACCATGTTGACGTATTCGGCGAGGAAGAACAGCGCGAACTTCAGCGACGAGTACTCGGTGTGGAAGCCGCCGACCAGCTCCGACTCCGCCTCGGGCAGGTCGAAGGGCGCACGGTTGGTCTCGCCGACCATCGATACGCAGAACACTACGAAGCTGGGGAACAGCAGGAATACGAACCACCACTGCCGCGACTGCGCGGCCACGATGTCGGCGGTGGACAGCGAGCCCGAATACAGGATCACCGCGACTATCGACATCCCCAGCGCGATCTCATAAGAGATCACCTGGGCGGCTGAGCGTAGCGAGCCCAGCAGCGGGTACGGCGAGCCGGACGCCCAGCCGGCCAGCACGATGCCGTAGACACCCAGCGACGAGCAGGCCAGCACCACCAGCACCCCGACCGACAGGTCGGTAATCTGCAACGCGGTCTGCTCGCCGAAGATCGAGACCTGACCACCCAACGGGATCACGGCGAACGCCGTGAACGCGGTGACCGTGGAGATCACCGGAGCCAGCACGTACACCCATCGGTCGGCCAGCACCGGCGTGATGTCCTCCTTCAACGCCAGCTTGAGCCCGTCGGCCAGGGACTGCAGCAGCCCGAAGGGCCCGACCCGGTTGGGGCCTGGCCGGTGCTGCATCCGGCCCACCACCCGGCGCTCCATCCAGATCATGAACAGCGTCATGACCATGAGGAACCCGAAGATCACGACGACCTTGAGGATGATGAGCCACAGCGGGTCGTCGGCGAGCAAGGCGCCAGTGGGTGTCATGACTTGCCTCCCCACCCAGTTTTGGATGCTGTACTCATGGGTGCTGCGCCGTTGCCGCCACGCACGGTAACCACCGCGCCGTGCCCCACGCCGAGGCTGCGCCGGACGGTGGCGGGTCCGGAGTTACCCGGCACCCACACCACTCCCGGCGGCAGGTCGGCGGCGGCCACCGGCAGCCTCACCGTTCCGCGTTGGGTGGACACGGTCACCGTGCCGCCCAGGTGCACCCCGAGGTCGGCCGCGGTCGTTTCCGACAACAACGCGACGGCGGGCCGCGCTGTGCCGGCCAGTCGAGGCTCGCCGTCCTGCATCGATCCGTTGTCCAGCAGCCGGCGCCAGGTGGCCAGCAGGACCTTCCCCTCGCCGGTATCCGGCTGCGGCGCCGCGGGCGCCGTCGGGGGCCGCCCACCGGTGTGGCGGTTGGGGTCGCGATTGATGCCGCCGTAGGTGCCCAGCGCCGCGAAACCGGCCCACGCCGCGGCAGGCGTCTGGGTGAACAGGTCGACGTCCATCTCGACGCCGAGACTGTCGAGCACCCGGCAGTCCGGCAGCGCCGACCGAAAGGCACTGCTGTTCGACGTGATGGTGGTGGCGAATTCGCGGCGGCGACCCTCCCAGTCGAGGTAGCTACCGGACTTCTCGACAGCGGGCGCGATCGGCAGCACGACATTGGCCGCCCGGGTCACTGCGGAGGGCCGCATCTCCAGGCTCACCACGAATCGGGCTCGGCTCAGCGCCTGCTCGGCCAGCCGGGGATCCGGCAGATCATTGGGATCCACCCCACCGATGACCAGCCCACCCAGTTGCCCCGCCGCCGCGGCGGCGACGATTCCCGCGGCGTCGCGCCCCGGCCGCCCCGGCACCGTCACGCCCCAGGCCCGTTCGACCTCGGCGCGAGCGACGTCGTCGGTGACCGGCCGGCCGCCGGGTAGCAGGGTGGGCACCGCGCCCGCCTCCAGGGCGCCGCGTTCGCCGGCCCGCCGGGGGACCCAGGCCAGCCGAGCGCCGGTGTCCGCGGCGAGCCGCGCCACTGCGGGGTAGAGCCCGGGCACCTCGGCGGCCCGCTCTCCCACCATCAGCACCGCGCCCGGCTTACTCAACGCCTCTCGCACCGCGGGTTCCTCGGCGCTCAATGCCGCCAATGCCTCGGCTTCGCCGCCGGGCACCACCCGCAGCAGGGTGCCGGAGGTGCGGCGCACCGCGGGCGTGGTGAACTGACCGAGGTGCCACACCGGCATGCGGCGGTCGCGGGCGGCACGACGCAGCCGCAGGAAGACGATCGGCGACTCCTCCTCGGGCTCGAAGGCCACGCACAACACCGCCGGGGCGGCGGACAGGTCGTCGTAGGTCACCGCACCGTTGTCCGGGGTGATACCGACGACGTGCGCGGCCAGGAAGTCCAGCTCCTCAGCGGAGTGCGGCCGGGCGCGGAAGTCGATGTCGTTGGTGCCCAGCGCGACCCGAGCGAACTTGGCGTAGGCGAAGGCATCCTCCACGGTCAGCCGACCACCCGGCAGGACCCCGACGCCGGCGTTCTTCGCGGCCAGTAGCCCTTCGGCCGCTACCTGCAGCGCCTCGGTCCATGACGCCGGCCGCAATTCGCCCCCGAGCGATTCCCGGACCAGCGGCTGGGTGATCCGGTCATCGGCACTGGCGTAGACGAACGCGAAGCGTCCCTTGTCGCAGTTCCACTCCTGATTGACCTGCGGGTCGTGACCGGCCAGCCGGCGCATCACGACGCCGCGCCGCCAGTCGGTGCGCAGCGCGCAGCCGCTGGCGCAGTGCTCGCACACCCCGCGGGTGGAGACCAGGTCGAAGGGCCGAGACCGGAACCGGTAGTCGGCGCTGGTCAGCGCGCCGACCGGGCATATCTGGATGGTGTTGCCGGAGAAGTAGGACTGGAAAGGCTTGTCGGCCGCTACCCCAACCTGCTGACCGGGACCGCGTTCGAGCATCTCGATGAAGGCGTCCCCGGCGATCTGTTCGGAGAAGCGGGTGCAGCGCGCGCACAGCACGCAGCGCTCCCGATCCAGCAGCACTTCGGTGGAGATGGCGATCGGTTTGGCGAAGGTGCGTTTGGTATCGATGAACCGGGAGTCGGCCCGGCCGTTGGACATCGCCTGGTTCTGCAACGGGCATTCGCCGCCCTTGTCACAGACCGGGCAGTCCAGCGGGTGGTTGATCAGCAGCAGCTCCATGACGCCCTGCTGCGCCTTGTCCGCTACCGCCGAGGTGTGCTGGGTCTTGATGACCATGCCGTCGGCCACGGTCAGGGTGCAGCTGGTCTGCGGCTTGGGCATCGGGCGCCCGCCCGTCTCCGCCTCGACCAGGCACTGCCGGCAGGCACCGGCCGGGTCGAGCAGCGGGTGATCGCAGAACCGCGGCACGATGATGCCCAGCCGCTCGCAGGCTCGGATCACCAACTCGCCCTTGGGCGCGTCCACCTCGCGGCCGTCGATGGTCAGCCGGACGTGCCCCTCGGGGACCGGTCGCCCGGAGGTGCCGCTGCCGGGTTGTGCTGCTGCCACCGTCATCGGGACGATCCGGTCAGCGTCATCGGCTGCGCCCGGCGCCCGTGGCCGGGTTGTTTGGTGCACAGGTCCAGGAACTCCTGCCGAAAATACTTGATACCACTGGTGATCGGGCTGACCGCGCCGTCACCGAGCGCGCAGAACGAGCGGCCCAGGATGTTGTTACAGATGTCCAGCATGGTCTCCACGTCGCTCGGCGTGCCCTCGCGCCGCACCATCCGCTGCAGGATCTGGGTCAGCCAGTAGGTGCCCTCCCGGCACGGGGTGCACTTACCGCAGGATTCGTGCTTGTAGAACTCGGTCCACTTCATCACCGCCCACGGCACGCTCACCGTCTGGTTGAAAACCATCACTGCGGTGGTGCCCAGCATCGAACCGGCCTCGGCGGCGCCCTCGAAGTCCAAGGGCACGTCCAGGTGTTTCGCGGTCAGCAAGGGCGTCGACGAGCCACCCGGCGTCCAGAACTTCAGCGGACCGCCTTTCATGCCGCCGGCCAGGTCTAGCAACTCGCGCAGGGTGGTGCCCAGCGGAGCCTCGTACTGACCGGGGCGCTGCACGTGCCCGGAGATCGAATAAATCTTGGGACCGGGGGATTTCTCGCGGCCCATCTTGCGGAACCAGTCCGACCCACCGTTGACGATGTGGGGCACCGTGCAAATAGTCTCGACGTTGTTCACCACCGTGGGCGCGGCGTAAAGCCCGGAGGTAGCCGGGAACGGTGGCTTGAGCCGGGGCTCAGCGCGACGGCCCTCCAGAGAGTTCAGCAGCGCGGTCTCCTCACCGGCCTCGTAGGCTCCGGCGCCCGCGTGCACCACGATGTCCAGGTCGAACCCCGAGCCGAGGATATCGCGGCCCAGATAGCCGGCGGCATAGGCCTCGGTGACCGCGCTGTACACCCGGCGCAGGCAGTGCACCACCTCGCCCCGGACGTAGATGAAGCACCGGTGCGCGCGGATCGCGTAAGCGGTGATGATGCAACCTTCGACGAGCGAGTGCGGGTCGGCCATCATCAGTGGCACGTCCTTGCAGGTCCCAGGCTCGCCCTCATCCGCGTTGATCACCAGGTAGGTGGGCTTGGCTGCCGGCCCGGTGGGCTGCTCGCCCGGTTTGGCTTGCGGGATGAAACCCCACTTCATGCCGGTGGGGAAACCGGCCCCGCCGCGCCCCCGTAGGCCTGAGTCTTTGATCAGCTGGATCAGCTTGTCGGGGTCGGCGGCCAGCGCGGCGCGCAGTGCGGTGTAGCCATCGAGCTGGGTGTAGGTGTCGAGGGTCCAGGATTTGGGCGCAGCCCACCGCCGGGTCAACACCGGTGTGAGCGTTCGCTCGGTCACGCCTGTCTCCTCCTTTGGGGCGTCTGAACTCGGGCGCCGGTCACTTCTTCTGTGCAACTTCAGGCAGCGGCGGGGGATTATCCGGCATTGCCGGGGCCTGCCACCCGTGCTCCTCGGCGAGCCGGTTGCCGGCCAACGTTTCGGGCGCTGCTGACGGTGCGTCCACCGCGTCGCGTAGCTGCTGCGCGTCGCCGAAGAAGCCGGCCAGCTGCAGCTCGGTAGCGCGCCAATCGGTCAGCGGCGCACCACGGGTCGGCGCCGGCCGTTCCCCGCGCCGCAACGCATCCACCAACGCCTCGGCGGACTCCGGGGTCTGGTTGTCGTAGAACTCGTAGTTGACCTGCAGCACCGGCGCCAGGTCGCACGCAGCGAGGCATTCGGCGTGCTCCAGGGTGATCGAACCCTTGGCACCTGGCCGGCCGGCGGTCTCCTCGTGCCCGACCCCGAGCCGCTTGCGCAGCCGGGCATAGATTTCTTCGCCGCCCAGCGCTGCGCACAGCGTATTGGTGCACACACTCACCAGGTGCTCACCATTGGGTCTGCGCTTGAACATGGTGTAGAAGGTGGCCACCGTGGTCACCTCCGCGGTGGTGATGCCCACCAGTTGGGCACAAAACGCGATCCCGGCCTGGCTGACATACCCCTCCACGCTCTGCACCAGGTGCAGCAGCGGCAGCAGCGCCGAGCGCCGCTGCGGATAACGCGCGATGATCTCCTGCGCCCGGCGCTGGGTCAGCTCGTCGAACCCACTGGTGTCCACCCGCACCGGCCGCTCCACCGGAACGTCTTGCGCGGTGGACAGCGTCGTCGGCGCAGCCTGGTCCGCGGCCCCCGCCGCCGCTACCGGCCGGGCGGTGAACGCCGGGGTGTCGCTCGCTGAGTTCATGCTCGAACCCGCAAGTGGTTCTTCGGAACTCACCGGTCCACCCCTCCCATCACCGGGTCGATCGAGGCCACCGCGGCAATGACATCGGCCACCAGACCGCCCTCGGACATCGCGGGCATGGATTGCAGGTTGACGAAGCTGGGGTCACGCATATGCACCCGCCACGGCCGGGTCCCGCCGTCGGAGACCAGATGGCAGCCCAGCTCCCCGCGCGGCGATTCCACCGGGACGTAGACCTGACCCGCAGGCACCGCGAAACCCTCGGTGACCAGCTTGAAGTGGTGGATCAGCGCCTCCATCGACTGCCCCATGATCTTGCGGACATACTCCAGCGAGTTGCCCATCCCGTCGGCGCCGATGGACAGCTGGGCCGGCCAGGCGATCTTGCCGTCCGCGACCATCACCGGGCCGGGTTCCAACTTGTCCAGGCACTGCATCACGATCTTGAGCGATTGGTGCATCTCCTCGACGCGCAACACGTAACGGGCGTACGCGTCGGCGTCGGTGGAAGTGGGGACCTCGAAGTCATACTCCTCGTAGCCGCAGTAGGGCTCCACCTTGCGCAGGTCCCACTCGAGTCCGGCGGCACGCAGGATCGGACCGGTGACCCCCAGCTGCAGGCAACCATCCAGCGGCAGGTAAGCCACGTTCTGCAGCCGGTTCTTCCAGATCGGCTGCCCGGTAAGCAGCTTGTCGTAGTCGGGCAGCCGGGAGTCCATCACCTTCAAGAAGTCCCGGATCTTGTCTTCCGAGCCCTCGGGCAGGTCCTGGGCGACGCCGCCGGGCCGGATGAAGGCGTGGTTCATCCGCAGGCCGGTGAGGAACTCCAGCAGGTGCAGCACCTCCTCACGCTCCCGGAACCCGGCGGTCATCCCGGTCAGCGCGCCCAATTCCATCCCACCGGTAGCGATGGCCACCAGGTGCGAACCCACCCGGTTGAGCTCCATCAGCAGCACCCGCATCACCTGGGCCCGGCGCGGCACGGTGATGCCCAGCAACTTCTCGGTGGCCAGGCAATAGGCGGCCTCGTTGAACAGCGGCGACAGGTAGTCCGCCCGGGTGACGAAGGTGACGCCCTGCGTCCAGGTCCGGTACTCGCAGTTCTTCTCGATACCGGTGTGCAGGTAGCCGATCACGGATCTGGCCTGGGTGACGACCTCCCCTTCCAGTTCCAGGACCAGCCGCAGCACGCCGTGCGTGGAGGGATGCTGCGGCCCCATGTTCACGACGATGCGTTCGTCGTGGCGCCAGTCATCGAGCAGGCTGTCCCAGTCACCACCGGTGACGGTGTACACCCGCCCCTCGGTGGTCTCCCGGGACGTGGCGGCATACGGGTCCGGTCCACCGCTGTCAATCGCAGCGTCGGTCGCCGTCTCCGTCACCGTCTCAGCCGTCTCAGTCGCCGTGTCGGTGGTTCCGCTACCGACGGTGTGCGCGGGCTCAGTCTTGCGGTTTTTCGTCGTGCGGTTTTTTCGCCGAGCCATCAGGAGTACGCCCTCCGCTGGTCCGGCGGCGGGATCTCGGCGCCCTTGTACTCCACTGGGATCCCGCCGAGCGGGTAGTCCTTGCGTTGCGGGAAGCCGTCCCAGTCGTCGGGCATCAGGATGCGGGTCAACGCCGGGTGCCCGTCGAAGACGATGCCGAACATGTCCCAGGTCTCGCGCTCGTGCCAGTCGGCGGTCGGGTAGACCTCCACCATGCTGGGCACGTGGGCGTCATCGACGTCGACGGCGACCTCCAACCGGATCCGCCGCCGGTAGGTCATCGACGTCAGGTGGTACACCGCGTGCAGCCGCTGGGGGACCTCGGTGCCGTAGTCGACCCCGGAGACCGAGCTGCACAGCTCGAAGCGCAGCGCCGGATCGTCGCGCAGCGTGCGGCACAGCGCCACCAGGTGCTCCCGGCGCACGTAGTAGGTGATCTCGCCGCGATCCACGGTGACCTGCTGGATGGCCGCGGCGGGCACGCCCCGCTCGTTCATCGCGGCCAGCAGCTCGTCGGTGAGCTCGTCGAAGCCGTCACCGTAGGGTCGCTGCGCGGGGGGTGGCACGTAGGCCGGCAGCTTCAGCCCCCCGTACCCGGAGGTGTCTCCCCAGCCTTGGACGCCGAACATGCCCTGCCGGGCCCGGCCGGCGACTACTCCGCCGCGAGCCTCGTGCTCGGCCTGCTGGGCTGAACTCCGCTCCGCGGAGCTGGGCAGGCCTGGCGCGAGGTCTTTGCTCTCGTCAGCCATGCTGGTCACTGCTTCCGAGCTTCGATGACCCTGGACCGGCCACTCCCGGATGGTCTGGGCTCCTTTTGCGGGCCGTAGGCCACCGAGGAGGGCACCATCGGGGTGCGATGGCCGGCCTTCTCCGCGGCCCGCTTAGGCCCCAGCGGCTCGTCCATGATCTTGGCGTGCAGTTTGAGGATCGCGTCGATGAGCATCTCCGGACGTGGTGGGCAACCGGGCAGGTACATGTCCACCGGGACGATGTGGTCCACGCCCTGCACGATCGCGTAGTTGTTGAACATCCCTCCGCTGGAGGCGCAGACACCCATCGAGAGCACCCAGCGCGGCTCGGGCATCTGGTCGTAGATCTGGCGTAGTACCGGGGCCATCTTGTTGCTCACCCGGCCGGCCACGATCATCAGGTCAGCCTGGCGGGGCGAGGCGCGGAACACCTCCATGCCGAAGCGGGCCAGGTCATACCGGGGTGCGCCGGTGGTCATCATCTCGATCGCGCAGCAGGCCAGCCCGAATGTGGCCGGCCACAGCGATGATTTCCGGGTCCAGTTCACCACCTTCTCCACGGTGGTCAGCAGGATTCCGCTGGGAAGCTTTTCTTCCAGGCCCATGATCAGTTCCAGTCCAGCCCGCCGCGGCGCCACACGTATGCGTAGGCGAAACCGAGCGTGACGATGAACAGGACGATCTCCACCAGGCCGAACAGCCCCAGTGAGCCCGCCGCCACCGCGAACGGGTACAAGAAGACCATCTCGATATCGAACAGGATGAACAACATCGCGGTGAGGTAGTACGCCACCGGCATCCGTCCGCCGCCGGCGACCGGCCGCGGGGACGGCTCGATACCGCACTCGTAGGCGTCGAGTTTGGCTTTGTTGTAGCGGCGTGGTCCGATATGGGGGGCCACCACGACGGAGAAGACCGCGAAACCGCCCGCCAGCAGTAGCATTAACACCAGGGGAACGTAGGGCTGCAACACTGCCGTCCCGTCCTTCCCGTCTCGTGAACGTCCCGCCTCTACCCTACGTGCGAACGGGTTACGCGCTGCCTTGAGGCTACCTATAAATTCAGCCTCGATCAGGCGTTATCGCTGCGTGTCGGTCATACGCTCGGAGCCAACCGGGTCATCGCCGTGATCACCCGGTCCATCGTGTCACCGTCGCGGCTGTCGTAGAGGTTGGCCAGCAGCTTGAGCATGAAGCGCATCAGCGTCTGGCGCGGCAAGGCGTGGCGGATTCCCGCGCGCATCACCGCCGGATGGCCGATCAACCGGCTGAACACATTGCCCAGCCGGAAATAGCCGCCCAGTTCCTCTCGCAGTGCTGTGGGGTAGCGGCGCAGCGCATGTTCTCGGGCCGTTCCTTGTGGCCGGGCCATCGCCTGGACGGTGCACTCGGCGGCGAGCCGGGCCGACTGCATGGCATAGGCGATGCCCTCACCGTTGAAGGGATTGACCATGCCGCCGGCGTCCCCGGCCAGCAGCAGGCCACTGCGGTAGTGCGGGGTGCGGTTGAAGCTCATCGGCAACGCCGCCCCGAGGATCTTGCCGGTGGCGTTGGCCTCCCGGAATCCCCACTGTTCAGGTGTGCCGTCCAGCCAGGTTCGCAACAGTGCGCGGTAGTCGGTCTTGCCGTACGCGCTGGAGGTCGACAGGATGCCCAGGCCCACATTGGACGTCCCGTCCCCCATGCCGAAGATCCAGCCGTAACCGGGCAACAGCTTGGGCTCCTGCGGGTTGGCGTGGTCCCAGATCTCGACGTGGCTTTCCAGGAAGTCGTCGTTGGTGCGGGGGGTGGTGTAGTAGCGGCGCACCCCGACGCCCATTGGCCGGTCCTCGCGCTTTTCCATTCCCAGGCTCAGCGCCAGCCGGGCCGAGACCCCGTCGCAGGCCAGGGTCAGCGGTGCCCGGTAGGCCACCGGCTGCTTGTCCGGTCCGTGCCGGCCCTTGACCCCGATGACGCGCCCGGTGCGCGTCTCGGTGATCGCTTCAGTCACCGTGGTGTGTTCGTGCAGGCGCGCGCCGGCCTTCTCCGCGTGCCGGGCGAGCATCTCATCGAAGTCCTGGCGCTGGCGGACCGCACCGTAGGGCGGGAAGCTGGCCAGATCGGGCCAGTCGAGTTCGATCGTCACGCCGCCGCCCACCACCCGCAGGCCGCGGTTGTGCAACCAGCCGGCCTCGGCGCTGGTGTCGATGCCCAAGTCGATCAGCTGCTTGATACCCCGGGGGGTCAGCCCGTCCCCGCATACCTTTTCGCGGGGGAACGTGGACTTCTCCAGCAGCAGCACATCCAGCCCGGCGCGGGCCAGGTACGCCGCGGCCGTCGAGCCCGCGGGTCCCGCTCCCACCACGATCACGTCCGCGTCGTTGTCGCTGGAACCCACCCGCCTGGCCATCCCGCTCCCTCGCTGCTGGGGTGACACACTGCCGTATCCCGCGAGTGTACGGGTGGACCCGGCAATTCCCGCCTTGGTCATCTCACCCTGTTGTCGCCCGCGGGGTTGTCGCCCGCGGGGTTGTCGCCCGCGGGGTTGTCGCCCGCGGGGTTGTCGCCCGCGGGGTTGTCGCCCGCGGGGTTGTCGCCCGCGGGGTTGTCGCCCGCGGGGTTGTCGCCC
>DATNDR010000098.1:0-16189 GCA_035606945.1 Pseudonocardiaceae bacterium
GTCGTGCGGGAACTCGAAGATGACGAAGTTGTCGGTACCAGGTAACGCTCCCGCGCTGAACGGCAGGATGTGGATCGTCACAGGGTGCTCCTGGGTCACTTCGATCAAGTGTCGTAGCTGCTCGCGCATGACATCTCGGCCACCTACCAGGGTACGGATCACGCCCTCGGTCAGCACAGCCACCAAGCCCTGGAAGCTGTCCTCGCCGAGCCGCTGCTGGCGCCGCATGCGCAGCTCGGCCATCCGGTCGATGTTGATCGGCGCGATGAAGGCCCGGCCGTTGCCGATCACCGCCTCGGCATAGGCCCGGGTCTGCAGCAATCCCTGCACGAACACGGTGTTGTAGCTGCGCACGGAGCTGGCGTCCTCGCCGATCTCCACCAGCATCTCCACAGCTTCGGTGACGATGTCGGAGTACTCCTGCCACCAGCCGGGTTCGTCGGCGCGGCGGCGTAACGCGTGGAGCTTGTCGGCTTGCTCGGTATCGACGTCGAGCACGGTGATGATCCGGTCCAGGTGCTCGGAGCTGATCCGGGCGATGCCGGTCTCCACCCGGGACAGGTGCGCGGTGGAGACGCAGCGCTGGCGGGGCTGGTCGGCGTTCATCAGCTCGACCAGCTTCTCCTGGTTGAGCTGGGCATCGTCGCGGAGTCGCCGGATCTGCTTGCCCAGCCGGCGAGACCGGATGGTTCTGCGCTGTGCCACGACGCCTCCCAGCTCTCAAGATCGTGAAAGTTGCACGATATTTACGCACGTTGTACAGTAGTCATGCCGGTAAGCGACGACCCTATCCCCCTACGGGAACGCTCCGGCGAGTCACCACCGACGACGGTGGCCCCGGCCCGACCTCCCCGAATCGGCCGGGGTCACCGTCCACCACCGAGGTTGATGATCACGTGACCGAGCTGCCGCCGGAGATCGAACGGCTGCTGCTCGACGTCGTCGCAGACGGGTTCACCGTCTACTGCTGCGGTCCACGAACAGCACCGACCGCGCTGGCGGCCTCCTACGAGTGGCCGAACTGCATCGATCACCTCACCATCCGCAGCTGGAATCAGGCGGCCGCGGCGCGGATTCCCAAGCTGGGCGAGGTCGACGTGTTCGCACCCGAGGTCGTCGTCTGGTCCTACGAAGGTGGCGCGGAGCCAACCCTGCGCGCACTGCTCAACCTGGTGCACCCGCAACACCCGCAGGCACCGGCAACCCCGTACCCAGCGCCACGCTCGCTGCGGCTACCCCGATACGAACAACGTCCGATGACCATCCGGCTGCCCGCGGCGAGCCGGGCTCGAGCCCGCGCAGCGCGCAGCATCTAGCTACTACCGAGTAACAAGCCGTAGCCTGGACGCCGTGATGGCAGTGCGACTGGTGATCGGCCTGGGGCTGACGGTCCTGACACTCGTGCTGGCCGGCTGGCGGGTGGACCGGCTGTACGCGCTGATCAGCTCCGGGCAGCCAGACCACAGCCGCACCGCAGACTTGGGCGCCCGGCTGCGGACCCAGCTGACCGAGGTGTTCGGGCAGCGGCGGCTGCTGAAATGGACGATCCCCGGCCTCGCGCATTTCTTCACCTTCTGGGGCTTCGTCATCCTGCTCACGGTCTACATCGAGGCCTACGGGGCCCTGTTCAACGAGCACTTCGCCATCCCGCTGATCGGGCACTGGGCCGTGCTGGGTTTCCTGCAGGACGTCATCGCGCTCGCGGTACTGGCGTCGATCATCGCGTTTGCGATCATGCGGGTCCGGCAGGACCCCGAGCGCAGGCAGCGGTCGTCGCGCTTCTACGGCTCGCACACCGGCGGCGCCTGGCTCATCCTGCTCATGATCTTCAATGTGATCTGGACGATGTTCCTGTTCCGGGGCACCGCGGTGAACGCCGGCGACTTCCCCTACCTGTCGGGAGCGTTCGTCTCCCGGGGAGTCGGCGCGCTGCTCGCCCCGCTGGGCCCGGGGATCAACCAGCCGCTGGAGACGGCGGCCCTGCTCGCGCACATCGGCGTCATGCTGGCGTTCTTGATGATCGTGCTGTACTCCAAGCACCTGCACATCTTCGTCGCCCCGATCAACGTCGCGGCCAAGCGGATGCCCAAGGCGCTGGGCCCGCTGCTGCCCATGGAGTCGCGCGGCAAACCAATCGACTTCGAGGATCCCGACGAGGACGACATCTTCGGCCGCGGCAAGATCGAGGACTTCACCTGGAAGGGTATGCTGGACTTCGCGACCTGCACCGAGTGCGGTCGCTGCCAGAGCCAGTGCCCGGCCTGGAACACCGGCAAGCCGCTGTCCCCCAAGCTCGTGATCATGGATCTGCGTGACCACCTGTTCGCCAAGGCGCCCTACCTGCTGGGTGATCAGCAGGTACCGGAGGATATGGAAGCCATAGACGTCCTGGCGCTGGCGGCGAGCAACGGCCATGTACCAGAGTCCGGGTTCGGCCGGGTGCCCGGATCGGGTCCCGAGCAGGCCGCCCGACCGTTGGTGGGCACTGCCGAAGTCGGCGGGGTGATCGACCCGGACGTGCTGTGGTCGTGCACCACCTGCGGGGCCTGCGTGGAGCAGTGCCCAGTGGACATCGAGCACGTCGATCATATTGTGGATATGCGCCGTTACCAGGTGATGATCGAGTCGGAGTTCCCCAGCGAGCTGGGCACGCTGTTCCGCAACCTGGAGAACAAGGGCAACCCGTGGGGGCAGAACCAGTCGGCCCGGATGGACTGGGCCAAGGGCCTGGACTTCGAGGTCCCGCAGCTGGCCGAGGAGACGTTGCCCGACGACGTGGAGTACCTGTTCTGGATCGGCTGCGCCGGCGCCTTCGACGACAACGCCAGACGGACGGTGCGGGCGGTCGCCGAGCTGCTGCACCGTGCTGATGTCAATTATGTGGTGCTCGGCGACGGCGAGACGTGCAACGGTGACCCGGCCCGGCGATCGGGCAATGAGTTCCTGTTCCAGATGCTCGCCCAGCAGAACGTCGAGGTGCTCAACGGGATCTTCGACGGCCGCCCGCCCGGCCGTCGCAAGATCGTGACGACTTGCCCGCACTGCTTCAACACGCTGGGCCGCGAGTACCCGCAACTGGACGGGCACTACGAGGTGGTGCACCACACTCAGCTGCTCAACCAGTTGGTACGCCAGGGCAAGCTCACGCCTGTGGCCAGTGGCCCTGCTGAGGATGGGCCCGCCGTCACGTACCACGACCCGTGCTACCTGGGCCGGCACAACGAGGTGTACTCGCCTCCGCGCGAGCTGGTCGGCGCGTCCGGTGCGCAGCTGACCGAGATGCCGCGCCACGCCGACCGGTCGATGTGCTGCGGCGCCGGGGGCGCCCGGATGTGGATGGAAGAACGCATCGGCAAGCGGGTCAACGAAGACCGCGTCGACGAGGCGATCGGTACTCAGGCCTCCGCGATCGCCACCGGGTGCCCGTTCTGCCGGGTGATGCTCACCGACGGCCTCACCGCCCGCGAGGCCGAGGGCACCGCAGGCAAGACCACCGAGGTGATCGACGTCGCCCAGCTCCTGCTTGCCAGCGTCAAACGAGCCGATCCGGCCCCGCCCGCCGAGGCGGAATAGGCTATTTCTGCGCTGCTTCGAGCAGGTCGAGGGCGGCCTTGCGAAGCTGCTCGGGTTGCACGCCTGCGGCGACGACGACCTTCGCGCCGGCGCCTTCGTCCTCTTTGAGCAGGCCAAACAGCAGGTGCTCAGTGCCGATGTAGTTGTGACCGAGTTCGAGGGCCTCGCGCAGCGCCAGCTCCAGCACCTTTTTCGCCGGGGCGGCAAAGGCAACGCGTCCCTCCGGGGATTGGTCGCCGCGGCCGGTGATCTGCTCCACTCCGGCGCGGGCGGCGTCCAGCGTGAGGCCGGCACCTCCCAGGGCTCTGCCGGCAATGCCCTCCCCCTCAGCCAGTAGACCCAGCAGCAGGTGCTCAGTGCCGAGGCGGTCGTGGCAGAGCCGCCTGGCTTCCTCCTGAGCGAGCACGATCGATCGGCGCGCTCGAGGAGTGAACCGCTTGAACATCGCCCCCGAAAGGGATTCCACACCGCGCGAGAATTTATCGATCAGCGACCGCACCGCGGAGTGGCGCTGCTGGGCGGCCTGCTTGCTGACGCCGAGCGCGGTGCCGATCTGGGACCACGAGCAGCCGGCGGTCCGAGCCTCCTGGACGAAGTGGTCGAGCAGCTGTTCCCCCAGATCGGCCAAGTCCTGCTGCTGGCGCGCCGCGGTGGCCAGCAGCGCGAGCGGCTCGCGACTGTACGTGCCAGCCTGGGTTTGGACGATGAGTTCATCGAGCGTCATATCGTCAACTATCGCTTGACATCCCAAGGTCGTCAAGCGCTTATTGACGCACGCAGGGCTCTCCGTGCGTCAGCGCGCGATGCCACAAGGTGCTCAAGCGTCCATGAGACCGTCGGGGTCGGTGGCGCGGCGGGTGTCGGTGCGCTGGAAGTTGAGGTATGCCCGCGACGGGGTGGGGCCTCGCTGGCCCTGGTAACGCGATCCCACGCTGGCACTGCCGTAGGGATGCTCAGCGGGGCTGGACAGCCGAAACAGGCACAGCTGACCGATCTTCATTCCCGGCCACAGCGTGATCGGCAGGTTGGCCACATTGGACAGCTCCAGGGTGATGTGACCGGTGAAGCCCGGGTCGATGAAGCCTGCCGTGGAGTGCGTCAGCAAGCCCAGACGGCCGAGGCTGGAGTTGTGGGTTGGAATGAACGTCGGTCCGGCGAGAAATAGACCATCTTCCACATCGACCTGAATGCAGCGCACCGGGCGCGTCGACACGCGGCGAACGTCGATGATCGCCCGGTAGCGCCGCACCGGCCCGTCGGTCTGCGTGAACGCCACCAGAAATGCCACGCCGTGCTCGACACCGCTGACGGTCAGTGTCTGCTTCCTCTTGATCGGGCACCATCCGAGACTCGCCGCTAGTTCGAGCACAGCGTCGGCAAGGTTCTCCTGGACGCTAACGAACTCGCAGCGGCCCCGGGCGTCGACGTAGCCGGCAGAATCCATCAGTCCTTGCAGCAGCGCCAGCCGTTGCGGCACCGCCGAGCGCAGGTAGAGCTCCGGCACGTGCTGGTTACCGATCAGCCCGCCGGCGCCGATGCGGAACCTGCGCCCACCCACATCGCGAATGCGGTAACCGGCCCCTCGAATCTCGTCGAGTATTTGCTCGTCGTCCGCGCCGCATCTGTCCTCGGCGCAGCTGCTGGTGCCGTCCCCCAGCCAGACGCCGAGCACGTACGGGTCGATCGGTAACAGCTGCTCGGGATACCGCACAGCGGCGGCCAGCGCGATACGGTGGTTGTACTCGGTTTGGGCGCGCAGCGATCTGGCCAGCTCAGCAGTAGTGCATACGGCCGCACGACCGCCGTGCCTGCGAGACGACTTCGTGGTGGTCGACCAGAGGTGCCCGGCATCGGCGACGATGCTCTGGCCGTCTGAGAACAGCACCTCGTAGCAGGGGTGACCGATCATCGCCTCGGTCGCGGCGACCACGCGGCAGGCGCTGCCGTCGCGGCCGAACACCTCGTCGTCGACGCGCAGCTCGGCCATGGTCCGCCAACCCTGCGGTGTGGGGATCGGGGTATCGACCGAAAGAGCCTTTCCTTCCAGCCGTCCAGCCAGATCATCGGGCAGGGTGATCTGCTCGAACGTCGAGCCGAGCACGAACTCGCCCGGGTGAAGCACGAACGGCTCGTCACCCTCGGGTTCGACCAGCGAGGTCAGCTCGTCCTGCTGCAACGACGGGTCGATGTGGGTGTAGCGGGTGTTGACGAAGACCCGGAAGAAACGATCCAATCGCACGTCGATGCTGGACGGTTGGAGTAGCTTCTCGTCGAACGGCTCGACGGCCAGGCGTCCTGCGTCGATCTCGGCACGCAGGTCGCGGTCGGACAGCAGCACGGCGCCACACTAGCCGAGCCGCCGCTCGTGCTACGCTCAGCGCTACTGCGGGTGTAGTTTAATGGTAGAATGAGAGCTTCCCAAGCTCTAGACGCGGGTTCGATTCCCGTCACCCGCTCCATTCCATTACCGCAGTTCATCCATGGTGCGTGGCAATGAGTCGCCCTTGGGAGCATTGGCGTTCTCATCGTTTGTGCCCTCTACGTGCCCTGAGTGGCCAGCCTCGTAATGCTGCTCGATAAGGAGACTCAGCCCATCCGCGATCAGTTGGTCGGCTGAATTGGTGGCGTGTTGGTAGATCATCGCGGCGCGGGGGCTGTCATGGCCCATCCGGGTCATGAGATCTCGCAGGCTACTTCCTGTCGCCGCAGCGAGGGTATTTCCGGTATGCCGCAGATCATGAAAGTGCAGATGGGGAACACCAATCGCCGTGACGTTCTCCTTCCAGTTAGTCGCCGGGTTGAAATTACCGCGTCTCATGGGACCGCCGCGCTGCATGGTGAACACAAGGTCATCCGGGTTGGGGCCGACGTACTCGGCTAGATGCCGAGCAAGGTCTGATTGCAGGGCCTGAGGAACCGTCACCGTCCGACGACCGGCACGAGACTTCGGCGCTCCTCGTATCAGGCCTTGACCTGGCAAGTCGATCAACTGGGACGTGATATAGATGCGGCTGCCGTCCTTCTCGACATCACGCCGTCGCAGTCCGGTGATCTCGCCCCACCGCAGGGAGCACATGGCAGCGACGAGGATGAAGGTCCGCAGCGGTGAGCGAGGCATCCGGTCGGCCAGCTCAAAAACTTGGGCGACGGTAAGGACCGGTCGCTCGTCGGGACTTTCCCGATCAGCTCCTCGAATTCGACAGGGATTGCTTACCAGGAGCCGATCATCTTCGACCGCTGTCGTCAGCACAGCCCGCAGCAGCCGGTACGACTTGGCAACGATCGTCTGGGCGACACCCTGGTGTAGCAAGGTAGCCCGCCACTCCCGCAGGCCAGCTGTCGTCAGGCGATTCAAGGGGTACTCACCCAGCTCGGGTCTCAGGTACTTGTTGAGTAGGCGGCGGTAGAGCTGGACGGTCGACGGGCGGAGTCCGGCCCGCTCGCTGATCCATTTATCCGCATAATCACCGAGAAGTACTCGGCCACGGTCGGGATTGGCCCACTCCTCCCGCGCGATCTTGGCCTCCACCAGCGCAAGGTACTTCGTCGCATCCGACTTGCGCTCGAATGTCTGTGGCGCCGAGTGCCGTCTCCCATCCGGACCGAAATACCGCACCTGGTATCGGCCAGATGCCAACTTCCGTACGGTGCCGAATCGGCCACGCTGCCGCGGCGGCATCATGCCGCTCCGTGTAGGTCGCGCCAGATCATCTCCGGCGTCAAGGGTTCCACCCGGCTGCCAGTGAGCCAGGTATCGAGGTCGGACAGCGCGAACCGAACGTGCCGGCCGACGTGATGAAAGGCGATACGCCGTTCGGCGACCAGCCGACGAACGAACCGCTCCGAGGTGTTCAAGTAGACAGCCGTCTCCGAGACGGTCAGGTACTTCTCCACAGGGTTCCTCCCCTCTCAGGCGGCCTGATCGCTGGTTGCCGAACAGTTATCGAGTGGCGGATCGCTCGCAGCGAGCTGTGCGGCCGTGTACTCGGCTCGCCATCGCTGGCGTTCGGCGATGGCGAGCAGGAGTAGGACGGGCCGGGGTGGGACGTCAGGGTCGGTCGGTGCGGGGCGTTCCCACTCGTAGGGACCGTCTTGCGGGCCGTGAGCTGGTTGGATGCCGACGTCCAGAAGAAGTTGCCGAACGAATTCACCGCGCTCCGTGCGATGATCATCCAAGGTTTTGTTGGACCATTTACGGGAGACCAGGACACGGCGCCCGGCGATGCCCAGGTGTTCGGGTTGGTGGGCCTTGCCCTTGCAGCGTCCCGGCGTCATGGAGTGTCGGGCGCCCTTGGGCTGGATTCCGTAGAGCAGCCACACTGGGCAGCGCGGTGAGCAGGGTGTGACGCGGAGTTCGGCGTGGAGGCGGTGGGCGTGGCCGCGTTGGGCGTCGGTGGCGTGCTCGCCGAGACCGGCAGCGTGGCCGATGCTCTTGGACAGGTATTTTGTGAGGTAACCGATGTGGCGGCCGGCTTCTTCGGTGCCGCCCAGGATGCCTTTGACGTGCACTTGGTTGCCGAAGCGGACAACGTGCGCGGGTTGGGTCAGCTGGTCACAGGCCTGTTCCCAGCTGGGTAGCGGCGTACCTGTATCGGGGTCGGTGAACGCCTTGGCACGGATGTCCCAGACGGGACGCCGCTCGTCGGTGTAGCGGAGTTGGTCGTGGGCGGGCCACCAGACCTGGTGGTAGGTCGCCGCGGTGATCGCGCGTAGCTCGGCGCGGGGGATGGCTCCCCGGATGGCGGCGTGGAAATGCGGAGCGCCGCGCTTTTGTGGTTCGACGGTGCCGAAGTACTGCACGTCCCAGCCGAGGCAGCGGCGGGTGTTCTGCCAGAACCGATCCACCAGCGCCGGGAAGTGGATCGCGTCCCGAGCTGCCCGTCGGTAGTCATACCGGTCCGGGTCGAGGGCTGCTCCGTGGTTGTCGACGCGTCCGTAGGAATCGAGGGTGAGGGTGAGAAAGGTCGAGGGCCGGTAGCGACCGGCGAACACCCGCCCCACCGTCCGTTTCTCGACCGGTCGGCGAGGCAGATCCGGGGCGTCTTGACGCCGTCGGGTGGAGCGCTTGACGGGCTTGGGTGGTGGATCGAGAGGGGTGAGCCGGCCGCGGACCCCGGCGGCGCGGAGTTCGGTGTCGAGTTCGGCGACCGAGTCGGCGATTTGCTCACAGGTGAGCTCGTCACCGGTGGTTTTGCATTCGGCGTAGGCAGCCAGGAGATCGGCCCGGGTGGCCATCAACTCCGTGTGTTCCGCACCGGGCTTGGCCCGGTCGGTGACCGGCTCGGTGTCCAGATGCCAGCCCTCACGGCATTGGGCCATCCGCAACCGGCGGGCTTTCTCCGCACACGGCCGACACTGGTCTTCCCGGGTAGATCCACACGGGACCGGAACGATGTCAACGCGACCGGTGGAGGTGTCAATCCGACGCATGGCCAGCGGCCGGATGCAGACCCCATGCTGCTCGGCTAGTGCCTGGGCGACATCAGCGCTCAGCGGCAGGACAGCCCGCTGGGCCCGAGTCATCTGAGCCGGATCAAGGGTGGCGATATCGGCGGTAGTCATTAGAGGGCGTCCTCTTCGGTGGCGTGTCCGGGGGTGGCGAGGTGGCGCAGGGTCGCGAGTGTGACCGTGGTGGTGGCACCGGGTGCGAGATCAGCACCCGGACCGTGATCGTTGATGGGTAGTGCGCCGTAGATTTCGACCGTGGTCCCGTCGGGCAACAGGCCGGTCACGGACAGGTGCATCGAGTCGCCGTGGGGATCTCGCCAGGCTTCGGCGGTGATGTCGGTGAGGGTGTCGGCCCAGGCCAGCAGTCCCGCAGCGATCGAGGAGGGTGCGCTGGCGGGCAGCTGGACGGTGAGCTGTGAGGTGTAGGCGGAGGCGCGCACCGAGGCCATCGCGGGGAGCTCGAACTCATCAAGGTGCGTGTTCAGTGCTCTGATCAGGTCCACTGTGTTGGTCACGCGGCGCCGCCGTGTGTTGAGCCGGTCGGACCGGTGGGGTTGGTCGGAAAGGGCAGCACTGCGGTGTGGTGCGTGAGGGGGCCGGTGACAAAGGTTTCGAGGTGCTTGATCGTGTCGTCGGGGACCCACCCGGCGCGGATCCGCAGGGGTTCGCGGATGCCCTCACCCACGACGTAGCCGGTCCCGGCTTCGGACTCGCCGATCCGGTTGGCCCACGCGCCCCGCTCAAAAGCACTCTCGCCCAGCACCATGCCCACGTGTGATTTCGCTGAGACTCGCAGGCAGATCCGGCGGGGGAACAGCTCTCGGACCGGGACGGTGTCCTTAGTCGGTTCTTGGACGTAGCCGCGCACGGTGAACCCGAGCGCTCGACCTTGGGTGGTCAACAGGGCGACTTTCTCGGTGATCGCCTCGCGGGTCTTGCGGTCGGTGTATTTGGTCAGCGCGCCGATCTCATCAAACTCCAATAACTCCAAGGGGTGGTCGGGGCTGATCGGCACCGAGCGCACCCGTCCGGCGAACTCCGCTTTGCGGGCGTTCATCGCGTCGACCAGGTCATCAAGCACGGCTAGGGCGTCGGTGCCGGTGACCGCGTAGCGGTGGAAGATGCCCCGGCCGTAGGCCAGCTCCATGCCCTTGGGGTCGATCCCGGACACCCGCACCCATCCATCGCGGATGGCCGGGGCGATCGACACCAGCGGGCACCACATCACCGAGTTCTTGCCCGCCCCGGTGGCACCGGCGGTCAGGGTGTGGCCCCCGGCCAGCGGAATGTGCCAGTCCTTGCCGTACTCGGTGCGCCCGGCCCATACCCGCCGCAGATCCACCGATCCGCCATTCAGACCGGTCAGCGTGGTCAGATCGGGGCAGCTCAACGGGTCGGCGAGCAGGTCGCGGCGTTGGAAATCGATCGAGACCACGTTCGGGGAGAGCTCCCGGACCTGGCAGCGGGCTACCCCTCGGGCCGAGGCCAGAGCGCGGGTCGCGTCGTCGAAATCTTCGGGTTTCTGGCCCGCTACCAGCCGCACCCGGACTAGATCCCACGACGCACCCGAGCGCACCCCGAGCACTCGGGGCAGCTGCGCCGGGACCGGCCGCCGGTGACCACCCAAGGTGCGCCCCAGCGGAGTGAGCGCCAGCACCACCGGTGTCCGGTCCTGGGTGATGCCCAGACCGCAGGCGTGCAGCCAGTCAGGCAGCTTCGGCGCGTACACCGTCCAGCGCAGCCACCAGGCCCGCAGACGCCGACCCGCCCACGCATCAAACGACCTCAAGTTCACCAGGCGCCACCCGGCGAGCACCCCCGCGATCACACCGGCGGAGGTGGCCAGCGATACCCAGCCCCACCAATGCCACTACGCCAACAGGGCCACCACAGTCAGGCTGGTCCGCCAATGCGTGAACGTCTGGCGCAACGCCCACGCCACGGCCTTGATCGCCAACCACATGGCGAGGAAGACCACCGCCGCAGCGGCCAGCGCCTCCGTGATCGTGATCAGGGCCTTACCAACCTTGGCCAACAGCCACACGAGCACACCGAGCGCGCCGCCACCAGCAATCACCATCGCAAGCGTGTACGCGTCCATCACCGCTCACCACCGAACGAGACGCAGGTGAACGGACGGCTAGTCGTAGGCCAGGGAGGCCGATAAGGAATTGGGGAACTCTTTCGGGTATCCGGGGATAGCGCCGTGATGGCGCCATGTTCTATCCTTCTCACTGTTCACTCCTGGATCTGGGTGTGGACAGCGCAGAAGCGGACAGGTTGGTAGCCGAGAATCCGCTTCTGCGCGTACGTCAGTCTGATTCCTTATCTGGGCGTGCGGCATTACCGCACCACCCATGGCGCGTTGAAATTCCTTTTGGGGAAGTTGCGTTATTTCAGGCTGCGGCAGCTACCGCAGATCGGCTCGAAACCGACTGGCAGGAATGAATAGCTTCCGCATCTGCGGCAGTCTTGCCAGCTGCGGTCAACTCGCCACCGGCGCGCCCGCCGCCGCGTTAGCAGCGCGGCCCACCACTGGCCCCAGCTCATCACCTCACCTCGCTCTCGCGGACGGTTTTCGGAACTCGTCTTAAACCGTCGGTCAGTCGTCAAGCCAGCAGAGCCATCATCCGAGCCTCGATTGCTCTGGCGTGGACTCGTTCCCGCTGTGCCCAATACAGCGCCTCGCCATCGTGTCCTGGATCTATCTTGGCGATCTGTTCATACACCTCCACCGAGTGCTGGTAATAGGACAGCCATACCGGCAATGACGCGTTCCGGCACGGCCGAATACGCACGAGCACCTCGTGAGCCTGCATCAATGTCCGCGGCGATCCAGGCTTCACCGCTTCTCTCACGGTCATCACCGCCTCATTCCTTATCGGCAGAAGGTTGTGAGAGAACCCGGGTCTTGATTTCCTTCGCGCGCTGGCGTTCTCGCTCGGCCATGAACAACGCCTCGTGATGGTGACCCCGATCAATCTCGGCGACTTCGGCATACCAGGCGGCTGAGCGCTGGTGATACGCAAGCCATTCCGTCAGCGGCGCCGACTGACGCGGCCGAGCGCGTGCCACCGCGTGATGTGCATCCGCCAACGTCTGCGGTGGATCTGCCTCAGCGGTGGTGCCACGCTCATCACCTTCGATACTCACGCCGCAGCCGCCTTCGCGGACGTGCTGGAGGGCGTCGCCGACCGGGCGGGTGTCTGGCTCTCGGGCGAGTGAGCGCTGTTCTTTGGGTCTGACACTGTAGGCAGGGCCGAGCGCATCTCTTTTGCCCACAGGGTGTATGACACCCAGCCGTCGCGAACGTAGGGCACTGCTGACATCTGCTCGAAGATCGCCGGACGGAACGGCGTACCTGGGATCGCTTCCGGCGGGACCGGCTGAACATCGACGGCCATTTTGACGACCTGTCCAGTGTTCCTGCCCTTGGCAGAGGGGTCGGTGACCTGGATTGCCCATACCGGCTTGTTGCTGATCGAGTCCACGGCGGGTTTGGGCTTGCCATTGTTGTAGTCGCTGGCCCGTTCCACGTTCATCACGTAGCAGCCTTGCGGAAACACGTCATCGAATGGCACCGCGAACCGGTAACCACCTGGGATCGCCACGGCCTACACCTCAACTTCCTTGATCTTGTTGCCCCCCTTGTGGGGCCGTCCCACAGGGGCTGCCAAGCATCAAGGTACCCACACTTTCTGTGCGTGTCAACACTTCGAGTGCGGGTAGCGTAGAAAAAGTGCGGGTTAGGTGATCAGGTTGAGGTCCTTTGCGAGTTCTTGCACGTCAGAGGAGTCTCCTTGATCGGATCGGAGCGCGTCATCGACCAGTTCGCGAACTAGAGGATGCGCGTGGATCTGCTCAGGAGCGATCTGCTCGGCTTGACGGAGGGTGGAGACCATCAAAGACAGCTGGCGTCGCTGGGCGTGCGCCCGCGCCACGTCGATCAGCAGACGGGCCTGCCGCTCGGGTGACAACCTCGCCGTGTCAGCCTTGGCCGCGACCCGCAGGGCGTGCCCAGCGTCGCCCAGCTCGATCGCGATGTTGACCTCATAGAGCAGGACGTTGGTCGGGCCGAACTCGGTGTTGTAGTCATTTCGATCAGCTCCGAGTTGAGCCGCTGCCTCCTGCGCACGACCGAGATAGGCATAGGCCTGGTCCCCGTCGTTCATGCGAGCCGAGGCAACAGCCATCTGGAGATACAGCGCCCCACGCACAGCCACGGCCTCCGGTTCCCCAGCGGCGACCAGCCTGCCCAACGCGTTCGCAGCAGACTCCGCGGTCCGCATGGCTAAATCAAAACGTCGCGCGCTCTGAAACACGATCGCCAGGCGAAAGGCACCCTCAGCCATCAACAGCGGATCATCCGCGTCCTCCGCCGCGGTGATTGCGCGATCAACGGCGACCCATGCTGCTCCGGTCTCGCCCATCTTCGAGAGCACACCGGCAGCAGCGTGATACGCCTTGGCCTTCGCCACACACACTCGCCGACGATCAACACCGCTCGTCTTCCGTACCGCATACTCCAGCTCCGGAATCAGCGTGCCGAGCAGATGGCTCAAATCCTCATACCGCGAGCCATGCGCGAACTCCCACGCCAGAGCCGCCTGGCTACCCAGCCTCTCCACATCAACCGGGGCGACGTCGGACAACACCGCCTGCAACGCATCACTGGACGACAAAGCCAAACTCAACGACGTCGCCGCACGTGGCCTCTCACTCGCCGCCGCGACCACACTCGACTCCACCGCCAACTCGCCCACCGGCACCGCCAGCGCATCAGCCAGCGTCTCCAGCACAGACATCCGATCGACGCGACGAGCGCCGCGCTCCACCTGACTAACCCAGCTCTCCGACCGATTGATCCGCGTGCCAAGCTCCTTCTGCGAAAGTCCCCGCTTGCTCCGATGGAAAGCAACCCGTCGCCCAAGAGCCTTGGCGTCATTGGGCAGCATCTATCACACACCCTTACCAGTCGGTGGCTCCAAGAACTCCACGCGAGTACCCGTCAAGTATTGCTCACGCTCATTCAGGAACCGTCTCGTATGTCCCTGACGCTCGTGTATATCGAACGCTTCACGACTCTCATACAATTCATAAAAGATACGTGACAGCGGGGCATCTTTCACCTTATGGACAGCATAAACTTTAGTACCCGACTCAATTTCTCGAACCTTTCCGACCGTTTCCTCTACCAACTTGTCGAAGGCTCCCGCCGCCTGCTCGTCTCGAAGGTAGAACCGCACTACCAGTGCAAACATGACACCTCCGCATCCGCCCGTTGACTCGCACTAATAGTACTATACCGCACTCAATATGCGAAGGCCGTACTCCTGTCATAGCCAGCCACCGGCTCTAACTGTCAGCGATCAAGCTATTCCCCAGCTGACGCTCAAGAGCGTCCCCCGGGCGACGAAGTACGAATCGTCGATGGGACGACGGTCGCGGCTTATCAAGGTCGACTCAAGACGCGTCGCGCGCCTGCGATCCTGAAGGCCGGTACACGGACGTGCTGCCGCGGCGGCCTCCGGCCACCTTGCCCTCGGCTTCTGTGGCTGGCACCCGCCTCACCAGGGACTGAACGCTCATCTCCTGGACGTGAGCAGCGGTCCGAGTCAACACGGTCGCGCACGGCAGAGACCGCGGGTGACCTCACCGCGACCGTCCCGGTCACCCGCAGCTGCGACGGCCGTCGTCCCCAAGGGGAATCGGGTGACCGCCTGGGGGAATCAGGTGATCGTTCACATAACCGTTCCCAACGGTGTCAACTTTCGACGGGACCAGCACGTAGCTGACACCGCAGTACGGTAAGTGTGTTGCCGAATTTGCCTCTATGGAATCTGTGAGTGTCGTTGCGGTGCTCCTGGGTGGGAGTGCTCCAGGCTGGGGGCCGGCAGCTCGGTGTGACCCGTATTGGGATCTGGCCCCGTCGGCGTGCCTTGGCCTTGACTTGTCCGCCGTGGTTGCCGGCACCGGCCTGGCCCACCAACTGGCCTGATCAGAAGCCTGTCCGCCGATGGCGTGACCCGTCACAGATGTGCCGCTCGGTGATCCCATCCAGGCCGGTGCCGACGTTGACCCGCGCCCAGGAAAGGGGACAGGCCGTTGCCCATGTTGGCAGAACTCGTCGACGCCGTCATCGGTGTGGACACTCATCGCGACACTCATGAGGTGGAGATCGCTCTCCCGACCGGGACTCCGATCGCCACGATCACGATCAGTAACGACAGTGCCGGCTTCGCCGCGCTGCTCGCGTGGATCTTCGATCATGCCCCGGGTCCGCGGCTGGCGGTGTCGATCGAGGGGACCCGCAGCTACGGGGCCGGGCTGGCCCGCGCGGTCGCCGCCGCCGGGCTGGTGGTTGTGGAGTGCGAGCAGCCGCATCGCAAGGTTCGCCGCGGCAAGGACAAGTCCGACCCGATCGATGCGCACCTGGCAGTGCTCACCGCGCTGCGCTGCGACGCCGGGCGATTGCCGACCCCGCGGGCTGACGGTGACCGCGAGGCGCTGCGGATCCTGCTGAGCGCCCGCCACGACCTCACCACCGCGCACACCGCGCAGACCAACCGGCTTCGCGCGCTGCTGCTCGGTGGGGACGACGCCGACCGGCAGATCGCCCGCGCCGCGCTGCCCGACACCGTCCTGGCTGCCCTGGCCCGGCGCCGCAGCCCGCGCGACGCCAACCGCGCCCAGGCGGTGCGCCACGGCGAGCTGCGCCGGCTCGCGATCGCGATCCGCGACGGCGGCCGCGCGCTCAAGGCCAACCGCGCCCAGCTCCACGCCATCGTCGATGACCTCGCCCCCGGGTTGACCGACCGCCGCGGAGTCGGCCCGGTCAGCGCCGCTCAGGTGATCGTGAGCTTCTCCCACCCCGGGCGGTGCCGCAGCGACGCGGCGTTCGCCGCCCTGGCCGGTACCAGCCCACTTGAAGCCAGCAGCGGGCGCACCGTGCGCCACCGGCTCAACCGCGGCGGCGATCGAGCGCTCAACAGCGCGCTGCACACCATCGCCATGGTCCGCATGCGGTGCTGCCCGAGAACCAAGGCCTACGTCGCCCGCCGCACCGCCGAGGGCAAGACCACTCGCGAGATCCGCCGCTGCCTCAAGCGCTACATCGCCCGCGAGCTGCACCGAGCCCTTGTCCATGGCCATGGGAAAGTCCTCGGTG
>DATNDR010000116.1:0-3024 GCA_035606945.1 Pseudonocardiaceae bacterium
CGGCCTCGGTATCCAGATGATGTGCTGCTCCCCGCGCCAGCACGATCCACCCCTCGTGTGCTTGCGGGTCGATCTGGTCGACCTCTACGGCGACCTGGTAGTCGGCGTACTCGATACCGGTGCGCAAGTCCTCGTCAAAGACGCGGTCCCACGTGCCCAAGACGATCGACTCTCCGTCGATCTTGTACATGACCGGCAGCGCGGTGGGTCCATACCGGCTGGTGAAGACCAGACGCCCCATCCCCTCATCGGGGAGCAGCGCCATGCACTCGGCCTCACCCAAACGGTCCAGCATGCGCGGGGCACTCGCTCCCGGGTCGGGCGAAGCAGCACCGCGGGGAGAACTGAGGTCAGCTTCATCGTCCGGCATAGTTCCAACACTAGCCGTCTGCCCGGCGATGGTAGGTGGCCGTCGCGGGCTGCCCCTAGACGATCTCCGGGCCTAAAACGATCTTGCAAGGCGGCCGCACCGCCCGGCCGAGTGGCCAGGCAGCGCATACCGGGCACAGAGCCGGGTAGCGGCATAGCTAGATGGTCTTGGGCCGAAGGGTTATCGGTATGTTTTCACCGATTTGGTCCGGAAAGCGAAACCGCTCGGATGAAGAGGTTGCCGAGTGGGAGAGGCAGCAAGCCAAGCTCAACCAGGACTACGAGTCGCCGTGGCTGAGTGCGCTGGTTACGTTCAGCGGCTTCGTGGCGGCGTTCATCGGGTCGGTTGCCGTGTTGTTCCTGGCTGTCCACCTGGCCCGCGGCACAGGGTGGCTGCCGTACGCACTCATGCTGGCCGGGCTGGTGGGAGCGCACTTGTGCCTGCGCGCTGCGCGTTATCAGAAGCGGCGGCGGGCCAGGCGATTGGCCGGCGAAGATCACGCAGAAGTGACGCGTCAAGCTGCTCGGGTGCAGCACGAAGATGCAGCCACCGGCCCGCCGACAGACGACTGTCGGCCAACTGATCCGAACTGACCACCTGCCGGAACGACTCAGTGGCTATCGCCTGCGCCACCGGGCGCCAGCCGGGGGAAGTAGTGGAAGGCGACGTCCCTGATGACTTCGACGATGAGCTGGGGCGTGAGTTCGGCGGAGGGGTCGTCTAGTTGCGGCGGGAGTTTGACCCCCATCTGCCGAGCGTGCTCGATGATGCCGGGTGCGACGTCCTTGCCCAGATAACCGAGGGCCTTGCCCATGGTCTGGTAGTCAATCGCCCAGGCAGGCAGGGGCTGGGCCGCGACGGTGGCCCAGGTCTGCGGGTCGCGCGGTGTGCCGCGGGTGAACACGTGATCGAAGGTGCGCGCCGAGGCGTCGCGCTGCGTGAACGGCGCGCCGAGGTCCCAGGCCTTGCGCAGCGTCGCGATCAGTGAGGTGTGCCGGTACTCCTCGTTGTACACCGAGCCCGGCTCGACCCATGGCGACACGATGATGGCGGGGACGCGGTAGCCGGAACGGTCGAACGTGAAGCCGAACTCACCCGCCGGTGCGGCCGGATCGGGCGGCGGGACTGGTCCGGGGGGCACGTGGTCGTAGGTTCCGCCGGGCTCGTCCCACCCGATCAGCAAGGTGGTGTTCCACACGTTGCTGCCCGATGGTGCGGTGGCGGACCGGTAGGCGTTGAAGATCCGCTCCAGGAACGCCTCACCGCCCAGCATCGCCGACGACGGGTCCAGCCCGATATCGACGTTGCCGCCGAAAAATGACCGGCCGAACGCCGGGTGGTAGTCGCCGTGACCCGCGATCATGTCCGGCTCGATCAGCGCGAAATCGGGCAGGGTCCCGGCCGCGGCGTCCTTCTCGAACTCCGAAAACCGCACGAAATGCGTCGCCAGCCGGTCCTTCAGCCGGGGATAGTGGATGACACCGGTGAACGACAGGCACATCGGCTCCATCACGTAGACCTTCCAGGTCCGGCCGTGCTGCTCGAGCCGCTCGAAGATCGTCTCCGCGTCGTTGTCGGTGAACCACTTTCTCACCGGGCTGTTCACGACCAGCCCCGACGACGACGCCGCCGTCCAGAACGACCGGTTCATGAACGTCTGCGACGGCACCTCGGAGAACCAGTGGTCAAACACCCCGAACTCACGCGCGATGCCACTCAGCACCGGCAGTTGCTGCGGGGTGTACCCGGTCATGATCTGGGCGTATTCCTCGTAGGCCGGCTGCCGCCCAACCTCGCCGGTGAACGTGCTGATGTAGTCGGCGACGAACCCATCCATGGCCGGAACCGCACCCGGCGGCGGCGCGTTCCACGGCGCGGTCACACGCTCGCCGATCTTGAACCGGTTGTGGTCATCGATCGTGCCGAACAGCTGCGTGTTGGTGTGATACCACTCCTCACCGGAGTCCGGGTTTGGGGAATCCATGTCGGTAGTGACGCCGTAGGGCACCACCTTGCGGCCAGCGCCGTGCTCCGCCCACTCCGGGATCGGGTTGCTCAGATCCTTCCCGATGACGCCCTCGAAGGCCTTGCCATCCCCCGGCCCGTAGAGGCGGCCCAGCACGTTGTCCAGCGACCGGTTCTCAAACAGCACCAACACCACATGATCGAACGCATTAGCGCGGGTAGCTGAGCCAGGCATGCCAGCCTCCACTCGTCTGAGGACGGTCCAGGCGTGTCTGTCGCGCCGGGCACCGACAACCAGCAGCGTCATCTCACCCCATCAGCGGCTGCCGCTACCACACCCCGAACGGGTGACAGGCCCGACCCGCGCTACGGCAACCCCGGGATCTCCGGCCGTCCAAGCGCCCGCCCCTCGTCCTGACGGATTCGGTCGGCGAACGCCGGCCCGGTGGCGCTCCCGGGCCGGTCAGGCCTCCTTGGGACCGGTCTCGGGGAAGGGGCCGCCCGGCCCCAGGTGGGTGCGGGTGCCGTCGTGGTCGAGGATGCACAGCATCTCCGCGGCTCCCTCCCGCACGCCGAACGCATGCGGCTCCATCGTGGAGAACTCGGCCGCCTCGCCGGCCCGGACGAGGATGGTCCGCTCGCCCAGCCGCAGCACGATGGTGCCGGACAGGACGGTGAACCAGTCCCGG
>DATNDR010000001.1:0-7286 GCA_035606945.1 Pseudonocardiaceae bacterium
ACAGGTCGAAGTAGGGGAAGTGGAGAAACAGCGGATACTGATGCGGCGCGGTGGCGGCGAAGTCCCAGACCGCGTGCTTGGTGAAGCCCTCCGCCTGCGAGTGCACGCCGATCTTCTCGTCGTAGGGAACGACCATCTCGGCTGCTGCGTCACGCCACGACGCGGCCTCCTCAGCGTCGACGCCCAAGGCGGCCGCCCGTTCCGGGTGGCGTGCGACGGCGTCGGCGGCGGCGCGCAGGTTGCGCTGTGCCATCAGATTGGTGTAGACGTTGTTGTCGGCTATCGCGCTGTACTCGTCGGGCCCGGTGACACCGTCGATGCGGAAATGGCCTGCCAGGTCGTGATGTCCCAGCGAGCGCCACAGCCGCGCCGTCTGCACCAGCAGCTCCAGTGCGACGTCGCGCTCGAAGTCGGCGTCGCCAGTGGCAGTCACATGGTGGCTCGCCGCGTAGGCGATGTCGGCGTTGACGTGGAAGGCCGCGGTACCGGCCGGCCAGTACCCCGAGCATTCCTGGCCATGGATGGTGCGCCAGGGAAACGCCGCACCGGCGAGGCCGAGTTGACCGGCGCGCTCGAGGGCCAGTGGCAGGGTCTGCTGTCGCCAGCGCAGGACGTCGGCCGCCGCGTCTGGCATGGTGTGGCTGAGCATCGGTAGCACGAAGGTTTCGGTGTGCCAGAAGGCGTGGCCGTCGTTCCCCGGGCCGGTGAGGCCTTTGGCCGCGATCCCTCGTCGCTCGGCACGCGCCCCGGCCTGCAGCACGTGGAACAATCCGAACCGGACCGCTTGCTGAAGCTGCGAGTTGCCCTCGACCTCCACGTCGGCCGACGCCCAGAACTGGTCGAGGTAGCGGCGCTGTTCGGTAGTCAGCCCGGTCCAGCCGGTGTAGCGTGCCGCCGCGAGCGCCGCCCGCACTTGATCGTTGAGCGCCGGAAACGACCGCTGCGAAGACCAGCCGTAGGTCAGGTACTTCACCACCCCCAGCCGCTGACCGGGTTCCAGCCGGCAGATCACCGTCGTCCGCGCGATGTGCTCGGTTGCCGATGACTGGACCTGGGTCTGCACGGGACCGACCACGTCGTGGTCCATCGCAGCGGCCATCCGCAGCCCGGAGTGGCGGGTGCTGTGCAGCAGCGTGGCATCGGTGCCCTCGGCGTGGTGCTGTTCGGCGACCAACGGTTCGGACAGCGCCGCGGCCACCCGTGGGTCGTGGTTGGCGGGGGGCAACTGCTCGTTGGCGAACAGCTCGGACTGCAACACCAGCAGCACCGGGTCGTCGACCGCCTCGACGTCGTAGTTGATCGCGACCACGGCCCGCTGGACCAGCGACACCATCCGCTGAGACACCACTCGCACCGCTTTACCGGCGGGGGACACCCACTCCAGACGGCGACTCAGCGTGCCGGCCCGCAGGTCGAGCACCCGCTCGTGGGAGCGCAGCTGCCCGTAGCGCACGTCCAGCGGCTCATCGTCGACCAGCAGCCGGATCAGCTTACCGTTGGTCACGTTGATGATCGTCTGACCGGACTCGGGATAGCCGTAGCCGCCCTCGGGGTAGGGCAGCGGTCGGAGCTCGTAGAAGGAATTGAGATAGCTGCCGGGCAGGCCGTGCGGATCACCCTCGTCCAGGTTGCCGCGCAGCCCGATGTGCCCGTTGGCCAGCGCAAAAACCGACTCCGTCTGCCCTAAGGTGGCCAGATCTAGCTCGGGCTCCCGGATGGCCCACGGCTCGACAACAAACTGCGAGTGCTCGATCACGACCGCTCCAACAGCTCAGCAAGGTCACCGACGACGATGTCGGCGCCGTGCGTGCGCAACGCCTCGGCCTGCCCCACCCGGTCCACGCCCACGACGTAGCCGAACCCACCCGCGCGGCCGGCTGCCACGCCGGCTAACGCGTCGTCGAACACCGCGGCCGCCTGCGGTGGCACGCCGAGCCGCCGGGCACCGGCCAAAAACGTATCCGCCGCGGGCTTGCCGGCCAGCTTCTCGCGGGCAGCCACCCATCCATCAACGCGAGCATCGAACAGGTCAGCTAACCCCGCCGCGGTCAGCACCTGCTGAGCATTCGCGCGGGAGGTCACCACCGCGCACGCCAACCCGGCCGCCCGGGCCGCGTGCACGTAACGCACCGACCCGGATACACCGTCACCCCCTGGGTGCGGACGAGTTCCACCACCAGAGCGTTTTTGCGATTGGACAACCCATGCACCGTCGGTGCCCCCGGCGGATCCTGCGGCGTGCCCGTCGGCAGCTCGATACCTCGAGAAGCCAGAAACGACTGGGTACCGGCCAGCCGCGGTTTGCCATCGACGTAGGTCTCGGAGGCTGCGCCCGCATCAAACGGCACAACGACCTGCCCGGTCTCCTGCGCACGCCGGGCCAGGAAATCATCGAACATCAGCTTCCGCGCTGCCGCGTGCTGCTTAGCAGTCCGGGTGAGCACACCATCCAGATCAAACAGCAAACCCCGCGCCATCTCCGATATCCCCAACCGACCGATCGGCGTGATGAGACGACCAGCATTAGCGTGAACACACCCCACCGCGTCTCCCGAGTTCACCACGGCGTTCACCGGCTAAAGCCGACGATAATGCGCTCCGAAAAGGAAAGCACCGCGCAGGCGATCCCCGGGTGAGCGCGTCACCGTGGTGGGTGTATCCGCGGCGCGCGGCGCGCCTTGGCCGGTCATCGGGCAGCTACGGCGTCACACCATCACGGTGGTGCTCACTACACCCGGGTGTGTTCAGGATCGGAGCAGGTTGATGCCGTGGTGGAGGAACGCGACACCGGCGGGGACGGCATCGTCGCTGGCGCAGAGTTTGTCGTAGGGGAGCACGGCGCCGAAGGGCGCGTTCCAGTAGCTGGGGTCGCCGGGGCGCTCGGTACCCCAGGGGCCGACGTAGAGGTAGGGCTGCGGGCAGTAGCTATCACCCGGGGATGCGCCCAGAGTGGTCCGGCGCCCGGGCCTGACCGCGAGGTCGAAGGCCGCGTCGAAGTGTTCGGGCCATAGTTGGATGACCGAGGGCTGGGCCTGCGGGCCTGCGGTGGCCAGTGCTGTGTCGAGGATGGCCCAGCCGTAGCGAAACCATTCCGCCAGTGCCTGGGTCGCTGCGGGGTCGATACCCAATGGCGTATCGGGGTCGCCTAACGGGGGTGTGTCCTGGCCGACTTCGAAGGTCTGCGATACGTCGACGCCGGCCAGGGTGGCCGCGTCGGCCAAGGTTGCCCTCGACAGGTCTAACCAGATGGTGGCGGCGGTGGCTGTGGTTTGTTCGCGCAGCAGCGTGGTGGTGGTGATGCGGAGCACCTCGTGCTCGGGCCCGAAGGCGGGGGTGCCGATCCCGCCGGGCGTGGCCCGCAGCCCGAACTTGCCGGACACGGCGTAACGGCGACGGGCCAGGACATGGGCGGCCAGGCGGTGGATGGTCTCCCGAGTGGCGGCGAAGCTGGCCGGTAGTGGCGCCAGTCGGATGTGGGGAGTCGGCTGCGGCGCGGTCATGGCGTGCGGACCTGCGCCCCGGGCTGGTCGCTGCGGGGCTGGTTCGGCCGCGGTGGGATCGTGGTGTGCAGGCGCAGGAACAAAAACCCGTCTTGTTCCAGGATGTGCATGATCTCGACGGCCAGCGTCTGGGTGAGCTCGGCGCCGGCCAGGATCCGGGGGCCGGTGCCGGCTACCAGCTGAGGTGACAGGGTCAGGCAGAGCTCATCGAGCAACCCCGCGGCAACGAGTTGGGCATTCAGCGCGGGTCCGCCCTCGGCGAGCACGGAGTGGGCGCCTCGTGCTGCCAGCTGCTGCAGCGCCACACCGAGGTCGACCTGGGTGTCGCCGCACACGATCACGTCGGCGACCCGGGGTGCCTGGGCCAGGGCGTGGTCGTGGGCGTCGGCGGTGGTCAACACCAGGGGCCGAGCCTGGGCCTGGGTGAAAAACGGTGCACTCCAGTCCAGATGGCCCGAGCGGGTGACCACCGCGATGGGAGGGACCGGGGGTTGACCGCGAGCGCGGCGCTGGGCCTGCTGCGCGTCGGTGAGCCGGACCGGGCCGTAGCCCTCGGTGCGCATCGTCCCGGCACCGACCAGAACCACGTCGGTCAGGGCGCGCAGGGTGTGGAACACGCGATGGTCGGCGGGGCCACCCAACGCACCGGATCGCCCGCCGACGGCAATGGCGCCATCCAGAGACGAGATCATGTTCATCCGGACAAAGGGACGCCCCGGCGGTGGGGTGGTGGGCAGCGCATAAGCGTCGAGCAGGTCAACATCCCCGGGCCGCGGGGGCAGCAGCGATCTCATGCTGGGCTGGGATTGTGCCATCCCGGGTCACCGACCACCACCGTGTCGGCTTGCGGCGGGCCCCACGACCCGGGCCGGTAACGGTGCACGGGGCCGGGGTGATCCAGCAGAGGCTGCACGACGCGCCAGGCGTTTTCCACGCTGT
Source organism: Pseudonocardiaceae bacterium (assembly GCA_035606945.1). GTDB lineage: Bacteria > Actinomycetota > Actinomycetes > Mycobacteriales > Pseudonocardiaceae. Next base: position 4,440 of record DATNDR010000001.1, read on the forward strand.
CTTCCCGCGCGAAGCGGGCGGGGTTGCCCTCCAGGGCGTCACCGAGGAGGCGCTCGTAGGCTTGCTGGCGCACGCCCAGCACCCGCTCGAAATCGACATCGAGCTCGACGGGGTGACTAACCAGGCGCTCGCCGGGTTGTTTGGCCTGCACGCTGATCGTCACGCCATCGTGCGGGCCCAGCCGGAAACACACGACGTTCGGGTGCGGGTGGCACCCATCCGGGGAAAACAGCAGCCGGGGTGGGGCGTGCAACTCCACAATGACCTCCAGCGCGGTGGTGGCCAACGCCTTGCCCGCCCGGACATAAAACGGCACCCCGGCCCAGCGCCAGGAGTCAACTTCTAGCCGGAGCGCGGCGAAGGTCTCCACCGACGAGCCGGCCGCCACCCCGGGCTCGTCGAGATAGCCGTCGTATTGGCCGCGGACCAACTGGGCGGGGTCGGCGGGGGGCATGGCCTTGAAGACTTTGACTTTTTCATCCCGCAGCGAATCCGGGTCGGCATCAACCGGGGGTTCCATCGCCAACAGCGCCACCACCTGCAACAGGTGATTTTGCACCACATCACGTACCGCGCCCACGCTGTCATAAAAGCCGCCGCGTCCTTCCACCCCGAACGCCTCGGCCATGGTGACCTGAACGTTGGCCACGTAGCGGCGGTTCCAGATCGGCTCCAGGAAGGTGTTCGCGAAGCGGAATACCAGCAAGTTTTCCACCGGTTCTTTGCCCAGGTAGTGGTCGATACGGAAGATGGCTTGCTCGGCAAACACCCGATGGAGCACCCGGTTGAGTTGCTGGGCTGAGGTCAGGTCGCGGCCGAAGGGTTTCTCCACCACCACCCGGGCGTTGCGCTGCAGCCCGACCGCGGCCAGACCCTCGACGACCACCGCGAACAACGCCGGCGGGATGGCCAGATAATGCACCGGCCGACGACAGCCGGCCTGGCCCAACCGCCGGGCCAGGGTCTGGAAGGTGCCCGGCTGCCGATAATCACCGCTGACCATGGCCAACCGACCCACCAGCGTCTTGAGCACCCCCGGGTCCACCGAGCTCACCGCGGCATGCACCGCAGCGCTGGCGTAGTCGGCCAGTTGCGCATCGCCCCACGCCGAGGACGCCACCCCCACCACAGGCACATCCAGATGCCCCGCGGCGGCCAGGTGATACAGGGCAGGAAACAGCTTCTTCCGCGCCAGATCGCCGCTGGCACCAAACAACACCAGGCCATCCCCCCGGATGGGGCCGCCCACGGTCACCACCTCGCCTTCTGCCCACCGACCCGCCCGACTCCAGCGCTGCGCCCACTAAGCCGGCCATGCCGAAATCCTGGCAGAGGATCGGCCCTCGGGCAGCACAGTCAGCACCCAGGGTGACGATCGCGCGGAGCCCACGCATGGGCCGACGATCGAGTTCGTCCGGCCCCCGTGGTCAGCCTGTGATCAACTGTGCGAGCACCGCTGCCTGGCTCAGTTCGATGTTTTTGGTGGCGGTGAGCAACGTCAACGGACGCTGCTGGACCAGCGCGCGCAGGTGCGCCAGCGCGCCAGCGCGGGTCGTCCAGCTCGGCGCGGTAGCGGCGGGCGAACTCGGCAAACCGGTGCGGGTCGTGGGCATACCAGCGGCGTAGCTCGGTGGAGGGCGCGACCTGTTTGCACCATTCGTCGATGCGCGCCGCATCCTTGCGCAACCCCCGGGGCCAGACCCGGTCGACCAGGACTCGAACACCATCGGCGGGCATCGGCGGATCATAAATTCGGCCGATCTTGACTTGCGGCGGGCCGGCCATCAGCCACCTGCGCGAGGTGATACGGCGTTCATCGCGTGCAGGGCCAGGGTGGAATGCGCATAGGCGCCCCCGGCGCGCATCTCTGCGGCCACCCAGATCGCCTCCATGATCTGCTCCGGGCTGGCCACGATGCGGCGGGCCAGCTTGGTGTGCCCGGTGATGCAATACGGGCACTGCGTCACCTGCGCCACCGCCACCGCGATCAATTGCTTGGTCTTTGCCGGCAACGCACCATCAGCAAACACCGCGCGGCTGAAGTTATCGAACGCCTCGTGAATACCCGGCGCCAGCTGCGTGCGCTGCGCGGCGATCTCCGGTGTGGTCGGGTGGTACAGCGTCTCGGTCGGTTTCTGGTCCGCGACCGAGCTGGGCAGTTCACTGCCTCGTTCGATGCACTCCTGACCGATGCAGGCATCGCCGCAGCGAAGATCCCGCCTCGAAGCCCTCGCGCGAACGCCTTCTCGGAGCGGTTCGTGCTCACGGTCCGCACGGACGTGACCGATCGGATGCTGATCTTCGGCGAACGGCACCTGCGTGCTGTCCTGACCGAGCACGCGCGACACGACAATCGACGACGCCCACACCGCGCGCGTCACCTCCACCCCCGCCCGACCCAGCACCGACATCTCAACAGAACGGAACAAGCGCCGATCCGTTATCAGTGACTTGATCAAGAATACGAACCAACCGCCTAAAGACCAGGTCAATACTGGTGGCCGAGTTCTGGCACCCCGCAAGCGCAAAAGGGTGACCCATAAAGGCCGGCCGCCGTAGTTTACGCTATTACCGTCCTCTAAAATTGGTTTGTGGACGCACCGACTGAGAGTTCCCGACATGTCGCGCTGGCGGTGGTGTCGCGTCGTCGACTGCTTGAGGTGCTGCAGTCCGCCGGTGAGCCGCTGGATGTGGCGGCGCTGGCGCAAGCGGTGGGGTTGCATGTCACGACCGCCCGGTTCCACCTCGATGTGCTGGAGCGGGCGGGGTTGGTCCGCCGCGCCGGCGAGCGGGGAGGTCGACCGGGCCGGCCACGGCAGCTGTACGTCGTTGTCGCAGCGCCCGAGG
>DATNDR010000002.1:0-5272 GCA_035606945.1 Pseudonocardiaceae bacterium
CGCATGGCGGGGAGTTACTCCCGGCGGCGTATCACTGGTCAGCATCAGTGCTATGCCCGGCGTTGAGGGCGTGGTGGTACGCGATCCGGTCATCACCGACGATTTCGCCCGCCGCCGCGCGGATAGTCTGGACGCCGAGGCCGCGTATTACCGCCACCGGGCCATCCAGGAGGAGCAGGCCCTGGGCCCTGGCTATTACGTAGACCTGCTCCGGGAAATGGCTACCGACCGGGCCGCGATGGCCCTGCGGATACGGCCCCAGAACGCAGCAACGTGATGAGCGTCCCGGGAGATCCGGCGAGACGACGCCGTTGGCAACCGCCTAGCCAATTCCCTGATCGCAACCGCCGCCAACCAATCGACATACGCATCGACACCAACGCCACAACCGTAGCCGCTGGCGCGTCAAGGCAGGCCGACCGCCATCGGCTAGAGCCCCGATCGGTGCTCAGGTACCGGATGGGGGCCGTTGTCGCCTCAGCGACCAGTCAAGGCTCCGGAGGCAATTGATGCAGTCTTGCCATCCCGGTTGGTGCGACCCGCGCTACTGCCGCTTCACCGACATCGACATTCAGCACCGCTCCATGCCCACCCTATTGACCACCTGCGATGACGAGTGGTGGTTTACCCTGGCCCGCGCCGACGAGTGGGCCCACGCCGATCAGCAGGGGGACACCGCGCTGCTGATCGACGTCCACAACACCCTCCTGCGTCTCCCGCATGTGCAGCACGTGCTGCGGGCTGATGAGATCGAGTCGTACGCCAACCGGCTCTTGACCGAGCGCCACCGCGCGCAGTTGCTAGGTATGTCGGTGCTGCAAGACGTGTCCGCGGTCTCCCACGCACGACGACAGTCGCGAGAAGTCCGGCGGGACGGGATACCCGCGCCACAGCACGCCGCACGTCGGTCTGACCTAGTATGAGCGGGGTGGAAGTGGGTATCCCGTCGCGTCGGCGAGCGTGTTTCAAAGCCGGCCAGGGACCTGGGCCGCGGTGGAGCATCCGGTGAGGATGTTGAGCGTCGTCGCCGCATCCTGCGAATGTCGCCGAGTGACCGATGCGCCCCGAAAGCCGCGGGACGCGCCGGTTAAGGATGTGGAGTTAAAGCGCAGCGGGCACCGTCCAGCGTCCCCGGGTCTGCCGAATGACAATATCCCGTCAGCCATTGAGGGTATTAAGGATTCCGCGGAGCCGTTGCACGCAGTCAAGCAGTGCCAGGACCCCGTCGGGAACGAGGAGGCGTCCGCGGCGCTACGCCAGGGACGCAAGAGGGCAGAGCTTACGCTTTCGGCCGATTCTGTGCGGACCTATCTCAAGCGGATTGGTGAGGTGGCGCTGCTCAACGCGGAGGAGGTGGTGGGGCTCGCCAAGCGGATTGAGGCTGGGCTCTATGCCGCTGAGCGGGTGCGCAGGGTCGAGAACTCGACTGAACAGTTATCCCCGCAGCTGCGGGATCTGCGTTTGATCGTCCGCGACGGGAAGCGCGCTAAAAGCCATCTGTTGGAGGCTAATCTGCGCCTCGTCGTCTCGGTGGCCAAGCGCTACACCGGCCGCGGCATGCCATTCCTGGATCTGATCCAGGAGGGCAACCTGGGCCTGATGCACGCGGTGGAGAAGTTCGACTACGTTAAGGGATTTAAGTTCTCCACCTACGCTACCTGGTGGATCCGGCAAGCGATCACCCGGGCGATGGCCGACCAGGCCCGCACCATCCGCATCCCGGTGCACATGGTTGAGGCGATCAACAAACTGGGTCGCATTCAACGCGAACTGTTTCAAGACCTGGGCCGCGAGCCCACCCCCGCACAGTTATCCAAGGAGATGGACATCACCCCGGAAAAGGTGCTGAAGCTCCAGCAGTATGTCCGGGAACCCATCTCTCTAGACCAAACCATCGGCGAGGAGGGTGACTCCCTGCTCGGCGACTTCATCGTGGACTCCCAGGCCGCCACCGCTATCGACGTGGTGTCATTCCCCCTGCTCCAGGACGACCTACGATCGGTACTGGCCACGCTGTCCGAGCGGGAGGCCGGCGTTATTCGGCTGCGCTTCGGCCTCACCGACGGCCAGCCGCACACCCTGGACCAGATCGGCCACGTCTACGGCGTCACACGGGAACGGGTCCGGCAGATCGAGATCGAAACGATGAGCAAGCTGCGCCAGCCCTCGCGCTCGCGCACGCTCCGCGGCTACCTCGACTAACACAGGTTCGCCAGCCGGTGAGCGCACGCATGCCATCTGAGCTGGTCGATGACATCCGGCGAGACCGGGACCGTGCCGCGCAGCTGCGGGAGCTGCCCTTGAGGGTCGGGGTGTATTTCCTGCTCCGTTGGGCAGGTTGCCCGCGCCTGGGATACGCCCGGGTCTGGGAGAAGCTGACTGCCGGGCTGGCAGAATGCCGCACACCCCGGAATCAGGCGTTGTCTGCGTTGCGGTCGGTGAAGACCCGGCTGCCGAGGAATTCCTCCGGAGTCAGGGTGGTGAGCTCGTCGCGACCGACCGCTTGGTCGGTCGTCATCAGTCGGCTGGCGTGCCGCAGCCGGGCCCGCTCGATCGCGTTGCGGACGCTGCGAGCGTTGGCGAACCGCGGCTGGGACTTGCGGTGCTCCAGGTAATCGTGGAAGGTGCCCTTGGCTTCCGGGGTGAGGGTGTAGCCTTCCGCGCGGAGCAAGAGCTTTCCGATGTCGTCCAGCTCGTCCAGGGCGTAGTCGGGAAAATCGATGTGGTGCGCGATCCGGGAGCTCATTCCGGGGTTGGACGCGAAGAAGGAGTCCATCCGGTCTTTATAGCCGGCGAGGATCACCACGAGGTCCTCGCGGTGGTTTTCCATTATCTGCAGCAGGATCTCGATGGACTCCTGCCCGTAGTCTCGCTCATTGTCCGCGCGGTAGAGGTAGTAGGCCTCGTCGATGAACAGCACGCCGCCCATCGCCCGTTTGAGGACTTCCTTGGTCTTGGGCGCAGTGTGACCGACGTACTGGCCGACCAGGTCGTCGCGGGTCACCGAGACCAGGTGCTCGCGGCGCAGGTAGCCCAGTCGGTGCAGCATGTCGGCCATCCGCATCGCCACGGTGGTCTTACCCGTGCCGGGGCTGCCGGTGAAGCTCATGTGCAGGGTGGGCCGGGAGGTCGACAGCCCGAACTTGCGGCGGGCTCGGTCGACCAGCAGGAGCGCGGCGATCTCGCGGATTTTGGTCTTGACCTGGGTAAGACCGACCAGGTCGGCGTCCAGGGACTCGAAGACCTCATCGATACCGGTGGCTTCCCGTTCCTTGACGAGATTGACCCGGGCGTCTGGGGATAGCGTCTCTTCTTCGCTGGCGGCTTCTTCAGGTGCCTCCGGCCCGGCCGAATGGCGGCCGGGCCGGGACATGCCAAACCCGACCCAGGCGGGTGCCTGGCTATCGGGTAGGCGATCGGGCGGTGTCATTGCTGCCCGTTATACCGCTGACCATGCGGCTTGCCGGCGGCGTACGGGTACAACGTGTAGTGAATAGTGCGGTCGTGTGCCTCCTGGCGTTCCAGCCGGAAGCCGGGCTCCTCCGATGGCCGCGCCACGATGAACGACAGGGCGACGGTCTGCTTGCCGAACCCGAAGACGTTGCCGATGATCGACGACGTCATGTTGGCGATCGACCCTTCCTCGAACAGGCCAATCGCGTAGGCGATGTAGGCGATGTACTGGTTGTCCGCGCCCGACACCGCATCCACCCGGTAGCACTTGGCTTGGTAGGTGTCATACCTGGTGAGCCGGTCGGTCCAGACCACCGTCCAGGTCGCGGTCGAGGACTCCCCGGCGACCGCGGCGCCGGCCTCCTCCGGCGGCACCCCGGGTTGTGGAGTGATCCGAAACGCGCACAGCACGTCGGTGTCCTTGGGCTCATAGTCGGGTAGCCAGTAGCCCATCTCGGCATACGGGATAACCCCGGCCGACCAGCGATCTGCCTTCTTCGTTTTCTTTGATCCGTTGACCGTAGTGTCGGTCACGGCTTGCCTCCGCTAGTCACTACCAAGCATGGCGGTATTTCAAATCTTCGATAGCGCGGGTGAACTCGCGCAGGAGCCGGTTGGCATAAGAATCGATCTCGTGGACCAGCAGCAGATGCTGCACATTCGGGGCCCGTGTTGTCGACGTCGACCAACAGCTCGATGTCCCCGTGCCGCCCGGCTACGGTTGTGGCGTTGGTGTCGATGCGTATGTCGATTGGTTGGCGGCGGTTGCGATCAGGGAATTGGCTAGGCGGTTGCCGACGGCGTCGTCTCGCCGGATCTTCGGGGACGCTCATCATGTTGCTGCGTTCTGGGGCCGTATCCGCAGGGCCATCGCGGCCTGGTCGGTAGCCATTTCCCGGAGCAGGTCTACGTAGTAGCCAGCGCCCAGGGCCTGCTCCTCCTGGATGGCCCGGTGGCGGTAGTACGCGGCCTCGGCGTCCAGGCTATCCGCATGGCGGTGGGCGTAATCGTCGTTGATGACCGGATCGCGTGCCACCACGCCCTCAACGCCGGGCGAAGCGCTGATGCTGACCAGTGATACGCCGCCGGGATTAACTCCCCGCTGTAGGCTCTTGTGACTAACCGTCATGTGATGTCCCCGGGCCGAGACCGACACTTGTTCAGCCACCGGGGTCTGGAGCGGCCACCACTCTCGACCCGTACTTCCCTCGAGCCGATCGGGCTACGGGCCATGAGCGCTGCTGACGAGCCTACCAGGGGACACCGACCCCTAGTAGATCCACCCGCTGATCGGAGGGCGAGCGTTGCCCGTCGACCGCGAGAGTCACTCGTCGGCCGACGTCTAATCGACAAGCTCGCGAAGCTAGACCTGTCAGGAACCTGGAAACTTCGGCATCCTCGGCCTGGAATTCACCACCGAGGAGGAGTGGATCGCGCCCCGCCAGGGCCAGCTGATCAGCCCGCCGAGCAGCGCGGGCACGGCTACGCTAGCCACCACTCACCAAAGGAATGTGGTGTTGACTTAGCGATGTCGGGATCGGCGAGCAGGTCAGGAGAGAAGCAGGCCCGGTTGTTGTCGTGGTTGTGGACGAACAGCCAACGAAGGTGCTGCCACAAACCCTTCGCCACCGCTACCGGGGTGGTGCCCAACAGACGCGGAGAATGCGGGTCAGGTCACCGCAACCGCGGGTCGTCGTCACCGGTATGACTGGGGCCTAGCGTCGGACGGGGTGGGCGAGGCCGGTTGATGAGGGAGCGGTGGCAGCTGTGGACCGGGAGGCGCGGGTATTGGCGGCGATCAATGAGGTCGCCAGTGCTG
>DATNDR010000003.1:0-54089 GCA_035606945.1 Pseudonocardiaceae bacterium
GATGGACACCGGGGAGCCCGGTGGGGAGTAGGACACCGCGTTGTCGAGCAGGTTGGACAGCGCGGTGATCAGCAGGGTGGCGTCGCCGTGGAGCAGCAGCCCGGTGGGGGGGTCGGCGGTGATGCGGATGTTGGCCGATTCACTTCCGGTTCACGGTTTATGGCAACGCTAGGTGGCAGCTAGCTTCCTCGAATCGGAAGTGGTATGCGGGCCGACCGGTGACGGCGTTGACCAGCAGAGGTGTCTCCTCGGCCAACGTCGCCACCAGCGGCTCGGTGTCAGCTTTGCTTGGTCTCCCAGAAGATTTTGTCAATCTCTGAGATGTAATCCAGCAACTCCTGCCCTGTCGCGGGGTCATACGAGCCCTTGGTGCCCGAAGCGCCCGCAGCCTTGGTCGCCTTGTTGAACAGCTCGTGCAACTGCGGGTACTTCTCGAAGTGCGGTGGCTTGAAGTAGTCCGTCCACAGCACCCAGAGGTGGTGCTTGACCAGATCGCTGCGCTGCTCCTTGATTTCGATTGCCCGCGAGCGGAAGACCGGATCGTCGTTGGACTGGAATTTCTCCTGAATAGCCTTGACCGATTCGGCCTCGATCCGGGCCTGCGCGGGGTCGTAGACGCCGCATGGGAGGTCACAGTGCGCAGTAACCTCCAAGCGGGGGTGCAGAATGCGTGACAGCAGTCGCATTGTTCCTCCCTGACAAGTGTGCTCCGTCGTCACCGCGACCTTACTCGTGCTCAGCGTGTGGAGCATCCGGAGGGTGATCATTTGGCGGCGTACAACATGCGCAAGTGGCCATGGCGGCGCGCCGTGGTACGCGGACCCTCGATGTCCCCGACGCTGGCGGATGGCGACGTCGTGCTGATCAGCCTGCGAGCCCGACCACGCCCCGGGGCTGTGGTGCTTGTCCGCTGGCCGCAGCGCCACGGTCAGTTATCGATCAAGCGCGCAGTAGGGCGGCATGGCGATGGTTGGTGGGTCGAAGGCGACAATCCCGACGCCTCCACCGACTCCCGCCAGCTGGGCACCGCAACCCCCGTCGGAGTCGTCCTCGCCCGCCTGTGTCCCGCACCCCGCATTCTGCCAGGGGCATCAAACGCTCAACGGGGTAGATGACGCCCGGGTAACCCCGCTCAGCCTGCTGAAATGCCTCACGCGGTGGCGGCGCGGAGGGCGGCGTAACGGCGCTGGCAGGTGGACCAGTGGGGGAGGATGCCTGCGGCGGTGGCTTCGGCGAGGGTGGGGGCGGTGCGGTCCTTGTCGGATAGCACCGGCTCGAGATCGGTCGGCCAGGGCAGTTGCAGTGCCGGGTCGAGCGGATGCACGGTGTGTTCGGCTGCGGGGTTGTATCCGGTGGAACACAGGTAGGCCATCACGGTGCCATCGGTCAGCGCGACGAACGCATGCCCGATGCCTTCGGCGAGATACACGGCGCGACAGGTCGTGGTATCCAGCAGTACCGAGCACCAGCGGCCGAAGGTGGGCGAACCCAGCCGGACGTCGACTGCGACGTCGAGCAGCGTGCCCCATGCGCAGTGCACATATTTGGCCTGTCCGGGGGGCACGTCGGCGAAGTGCACTCCCCGGATCACACCGCGGCGGGAAACGCTGTGGTTGTACTGCGCCAGCTGGAGCTGGTGACCGGTGGCGTCGGCGAACGACGACTGCTGGAACGGCGCCGCGAGCTGACCACGTGCGTCGGGGAAGACCGCAGGCGTGAACTCGATCACACCCGGCACGTCCAGTTGGCGGAACTGCACGGAGCCCCCTCGCTAACGGCCTGACGGCGCAATGCGACTTTAGCCCCCTGATCTGGTGACGTTCTAGATCCACTTCAGCGGGACGTGAGCATCACCTGTCACACGCGGTTGCTGGGATCGCATAACTGATCGCCGGTTCGCGCGTTGGTCCACTCGACAGGGTTGTGACACCTCGTTGCCAGCGTCGGAGTGCTTCGCGGCGGGAGGGTGGTGCCGTGGCCGAACGGGCCGAGCGGGTGGATTTCGTGCCCGTATCGCTGGACCCCGCACAGGTGGCGTGGGCCGCCCCTGGGCGCCCACTCGCCGCTTTCCGGCCGGGCCGGTCCAGCTCGCTTGGCTGGGTTGCACCTGACTCGTTCGACCCGCAACCGGTCGCACCCACCCAGGTGCCGTTACCGGACTCGCCTGCGTTGGTGTGTGCGGGCGGCGTGGTCGTCCAGGCCAACCCGGCGGCCGCCCAGCTCGCCGGCCGGTGGCTGCCCGATTCGCTGATCGGCCTGCCGCTGCACGACCTGTTGGTGGGCCGCGACGTCACCGATGCCGCAACCAACTCCGGCACTGAGGCTGGAGTGCTCGGGCCGGACGGCCGGGTGGTACCGGTGCGCACGGTGTCCTGGCAGCTGCCGGGTACGGATCTGCTTGTGGTGTTCCTGATCGATACCTCCGACCTGCACGGGGCCGACCCCGCACCGGATACCAGCGAGCTGGCCGGTGAACATGCCCGGCTGCTGCAAGCGCAGCGGATCGCCCGCATCGGCAGCTTCGTCTGGGATTGGGCCGCCAACAAGATCCGCTACAGTCCTGGGCTCGCGGAACTGTTCGGCGGTCGCTGCGAGGATGCCGACCCGTTCCGGCACATCCACCCCGAGGACGTTCCGCAGCTGTTCCAGCGAGTCCATGACATGGTCTCCGATCTCAATGCGGACACCCTGGAGGTGGAATTCCGCGGGCTACCCGCGCAGGGGGCGTTGCACTACCTGTGCCGTGCGGAGATCGAGCGCTCGGACTGGGGAGAGCCCCTGCGGCTGGTGGGCACTGTGCAGGAGATCACCCAGCAGCGAGCACTGGAGCGTGCGCTGCGCGCCGAGCAACACCGGTTGACGCAGGCGCAGCGGGTGGCCCGCATCGGCACCTGGGAGTGGGATCCGGACCGCGATCGGCTCGCCTGGTCGGACACGTTGCAAGAGCTTTACGGGGTCACCACCGAGCACACCACCTACCAAGCCTTCCTGTCCCTGGTGCATCCCGATGATCGGGAGTGGGTGGACGGTCTGTGGCGCCAGCTGGTCGTCGACCAGGCGCCGGTGACCTTCGAGCACCGGGTGCTGCGACCTGACGCAGCGGTGCGCACTGTTCGCTGCCACAGCGCAGCCATCGCGGATGCCTCGGGCGGTTGCCGCTTGGTCGGCACCGTGCAGGACGTCACCGAGCAGCGAGCCGCCGAAACCCGGATGATGCGCTCCAGCCAGCGCTTCGCGGATCTGGTGGCGATCACCCCGGTGGGCATCGGGATCTTCGACGACAACGATCGGCTCGTCGACGCCAACGAAGCGTTGTGCAAACTGCTGGGTTATGACCTGGAGACGCTGCGGGGCATGAGTTCCCAAGCGCTCACTCACCCAGCTGAACGGACCACCCAGCTGCGGCCCTTGGGCACCCATCATGCAGGCCGGTCGGAGAGCTACACGGTCCCCCAACGGATGCTGCTGCGAGCCGACGGCGACTCGGTGTGCTGCGAGTTGCACGTCTCGGCGTCGGTACAAGACGACGGCCAACGCTTCCTGCTGGTGATCTTCACCGATATCACCGAGCGGCGCCGGGTGGCCGAGTCGCTCACCTACCGGGCAACCCACGATGAGCTCACCGGGTTACCCAACAGGGCCGCCATCAAGGACACCTTGACCGAGCTGTTCGCCTCCGGGGCGTCCGATATCGCCGTACTGTTCTGCGGCGTCAACAACTTCAAACGGGTCAACGATGCGCTTGGCCATGATGCCGGCGACGAGTTGCTGGTGGCGCTGGCTCGGTGGCTGGCCGACGGGTTGCCGGCGGGTTGCACCGCTGGCCGGCTTTCCGGCGACGTCTTTGTGGTGATCTGCGCTGACGTCGCCGCCCAGGGCGGCATCGGTTCCCTGGTGTCCCACATCTCGGGACTGCTACGAACCGCGATCCCGCTGCGCGGCCAGGTGATCCGCCTGTCGGCGGCCATCGGAGTGGCCGTGCCGGACGACTCGACCAGCGGGGCGCAAGATCTGATGCGCTTCGCCGACGCCGCCATGTACGCCGCCAAGCGGACCGGTGCCGGGCATTTCGCGATGGCCAACGCGGCGCTGATTGCGTCCGCCGATCAGCAGGTCGAGCTGGAATGCGAGCTTCGCGAGGCGCTGGCGCGCGACGAACTGCAGTTGAACTACCAACCGGTGGTCAATCCCGACGGAGTGATCCTGTCGGCTGAGGCGCTGATCCGCTGGCCGCACCCGGAGCGCGGGATGCTCAGCCCGGATGTGTTCCTGCCAGTGGCGCAGCTGGGCGGCCTGATGCGGGAACTGGACCGGTGGGTACTGCGCACCGCGCTGAGAGAAGCCCGCGACTGGGTGTCGTGGGATGGGCGTCCGGTCTCGGTCGCGGTCAACCTGTCCGATCCAGGCGAATCCCAGTTCGTGGCGATGGTCGCCAACGCGGTGGCCGACAGCGGGCTGCCGTGGGACCGCCTGGTGATGGAGCTGCTGGAGACCACGCTGATCGACCTGCCCAGCGCGACCAGGCAGGCGATGACCGAATTGGTCGAGCGCGGGGCCCGATTCGCCGTGGACGACTTCGGCACTGGTTACTCCTCGCTGGCCCGGCTCAAGGAGCTGCCCGCGCAGATCGTCAAAATGGACCGCCAATTCGTCTCCGGAATAGGCGCCGACCGGTCAGACACCGCGGTGGTCCGCGCGGTGGTCGAGATGGCCCACGCGATGGGTCGCGTCTGCGTCGCCGAGGGTGTCGAGACCGCGGCTCAGTTCCGGGTATTGCGGGATCTCGGGGTGGACGCCTACCAGGGCTGGCTATTCTCCCGCGCGCTACCCGCGCACGAATTCCGCGCCCTCCTCCATCGCGGCCCCCTGCCGCACTGAACCCGTGACCCCATTTACCCCGACATGGAGAATATCGGGGTAAATGACGGCCCCAAAACCCCGATATGTCTCCATGTCGGGAGGGGGGTTGGCGGGTTAGTGTTCGGGGATGATCGAGTTTCGGGCGGTCACGAAGCGATTCGATGATGGCACGGTGGCGATCCACGGGCTGGATCTCGTGGCTCCCGAAGGGCAGATCACGGTGCTGGTCGGGCCATCGGGCTGCGGCAAGACCACATCGTTGCGCATGGTCAACCGGATGATCGAGCCTACGTCGGGCACGGTGCTCGTCGCCGGCCGGGATGTGCGTTCCGCACCGCCCGCCCAGTTGCGCCGGGGGATTGGTTACGTCATCCAGCAGGTGGGGTTGTTCCCGCACCGCACCGTGGTGGACAACATCGCCACGGTGCCGCTGCTGACCGGGGTCACGAGGCGAGCGGCTCGAGCGAGGGCACTGCAGCTGCTCGAGCTCGTCGGGTTGTCCACCGAGCTGGGCCGGCGCTACCCGGCGCAGCTGTCGGGCGGGCAGCAGCAGCGGGTCGGGGTTGCTCGCGCGCTCGCCGCCGACCCGCCGGTGCTGCTGATGGACGAGCCGTTCTCCGCCGTCGATCCGGTGGTCCGGGAGGGCCTGCAGGAGGAGTTGCTGCGACTGCAAGGGCAGCTGGGCAAGACGATCCTGTTCGTCACCCACGACATCGACGAGGCGGTCAAGCTCGGTGACGCCGTCGCGGTCTTGCGCACCGGTGGCGTGCTGGCCCAGTTCGACTCCCCGCAGCGGCTGCTGGCCGAGCCCGCCGACGACTTCGTCGCCGATTTCGTCGGACGCGACCGCGGTTACCGGGCGCTGTCGTTCTTACGTACCGACGACCTGCCGGTGCATGAGGTGGCGACGGTGCGAGCCGGCGACACTCCGGTCGGGCTGGGATGGCGGCTGGCCGTGGATATCGCCGGCAGGCCGCGAGGTTGGCTCGACCCAGCCGAGCCCGACGGCGCGTTGCGGCCCGGGGGATCGCTGCACCGGCGGGGCGGCCCGATGCGCACTGCACTGGATGCGGCGTTGTCGTCACCGTCGGGTCTTGGCGTGGTGATCGACGGTGACGGCGCCGCAGTGGGTGGTGTGCGCGCCGAGGAGGTCGTTGCGGCGTGGCGCCGGAAGCGCAGCGCCGATGCTCGGTGACATCGGTGGTTACCTGAGCAGCCCGAGTAACCGGGGCAAGGTGCTCGAGCTGCTGGGCCAACATCTGGTGCTGGCGCTATTGCCGTTGCTCATCGGGCTGGTGGTGGCGGTACCGCTGGGTTGGGCGGCGCATCGCCGGCGCTGGCTGCGCGCTGCGGTGTTCGGATCGGCCACGGTCGTCTACACCGTGCCGGCGCTGGCTCTTTTTGTGATCATGCCGGGCCTACTGGGAACCCGGATCTTGGATCAGGCGAACGTCCTGGTGGCGCTAACGCTGTATACCGGCGCGCTGCTGGTGCGGCCGGTGGTCGACGCGCTGGATGCGGTGCCCGGACCGGTGGTGGCGGCGGCCACCGCGATGGGCTACCAACCGGCCCGGCGATTCGCCGCCGTCGAGTTGCCGATGGCTATTCCGGTGCTCACCGTCGGTGTGCGGGTCGCGTCGGTCAGCAACATCAGCCTGGTCAGCGTGGGGGCGCTGATCGGGACCGGCGGGTTGGGCCAGCTGTTCACCGAGGGCTTCCAAACCCGGTACCTGGCCCCCATCGTGATCGGCATCGTGCTGATCGTCTGGCTGGCGCTGGTGATGGACCTGCTGCTGGTCGGGCTCCGGCGCGTGACCACTCCCTGGACAAGGGCGGCATGATCTTCTCCCAGGTGCTGGCCTGGTTCGCCGATCCGGCGCACTGGCGCGGCCCGGACGGGGTTGGCACGCGCATCGTGGAGCATTTGTACTACACCGCCGTCGCGGTGCTCATCGCCTCGGCGATCGCGGTCCCGGTGGGACTGCTGGTGGGGCACACCGCTCGCGGCGGGGTGGTGCTGGTCGGGTCGGCCAACGCGATGCGGGCACTGCCCACCCTGGGCCTGCTGACGTTCCTGTTCCTGCTGCTGCGTTCGCAGGCCGCCGCCACGCTGGTTGCACTGGTCGTGCTGGCGGTTCCCCCGGTGCTGGCCGGCAGCTACGCGGGGGTGCGCAGCGTCGAGTCCGGGGTGGTCGATGCGGCCCGCGGCATGGGCATGACCTCGGCGCAACGGTTGTGGCAGGTAGAGCTGCCCGGGGCGGTGGGCTTGTTGCTCGGCGGGGTGCGCAGCGCTGTCCTGCAGGTGGTCGCGACCACCACGGTGGCGGCGTATGTGGGCTTGGGCGGGTTGGGTCGTTTGTTGCTCGACGGCTTGAACTCAGCGGACTATCCCCAGATGGCGGCCGGGGCGCTGGTGATCGCCGTGCTGGCGCTGCTGCTGGACCTGCTGCTGGCCGGGGTGGCGCGGCTGGTGGTACCCAAAGGCTGTCGGCTGAGCCGGCAATCAGACTTGGGCCGGATGGCCGCGGCGCAACCGCGACTGATCGGAGGATGAAGTATGGGCACCCGCATCGCCGCACTGATTGCCGCAGTCTTGGTGGCCCTTGCGATGCCGGGCTGTGGATCAGGCAACCCGCTTGCCGGTGGTGGCACTGCGGGTACCGTGGCGGTCGGCTCGGCCAACTTCGCCGAGAGTGAGCTGCTCATGGAGCTGTATGCAGCGGCACTGCGCAAGGCGGGCGTGCCGGTCCAGACCCGGCCCCGGCTGGGCCCCCGGGAGATCACCAACCGGGCGCTGGCGGACGGGTCGATCACCGTGATGCCCGAGTACACCGGCAACCTGCTGCACTTCATCGACCCGGCGTCGACTGCAACGGCAGCCGACGAGGTGTACGCCGCGCTGCGCAAGGCCCTGCCCTCCACCCTGCAGGTGCTCGACCAGTCCACAGCGGAGGACTCCGACGTGCTGGTCGTCACCCAGCAGACCTCGGCACGTCTCGGGCTCACCAGCATGGCCGCGCTGGCGCCACACTGCCCGCAGCTGACGTTGGGTGCCGCCGGTGAATGGCCGGCCCGCTGGAAGGACAAGATCGCCCAGGTTTACGGGTGCACCTTTCGCCAGATTCTCAGCACCGACGCCGGTGGCCCGGTGACGCTGGAAGCGTTGCGCAGCGGCCAGGCGCAGGTAGTGAACCTGTTCACCACGTCGCCGGACATCGCCGCCAACCACTGGGTCGAGCTGGCCGATCCGCAGCACATGTACCCGGCGCAACGCGTCGTCGCGCTGGTGCGCGCCGGGTTGCTGAACCAAGCCGGTATCGATGCGCTCAACAGCGTGTCCGCGGCCTTGACCACGGCGAAGCTGACCGAGCTCGACCGGCGGGTCACCCAGGACCGGGCGGTTCCGGCCGACCTGGCCAAGGAGTTCGTCAACGGCTTGCCGTGACCGCCGCGGGAGTGGCTGCGCGCCCGGCCACCGTCGCTCCGAGCACGCCGAGACCAGCCAGCACCGCGAGCAACACCGGCAGCGCAACCGCCGGAGCACCCAAAAGCGCCAGCAGCGCTCCACCGGCGCCGATCAGAATCGCCGTGGTGAGCTGGTCGGACATCTGGGCGGCCGACGAATGGAACCCCACCTCGCCGGCGCTGGACTGCTGCAGCAGCAAAAACGACACCGACGAGTAGCCCAACCCCATGCCGATACCGGCGATGCCCCACAGCGGTAGCGCCAACCATGGCGCACCCCAGGCAGGCGCGACCAACACCAGCCCGGCAGTGCCCGTGGTGACCAGGCCGAAGCCGATCCGCAGCAACCGGTGTCGGGGCAGATCCGGGTGACGCCCCTGCCATGCTGCGGAAGCCGACCAGCCCAGTGAGCCGACCACCAGCGGTAGCCCAGCCATGGCCAGCGTCCAGTGGTGCGTGCTGGTCAACATCAACGGCATGTACGAGTTCGCGGTGAAGAACACGCCGGCCAGCATTCCCCGGGCGGCCACTACGGTCGGCACTCCATGGCGGGCCCGGAACACTCCGGCAGGCAGCAGCCGGCGCGTCGATGGCACCAGCAGCAACACCGCCGCCCCGGCCACTGCGGCGGCCGAGACGGTCCAGCGCTGGGAGGCCCAACTCAGTGCGGATACCGCGACCGCAGCGCCCAGGGCCGCGAGCACCAGCCCGCGCCGGCGCGTGGCGCCGCTGACGGGATCGGGTGCAGCCATGGGAGCGGGGTGGTCGAGCCGGCGCACCGCGGGCACCACCAACCCGACCGCGAGCACCACCACGGGGACCAGGCCGAGGAACACCCAGTGCCAGGACAGCCGCTCGGTCACCACGCCGGCGATCGGCGGTCCGATCAACGAGGGCAGTACCCACGCCGAAGACATCAGCCCGAAGACCGCGGGACGGCTGCGCTCGGCATACACCACCGCGATCAGCACGTAAGTCACGACCACCAGGACGCCCGCACCCCAGCCCTGCAGCACCCGTCCCACCAGCAGCTGCGTCATGCCGGTCGCCGTGCCCGCCATCACCAGACCTGCCCCGAACAGCACCGGGGACGCCACCAGCGGAACCCTGGGTCCGGCGACGTCGCACCAGCGCCCGCCGAGCACGGTGCCGAACACACCGGCGGCCATGAACGCTACGAACGGCCACGCATACAGCGACACAGCGCCGATGTCGGCTACCAGGGCCGGCATGGCAGTGCCCACCCCCATCGCCTCGAACGCCACCATGCTGACCAGCAGCAGCAGGCCGATGGTGGTTGTGCGGCGGCTCGGACCGAACAGATCCGAGCGAACCGGAGCCACCTCGGTGTCAGCAGGTAGGGCGCTCATGGCGACCAGCTCATGGACATCAGCCTGCAACCTCAACCCGGGTGCAGGTCAAGGCTGCTCCGGTGGGTAGTTTGCCCGCCGAGGTCGCAGGCGCGTCCTGCCGAGGGAGTTCTGCGGACACCGAGCGCGCTGAAGAGCGTCCGGTTCATCAGCGAGTTGCCCAGCACCGCGAACGGCGGCCGTGCGCCGTCGCCCACCGCATCACTTCCTCGTCCGATGCTGCCGCCAACGTCCGGGTGCCCGGCCAGTGCTACCACGTCGAATTCCTCCGCGCACAGCCATTCGGCCAGCATCGGCGCGAACATCTCATCGAGCAGCAGACGTTCTGCGCTGCTCAACCGAGGAGTTCCTGCTGCTGGCGCCACGAATGTTCGGCACGTTCGGAAATGGCCTCGGCGTCGGCGATCCAGGCGTCGATGTCGCCCGGATAACTCGTGTAGTAGGCCAGGCTGACGCGCACTGCGCTATCTGGAATCGCGACCGAGAGGGCCTCCGGTGGTCCAGTACCCGCTGTGGTGCGAGGCTGGGAACCATGGATTACACGCAGCTGGGCCGCAGCGGCCTTTCGGTGTCCCGACTGTGCCTGGGCACGATGAACTTCGGTCCGGAGACCTCCGAGGCCGACAGTCACGCAATCATGGACCGGGCCCACGAGCACGGCATCAACTTCTTCGATACCGCCAACGTCTACGGCTGGCAGAAGGGCCAGGGGGTCACCGAGCAGATCATCGGCCGCTGGTTCGCCACTGGTGGCGGGCGCCGTGAGCGCACTGTGCTGGCGACCAAGCTGTACGGTTCGATGGGGGACTGGCCCAACGACAACAAGCTATCTGCCCTGAACATCCGGCGGGCCTGCGACGGCTCACTGCGCCGGTTGCAGACCGACTACATCGACCTGTACCAGATGCATCACGTGGACCGCGCCACCCCGTGGGACGAGATCTGGGAGGCCATGTCAGTGCTCCGGCAACAAGGCAAGGTCATCTATGTCGGTTCATCGAACTTCGCCGGCTGGCACCTCGCCGCGGCCCAGGAGGCGGCGCACCGCCAACACATCATCGGTCTGGCCAGCGAGCAGTCCATCTACAACCTGCTCAACCGGTGGATCGAGCTGGAGGTACTACCCGCCGCGCGGCACTACGGCATCGGCGTGATCCCATGGTCACCGCTGCAGGGTGGTTTGCTCGGCGGGGTGCTGCGCAAGCAACGCGAGGGCGGCGGGTCGCGAAGCACCTCGGAGTACTCAGCCGAGAGACTCGAGACGCATCGAGAGCGCATCGACGCCTACGAGAAGCTGTGCGCCGACCTCGGCGAGGATCCCGCCAACGTCGGGCTGGCCTGGCTGTTGCATCAAGAGGGGGTGACCGCGCCGATTGTCGGCCCGCGAACCGCCGCCCAGCTGGACGGCTCGCTGCGGGCCGTCGCGATCACACTTGATGCCGAGGTGCTCGCCCGGCTCGACGAGCTGTTCCCCGCGCCGGCCCCCCATGGCCCCAAGCCCGCTCCGGAGGCCTATGCGTGGTGAACCACCCCGCCCCGCCGCCCCGGCGTGTCGCGCCCCCGTGCCCGGTATGTCGCGCGCTGATGCCCGGGGTGGCACAGGCACGACCCGTCAAACTGAAAGATCGTCCGCGTCGTCTGCATCGTCGCGTGCCAGGAACGTAGCCAGCGCCTCGACAGCGTCTTCGAACTCCGGGTGCTCGTCGACGAACGTGCGCATCCGTGCGGCCAGCCATTCGACGCTGAGCTGCTCGGTGGCGCGCCGGTCTTCGAGTTCCTCGATGCCGCGGTCGGTGAAGTACACCTCGACACCTCCTCTTCCGAGGGGCCTGTACTGATACCGGCGGCCGGGAGCGTACGCGACCGGGCGCCGACGTTCGACACATCGCGCAGGACAGCACGACACACGGGGCGGGAGAGCGCGACACGCCGGGGGCGGGGAGTGGGGTTAGGCGTCGAGGGCGGCGGCGATGAGTTCGCGCTGCTCGACGTCGTGCACCTTCGCCGATCCCGCGGACGGGGCCGCCATGGCGCGCCGGGAGATGCGCCGCAACCCGCTCAGCCGTTCGGGCATCAGTTCGGGCAGGCTCAGCCCGTAGAACGGCCACGCGCCCTGGTTGGCGGGTTCCTCCTGCACCCAGCACACCTCGGTGGCGTTCGGGTAGTGATCCAGCGCGGCGGCCAGCCGCCGCTGGGGCACCGGATAGAGCTGCTCGATGCGCACGATCGCGATGTCCTGGATACCCCGCTGCTGGCGGCTGGCGTGCAGCTCGTAGCTGATCTTGCCACTGCACAGCAGCGCCCGGCGCACCGCCGAGCGGTCGCTGATCGTCGGGTCATCGAGTACGGAGGCGAAGCGCCCCGAGGTGAACTCCTCCACCGGGCTCACCGCTGCCTTGAGCCGCAGCATCGACTTGGGCGTGAAGACCACCAGCGGCCGGTGCACCCCGTCCAGGGCGTGCCGGCGCAGCAGGTGGAAGTAGTTCGCCGGCGTGGAGGGCTGCGCCACGGTCATGGAGCCCTCCGCGCACAGTTGCAGGAACCGCTCGATGCGCCCGGAGGTGTGATCGG
Organism: Pseudonocardiaceae bacterium; assembly: GCA_035606945.1. Taxonomy (GTDB): domain Bacteria; phylum Actinomycetota; class Actinomycetes; order Mycobacteriales; family Pseudonocardiaceae. The sequence continues at coordinate 12,267 of DATNDR010000003.1, forward strand.
GGCCCTGCCCCTCGTGACCGTGCGGCAACAACAGGACGACGTCGCAACGTTGTCCCCATTTGGCCTCGCCGGAGGAGATGAACTCGTCGACCACCGGCTGCGCGCCATTGGTGAAATCGCCGAACTGTGCCTCCCACAGCACCAGCGCATCGGAATTCGCCACTGAATAGCCGTATTCGAAGCCCAGCGCGGCGAATTCCGACAGTGCCGAATCGTAGGCCAGAAACTTCGCCTGGTCCGGCGAAAGGTTCATCAGCGGCGTGTACTCGGCACCGGTCTTGCGGTCGATCAGCACCGAGTGCCGTTGCACGAAGGTGCCACGCCGGCTGTCCTGACCGGACAGCCGCACCATGCGGCCGTCCAGGCAGACCGAGCCGAGTGCCAGCAGCTCGGCGAATGCCCAGTCGATACCACCCTCGCGGGCCATCTTCGCGCGCTTTTCCAGCACCGGCCTGACCCGGGGATGCGGGGTGAAACCTTCGGGCAGGTTGACGTGCGCATCGGCGATCCGTTCGACGACGCTGATATCAACCCCGGTGTCCAGCCCAGTGGGCACGAGCTGCTCGGCCTCCACCGACTCGCTGGGCGCCGCGGGTGACTTCTCCAGTTCACGCACTTCGTTGAAGACGTGCTCGAGCTGCTGCGCGTAGTCTTTCAGCGCGCGCTCGGCCTCCTCCACGGAAATGTCTCCACGGCCGATCAGCGCCGCGGTGTAACCTTTGCGGACCGATCGTTTGCTGTCGATGATGTCGTACATCTTCGGTTGGGTCATCGACGGGTCGTCGCCTTCGTTATGGCCCCGGCGGCGGTAACAGATCATGTCGATCACGACGTCTTTGAGGAAAGCTTGGCGGTAATCCACCGCAAGCTTGGCCACCCAGATACAGGATTCGGGATCGTCCCCGTTTACGTGGAACACCGGCGCGCCGATCGTCTTCGCCACGTCGGTGGGGTACTCGCTGGACCGCGCATATTGCGGCGCGGTAGTGAATCCGACCTGATTGTTCACGATCACGTGCACGGTGCCACCGGTGCGGTAGCCGCGCAGTTGCGACAGGTTGAGGGTCTCCGCCACCACGCCTTGGCCGGCGAAGGCGGCGTCGCCGTGCAGCGCGACCGGCAGCACGGTGAAACCCTCTGGTCCCTTGTCGAGCATGTCCTGCTTGGCCCGGGCGATGCCTTCGAGTACCGGGTCCACGGCCTCCAGGTGCGACGGGTTCGAGATCAGCGACACCTTCGTCTCGCCGTCCCCGAACATCCGGTAGTACTTGCCTTCAGCGCCCAGGTGGTACTTGACATCACCGGAACCGTGTGCCTGGCCGGGGTCCAGGTTGCCCTCGAACTCGCGGAAGATCTGCGAGTACGGCTTGCCCACCAGGTTGGCCAGCACGTTGAGCCGGCCGCGGTGCGGCATGCCGAGCACCACTTCGTCGAGCCCGTATTCGGCGGCCTTGTCCAGCACGGCGTCCAGCAGCGGGATCACGGTTTCGGCGCCCTCCAGCGAGAACCGCTTCTGCCCGACGTACTTGGTCTGCAGGAAGGTCTCGAACGACTCCGCGGCGTTGAGCTTGGACAGGATGTACTTCTGCTCGGCGCGGCTGGGTTTGGCGTGCACCCGCTCTACGCGTTCCTGCAGCCACCGCCGCTCGTCGGGTGCGGAGATGTGCATGTATTCCACGCCGATGTTGCGGCAGTAGGCGTCGCGCAGCACGCCCAGGACGTCGCGCAGGTGCATGTACGACTGCCCGGCGAAGCCGCCGACGGCGAATTCCCGGTCCAGATCCCACAGCGTGAGGCCGTGGCTGAGCACGTCGAGGTCGGGGTGTTTGCGCTGCCGGTAGTTCAGCGGGTCGGTGTCGGCCATCAGGTGCCCGCGGGTGCGGAACGCGTCGATCAGTTCCAGCACCCGGGCGGTCTTGTCTACGGCACCCTCGGGGATGTCCTGCACCCAGCGCACCGGCTCGTAGGGGATTCGCAGCGAGGCGAAGACTCCGTCGTAAAAGCCGCCCTCGCCGAGGAGCAGTTCATGCACATGGCGCAGGAACTCGCCGGACTCGGCGCCCTGGATGATCCGGTGGTCGTAGGTCGACGTCAACGTGATGATCTTGCTGATCGCCATGTCCGCGAGTGCCTGGTCGCTGGCGCCCTGGAAGGCCGCTGGGTACTCCATCGCGCCGACACCGATGATCGCGCCCTGCCCGGTCATCAGCCGCGGCACCGAGTGGTTGGTGCCGATGGTGCCCGGGTTGGTCAGCGAGATCGTGGTGGCAGCAAGATCCTCAGTGGTGAGCTTGCCCTCCCGTGCCTTGCGGATGACGTCCTCGTAGGCCTGCCAGAACTGGGCGAACGTCATCACCTCGCACCCCTTGATCGAGGCGACGACGAGGCTGCGGCCCTTGCCGGTCTTGAGGTCGATGGCCAGGCCCAGGTTGACGTGCTCGGGCGCCACCACGGCGGGTTTGCCCTGCTGGTCGGTGGTGTAGTGGCGGTTGAGCTGCGGGTGATCGGCCAGCGCGCGCACCACCGCGTACCCGATGAGATGGGTGAAGCTGACCTTTCCGCCCCGGGTCCGCCGAAGGTGGTTGTTGATCACGATGCGGTTGTCGACGAGCAGTTTCGCCGGTACCGCACGCACGCTGGTCGCCGTCGGCAGCTCCAGCGAGCTCTCCATGTTCGCCACCACGCGGGCTGCTGCCCCGCGCAGCGGCGTGGTTGCCTCCTGCTGGAACGCGGGCTGCGCTGGGATGGGTAAGGCAGTCCGGTCCTTGGTGGTGCGCGGGGTGGCACCGTTGTCACCAGGTGGCTGGTAGTCGGCGAAGAAGTCATGCCATGAGGAGTCCACCGCCGAGGGGTCGGCCAGGAACTGTTCGTACATCTCCTCGACGAGCCACTCGTTGGGGCCGAACTGCACGGGGGGGTCGCTGCGGGACACTGCTGGATGTCGCCTCTATCCGTTCTGTGCGGGTCTGTTCAGCATCACTGAGGTTCAGCATCACTGAGGCTGGCATCCAGGCTAGTACCCATTCCCGCGGACAAGATGTACGGCGACGCGCGGCGCGTCGGCGAACGGTTAATCGTCGAAACTGTGCTGTGGCGGTGCAGATCTGCACGTCAATCGCTGGAGTACCGGCGGTCACCTGCGACGATCGGCCAGCTGGCCGGCGGCCAGCGGCGCCCCTGTCCCGAGCAGCGTCTTCATGCCGGACAGCACCATCATCCAGCCCGGGCCGGCCACGTTGGGGTGGTCTTGGATGCGCCCTGGAGCCGGTCGTGCACGATGATCAACTTGCGGAAGCCGCCGTCTTGCGGCTCGATTTCCCAGCTCACCCGGCTGGGGTTCCTCGGCAGCGAGTGCCGGATCGTATAGCGAGTGCCAGGTCACGACCAGGCGCCGCGGCGGTTCTGACTCCAGCACTGTCTCATCGCCCCACAGCGACGACCCGCCCGGCGCGTGGTAGCGCAACCCGAAGCCGTGGGTTGGTAGTGGTTAACGACCGCCCGAACCCGGGTTGGCGGTACTTGAAGGGCCACCGACTAGGCGGCCCCTACGCCCAGCTGGGGTCCGTCGAGTGAGCCGGCGGCCCACAGGTGAGCGTAGGGGCCGCCGGCGGCGAGTAGCTCGAGGTGGCGGCCCTGCTCCATGATCCGCCCGCCGTCGAGCACCACGATCCGGTCGGCCTTGGCCGCAGTGGCCAGCCGGTGAGCGATGACGACGGTGGTCCGAGGCGCGGCGAGCCGGTCGGCGGCGACCAGGACCGCCGATTCGGTCGCCGGATCCAGCGCCGCGGTGGCCTCGTCGAGCAACAACAGGTCGGGGTCGACCAGCTCGGCGCGGGCCAGCGCGATCAATTGCCGCTGGCCGGCCGACAGGCCCTGCCCGCGCTCGCCGACCGGCTGGCGAAACCCGTGCGGGAGCGCGGCGATGGCCTCCAGGGCGCCGACCCGCCGGGCCGCTGCCTCCACCTGCGCGGGGGATGCGCCCGGCGCGCCGTAGCTGATGTTGTCGGCGATGTCCCCGCTGAACAGGTGCGCCTCTTGCGGGACCACGCCCAGCCGGTGATGAAAAGCCGCCGGTTCGAAACGACGCACGTCCACCCCGTCGATCAGCACGGTTCCGGCCGTCGGGTCGTAAAACCTTGCGAGCAGCTTCACGACGGTGGACTTGCCGGCTCCGGTGGTGCCCACCAGGGCGACGGTCTCCCCGGGCGCGATGTGCAGTGACACCCTGTCCAGCGCGGGTGCCGCCGAGCCGGAGTAGCTGAAGCTGACATCGCGCAGCTCGACCTCGCCGCGCAGCCGTGCCGGCACTGCGACCGCATCGGCGCCTGGCGCCGGCACCGAAATCGGCGTGTCCAGCAATTCCCGGATGCGCCGCAGCCCGACCGCGGCCTGCTGGTAGCCGTCGAAAACCTGGGAAAGCTGTTGTACCGGCGAAAAGAACAGTCCCAGATACAGCAGGAACGCGGTGAGCACCGCAGCGCTGACGGTGCCGGTGGCCACCCGGAAGGCGCCAACGCCGAGCACAGCGGCTTGCGCGAGACCCGACAGCAGGGCCACGAAGGGGAAGTAGGTGGCGATATAGCGTTGGGCGCGCAGCCGGCTTCGCCGGTAGGCATCGCTTCGGGCGGAGAATTCCCTGGCCGACCGTCGCTCCCGGGTGAACGCCTGGGTCACCCGGGCACCGGACACGTTTTCCTGCAGGTCGGCGTTGACCTCGCTGACCCGTTCCCGGGCCTCGGCGTAAGCCACCGAGGACAGCCGCTGGAACACCACCGTGGCCGCGATCAGCAGTGGGAGGGCCAGCATCGCCACCATTGCCAGGCCGGCGTCGGTGACCAGCAGCGCGATCGCGACGCCGACCACGGTGAGCACGCTGATCAGCGCGGTGGACAGACCGGTCTGCAGAAACGTGGACAGCGCGTCCACGTCGGTAGTCATCCGGGTCATGATCCGGCCCGCCATCTCACGCTCGAAATAGTCCAGCCCGAGCCGCTGCAAGTGGGCGAAGCTGCGGATCCGCACCAGGTACAGCAGCGTTTCCCCGGCTCGGGCGGCGACCACGGTCTGCGCCGCGACGACCAGCCAGTCGGCGATGACCACCCCGAGCCCGACGGCGACCACGATGGCGAGCAGGTGCGGCGCGTGCCGGGTGATGGCCTCGACGGCGACACCGCCCAGCGCCGGGAATGCCACCGTAGCCAGGGCGTCGAGCCCGACCAGGGCAGCGGTGAGCGACAGCCATCCCAGCATCGGGCGCAGCAGCCGGTTGAGCCGGAAGTTCGGATCGGGTGTGGTCGGGTCGGTTCCCCCGAGACTCGGCTGCGCGCTGGCCGGCGGCAATGCGGCCACCGCTGCGAGCAGCTCCGGGGTCGGCCCGATGCTGCCGACCATGCCGGCTGCCATCCCGCCCCGGCCACCGCCGCCCATCCCACCGCGAACGACACTGCCCACGCCTTGCACCGCTCGGACCGCTCCCGGACTGTCGCCGGTGTCAGCCGGTGCGCCAGTCAACGCAGTGGCGGGCCACAGCTGTGCGGTGATGCCGTCCGGACTCGGCTCCGGACCCGGACCCGCTACCGCGGTGACGTCCTCGATCAGCTCGCCGGGGCCGGCGAGCAGCGCGCGGAACAGCGCGCACCGAACGCTCAGCTCCGCGTGCGTGCCGACGTCGACCACCCGGCCGCCGTCGAGCACCGCGATCCGGTCGGCCAGGGCCAGCGAGGAGCGGCGGTGCGCGATGAGCAAGGTGGTGCGCTGCGCGGTGACCGTCCGCAGGGTGGCGTGGATGGCAGCCTCGGTCGCGGCGTCGACCGCGGAGGTGGCGTCGTCGAGCACCAGCACCCGCGGGTCCGATAGCAGAGCTCTGGCCAGCGCGATCCGCTGGCGTTGGCCGCCGGACAGGGTAAGCCCGCGCTCACCGACCTTGCTGTCGTAGCCCTGCGGCAAGGCGCAGATGAACTCGTGGGCCGCGGCCGCCTTCGCGGCCCGGCGCACCTGCTCGTCGGTGGCGTCCGGGCATCCGTAGGCGATGTTGGCCCGCACCGTGTCGGAGAACAGGAACGCCTCTTCGAAGACCATTCCCAGGGCTCGGCGCAGCGACACCAGCCGTAGCTGCCGGATGTCGACGGTGTGGCCGGGCGGACCGATCCGGATAGTGCCCTGCTGCGGCTCGTAGAACCGGGCCAGCAGCAGCGAGACGGTGGACTTGCCCGAGCCCGGGGTACCCACCAGGGCCAGCGTCTCGCCCGGTTCGATGCGTAGTGACAGCCCGTCGAGCACCGGCTCGCTGCGGGTGTAGCCGAAGCGCACGCCGGACAGCTGCACCGCCAGCGGACCGTCCGGGACGTCGATCGCGTCTGGTGCGTCCTGTATGTCCGGCTGGGAGTCGATCAGCTCGTAGACCCGTTCCACTCCGGCCCGGGCCAACTGCGCGAGGACCACCAGGTTGGCGATCAACCGGGCCGGGACGACCAGCAGCGTCAGGTACGCGGCGAACGCCACGAACGTGCCCAAGCTGATCTTCCCGTTCAGCGTCAGCATGCCGCCGAGGGCGAACACCGTGACCTGTCCCAGTGACGGCAACGCGGTGAGGGTCGGAGCGAATGTCGCGTTCAGCCGTGCTGCGCGTAGCCGTTCGGCATACAGCTGCCGGGCCAGCGTCTCGAGCCGGGACACCGCACGGGCCTCCTGGCCGAAGCCCTTGACCACCCGGATCCCGGTGACGGTCTCCTCCACGTGCTCGGCGAGGTCGGCCGCGCGTTGCTGCGCCGACCAGGTCGCCGGAAACAACCGGTGCCGCATCCGGGTGGTGATCAGCCCGGTGACCGGCACCACGACCAGCGCGACAAGCGTGAGCACGGGGGATAGCCACAGCATCGCGACCAGCGCGACAGCACAGAGCACCAGCACCCCCGCCGTCAGGGGTACCAGCGACAACAGGCCCTGTACCAGCGCCAGGTCCGAGATGGCGCGGGAGACGACCTGCCCGGTGCGCAGGCTGTCCTGCTTGGCGCCGTCGAGTTTCTGCACCGCGCGGAATACCGCATTGCGCAGGTCGTGCTGCACATCCAAGGACAGCCACCCGCCGAGATAACGGCGGACGAACGCGGTTGCGAACTGTAGCAGCGCCACCCCGGCCAGCGCGCTGACCAGCCAACCCAGTCGCTGGGTGAGCCCCGCCACGGCGTCATCGATTGCCAGGCGGGTGAGTAGTGGGGTGGCCGCCTCCGCGCCGACGCCGACGCCGGAAGCGAGCAGGGCCACGAGCGCCAAGCGGGGATGGCGCCAGGAAGCTGCCCAGAGCCTGCGGATCCAGCCGCCCCGGTGCGCGGAAATCTGTGCGGGCACGTTTGCCAGGTTATGCGGCGATCCCGGCAGCCACGGGGTCGTTGAGGCCCGGCTCAGAGATCAGCGATGGTGTATCGGCGCCTTGTCGTCCTGGCTGAACCGGGAACTGACGGGGGAAGCCTCGAGCTGGCGCGGCACGACCAGTACCTGGCGCGGTTGGCAGAAGGGATTGGGATTGCGGGCGAGCCGCTCAAGCGGTTCGGTTCCGTCCCCGATGAGGTGCTGGTGCGCGGTCTCCCACACATGGCAAGGCCACCGGCGACGGCGCAACCATCCCGAGCAGACCGGGCAGCGGCCAGTGTGGTCAGGCTGGTGTTGGACGAGCAGTTCCCGCCATCCGTCGGTGATGGTCTGGATATGTCTGCGCGCCAGCGGCGCCGACAGCGTCGCGCCCGCCCGTGCAGCCATGTCCTCAACCGCTGCCAAGCGATCCAGTACCGCTCGCCGCACCCGACGATCCACTGACTTACCTCCTTGTCGCTCCCCCGACCACCCCGAGAGCGCCCTTGTCACGCCTAACGATTCGACCGAACTGCCGTCACGCCGCAGTGCACTGTCTACCGGACGCCGCTCGTGAACTTAAAGCCCCGTCACCCTGCTGTCGTGCCGATGGGCCATGGCGGTGGTAGCTGACCGATCGGATCTGTCGCGCCATCGTGGGCGCTGGACTGAACCGCCGTCTGTGCAGGTCAGACGTATCGGACGGGCGTGGACAGACCGGGCGGTCCGCCATATCGTGCCCAGCTGGTCGCGACGGCGAAAAGCCGGTGAGGTTCTCGCCGGTGGAAAATCCACCCGGATTGCCTAAGCGTCTGCCGCGGTAACGGCGCACCCCGGCGACCGTCTCTCGGCGCACCCGCGATCCGGGACAAGGGCGTCCCAAGACGGTCTGAATGCAATCCTGCTAGCCGTGGCGTCCGGTGAATGCACGCTGGGCGTTCTCGGAGCGGATAATCGACGGTCGTGGCGGCACGCCCGTACGTCCTGCTGTCGGCGGCGATGTCCATCGACGGCTGCCTCGACGACTCCGGCGATGCCCGGTTGATGTTGTCCAACGAGGCGGACCTCGATCGGGTCGATGAGGTCCGGGCCGGTGTCGATGCCATTCTGGTGGGGGCGGGCACGATCCGCCGGGACAACCCGCGGCTGCTCATCCGCTCTGCCGAGCACCGGGAGCAACGGATCCGGCGTGGCATGGCTGCACATCCGATGAAAGTCACGCTGACCGGTAGCGGTGAGCTGGACGGAGCGGCCCGGTTCTTCACCTCGGGGGACAGCGAGAAACTCGTCTACGCGCGCGATCCCGCCGTTCCGGGCTTGCGCGACGCACTCGGCGATGTGGCGGCCGTCGTCGCCGCCGGAGACCCCATCGACCTGGCAGCAGTACTGGATGATCTCGCCAAGCGCAAGGTGCAACGCCTGATGGTGGAAGGTGGCGGAACCGTCCATACTCAGTTTCTCAGCGCCGGCCTAGTGGATGAGATCCAGGTGGTGATCGCTCCGTTTCTCATCGGTGGTCACGCCGCTCCCCGGTTCGTCCATCCCGGTCGGTTCCCGCAGGGTCCGGAACATCCGCTGACGCTCGCCGAGACCCGTCAGATGGGCGACGTCGTCCTGCTCCGCTACCTGGCCTGCCCCGGCAATGGCGTCCAATGAGGCGATCTTCGACCGATCGGGATCGCCGGTACCTGCGGCGAGCTATCGAACTCGCACACAATTGCCCCCCGTCGCGCAGCGCTTTCTCGGTCGGCGCGGTGATCGTCGAAGCCAACGGCGTGGTGCTCGCCACGGGTTACTCCCGCGAGACGCACCCTAATGATCATGCGGAGGAGGCCGCTCTGGCCAAGCTCGTGCCGCACGACTACCGCCTGGCCGGGGCCACCCTCTACAGCTCGCTCGAACCATGCAGTACCCGCTCCTCGCGCCCCCGCAGTTGTACCGACCTCATCCTCGCCACCCCGATTGCGCGGATCGTGTTCGCGTGGCGTGAGCCGGACCTGTTCGTCAACTGCGACGGCGCCGAACTGCTTCATGCTGCAGATCGAGAGGTGGTAGAGATACCAGAGCTCGCTTACCTGGTCCGCCGAACCAACCAGCACCTGCTGAATCCTTGAGGCCCGGCGATGCCTACCACCCCGTTTCATACCGAACTGGCGGTCCCGGTCGCCGGCGGCGCCTTGACCGTCGGCGTCGCCGGTCCCGGTGCACCGGGCGCCGCGCCCGTGGTGCTGGGCCTGCACGGCACCACCGGGTCGCACCGCGCGCTGGCGGCGGTAGCCCGCCACCTGGCGGCCCGCAACATCACAATTCTGGTACCCGACCTGAGGGGCCGAGGTGCCAGCGCCGGATTGCCGGGGCCCTACGGACTCGACACCCATGTGGCCGACCTGGTCGCGGTCCTCGACCACTGGGGCGCGGAACGGGCCGTGCTCGCCGGTCATTCGCTGGGGGCATGGGTGGCCGCGCGGGCGGCCGCGGCGCATCCGGAACGCTCCGCGGGCGTCGTGCTGGTCGACGGTGGCCTCTCGCGGCGGTTGTCCGGCGGCATCGATCCCGACGCGGTTATCGACAGCGTCCTCGGCCCGGCTCTGGTACGGCTCCGGATGACCTTCGCGTCCCGTCGGCACTACCGCGACTTCTGGCGCCGCCACCCGGGCTTCGCCCACCACTGGAACGCCGACATCGCGGACTTCGTGGATTACGACCTGGTCGGGCCGCGTGGCTCGCTGCGTTCCAGGGTGGTCGAGGAGGCGGTGCGGGTCGATGGGCGCGACGTGCTCGACGCGACCGCCGCGTGGGCAGCGCTGGCCGCCGTCGCCCAACCGGTGGTCCTGCTGCGCGCGCCCCGTGGCTTTGCCGATGAACCCAGTCCGTTGATCCCTGAGACCCTGGTCGACCAAGCCAGGCGCATCGTGCCGGGGCTGGGCGAACTGCTCATCGACGACACCAACCACTACCTGATCGTGTTCGGTGATCGGGAGGCGGCCGCCGTGGCCGGTGAGATCGCGCGGGTGACCACGGCCGGCGCTGCGTGAGCCTGGCTCATCTCCCTTAGCGTGCTTGCGATCACAGCTTGGAGAAGATCTCGTTGAGCTCAGCCTCAGTGAATGATTGCAGGATCACGGGTTTGGTATAACCTGACATGCCGGCGGCTAACACATATTCGGTCACCGCCTTGTCGTCCGGAGCCTGCACATGAGCGAGAAAATCGTAGTCGCCGCCCATGAGCATATATAGGTTATTGGGGGGCAACGTCACCCCGTATTTCGGAGCGAGTTTCTTGGCCGCTGCGAGTTCTGGCGGAACCTGCTTAGCGTGCTGGAGTCCTTGCTCGGTGAAACTCGCCATGATTACGTACGCCGGCATAGCTACATCCTTTCGAGGTACCGTTACTTACCGTAGCGGCTTCATCTGAAGTTCGTGCCTTCCGATGGGGCGTCCTGACTCGAGCATTGCGTTGATGCGGGCTGGGGTCATCGGAGCCGCGTGCGGATGTTTTGGAGTCCTGTTTCGGATGTTTGAGCTTCTGCCGGGCCAGTAGGGGTGGCGAGTCGCCGCAGTCCGCGCCGAACACCGAGCAGTTGGCTTCGGATCACGCCCAGGGAGCTGTCGAGTTACGCGCATTTCGACGCAGCGGATTCGGCCTCGGGTCACGCGAACTGGAGGCAGGGCCGGCGGCCTGTGCCAGCGCCGCGCACACGGTCGTCTCTCCGCCGAGCGAGGTCAGCGCTTGGCGCTGTCCTTGATGGTTTCAACGTCGTGGGCCAGCCTTGCCAGTGCATGCTCCGACACGGATTGCATGCCACTCTTGATCTCACCGGCACCGATGAACGTCAGTAACCCACCGACCGCGAGCATGGCGAAGCCGACGACCAGCGCCGCCGCCCACAGCGGCAACACCCGGGCCAGCGCGCTGGTCACCGCGACCACCAGGGCGCTCAGTCCGAGCACGGCGATTGTTACCCCGGCGCCGACCAATCCGGCGCCGGTCCCGGCTTGCTTGCCCTTCTGTTTGAGCTCCGACAACGCCAGCCGCAGCTCCTCGCGTACCAACTGCGAGATTTGCTCGGACAGCCGGCTGACCAACTCCACAACGGACGGTTCAACCGGATCGCCCGGCTCCTGCGGCTCGGTCACGCCGCGGGAGGTACCCGCAGCGACCGGATTTAAACACTGGGGAGCGACAGGGCGGTCGGCACAGCGGCCTAGGGCAGGACAGACCGGACCGAATCCGCTGAGCGCCCCACCACCGCGGTCCCGTCGTCTGCGGTGATGATCGGTCGCTGGATCAGAATCGGATGGGCGGCCAGGGCCTCGATCCACCGGATGCGGTCACTGTCCTCGCGTGGCCACGTGGCCACGCCCAACTCGGCCGCCACGGGCTCGCCGACGCGGGCGATGTCCCAGGGCTCCAGGCCGAGGCGCTGCAGCACGTCTTCGATCTCCTGAACGGTTGGCGGTGCTTCCAAGTAATACCGCACCTTGTACTGGGCGCCCTCCGCATCCAGTAGCGACAACGCTGAGCGGCACTTGGAGCAGTTCGGATTGATCCAGATCTCCATGACTTCGGTCTCTCGGTTCTCACGGCGACGTCTTTGCCGGCCAGCCGGCCAGGCCGGCAAACATGGGTCCACCGACCGGGCCATTCTCGAACACTGGCCGTGTACAACGGCCCGGTGGGGCGCGGAGATCCGACAGGACCCGGCGACCACCGTGCTACCCGACCCCACCCCCGGTCCAGCGAGCGGCGCCTGGTTCGTTTCGCCGAGCGGCAGGTGGGTGACGCCGCTCGGCATGGGTGGAACCGACGTCAGACCGTCTCGAAGGTGACTGTGACGTCGGAGAAGCCGAGTGAACCAGCCAGTGTGGTGAGCATTTGCCGGGTGTTCTCCTGGCCACGGCGGGCCAGATCGCTCGTCTTGGCGGCCTCGTTCAACTTGGCCTGGGCGAGCTGGTAGAGCTCCTGCTCATCCGCCGGGTTGTCTTGTAATGCGTCGGCGATTCGATTGAGCAGGCCCCGCTCGCGGCCGACCACGCGGCTCGCGGCCGGGTCGAGGACGGCAGGCGCCAACCGCGGTGCCGGCAGCGCGACAATGACCGAACGTCGGTCCGGGGACACCGCCACCCGGTCCGGGCCGAGATTGCTGAAGTCGACCATCGCGTCGACCGAGCCGGTGCCCAGGAAGGTGGTGCGCTCGCCGCTGATCAGCGACGGCACGTGAAGGGTGTCGTGCTCGACGTCTACCACGACCTGAAAAGTGCCGGTGGCGGCGTGGTACTTCGATATATCCTGCAACGCCAGCAGCAGCGGCGCCGGACTATGGTCCACGATCTGTTGCTTGAACGGGTTGCCCCAGTGTGGGAACACATCCACAAGCTGCGTGGTGACCGGCACCAGGACCGCAATCCCGAGGAGCGCGGCGAGCAGCTTCCGGGGTCCCCGGCTGCGGCTGCCCGAATGTTCCGAGGAATCGACCCTGTCACGCTCGAGCAGCTGGGGCATGCCAATCTCCAACAAGTCGGTGCGGCCTCAACAGTAGCGCGCCAAGCGTTTGACCATCCACCAACATACAGCGCTGAAGCGCTATCGCCGGCCAGAGCTCGGGGCCAGCCGGGCTGGCCTCATCCGCTGGGCAGACGCACCACGTCGTGGTCGATGATCACGAACTACGGGCAGCGCTCCTGGAGCTTGACCGCGCCGAAGTCGATTCGCGTGTCCCTATTGATCGTACTGCCGGGAGCGATATTCTGTGAACAAACCTTCCAGTTTCTGTCGAAGATCTGGTGGCGGCCGGCACCAGTCGCGTCGTGCGATGTCGTAATGGTTATCGCGTAGTTTGTGAGGCTTTGGATTCGGTCCTGAGCCGCTTGCAAACGAGAACCGACAAGGTTGGGCATTGTCCAGGTCATCGGGGCTGCGGTCGCGCTTGCCGCCGTCGATGGAACTGCTGGTGCAGATGATAGATGAACGTCGGCGGTCTGGTGGGATGTCGATGAATCACACGCGCCAACCCCGATCACAAGGATGGTCGCAATACTTAGCGCGCCGCCAATACGGCGTATCATGGATAGCGGGTCGCGCCGCTGTGACGCTGCGGTGTGCACCGGCTCAGCATGCCAGATGAGGCCGACGTATTGACGATCGTATCCACAGTGGCCGCCCTTTCAGAATGCTGTTGCGTTGCGTCGGGACCACCTATCGTCAAGGGAGGCGCGCCAGTTGCCGGTTGGTACCGCGGGGGTGGGGAGTGAGTGTGATGCAGCCGTTGCAAAGCCACCTGGATCAGTGGGAGCCGGTGATCTCCAGCCTGGTCGCCGCAGACCGCGGTGACACCGTCGCTGATCAGGCCCTTGACTTGGTCTTGGCTTCGTTAGGGGAGCACGCTGACTGGCGGCAGGTGGTCGCCGTGTTGCGCCGTATCCGTACCGGTCAGCGTGATCCTGCCCTGGTCACCGGGCTCGATCCGATCGACACCGTCATCGTGCGGCGTGCGCTGGCTGCGCTGGCCGGCACCGTGCCCGTCGACGCCAACGCCTGGCGGGCCGGCGTCACACCTGCCTCGCCGCGCGAGCAGAGTCCGCCGCTGGCCGCCCTGGCCAAGGCCACGGTCGCGGCCGCCAAGGGCGACCTCGACGCCACCAACGCCCTACAACCGCTACTACGAGCTCTCGCGGGTCACCCAGATTGGGCGCCGCTTGCCGCTGTCGTGCAGCGCATCCTCGCCGGCGACCGCGATCCCGCGCTGGGTGACGCGCTCGACCACCCGGCCGCGACTGCCGTCGTCGGCCTCATCTTGAACCAGCTCACCGAGTTCGACAGCCACTGACGTGCTCTCGGATACCGAAGGATTGCTGGCGCTTCTCACCGGCGGGCAGCCACGTTGCGCGGTTCTGGGCACCCCCGCCGCCGACGCAGCCCTCGGCCAGCGGGTCTGGCCGGCATTGCGTCAGCTGCTTCGGCTGGCCTCGAGCTGTTAGCGACGGATCTGCTGGCCCAGGGGCGCCCAGTCGGCAGGACGGCCGACGTGGTTGGAGAACTCGACGGACCACCGCCACCAACTGTGGTCCTCGGCGTGCTGCCACTTCTGGAGAACGCCTACCTCGCCACCGGAGAGCAGCACGGGCAACCCGTAAAGCTCCTCGGTGGGCCACACCTCGCTGCGGCGCAGGGCCGACCCGTCGAGCTCGACCAAGGTCATCGGGGAGTATTCACCGTCCCGATCGACATCGCCACGGACCACGACCCGGTCGTCGTCGGCGATGACTTCGATCTTCGCCTGGGCCGGCGCGGCGTGGATGAGCACTCGATTGAACCCGCCGGCGGTGGTGCAACGCGCGAACTCCAGGCCGTTCATCGCCCCGTCACGGCTGCGGATATTCCATGTCCAGTTCATGTCGCTTTCCCATCCCGTTGGAAGCAGCCTGGTCGCAGGTGCGGGCGGCCTAGCAGATTACGCCGGGCCACCGCGCGCACGGAAGCGATCCGGTCCGGCTCGACAGGCGACGCCGCGGCTGCGGACGGGCCGGTCGGGCGGTGCATCCTGACCACCGTGGAAAAGGGGTCGCTCGTGACCGGAAGGCCGTCGGGATGAACATCCCGCAGGACGCCGAGGAGGAATTCGAGCCGGACTATCGCTTCACGCTGGCCAACGAGCGGACCTTCCTGGCCTGGTTGCGCACGGCGCTGGCGCTGCTGGCCGCGGCCGTGGCAGTGGTACAGCTGGTCCCGGAGTTCCCGGTGCCGGGCGCTCGGCACGTCGCGGGCGGCCTGCTCGCAGCGCTCGCAGTGATCACCGCTGGCGGGGGACTGCGCCGCTGGGAGCAGGTCGACCACGCCATCCGTCGTGGCCTGCCGCTACCCCGCCACCGCGTCCCGTGGGTGCTCGCCGGTGGCTTGATCCTGGTCGCGCTGCTCGGGTTCGTGCTGGTGGTCAGCAAGATGGTCGGCAGGTGAGTACATCTCCGGGCCGCCGATCACCGGATGACGGCTTGCAGCCCGAGCGGACCACGCTGTCGTGGCACCGCACGTCTTTGGGCGTGCTCGGCAACGGTGCGCTGCTGCTGCTGCGCGACCTCAACAACTACACCGGGCCGCTGCGCCTGCTACCAGCCGGGCTGGCTGCGGTGATCGTGGTGGCCACTTACCTCGTGGGCCGGCAGCGCGGACACCAGCTGGCCCGGCGACCGCTGCCGGACCAACTCACGGCCCGCTGGCAGGTCCGCCTGATCGGCGCCTCGGTGGTGGTTCTCATCGTGGTGACCGCACTCGCGCTGCCGGTCTGAAGCATCATCGGTGGCAGCGACGGGTTTCAGCCGGTCCTGCGTAACCGGCCGATTAGCGGCAAGAACCGGCCGACCCGGGCCGCGTAATCGCGGTAGACGCGCTGATGCAGCCGTTTGAGGTGCGGCTCCTCCACCAGGCGAGTCTGGATCTGTAGGGCAGCCAGGCACACCAGCACCGCAACGGCGGCGAGCGCGGTAGGCACCAGCAGACCGACCGCCAGCCCGTTGGCAAACACGCTGGTATATGTCGGGTTGCGGATTAGCCGGAACGGACCATGCACGATTAGCGGCGTTCTGAACTGCGGGTTGATGCCGGTCTGCCAGGCGGAGCCCATCGTGCGCTGGGCGTGGACGGCGAGGACCAGCGCGCCGAGAAACAGCAGCGCGCTCAGCCCTGCCACTGCCGGTGGTAGCACCGTCCCGATCGGACGGATTCCGGCCAGCGCAAGCGAGGGATTCGCCAACTCGAGGCCGCAGGCCACGAGGAACAAGACGTTGGCGCTGCGCTCCGCGCGGTTGGCACCCAGGCTCGCCAACCAGGCAGAGTGTCCTGTCCGGCGGTGCAGCAACAGCGGTTGGACCACGAACACCACCAGGACATAGATCAAGGCGAACAGCAAGCCGGTCAAGCTGGCGGCCGCTCCGGCGGTCACGTGCTCTCCACGTGCGCGATGGTATTGCTGCGGTGAGTGCCCGCAGACTGTCAGACCTGTTTTGTAGCGTACGGGTGGTGATGGTTCGGCAGGCGATTCCCGCGGACTTGGCCGAGACGGCGCCCGGTCCGGAGTTGTGCTCGGACGCGACGAGCACCCCGGTGAGGTCCCCGGCTGGGGTGCCGTCCCCGCGGAGGTCGCGCGCAACCGCCCGGTCCGCCGCAGCCGCGCTGCGCCGCGATGTCCAGATCCGGGACCGGTTCTGGGTCTACCCCGGATGTCGCGCCAGCGCCCACAGCGCCGACCTCGACCACACGCTGGACCACGCTCTCGGCGGACTCACTCGGATTGCCAGGCGTTCCAGCCGCCGATGAGGTCGGAGACGTCGGCGAAACCGTTGGCCGCCAGCAGGCTCGCGGCCGCGATGGATCGGTAACCGCCGGCGCAATTCACCAGGACCGGCCGCTCCGGATCGAGCGTAGACATCAGCTCGCGCAATCTGGGCAGCGGCAGGTTCACCGCACCGGGCAGGGCGCCACCGGCGAATTCACCCGGACCCCGGACGTCCACTACCTGGAGGTCGGCGATGGTGGCGATGCACTCGGCGGCCTGCTGGCTGGTCAGCCGGCTCTGGGTGGACGTCAGGTCCGGTTGGGCGATCAGGGCGTCGAGATCGGTGACCGCGCCGGCCACGGTGTCGATGCCGACTCGGGCCAACCGCAGCCGAGCCTCGGCAGCCTCGCCGGCGTTGCCGATGAGGATGACCGGCTGCTCCAGTGCGTGCACTGCCGCGGCGTACTCGGCGAAGCGCCCAGACAGCCCGACGTTGACCGCGCCGCGCAGGTGACCGGCCGCGAAGGCCTGGTCATCCCGCACGTCGAGGAGCAGCACGCCGGCTTCGGCACGGCGTACCGCCTCCGCGGCCGGGATCTCCGGGATGGTGGCATCCGGATCGAAAGCGTCGTGCCCGGCGCGGTTGAGGGTCACCTCCTGCGCGAAGTAGGCCGGCGGCTCGGGTAGGCCCTCGATGACCGTGGTGACGAACTCGTCCTCGCTCATCGGGGCCAGCGCGTAGTTCACCGCGCGCTGCTGGCCCAGGGTGGACACGGTTTGCGACGACAGCGACTTGCCGCACGCGCTGCCCGCGCCGTGGCCGGGGTAGACCAGGACCTCGTCGGGCAGCGGCAGGATCCGGGTCCGCAGCGAGCGGTACAGCTCGCGGGCCATCTCCTGGGCGGTGCGCCCGACCGAGCCGAGCAGGTCCGGGCGTCCGACGTCGCCGAGAAACAGGGTGTCACCGGTCAGCACCGCCGCCGGGACGGCGTCACGGGCATGTTCGTAGACCGCCAGAGTGATCGACTCGGGAGTGTGCCCGGGGGTGGCGAGCACTTGGATCATCACGCCGTCGTGCGGGTCGCCGAGGTGGATCCGCTCACCGTCGGCAAGCCGCCGGATCGGGAAGCTCACCGGTGCGGCCGCGCCCATCCCGACCTCGGCACCGGTCTGCGCCGCCAACTCGCTGTGCCCGGGTACGAAGTCGGCGTGTACGTGTGTCAGCACGACCAGCTCGATGGACAGACCCTGGTGGCGGGCCGCTTCCAGGTACTCCCTGACGTCGCGTCGCGGGTCGACGACCACCGCTCGCCGGGAAGCCTCGTCGGCCACCAGGTAGGACGCCTGCGACAGGCAAGCCAGGTAGAACTGTTGCAGGATCACCTCGCGCTCCTCCGTCCGTCACCATCCTAATGTCCGGACAACGAGACGGTACCCGCCGCCGGCAGCTACGAAAAGGCATCATTGTCCGGACAAAGCGCGGTACACTGCTCGGGCTGGGGAGGTGCCTGCCATGGTCGTGCTCGAACTCCTCCGGGCCGCCGGCATCGGTGATTTCGTCGCGGCCCGGTCGCAGATGGGTTTCTCGCTGGGCTGGCACATCATCATCGCCTGCTTCGGGGTTGGCTTTCCGGCCTTAGTGCTCTTCGCGGAGTGGCGCGGAATCCGCACTGGTGAGATGCGTTACCAGCTCCTGGCGCGCCGCTGGGCGCGGGCGATGGGCGTGCTGTTCGCGGTGGGCGCGGTATCCGGCACGATCCTGTCATTCGAGATGGGCATCCTCTGGCCCGGCCTGATGCAGCGCTACGGGGAGGTTTACGGGTTCCCCTTCGCGCTGGAGGGCTTCGCGTTTTTCGTCGAGGCCATTTTTCTGGGCATCTACCTGTACGGGTGGGATCGGCTGCCGCCGCGGGTGCACCTGGCCTCCGGGCTGCCGATCGTGGTCGCCGGGGTGGCCTCGGCGTTCTTCGTTGTCGCGGCCAACGCCTGGATGAACACTCCCCGCGGATTCCGGCTGGTGGACGGGCGAGTGGTCGACCCGGACCCGTGGGCGGCGATGTTCAACCCGGCCACCGGCCCGGAGACCACCCACATGATCCTGGCCGCGATCATGGTCACCGGGTTCGCTGCGGCGGCGGTATACGCGGTGGCCATGCTGCGTGGCCGGCGGGACCGCTACCACCGGCTCGGGCTGCTGCTGCCGCTGACCCTGGCCATCGCCGCCACTCCGGCGCAGATCGTGGTCGGTGACTGGGCGGCCCGGATGGTCGCCTTCGACCAACCGACCAAGCTCGCCGCGATGGAGGGCTTGTACCACAGCGGCGCCGCGGCGCCGATCGCGATCGGTGGTTACTACAGCGGTGATCGCCTGCATGGGGCGCTGGAGATTCCGTACGGGCTGTCGCTGCTCGTGCACCTCGATCCGCAGGGCGTGGTACAGGGGCTGGATGTCGTGCCCGCCACGCTGCGCCCGCCGGTGACACTGGTGCACCTGGCCTTCGACTTGATGGTCGGCATCGGTTTCGCCTTGCTTGCCTTGGGTGGCTGGCTGGCCTGGTCGTGGTGGCGTCGCCGCGAGATGCCCGCGACACCGTGGTTCCTTCGCGCGGTGGCGGTGGCCGGAGTCGCTGCGACGGTGGCGATGGAGGCCGGCTGGGTGACCACCGAGGTGGGCCGCCAACCGTGGATCGTCTACCACCTGATGACCGTCACCGACGCGATCAACCCGGCTCCCGGGTTGCGTTACGGGTTCTATGCGGTGCTGGTCATCTACACGCTGCTCACCGTTGCGACCGTGGCGGTGCTGCGCCGGCTGGCTCGGCACCGCCCGGTGCCGATCGCGCCGCAGGAGTCCGACGTGCAGGAATACAGCGTCATTTGAGATGCATATGAGCCTCGCCGACGCCGTGCTGGTCTGCCTGTGGGTCGGCCTGACCGCCTACGCGTTGCTGGCCGGCGCCGACTTCGGCGCGGGTGGCTGGGATCTGGTCGCCGGCAGTGCGACTCGCGGTGCGCGGCAGCGCGAGCTGATCGAGCACGCGATCGGGCCGGTGTGGGAGGCCAACCACGTCTGGCTGGTCTTCGTCCTGGTCGTGCTCTGGACCGGCTTCCCGCCGGCATTCGCCGCGATCGCCTCCACGCTCTACATCCCGCTCACCGGAGTCGCGCTCGGGGTCATCGCCCGGGGCGCCGCGTTCGCCTTCCGCAAGAACGTCGAGGCGCTTGCGCAGCGGCGGCTGTTCGGCGCGGCCTTCGCGAGCTCCTCGGTGCTCACCCCGTTTTTCCTGGGCACCGTGGCCGGCGGGATCGCTTCCGGGCGGGTGCCGCCCGGTTTGGCCCAGGGAGACGTGCTGGGTAGCTGGCTGAACCCCACCTCATTGCTCGCTGGGGTGCTTGCGGTGGGCATCTGCGCCTACCTGGCCGCCGTCTATTTGTGCGCCGACGCGGTCCGGGCCGCCCAGCATGACCTGGCCGAGGCATTCCGCCGCCGCGCGCTCGGCACCGGCCTGACCGTCGGGGCGGTGGCGCTGGCCGGCATCGCGATCCTGCATGCTGACGCGCCCCTGCTGTTCGCCGGGCTCACCGGACGGGCGCTGCCCGTGGTAGCTGCATCCGCGGCGGCCGGGCTGGCCTCGCTGTGGTTACTCATCACCCGCCGATACCGGCTGGTGCGGATCACGGCGGCGCTGGCGGTGACCACTGTGCTGTGGGCCTGGGCCGTCGCGCAGTTCCCGCTACTTCTGGTGCCGTCGCTGAGCATCGACAACGCGGCCGCCGGCCAACCGACGCTGCGGGCGATGCTGATCACCCTGATAGCGGGTGCCGTGGTGTTGGTGCCGTCGCTGGCGTGGCTGTTCTGGCTGTTCCAGCGGCACCCGCAACAGGCGAGAAACCCGCACTCGCGAGGGCTGTGACACCGCTGTCCGCCCGCAGAATGTTGCCGCGCGGGCCCCAGTCGGTGAGGACGGCGAACCGGTCACCGCGTACCGTGGCCATCCGCCATTCGGCCGGCCGGCGGTGCAGGCAGCCGGTGCGTTCGATGAGCAGGCAAGCCACCGCGCGGGGAACGGCCAGCAGTGACCTGGTGGCCGCATCCGGCACCACCGCGCTGATCCGTTCCCGGCCGCCGGTCAGGCGCACCCCGCAACGGGTGGCGAGTTCGTCGTAGAGCCCGCCGCTGGTGAACTCGGCGTTCAGCAGCGGCGCGGCAAGGGCCGCCGGCAACCAGATCCGATCGTGGGCCAGTGGCTCCTCGTCCGCCCACCGCAGCCGCTCCAAGTACACCAGCTCGGCGTCGGCTGGCAGTTCCAGTCGCTTCGCCGCTTCCGAGTTGTGTTCCGTGCGCAACGCCAGCACGTCGCTGCGCTGCCGCAGTCCCCGGGCTTCGACTTCCTGGAACAGGCTGTACAGGCTGCCCAGCGGCTGCTCGATGGGTTGCGGCGCGAGCCAGGTACCCCGGCCGCGAGCCGAGTCGAGCACACCGGAATCACGCAGCCGGCGCAGCGCCTCCCGGATGGTGTGCCGGGACACCGCGTACTGCTCGACCAGCTCCAGCTCGGTAGGGAAGCGCTCGACGAACGCGCCGGAGCCCAGCCGCCTGCGCAGGTCGTCCTGGACCTGTGCCCACAGGGGAAGCGGACTGCTCCGGTCCACCGCCTTGGCCCGGTCGCGACGCGCCATCCCTCGCGGCCTTCCACTTTGCCCGGTGTCGATGTCCGGACAACCATACGCCACCGAGAGGCGGTAGTGGGCTCTGCGGCAGGACGGTGCCAGCCTCAGGGTGCCGGCTTGACAACCCTCTTGCTTCGGTGCCCTAACCCGAAGTCAGCGCGGATTATCGGTACGGGTGTAGGTGAGGATGGTGACCCCGTCCGGGCCGACCGGAGTGGTACTGACCAGGCCCAGCCGGGTGACCGGGATATTGCCGGCGAACAGCCGCCGGCCGGTGCCGAGCACGATCGGGAAGACCATCAACCGGAACTCGTCGACCAGGTCGTGTTGCATCAGGCCACTGACGAGCTGGCCGCTGCCGGCGACGAGGATGTCGCCCGCGTGGC
Organism: Pseudonocardiaceae bacterium; assembly: GCA_035606945.1. GTDB lineage: Bacteria > Actinomycetota > Actinomycetes > Mycobacteriales > Pseudonocardiaceae. Next base: position 33,940 of record DATNDR010000003.1, read on the forward strand.
GGGCCTTCAACGCGGGAATCTGAGAATCGAGCGGGCCCCGCAGGACCGTGGAGTTCGTCCATTCCGCGTTCGCCAGCGTGGACGACACCACATATTTGGGCATGTTGTTCATCTTCTCGGCGAAGCCGACCTCGTCGGTGATCGACGGCCATGCCTTCGCGAACGCCTCATAGGTGATCCGGCCCAACAGCTGGGCGTCGGCCGCTTGCAGTTCAGCGAGCTTGAACTGGTCGCCGTCGGCGCCGCGGTCGAAGGTGAACGTCCAGCCGCCGTGCTCGAAACTCTCGCTGCCGCCAGGATCCTCGAATACCCCGTCCAGGGAAACGAACTCGGTCACCACCAGCTTGCCCATCCTGCACCCCTTACCGTCGTCCGATGCCTGACAACCGTGCAGACCGCCGTAGCTGGAAAAACTCATCACTGGTCGGCTGGCCCGGCCATCCTGCCTGCTACTGGTGCGTCTTGAGCCAGGTCGTTCTTCGGCGGTTCGATGCTCGAGACAGCCAGGCGTCCTGGACTATTTCGGCCAATTCCTGCCGGGTGAGCTCGCCGATCCGGCTCGCTCGCAGCAGCACCGATGGATGGCCGTCGAAGTGTGGGGTGGTGAAAAACGGCGATGCTTGATCTTGGACCAATGACTGCTTGTCGGACTCGGACGCTACCCAAAAGATGATCACGTCCGTATAGCGTTCCCCGGTCTCGGGATCAACTGCGTCTGGCCGGGGAGTGCGGAAGAAGACGAACGATTTGCCGCCAACTTGATAAACCGGGTTGCCGCGCGGCCCGCGTTCGACCGTCACATAGGGCATGCCTGAAGCCAGTTCGTGCACGTCCTCGATCCGCGCGCGGTGCGGTGGCGCCGACATGGCTGCAGCCTAGGCGCGCACGTCTGATCGGGCTTCAAGGCGGTCACGCGGCCAACTCAGGAAAATCAATCGCGGTCTACTTTGGGGGGCATGTCGGTATGCGGGCGGCTGCCACCGCGCTCACCGAGCCGCGGCGCAGGATTCGCAGCGTTGTCCATATCTTCGTCGGCGGTCACGTCGCCGAGCGCCTCCCTCGCTTGTTCCATGAACGGCTCCGCGGCCTCGTCTATGTCCTTTCCGGCATCGCTCATTGGATCACTCCCCGGTGATACGAATTGTGCGCATAACGAAGATGCCCGTCTCTGCGTCTGTCTATACCTGCGACGTCAAGTTTCGACGAGAACCGACATCTCACTGCTCAGCTCGTGCCCGACGAGCGGCGACAGTGCCCTCGGGTCGGGGATCACTGTGGCGATGATGACGCCGTACCTGCTGCTGGCGTCGAGTGCGGTGCTGCCGGTGCTGGGTGCCATGGCCGGCGACGTCAGCAAGGACATCGCCAAGGACCTGCTGAAGAATCCGGTGGTCAAGCAGATCCGGCTGCTGTTCAAGCGACACCCGGACGAACCGACCGGTCCCGAGGCGCTCACGCCCGGGCAGGCGAACAGGGTCCGGGAGCAACGCTGCGCACGGGCAGGCGTGGGACGAGGCGGTGCTGGCCTACGCGCTCGACCACAACGATCAGGCGCTCAGTGAGCAGGCCTCGGCGTTGATCGCCCAGGGTAACGTCGAATGGCAGCTGTGGGCGGCCGGTGTGCTCGCCTTGTGATGTGACGCTCACACTGCGATGACGGCGCCGCCGCGACGCGGGTCGCCGGCACCGACCATGTGGCCCGAGTCCGGGTCGCGCCGCACCGCCTGACAGCCGCCGAAAAAGACATTGGGCTCGGTGAAGCGCGCGATCACGATTCCGTCCAGGTTTGTGGGCTCGGCGCCGGGCTCGACGTAGAGTACGCCGTCCTCCCAGTGCAGCCGCGGAGCCTGGACTGCCTCGGCAAGCCCCATGCCCCGATCCACAACGTTGGAGATCACCTGGAGGATCGCCGAGCGGATGCGGTTGGAGCCCGCCGAGCCGAGGGCCAACTCGGCAGCGCCGTTCGCGCGCCGGACGAGCGTCGGCGCCATCATCGACGGCAGCCGGCGCCCCGGTGGGTGCAGGTGGAAGCCCGACGGATTCAGGTCCGCTTCACCCAGCATGTTGTTCAGGTGCAGCCCGGTCCCGGGCACGACGATGCCCGAGCATGATCCGTTGCTCACCGTCGTCGTGCAAGTCCAACCGTCCTCATCGATCGCCGAGATGTGCGTGGTATTACCGCCGACACTCCGACGGGCGCCGAGGAACTCCTCCTGGAAGCCGCGCAGGTGCAGGCTGTCCATGAACGCTGCGGTGCGCGCGCGCTGGGCGTCGATCATCGCCGCGACGAGCCGCTCGCGGGTGGGCGGGGCCGGCTCGCGGTCCAGCTCGGCCAGGACCGCCGCGATCAGAATGCCGCCGGCCGAGGGCGGGGGGTTTGTCCGCACGCGCAGTCCGCGGTAGCTGATGTCGATCGGCTCTCGTGGCACCGCCTGGTAGGCGGCGAGGTCGGTGGGGGAGAGCATGCCGCCGCGCTCACCGACCCAGTCGCACACGGCCGCGGCGACCTCGCCGGTGTAGAACGGCGCCGCACCCTCGGCGGCCAAGCGCTCCAGGCTGTCGGCCACCTCCGGCAGGCGCAGGACCTGGCCCTCGCGCGGCGGCGTCTCGGCGTACAGGGCGCGCGCCTCCGGCGAGGTCGCGATGATCGGGGAGAGCAGCTCGAAAATGTAGGTCTGCTGGGCGTTGAGCGCTACGCCTTCGCGGGCCATGCGCACTGCGGGCGCCACCAGCTCGGCCAGGGGCAGCGAAGCGAACCGTACGTGCGCCGCGCAGATCCCGGCCGGGCAACCATAGGTGCCGACGGACGCGGCGCCCACATGGAAGACCTGGACCACGTCACCGAAGACGACTGAGACCGGCACGAGCTGGGGGCGCCGCGGCCGGTCGGCGCCACGTCCAGGCGCCTCGACGAAGAAATCCAGCAGCATGTCGTCCCCACCTGGGGTTCCGACGAGCAGGTAGCCACCGGCGCCCAGGCCCGTGAGCAGCGGCTCGCAGACGAACGACGCGCATATCGCGGCGAGGGCGGCGTCGACCGCGTTGCCACCGGCACGCAGCGCGCTCGCGCCCGCTTCGGCGGTCAGCGGATGCCCGGCGGCCACGACTCCCCGCGTCATCGCAGCAGTGTTACCCGAGTGGGCCCGCGGGTGAACCGCCGGGGTTGCGATCAACCGGGTCGGCCCGAACCTCCCCTCATGGGCGACGAGATCGCCACCCTCCTGGGCTTCCTGGAATACCAGCGCGCGACCCTGGTGTGGAAGTGCGGGGACTCGGCGCGACCGGCCTGAAGGCGACGGTCGCCCCGTCGTCGATGACCCTGGGCGGGATGGTCGAGCACCTGGCATACGTCGAGGACTCGTGGTTCTCCCAGTGGCTGCACGGACGAGAGCCGGAGCCCCCTTGGGCCCCGACCAGCTCCATACGCTCTGGCAGGACACCGTTGCCCGGTCCCGCTGCCTGGTTACGGAGGCGCTGGCCGGCTGGTCCATCGTGCCCGCGTCGTTCGCGGTGAGTGCGGCGAACAATCGCCGCACTGTCTCCTCGTTGCGCTGACCGCCGCCGGAGTCATCGACGCAAGCGCTTTCGCCAGTTCGAGCTGGGTCGGGGCGGCATCGACCGGCAGCTGCGCCGACACGAAATACCCCAGCGCGTCGTGCAGCCAGGACCGGGCGTCGCCGGCGCCGGTCACCACGCACAGCTTGCCGCGCGCCAGCGCGAACAGATAGGGCGCCGACTGATTCCGCGCGAGGATCGAGAGCCGATCGACTCCCTGGCCGGCGCCGAGCGTCGTCAGCCTCGCCGGTCGGCCCGATACTCACCATCCGATGGTGGCACACATCCGTCGGGCGGCACCCTCAAGCTTTGTTTCCCGGAACGCGAAGATCATATCGGCTTACGTGCATAAGGTCAAAAATTCGTTGCTTGACACCTTTGTGGGGTGGTCATGTTTTGTGGTCACATTGATCTCGGCTGGATCTGGCTTTCTGAAAGGAAACCAGGGCTTGTCTCCTTCGTGACTGTTGCCTTCATTGCCTACGCTGCCGCCGAATACCAGACCCGTGGTTACATTGTTCGGGGGGCCGTCGCCGAGCAGTCCATCACCGTCCGGGTCCTTGCATTTAACCCAGAACTCAAAACCGGATATCTTTGATGTTTGACCTTCGACGAAGGTCACCATGGCCGGGGTCTCTCCCAGGATTTCGCCGGCTGTAGGCCCATCTTTGTCATAGGCCCAGAACGGTCCGACTGTGACCGGTCCGGACCCGCTGACGCGGTTAATCTCAATGCGGAGACCGAACGAGAAGCCGGTCGGGTCGGGATTGTTATCTTTTTTAGTCACCAGTTGAAACAGTGGTGTGCCATCTTTTGCTTTGGTGCACCAACCACGACCGATCTCGTCGGTGAAATCTCGGTGCACTCGTCGGTCTTCCGCTTCCGCGCACAGCCACACCAGGTCGACCCGGGTTACTACTGCTTTTGTCGATCCCGAGCTGAGCTGTGGGTTCGGTTGATCCTGGTGGCCAGGCGGTAATCCTTGATCGGAGCAGTCCGGGCCCGTCGACGAGCACGGCTCAGCCTGGGCTGGGAGCGCAAGTTCGGTGCTGGTTGCCAACAGAAGGCCGAGCGCCAGCAGCATGCGGCCGCTGGTCACGCGCACGCGGCGCATCCGAAGCTGTTTAGCCATAGCTGGGGTAACGAACGCAGGCTCGTTGAGCGACGACGATGCGGTCGCCACGTCCTCGCGCGCGCAGCAGTCTCACCAAGCGTGATGGTGAGGAACGCAACTGCAACCCGCTCGTCCGCTATCGACGGTCGCTTTCGTGGAAGGGAAACCGCAGCGATCGCATCGCCGCATCGTCGCGCTGAGCGGTCGGATGCTGGTGCTTCGCTGTTTCGCGGTTGACTGCGTGGGGGAACAGATTCTGGGACGGTCGCGTCAATGGTCTAACGTCGGTGATGTCTGACGCCGGCTGCCGCTCGTCTTCTTGCCCAGCCGTGCGGAACAACCCGTCGTCCTGGTTGTGCGGTGTTACGTGATCAGTCAAGATGCGCCTTTCGCTGGTTGTGGATCCTGCTGGCCGCGGCAACCCCGTCCATGTAGCCGTGGAGTAGCTGGCGGAGGTCTAGCTGGCTCGCCCGGCCGGCCTCGCTCATTCGGGCAAGACGACCCGATCGAAGGGACCGACCGCCTCGACGAGGTCGTGCACGGTGTGCTCGTGCTCTACGGCTTGCGTCCTCTTTCCCCACCGGACGACGACACCGCACAAGCGGGAGTCCTCGCTCACTGTCCGCACGAGGTGGCCCGCAGGCTCCCGAGCACACCGGTCAATGCTGTGCCAACTGGTCTTCCAGCGGGATCAGAAGCTTCGATCGAGACCAGCGTAGCTGGTGACGATCGCGGCGTTCCCAGCACTCACCGCAAGTGAGGAGCCGGTCGTCCGGTAACCACCGGGTGGCGCTCGAGCGACTGACCGTGCCGAGCGCCACGCCGACCAGCAACCGACCCCGTACAGTTCAGGAGTACCGCGCTAGCAATGGAGTCCTGGAGGAGCTGAAGTCGTGTTGCCCGCATCGAGTGCTCGGTGAGGTTGCCACCAGAAATTCGGGTGTCACCGGGAACCGGGTCGAGGAGTGAGACGGTGAGCGTTGCCGGGTATCCCTTGACGGTCGCCGAGTGACCAAGGCGCCCAGAAAGACGCGAGCGGCGCCGATCGAGGATGGGAGATTCGAGCGCGGCGAACCTAGTCCAGCGTCCCTCGAGTCGCCGGATGGCCACGTCCTGCCGGGTAGCGCGGGCGGTGAGGGTTCTGCGGAGTCGTTGGGCAATGCGGAGCAGTCCGAGGAGGTCGTGTGGGATGAGGAGGAGTCACAGGCGCTGCGCCAAGCCCGCAAAGACGCCGAGCTCACCACCTCGGCCGACTCGGTACGGGCGTATCTCAAACGGATCGGCAGAGTGGCCCTGCTTAACGCCGAGGAGGAGGTGGATCTGGCCAAGCGCATCGAGGCCGGGCTCTATGCCGCCGAGCAGCTCGGTCGGGTCGGAGACATCACCGCCGAGCTCTCCTCCGAGCTGCGCTGGGATCTGCGCTTAATCGTCAGTGACGGCCAGCGCGCGAGAAACCACTTGGTGGAGGCCAATCTGCGTTTGGTAGTCTCGCTGGCCAAGCGCTACACCGGCCGCGGGATGGCTTTTCTGGATTTGATTCAGGAGGGCAGCTTCGGTCTGATCCGAGCGGTGGAGAAGTTCGATTACGCCAAGGGCTACAAGTTCTCCACCTACGCCACCTGGTGGATCCGGCAATCGCTCACCCGAGCGATGGCCGACCAGTCCCGGACCATCCGGATTCCGGTGCACATCGGCGAGATAATTAGCACACTGGGCCGAATCCAGCGCGAGTTGCTCCAGGATCTCGGTCGCCAGCCCACTGCCGAGGAGTTGGCCAAGGAGATGGACATCACCGCTGGCAAGGTGTTGGAGCTTCAGCAATACGCCCGGGAACCCCTGTCGCTGAATCAGACCATCGGCGACGAGGGCGACTCTCAGCTGGGCGATTTCATCGAGGACTCTCAGGCCGTGGTCGCCATGGATGCGGTCTCCTTCACCCTGCTTCGGGATGACCTGCGCTCCATACTGGCCACGCTCTCCGAGCGAGAGGCCAGCATTGTCCGGTTGAGATATGGGCTCATTGACGGCCGACCACGCACGCTTGATGAAATCAGCCACGTCCACGGTGTCAGCCGAGAACGCATCCGGCAGATCGAAACCAAGGCGATGTCCAAGCTGCGCCACCCTTCCCGCTCCCAGACGCTCCGTGACTACCTCGACTAACACAGGGATGCACTGTTTGAGTGAGCGCGGATGGACGGGAGCGGGACCAGGAGGGGTGATGATGAGTTTGAACGCGTCCGAGGACGCGTCGGGCTTCGCCAATCTGGCGCTGCGGCCCGAATTGCTGCGGGCGCTGGCTGGGCTTGGCTATGAGGAGCCCACGCCAATTCAGCGCGAGGCGATCCCGCCGTTGCTGCAGGGGCGTGACCTGCTGGGTCAGGCGGCGACGGGGACCGGAAAGACGGCCGCGTTCGCGTTGCCGGTGTTGCAGCGAATGTCCGGTGACGGGCGAGGTGCGGTGCCGGAGGCGTTGGTGCTCGTACCCACCCGTGAGCTGGCCATGCAGGTCTCACAAGCGTTCCACCGCTACGGCCGTGATCTTGGCGTCCGCGTCCTTCCGATCTATGGCGGGCAGCCGATCGGCCGGCAGTTGCGGGTGCTGGAACGCGGGGTCGATGTCGTGGTCGCTACACCTGGCCGCGCAATGGACCATATCGGTCGGGGGACACTTCGTCTGCGCGGTGTGAAGACGGTTGTGCTGGATGAGGCGGATGAGATGCTCGATATGGGGTTCGCCGAGGATATCGAGGCGATTCTCGACGGCATTCCTGACGATAGGCAAACCGTGCTGTTCTCCGCGACGATGCCGTCTCGCGTCGACAGGATCGCTCGCCGCCACCTGCGTGATCCGGTCCGGATTGAGATGGGCCGCGAGACGACAGCTGCAGGTACTGGGCCGCTGGTGCGGCAGAGCGCGTATGTGGTCTCTCGCGTGCAAAAACCCGCTGTTCTCGGACGAGTGTTAGATGTGGAGGCGCCCTCGGCGGCGATCGTTTTCTGCCGGACCCGGGAAGAGGTCGACCAGCTCACCGAGACCTTGAACGGACGCGGTTACCGCGCCGAGGCACTGCACGGTGGGATGGGCCAAGAGCAACGTGACAGGGTAATGGGGCGCCTGCGCAACGCGACCGCGGATCTGCTCATCGCTACCGACCTGGCCGCTCGGGGCCTGGACATCGAGCAACTGACCCACGTCGTCAATTACAACGTTCCTTCAGCGCCCGATGCGTATGTACATCGCATCGGCCGGGTAGGCCGTGCTGGCCGCGGGGGTGTGGCGATCACCTTAGCCGAGCCGCGGGAGCACAGGATGCTCAAGGCGATCGAGCGGGTGACGAAGCAGCGGATCACAGTAGAAAAGGTGCCCACGATCGCCGATCTGCGCGCACGACGCCTAGAGCTCACCCGTGCCGCGCTGCAGGAAAGCCTCCTCACTGACGACCTGGAGCGTTTCCGTGTCGTGGTCGAAACGCTCGCTGACGAGTTCGATGTCATGGAGGTGGCGCTGGCTGCGGTGAAGTTGGCTCACGAGTCCCTTGGGAGCGAAACTGACGAAGAGGAGTTTCCAGAGGTCGCGGAGGAGCCCGGGCGGAAGCGGCCAGATCTCGATGGCGCCGATAGGCGCGAAGCGCGGCGCGGTCGTGACCGGACAGGTGGGATGACGCGCGTGCTCCTCGGTGTCGGGCGTAGCACCGGGATCCGGCCACAGGACGTGGTCGGCGCGATCACCGGGGAGTCCCGTCTCGGTGGCCGCGACATCGGGGCGATCGAGATCGCCGATCGCTTCTCACTGGTGGAGGTGCCCGAGTCCGCGGTCGACGAGGTGATCGCAGCTCTGCGGCGCACCACCATCAAGGGAAAAAAGCCGACCGTTCGCCGTGAGCGCGACCCAGCGTATAGGGCCGACGGTAAGAAGAGAGGTAAGAGAAGTGCCGCCCCCGGCAAGGGCGGATGATCTTGCTGACGGGTACCGTTTTCTCGTCCCGGCTCAAGATGGCTCTGCGAAAGATCAGTGGTGAGGGCCGATGTCGAGCACGGTCACCGCAATGGCTTGACTGTCGCGGATCTCATCCGTCCCGTACATCCACCAGATACGTCACGCCCCGGGAGTGCGATTTCCACGTGTGACCGGCTGCGCGGCGGTAGCTCCTTCGTCTAATAAACGGGTTCTCTGCGGTCGGAGGGTGTGCTCTAGACCCGGCGCATGCGACCTGTTCAGTGGACGACGACGCGGGGTCCACTCCGGCGCTGACGGGTTGCACTGACCGCACACACAAGCCCCGGAGCATGGCTCCGTCACTCCTACCGCGAGTTGCCGATCCGGCTCAACGAGCTGGCCCCGATGTTCCGCGCCAAGCGATCCGGCGTCCTTGCTGGGCCCAGCCGGGTGCGCCAGATCAACCCGGATGACACCCATGTTTTCTGCCGACCGGACCAGGTGGCAGACGAGGCGGCCCGTGCGCTGCGCTCGGCCTTGCGTGCTCAGGAGGTCTTGGGCCTGTCGGTCGGATACGTGCGCCTATCGCGTCGGGACGCCAGTGCGGCTTATCTAGGCTCGACCGAACAATGGGAGCACGCCGAACAAGCGCTGCGCGAGGTCGCCAAGACTGTCGACCTGGCCGACCGCGGGCTCGAATTGGTCGAAGCCGAAGGAGAGGCGGCGTTCTACGGGCCGAAACTCGATCTGCAAGTCCGGGACGGGCGCGGACACGAGGAAACCATCGCCACCGTGCAACTGGACTTCAACCAGCCCGAACGCTTCAACTGCGAGTGAGCACCGTCGTCAACGGCAGCTGGCACGGTGTTCGAGCGGAGTTGGCTGTCAGTGCGGGTGGTCGTCCGCTTGCAGGGCTGCCTGTGGGGTCTGTTCTGCTGCTAGGGAGGCGAGGAGTTGTAGGCGTTCTGCGGAGGGTGAGCCGGGTTCGGCGGTGTAGATGATGAGGACGAGGCCGGGTTCTGCTGTGATCGCGAGTTCTTCGTAGGCGAGGACGAGCTCGCCTACGTCGGGGTGGTTGAATCGTTTGGTTCCGGTTCCATGGGTGCGGACGTTGTGGGAGGCCCAGAGCGTGCGGAAGGTTTCGCTTTGGGTGGAGAGCTCGCCGACGAGGTTCTGGAGTCCGCGGTCGTGGGGGTCGCGGCCTGCTTCGGCGCGCATGATGGCGACGCACATTTCCGCGAACAGGTCCCAGTCCGGGTAGAAGTCCCGCGAGGCGGGGTCGAGGAATTGGAAGCGTGCCAGATTCGGGGTGCGGCCGCCGTCGCCGATCAGCGGTGTGTAGAAGACGCGGCCGAGTGCGTTGGTGGCCAGCAGGTCTTGTTGTGGGTTGCGGACGAAGGCGATGCCGTCGGTGATCGCTTCGAGTGCCCAGTGCAGGCTGGGGCGGGAGGCGTTCTGTTTGGTTGCCCGCCGCCGTGGTCGTCCGGAGGTGGGGATGCCGTCGGCGGCGCGTGCGAGATCGAACAGGTGGGCTCGTTCGGTGTCGTCGAGTTGCAGTGCCTGTGCGATGGCGTCGAGAACCGATGAGGACGCGCCGGCGATGGCGCCGCGTTCGAGTTTGGCGTAGTACTCGACGCTGACGCCGGCGAGCAGTGCGATCTCGGTTCGCCGTAGCCCGAGAACGCGCCGATTGGGGCCGGCGGGGAGTCCTGCCTCGGCTGGCGTGACCTTCGCCCGTCGGGAGATCAGGAACTCCCGGACCTCGGCCCGATTGTCCATGCGGTGAGCATAGGTCGACCCAGGTCGGGGATGGGTACCCTGGCAGTACACCCCACAACAGAGACTCCCAGCGTGGGACGTAGCGGCGTGTACTCGATGTCGTGCCGACCTCCTCATACCGCTCACAGCGCCCTCTCGGGCGGCTGCTTCCGACGCTGCTGCTCGTGCTGACGGTGTTCGGTCCGATCTCGATGGACCTCTACCTGCCTGCATTGCCGGCGCTGACCCACGAGCTCGGTGCCGCGACCTCGATGGCGCAGCTGACCGTCACCGCGTGTCTGGTCGGGCTCGCGCTCGGCCAGCTCGTCGCTGGTCCACTCTCCGATCGTTTCGGGCGAACCATGCCGCTGTACGCGGGTGTCGTCGCATACATCGCCACCTCCGTGCTGTGCGCGGCCAGTCCGAGCATCGAGTCGCTGATCGCGGTCCGGCTGATCCAGGGACTCGCTGGGGGCGTGGGTATCGTGATCGCGCAGGCCGCCGGACGCGACATCTACTCGGGTGGAGCATTCATCCGCTACTACGGCCGGTTGACGGTGCTCGGCGGCCTCGCCGCGATCATCGGACCGTTGCTGGGTGGCCAGCTCGCCAGCGTCACCGACTGGCGTGGTCATCGGTGTCGCCGTCGCGCGGATTTACCGCGAGACTCTCCCTCGGCACCTCCGCACGTCCGGTGGATTCGTCCAGACCGGACGCGACTTCCGCATCCTGCTGTCAAACCGTGGGTTCGCGGGCGCGGTGCTCGTTCAGGGCTTCGTGAACGCGGCACTGTTCGCCTACCTCAGCGGAGCGACCTACGTGCTGCAGGGAATCTACGGGTTGTCGCCGCAGCAGTACGCCGTCGCGTTCGGCCTGAACTCGGCCGGGTTCATGGTCTTCGGATACCTCGCCGGCCGCACGAGCGAGCGGTGGAGCGTAACCGGCACCCTCGTGGCCGGGCTTGCGATGTGCGCGTCAGGCGCTCTCGGCCTGCTCGCCGCCGGCCTGTTCGCCCTGCCGCTGCCCGCCGTGATCGTGTCGCTGCTGGTGATGGTGAGCGGCGTCGCCGTGACCACGCCGCCGGCCACGACCCTCGCGCTGGCCGATTACCCGCAGATCGCCGGCACCGCGTCCTCGCTGCTCGGCATGGCGCGGTTCGCCTTCGGCGGCGTGTCCGCCCCGTTGGTCGGGATAGCCGGCGCCGCCACAATGATGCCGCTGGGAATCGTCACCACCGTGTCGGTCACCCTCGCGGTCACGGCGTTCGCCGCGTTGTTGACCCGCCGCACCGCCCAACCCTCACTCGCGGCACCCGCCTCCGAGCACGCACTCGCCTGCACAAGTGCGCACTGATATCGATCAAGCCGACAACAAGAGGAGAAGTCATCATGCGTGGCGTCATCATGCACGCCCCCGGCGACGTCCGGGTAGAAGACCGTGAAGATCCGACGATCATCGAGCCCACCGACGCGATCATCCGCCTCGCGGCGACCTGCATCTGCGGGTCGGACCTGTGGCCGTATCGCGGGGTAGACAAGCTCGACGAACCGACGCCGATGGGACACGAGTACGTCGGCATCGTCGAACGGGTTGGCAACGGAGTGAAGACCATCGAGCCGGGCCAGTTCGTCGTCGGGTCGTTCTTCGCCTCCGACAACACCTGCGAGATCTGCCGGGCCGGCTACCAGACGCACTGCGTCCACCGTCAGCTCGGAGCGGCCACCGGCGCGCAGTCGGAGCTCGCGCGCATCCCGCTGGCCGACGGCACCCTGGTCGCCACCCCGCAGCCGCCGCCCGCGGAGTTGGTTCCGAGCCTGCTCGCCGCCTCCGACGTGCTCGGCACCGGCTGGTTCGCCGCCGTCGCGGCAGATGTCGGGCCGGGCAAGACCGTCGCGGTCGTCGGTGACGGCGCGGTCGGCCTGCTCGGCGTGCTGGCCGCCAGACAGCTTGGCGCCGACCGGGTCATCGCGATGAGCCGCCACGCGTCCCGGCAGGCGCTGGCCCGAGAGTTCGGCGCCACCGACATCGTCGCCGAGCGCGGCGACGACGGCGTGGCCAAGATCAAGGACCTCACCAACGGGCTCGGCGCGCACTCGGTGATCGAGGCGGTCGGCACCCAGGAATCGATGATGCAGGCCATCCGCGCCACCCGTCCCGGCGGGCACGTCGGCTACGTCGGCGTCGCCCATGACGTACAACTACCCGGCGAGGAACTCTTCTTCTCCGGCGTACACCTGCACGGCGGACCCGCACCGGTCCGCCAGTACCTGCCCGAACTGATCGACCTGATCTGGCGCCGCCAGGTCGACCCCGGCAAAGTCTTCGACCTCACCCTCCCGCTCGAAGACGCCGCCGAAGGGTACAAAGCCATGGACGAACGCCGTGCCATCAAGACGCTCCTCACCGTCTGAGCAAAACCTTGTCCGGATAGGGATCGCCCACGTTGACAACAGGGTCGTTCGGCGGTTCCCTCCGAGTGACCGTCCTCCGGTAAGCGGATTGTGTCCCTGCTAGGCAAGGGGTGGCCGTCGTAACGGATGAGGTTCTCGTGGTGGGGGGTGGGTCCGGTCGGCCTGACCGTAGGCATCGAGCTGTTCCGACGAGGAGTGCCGTGCCGGGTAATCGACCGGCTCGTCGAGGCGCCGCAGTACGCCAAGGCCCTGGGCATCCAGCCGCGCACGCTGGAGGTGTGGGAGAACGCTACGGACCGCCCGAACCAGCCCGGGCGCACACGCTGCGCTGGTCGTCGATGTTCCGGATCAGCCACCGGCTGTCCGATCGGTACGGCCAGGGGCGTGTCTTCGTCGATGGCGACGCCGCTCATATCCACCCGACCGGTGCTCAGGGCATGAACACCGGTATCCAGGACGGTGTCAACCTAGCGTGGAAGCTCGCGCTGGCCGCGCAGGGCGCTGCCGCTGACGGGCTGCTGGGCTCCTACCATGCCGAGCGCCATTCCGTCGGTGAGGAAGTCGTCAGCCGGACAGTGCGTCACGCCCGCGAGGGTTTCGAGGCCGGCCCGGCCGATCCCTCGACGGTGATCCGTCGGGAGGCGCAGCTGCTCGTGCACTACCGCGACAGCCCGCTGGTCGGTGATAGCGGCGGCTGCTCGAGCGGACCGCTGCCCGGGGAGCGCGCCCCGGACTGCCGCGGCCTGCGCCGCGCCGCGGTGAGCCACCCGCTGCGGTTGTTCGAGCTGCTGGCCCACCCGCATCACACACTGCTGCTCTACGCCGACGACATTGCGCAACTGCCGGTCTTCACCGAGCTTGCGCAGCTTTCCAGCGCCCTGGCCAGAGGCCGGATGAAGACCTACCTGATCGGTGCGGCCACGTCAGCACGACTCGACGGCAACTCGCTGCCGTTGATTGTCGATGAGGCTGGTGAGTTCCAGGGCGCCTACGGCGCTACCGGGGGGAATGGCTACCTCGTGCGCCCTGATGGCTACGTCGGCTTCCGCGCGGCACCCCTGACCGGCCCAGCCTGTACCGGGCGAGGAGTCATGACGCCACCTGACGGTGATCGACCGTAGGCAGCGGCAATGGTCTTGATGGGTCAGCAAACCACTTTTCAGGCATTAAATAAGAGGGGGCAGTATGTGGCGATTCAGGCTCTTGATTGTCGTGTCCGTGCTGCTCGTTGGCTGTAGTTCGTCTCCCGCCGGCACGCACGCAACAGCAGCTGGCGCCGGTGGGGACTCCCCCTTCGATCCACTGCCGCCTGGGATCACTGTCAAGGACTCGTACACCTCGGTCCTGGTGCAGGCGAACAACCCGCCATCGGTCCCCGTTGCTGGGACCGATGGCAAGTTCCACGTTGCCTACAACCTTCTGCTGCAGAACGCCTCTCAAGTCCCGGCGACCATCCGCAAGCTCGACGTCGTCGACGCCACCAATACCAGCAAGGTTCTCGCCACGTTCAGCGACAGGCAACTGCAGGACCCTGCGTGCACTTTCGGTGACTGCAACCGTCTCCGTTCCCTTCCTGCCACACCGGTAACGGACACGGTGATCCCGCCCCAGCAGGCGCGGGTGCTGTTCGTCGACTACACCTTCAGCTCTGCTGAAGACGCGCCGAAGTACGTGATGCACCACCTGTACTTCGACGGGGCAGCCAGCCCGGTGACGACAACCCCGGTTCCGGTGGACTACACCGTGACGCCCTACCGCATCTCGACCAGCGGCCCGATCACCATCGGTCCACCCCTGAAGGGCAACAACTGGATCGCGCTCAACGGGTGCTGTGAACCAGGGTGGCCCCACCGCAGCTCGCCACTGCCTCTCAACGGCAACCTCGTCGGCAGCCAACTGTTCGCCATCGACTGGAAACAGACGAACAACCAGGGTGCCTTCTACACGGGGAACAAGACCAAGAACGAGAGCTATGTGGACTATGGCTCGGAGGTCCTCGCGGTCGCCGACGGCACGGTGACAGCCATCCTGGATGGACAGAACGCTAACGCCCCAGGGGTGCTGCCGGCCGAGGACCCGGTACTCGGGCCAAAGTTGACCGTGGACAACGTGGATGGCAACCACATCGTGCTCAATATCGGCAACGGCGCCTACGTCTTCTACGCGCATCTGATCAAGGGCAGCCTGCGGGTCAAGGTAGGTGACAAGGTCACCAAGGGCCAGGTGATCGCCAAGCTGGGCAATACCGGCAACGCCAACGCATCACACCTGCATTTTCAAGTCATGAACGGTCCATCGGCCATCGCCAGCCCCAGCATCCCGTATGTAATCGACTCGTTCGACTACCAGGGCCAGATCTCCCCCTCAAGCATCTACAACGCCGACAACTACCTCACCGGAAACTTCTTCGGCCGAGACCATCGCCCAACACCGGAGACCCGCACGAACCAGCTACCCATGGCATGGGCGATCGTCGACTTCCCAGGGTGAACACCATCGACCAGGTAGGCGCACCTCATTCTTAGCAGATGGTGATAATACGTAATGCTTGCCGTCGACCCGGGGCTAGCTCGAAGTCTTCTTTATGAATCGGCGATTGTGCGCAATGAAATAGCGACCGCTCACCCTTGTAATTCTTCCGGCTCATCGCGCGCCGCTGCTCGCCCGGAGTAGAGTGGGCGCACCGCTACCGGATCAGTGGCGAAGTCGCGATCATTCTATCTTCGCTGCCATGGGGTGCCGTTCCGGGGCGGCGCCAAGGCTGATATTGTAACTGACAGGGTAGAGATAATCACGATCAGCAGGTTGTCGAGCCTGCCAGCAAAGACGAGCCGAGGACGGTGGACGCCGCGAGCGGGACAATTGCACATATTACTAATACGTGACGCCGAAGGGATGCAGTGATGCGACCGACTACTGATGTGGGTGAGGTTTTCGATGGCTTCGACTATGTCGTCGTGCTGATGTTGGAGAACCGCTCCTTTGACAATCTGCTGGGTTACCTGTACCCAGACGGTGTGCCCGACAACGCGCCAGCGGGTAAGACTTTTGAGGGTGTGGCAGGCAAGAACCTGGCTAATCCGATCCCCGACACCGCGACCGGCCAGTCCGCGCCGCCTCGCGGTGTGACGTCGATCCCGGTCTCCCCGGTGCCCGACCCGCCCGACTATCACCAGCCTTTTCCTGATCCGGGGGAACAGTACTACCACGTCAACACGCAGCTGTTCAATGTGATCGACGGCAACGACAAGGCGCCCTACAACTTGCCGAGCTCGGTACCGACGACACCGGGGATGCAGGGATTTGTGAGTGACTACATCGCGAGTTTTCCGCTTGACGACACGGACGGTGGCGCCGGTCCGAAATATCAGCAGTATCAGCCGATCATGCAGTGTTTCAAGCCAGAGCAGGTGCCGGTGCTCACCACGCTCGCCGAGCAGTTCGCTGTTTTCGATCACTGGTTTTGCTCGGTGCCCAGCCACACCTGTTGCAATCGTGCATTCTGGCATGCCGGCACGTCATGGGGACACGTCATCAACTTTGGTGACCCCGATTACTACGATGAGAACACCGCCAGCTGGGTAGCCGACAGTATCGGCGAGACACTGTTCAACAAAATCTCCGACAGTGGCCTGAGCTCCCCGCTGGATTGGCGGGTGTACAGCAGCAACGAGGCCTCGTTGACCGGGATCATCCACGCCGGGGCCCTTGCCGCCTACCACACGCCGCTGGATGAACACTTCCCGCGCTTGGAAGACTTCTTCACCGACTGCGCGGCCGGCACGTTACCGAAGTACTCGTTTCTTGAACCGGTTTTCTGGACGCCACACAACGACCAGCATCCCTCAACCTGGAACGACGAGCATTACGGTCCCGACGTTGTGGGCAGCGTGCTACTGGGTGAGGAGCTCATCTGGTCGGTGTACAACGCGATCAAGAATTCGACGGGCGCTCACGGGGGCAAGGGCAACAGCTGGCGCAATACGCTGCTGATCATCACCCACGACGAACACGGCGGTTGTTACGATCACGTCGCGCCCCCCACCGGAGTCACCCCGCCCGACCTGTCTGGTTACACCAAGTGGGACGATTTCGACTTCACCCGCCTCGGCGTGCGCGTGCCGATGGTGATGGTTTCCGCGCACATCGCGCCGAACACGGTCATCAACACCTGCCACGACCACACCTCCTTCCTCAGAACAATGTTCGAAAAGTGGAGCCGCTACATCACCGGACCACTGACCGCCCGGGACGCTGCCGCGCCCGACTTCCGTGAGGTGTTCACCGCACCGGCCCTGCGCGATGTATCAACCTGGCCCGATATCCCGAAACCGCAGATTCCTGCCGGGCTCTGGGACATCGACTTCAGCACAGCCCCGCTCAACGACCTGCAGCGCTCGATAGTGGCCGGGGCCGCCGCGGTCGCCGGAGTCCCGCTGCCGCAGCAGCCGAAGACACAGGGCGAGGCGATCGCGTTCCTACGCGGGCTGCACGCGCTTAAGCCTCTGCCCGGTCAGAACCCGCGCCCGAGCAGCAACCCTTGCGGGTAATACGGGCGGGGCCGCCGTTCCGCACCAGATCGGCCTTGTTTGATCTGCGCGCGGATCATTTAGAGGTCCCGGTGCAGTCGGCGGACCCGGCCTTGGCGGCCAGCAGGCACAGCATGGGGTTGGCCCAGGTGCTGTAGCTGGTCTGCAAGATCGTCAATCCGAAGGCCTTCGGTGGCGGCGATTGAAGCGATGCGACCTGCTGGCCCGGGGGCATGAACCGGGCAGGCCTGCATGGCGGTCGAAGCCCAAGGTCATCACAGGTGATCACATCTGCACACGGCGGCGTTGCCGTGGCTCGTGGAAGCAATCGGGGACTCAACTGCGTGGGCACAGCGCCCGCGCAACGTATCCGGCCCACGGAACATGCCGGCGGTTGGCGCGGCGGGTAACGGTACCGACTGGCAGGCCACGGCGTGCTGGTGAAGCGCCACTCGGGATGGCGGCGTCCGTGCTGTCGCGCCAGCAACTACCTTGTTTTGCTCCGGGGATGGGCGGGCATGTGCACCGACAGCCTCGAGTTGCTGGCCGCGAAGCGGCTGCTGGATGCCGCTAAAGCCGCCGGGTTCGCCTTCTGCCGGATCGCACCAGGCGAGGGCGGGCCACTGGCTGGTCGGCGGAAAACCATCGGCTACCCGGATGACATCTACTCGGCGGCTTCGGGGACTCCTGTGCAGCGCGGTCCGGCGGCGCCGCTGGTCGCTGGTGGTGGCCGACGGCCTGGCGCGCCTCCCAGATTCCGGGAGGGACCTTATGGGGTGATTTGCCATCGCCGAGGTTTCGGATAGAAGCGATCGCGTGGTGGTGACCAAGGATCGAGACTTCCGAGACAGCCACGACAGCCACCTATTGAGGAGGTCTCCGCGGCGACTTTAGTCGTCGCGACCGGCAACATCACCAACGATGCCTTACTCGCGTCGTTCGCGAAGCACCTCGATGTATTCGTTGCCGCGCTGGACGACCACGATTTGGCTCCTCAGGGCCGCTGTGTGCTGTCGAGGTGGTGCCCCCGGCGGGGTTCGTCATAGAACTGTCTGGGCCGCCTCGTTTTTTCCGGACAGCTAACTAATTGCTATATCATGCTGCGATCTGCCGGTTCAGGTACTCATCGTAGACCTCTTGCGGGGTCTGGTATCCGAGTGCCGAGTGGAGACGTTGAGTATTATAGCGAAATTCGATGTACCGGGCAACATCTTTTTGGGCGTGTTCACGGGTAGGATAGACGGTGCGGTTGACCCGTTCGACTTTGACTGCGGCATTGAAGGATTCGGCGAGCGCGTTGTCGAAACACACTCCGGTGGCCCCAACTGATTGCCGGATGCTGAGGAGGTTCGCCGCGGCCGCAAACGCCGCGCTGGTATATTGTGTACCGCGATCGGAGTGAAATATCGCGCCCTGGGCGAGAGGGTAGTTCCGGGCAGCCATAGTCAACGCGTCGATCGCTAGTTCAGCGCGGAGATGATCAGCCATGGCATATCCGATGCAGGCTTTGGTGTAGCAGTCGATGACAGTGGCGAGATACACCCAACCCTGCCAGGTTGGAATGTAGGTAATATCTCCTACCATTTTCTGGCCGGGGGCTTGGGCAGTGAAATCCCGGTTCACCAGATCCGAGATCGGGCCAGGATCGCCGGGCACGGTGGTCGTCGGCCGGTAGGGTCTGGGCTGGCAGGCGACCAGCGCAAGCTCACGCATCAGCTCCCGCACGAGCTCGGGACTGACCTGCTCGCCCTGACGAACGAGCTGGGCATGCACCCGGCGATACCCATAGGTCTGCTCGGAATGCTCGAACACCGCCTTGACGAGCGCGGCGAGGTGCTCACGGCGAATCGCGGTGGCTGAGGCCGGCCGGGTACGCCATTCGTAGTATCCCGACGTGGACACCTCAGCCCACTCGCACATCTTCATAATGGGGAAGTCAGCCTTCTGCGCGTCGATGAACTCAAATTTCGCGCTCACCGAGACTCCTGGGCGAAGAAGGCGGCCGCTTTTCCCAAGAACTCCGCTTTCATCCTCAATTCGCGGTTCTCTTTTTCCAGTTCCCGAAGGCGCGCCCGTTCTGTGATCGACAGCGGCGGTTCCTCACCGGCGTGATCAACTCGGTATTTCGCTACCCAATTCCCCAGCGTACCCGAGTTCACATGGATTTCGCGGGCGACCTCGGCGATCGGGCGTGAGGTCTCGACCACCATCTTCGCCGCTTCTTCCTTGAATGCAGGCGTGTATTTCCGGCGCCGTTCTGGCATGCAACCCCCTCCATTCCGGGCCGGACCTTATTGGGTCCGGTGTCCGGAATCTGGGAGGCGCGCCAGGCCGTGTGTGCTGGTTGTTGTTTCGGTGTTTGCGGGTGTGGCTAGTTGTTGGATTCTGGGGATGGTGTGGGCGGCGATGTCAATGTTGAAGTCGGCGTGGTGGGTGTGTTTGTCGTAGGTGATTTGGAGGGCGAAAGCGTCGC
This sequence comes from Pseudonocardiaceae bacterium, assembly GCA_035606945.1. Classification (GTDB taxonomy): domain Bacteria; phylum Actinomycetota; class Actinomycetes; order Mycobacteriales; family Pseudonocardiaceae. The sequence continues at coordinate 53,720 of DATNDR010000003.1, forward strand.
AAAGTTGCCGGAGTAGGTGGTGGGGCATTTCGGCGAGGTCGAGGGTGGTCTGGGGGAGGTGCTGGAGGAGGTCCACGGCGTTGGCAGGTTGGGCTGGGGCGGTTTGTTGGAGCTGGGTTAGTTCTGCGTGTTTGATTTGGTGGTCGCTGGCGAGCGAGGTGAGGCGCTGCTGCAGTCGGCCGAAAATCGCGCCGGTGGGGTCGTCGCGTTCTTCAATAGTGCGCAGGAGCCGTTCTTGGCGGAGTTCGAGGTCTTCGATGGTGCGGCGGAGGGCCTCGATCTTCTGCTGGTGGGCGCGGGCTTGGTCGAGGTCGGTGGTGGTGAGGGAGGCAGCGAGGAGTTCTTGGCGGTGGGGGCCAAAGACGTGGGT
>DATNDR010000030.1:0-9284 GCA_035606945.1 Pseudonocardiaceae bacterium
CGACTACTGCGAGGCCTCCGTCGCCATAGGGCTCGCGCCCGGTAGGCGATCCCACGTTCGTCGCTGCCGCACGAATAGCGTGACGTAGGCGTCCCACTCATCTCCTTCAATGCCCTCACTGGGCATCGCTCCTGGCCCCGGAGGTTGCGCGAACGTTTTTCCACAGACGTCGCAGGGCTGGCGCCGGTTTCAGGCGTCTTTCCGGCGGATGCGAACTTCCATCTTCTGGAGATTGGGATTCAAGCAATCAAGCCTTCGCCATATCACACGGGTCTCCCAGAGCACCGTCCCTAACGCCTAGACCCAGCCTCTGGTTAGCTGGCATGCTCTTGTCCCCTTAACCTTTCAGCGCCAGGTAAGCCATCAGACCCAGGAACCTCCCTCCGAGTTCCTCCCGGCTAAACCGGGGATGCGACAGCGCGCCTCGTGGCGCACAAAAAAACGTTCGATCTTCCCGCGGCCTTGCTGTCCGGGCCGAGAGTGGACCAGCCTGATCCCCAGCTTCGCGCACGCGCGGAGCAGCCAGGCATCGACAAATGCCGACCCGTTGTCGACATACACGCTGGCCGGTACGCCTCGGCTGGCCAGGGCGGGGCGTAGCGCCGTGGCCAGGCGCACGGTGTCCTCGGCGAAGCCGAACCGGTGGCCGACCGCGGCTCGGGAATGATCATCGAGGAAGGCGAAGAGGTAGGTTTTCCGCCCGTCCAGCCGCAGGCCATGCAGCGCATCCCCGGTCCACAGCTCGTTGGGCCGGGTGGCTTCGAAGCGTCCGAACACCGGCTGGGCCCGCTGATCACTGGCGATGACTGGGTGTTCGGCGAAGTGGCGTTGCAGGGTCCGCTCGCCCGGTGCCCACCCCAGCTGGGCGCGCAGGATCCGGCGGACCTGGGCCGCGGTGCGCTCGGGATTCTCCCGCTTGAGCGCGATCGCCATCTCGATGATCTCCACCGGCAACCGGGGGCTGGACTGGCGCGGGCTGGGCACCAGCGCGTCGAATCCCCCGGACCGCCAGGCCCGGATCCAGCGATCGAGCGTGTCGCGGGAGACGCGCACGCACCGCCCGGAGGGGTCCAGATGCTGCTCGGCGGCGATCTGGCGCACCAGCTGGCCCCGGGCCTTGGGCGACAGTTGTGGGTCGGCGGCCTCGCGGATCAACTGATACCGGAACAGCCCGATCGCCCGGGCTCGCTCCGTGCGGGCGGCTGCTTCGTCACCTCTGTCTGTCATCAGACAGTCACCTCCTGATCACGCTGAGTCAACAAACAACCGGCGCGCAGGAGGATCGCGGAGATGATCAGCTCACGTCAGGGGCAACTCGTGTTGATCGCATCCTCCGGCCAGCCAGGCGCGAGCAGCCGCCCGCCCGACACCGCCGTCGCAACAGCCCAGACCGGCACCTCGCCGAGGCCAAACCGTGCACCCAGCGCGCCCGCCGCCGCGGTAATCACGACGAGCGCGTCCGCCCACGCCGACCCGGCCGGCCCAGGCAACACCGGATCCGCCGACAGTGCCCGGCACCAGCCGGTAAACACCCCCCGCACCGCCTCAACCCGCCCGGAGAACCGACGCAACCAACCCCGCACCGTCTCCGCCGGACGCCCCAGCCCAGCCGCGATCCCCCGGTGACCGCTACCGCTGGCCTTGGCCGCCAGCGCAGACCCGATCACCGCCGTGGTGTCAGCTCGCCGGACCAGCACCAGCACCGGCAACAACACATGCGTCGCCCCACAACCAGTGCAGCGAGCACGCCGAGGAACCAACCGCACCACACCATCGCAGTCCCGAACATCCCGAGCACGGGCATGCCCCCACCCGGCCAGCACGCCCGAACACCCCGGGCACGCCAGACCACCCGAACCCAACCGCCGCTCGACTTGCCCCGCATCCCTCTCTACCGTGAGCACGCCGCACCTCCGTGTGCGCACACACGGCCCTCCCGCGCGACTCTGGCTAAGGAAGAAGGCGGGAGGGCCGTGCCCTACCGACCCGAAGATCGTCACGGTGGCGGCGCCGACCACCCAAGTCAAACCAAGCCCAGCACCCCAAGCACCATCCGCACGCTCAACGGCGCCAACCCCGCGCTACATCCGCACCCTCAATGGCGGGCAACACCGGGCACGGCCTTCTCGAAAAGCAGGAACGGCGGGACACGACGCCGCTGGTCAGCACTGCCATGGCCCTGTTCGAAGGCGTCGCGAAGCAGGACGTTGCCCAAACGCTGGGTGTCGTGTAGCTCGCGCCCGGGGCTCCGGTTGTCGTCGTAGTAGGTGAACACGCCAATCTGGGGGTCGAGCGAGTCGGGCCAGTCGATCTCGGTCGCCGTCGTGTAAAGCACGACGAGGCGGACTGCGGCCTTCCTGGGTGACCCGGCGTAGCGGAACCCGCCCTGGTTGCCAACGGGAAGGAGCCGCGCTAGTGGATCATCGGCAACGGTGTCACTCGTACCCCCGTCGTAGAGCTGATCCACGATCAGGTCGGCCAAGGCAAGGTCGGCGAAGGGGACCACCCGCTCGGCATCCATCACCGGCGCGAGGCTAGCGGGATCAGCCTCCCCACGAAACCATCACAGAACAGCGGGAGGGCCGGGCTCTGCGAGAGCTTGTGAGAGTCGCGCTAGGTTGGCGGTCAGTTGGGTGTGTGCTGATCCTGTGCGTGCGTCAGTTTGCGCAGCGTCGCTCCGGGTCCGCGAGAATGGTGTTGCCGGTGTGTCACAACTCATGCGATCGTGCAAGATACTGGAAACATTTGGCGGGCGCATTTTTCTCGCGAGGAGCAACCGTGCGGCGAGTCCCCTTGCATAAAGTTCCTAATATTGTGCCGCTGGCAGGCATCCTGTTGTCAGCTTTGCTTTCCGCCTTGTCTTGGGGCATTGGTGCCACGAGCGCCATAGAGTCAGTTATCTTTGGTCTGATTGGGACGATCTTGTCTGTGCAATTTGAAATCCTGGTTCGCCAGGAGGAGCATACGAGTTCGCCGAGCTGCTGGCAAGCGATAAGTGGATACAAGAGCCAATCAAGAGCATCGTGACCGATGGTGCAATTATTGCCACGGAATTTCGTGACACGCCAATTGAAGATGAAGCGCGCCGCCTGCTGCGGCATTTTTGTGCTGATTTCGGCGCTCTCCGTCTTGGTCGGTTGCGCCGAGGCCAGGAAGACCTACAGTACCTGATTCAGCACACCCGTGACGCAAGAACTGAAATTCTTGCCGTAACTAACGTCGGTGAAGGGACTGGAAGTCCGCGCTGGTGGCAAGAAGGGCAAGGTGGCGCCTACCTTGGAGAAAATATATCGGCGATCCGACGTGGCGTTTCGATCAATCGGATTCTCATATACTCCAAGGATCAAGAAACGGATGCACGCGAATTGGCAAGCGGGCAACATGCGGCCGGCGTTCATGTCAAGCTGGCGCTTCGCAACAAGCTGTTACCCGAACAAAGGATCAACTTCGCGGTATGGGACGCGCGTGTCTCGTGCGAGCTGCAGATGAACGCCGACGGTAATCCGATTGCCTACATTTACAGCGTTGGCACGGCCGACATTCGTCGTCTCGTTGAAATACATCGCGCACTTTGGCTCGGCTCGACCGACTACACTCCATAATGTTATCGCTTCGCCGATTTCTATTCCGCTGACCTCCGGGCATCTACCACCAATCGCGGGAATGCGATCCGATAACATAAATTTTCCGCTACGCTGCTCACTGTCATTACTGTAGTCAGTTTGTGACTCTACGTGTTAGTCGCCAGCAAATGTAACGTACAACCAGGGACTGGCGATGTACAGCACTGAACATCAAACTACCAGACAACTTCGATCGCCATGGCGGGTTCACGATACCGAGAAGTGTCGTGACAGCGTCATCGGTCACGTGAAGGGAGTCCTCTTATGAAACGCACCATTTGCCGAGTGGCCCTTGGGGTAACGTTGGCGGCAGCCGCTGTAGGAGCCGGCGCTGCACCCGCATTGGCCGACCCGTCAAATGCAAATCCTCAGGGCTGCGGTGGCGCAGGTACCGTAGGGTACAAGCAGGACACCGGCGATCCAGGTTCTACCGGTTCGGCCATCGGCGGGCCAGGCGGTCAGGCTCACCAGGACCCGGGCCGCGGGGAACAGGTACAGCGGTTCCTTGCAAACTGCCCAACCCCAATCGGTTCACAGCGTTAAGACCTCGTCAGTGACAGGCTCCTTCTCGCCGGTCCAAGGTCAAGCTTTTGAGCAAGTTCCAGAGGTTAATGGCCGCATAGAGTAACGGCGGTTCCGTGTGGGACAGGGGCCCCACATGGGTCCGCCGTTAACGTCTGTCTGGCAGATAAAAAATCCGTCGACAGGTGAGTAGCCGTAAGTGTCAGGTTGTTGTTATCCCCTTTGCCTAGATCATTTCACGCTGATCCACTGTTCCATGATCGTTTGTGCTGAGGATGATTTTGCGCGGTAGGAGCGGTGGTGGGCGTGGCGGGTGCCCGAGGGTGCTCGGGTGGGCGCCGGTTTCCACGGGTCGGCCGGGTGCTGCGGGGTGGTGGGATGGGGGAAACTCGCGCATCAGTTGGGGTGCAGGGCTTGCAGTCGTTGCCAGGCTGTGGCCAGGTCGGGGGCCCATTGCCAGCCGGGTGGGATTTTGAGGATCTTGCGTCGGGCGTGGGTGATCAGGCGGGCCGGGGCGGACAGGATCCGAAACCGCAGTGTCTTGGTGGAGGATTTTGCCAGTTGGCCGTCGAGTGCGAGGTGGCGCAGCCAGGCGGTCAGCGAGGTCGCCAGGGCGGCGAGCTGCAGCCAGGCGGCGTTGCGGTCGTAGTCGATCGAGGGCAGGTTGCGGGCGCCGCAGGCCTTGAACTGCTTGAGCCGATCCTCGACGTGGGCCTGGGTGCGGTGGCGGGCATCGAGCCACTGCAGCTGCCCGCCGGGGGTGTTGGTGACGAACGCGCCGTACTCCCAATCGGGGTCCTCGCCGAGCTTGGTTTGCTTACCGGCCGGGCGGGGGACTCGGCGGGCGATGACCCGCAGGTCAGCTGGCCAGCTGGCCAGCCGATCCCCGTCCGGGCCGTGGCGCAGGATCGCGGTCAGCTCGACCACCTGCGCGGCGGGGTCTACCTCGCCGTCGGTGTCCAGCGCGACGCCCCAGTCGCGTTCGCGGAGTTGCTCGATCCCGCTCGTGGTGCGGTCGTCGACCGGCCAGCCGATGCTGTACTCCACCCGCCGGCCCCGCCGCCCGTGCGCGGGCGCGGTATTCAGCCCGTTCAGATGGTCGAGGACGTCGTGGGAGGCACCCGCGCCGTCGATGCTGACCAGCACATCGCCCCGCCACGGGGCGGGGATCTGGGCGAACGAGGCGGTCAACACAGCGAGGTGATCAGACGCGGTGAACGAGCCGGCGTTGCCCGGGCGACACATCACCGCCAACGCATCGCCGATATTCGAACACCAGCTGGTCAACGGGTGGAAACCGAACCCGCCCTTATTCTCTGAACTTTTGTTGATCTTCAAGAGGTCGGAGCGGTGGGGATGCCGAGATCCACGGGCGTCCTCAGGGTCGGCGGGATCATCTGATCGAGTTGGGCGAGTTTGGTGCGTGCTCCGGCCAGGCTGATCTGTAGGCCTTCGACTTCGCCGAGCCATCCTTGTGTGCGGGCTTCCTCGATCCGGGTCAGGAGGTTGTCGCGGACGTCGACGAGCCGTTGGTGTTGGGCTGGGTCGGGTCGCAGGAGGGGACAGCGAAGGCAGGAATGTTCGTGGATGCATGCGGTGGCGTAGGAGCGCCCGCAGGTGCCCAGCGAGACCTTGCGGTGCTCGAAGTGGCCGAGGAATTCTTGCCATTCCTCGGGGGTGGGGGTGCGGTATTCCTCGGCGGGGCGCAGGGCGCGCCGGCGGGCGATGAAGGCGCGGTGACCGTTGATGGCTTCCTCGGGGTACACGGCCTTGTAGCCCATCGTGGTGTTGATGTCGCGGTGCCCGGCGACGAGTTGCGCGATGTGCGGTGGCATGCCGTGTAGGACAGCGTCGGTGATGAAGATCCGCCGGAAGTCGTGCGGGGTGAACCGCAGCGGCTGAACTGCGGAGTTGTTCTGGGTGCCCGCGATGGGGGTGGTGTCGGGGATGGCCTGGCAGATCCAGTCGCGGATCGTTCCGGAGGGGATCGCACGGTTGCCGCCGCCGAACCGGCGTTGGAACAGCAGCGGCATGGGAGGGTTCCAGATCCGTTCGTGAGGGTCGTAGGACGCGACGGCGGCCACGGCGCCGGAGGGTTCGCGGATGCGGTGGAGGACGGCGGCCAGGACGTCGGCGAGTTCGGGGCTGATGACCAGGAGCCGTTCGGTGTCGGTCTTGGACGGGGCGATCTGCAGCAGCGGGATCAGGTCGGTGCTGGTGGGCGGGGTGTATTGGATCAGGCTGTGGTGGCTGAGTTCGGTGAGTTCCTCGATCCGGATCCCGGTGTGTCGCAGCGTTTCGATCGCTACCCAGGTCCAGAACGCGCGGTCTTCCTCTCCGGACAGGTCACGGCGGGCGCCGGTGGCCGGGTCCTCGGTCCAGGTCTTGGCGGTGGGCCCTGAGCGCACCGGGGCGCGGTGCAAGACCTCGCCCCGGCAGGTGAACTCCTCGCCGGCGGCGACCGCCTGCGCGGCGGCGAGTCGTTCGGCGCTGGCTTGGGCCCGGGCCTGGACGCGCGCCACCAGCGCGGGTAGGGCCGGGAGACGTTCTCGGGTGCGCTGGTCCATCCGGGACTTGCGCCGGCGGATCTCCTTGACCCGGGCCAGGTCCTCGCGGCGAACGGGGCACGGCGCCGCCCAGGGGCCCCAGCGCGCGGGTTCCTCCATCGCCCATTGGGCGATGTCCAGATAGAAGGCGCGGACCTGACCGAGCTGGGCGCGTCCGTCGGAGCGCAGCTGATGGGTCTGGATGCTCTGTCCGCTCGAATCCGTGGCACGGCTGGTCTTGACCAGGACGCGCTGTTTCCAGGCGGCCGCGACGTCGGGAGCGAGGTTCAGCGATGAGATCCCGGGATGGTGGATTTCCAGGTCTCGCCAGAACAGCCGACCGAGGGTGGCTGCCAGGCTGCGCAGCGTGGTGTGATCGACCGAGGGTGCGCGTTCGAGGAGGTACTCATTCAGCATCTGCCGGACGGGCTCGCATGCGATGCCGTAGCGGTCCAGCATCTGCTCGGGGCTGAGCTGCCCCTGGGTGGCGAAAGCCCGCAGGGTGCCGGGCGCTTCGGGACCGAAGACCCCCATCGTGTGAAGGGCTGCGTAGAGGCCTCCGCCCTTGTTCGTGCGCCGCATCCCAACACCCTGTAGCGCCTCGAGCTCCAGGCAGTCCCCGACGGTGATGTCGGCGATCAGGCCGCCTTTGGCCGCCATGATGGTCGCGGCCCGGCGCAGGACCGAGTTGGCCATCGTCGAGCCCGCGCCGGACGCCGCGCAGCGCGAGGCCAGGTCGGCGAAGCCTTCTGGGTCACGGACGCGGGCCATGTCTGTGGCCAGATGGTGGGGGGCGAAGGGCGTCAGGAGCCAGTCGAGGCTGGGGCGGATCACGTCGGCGCAGACCAGCAGGTTCAGACTGACCCGCAGGTTGCTCGTCACCGACACCGACGACCCGTATCGCTGGCTTCCCGACTGCAGGCGGTCCAGGAATGGCCGCCACCACTGGGCGTTGCCCAGCACGTCAGCACCGCTGACCTGCCAGCGTTTCTGCCATGTCCGGCCAGGCTGATCGGCGAGCCAGTCGATCACCGAGACCAGCCCGCGCCGCCGTCGCCGCCGTGCCGACGTGTCGGTGAACGGAAGCTCTGACATCCGGGCCAAGAGCCGGTCGCGGTCCTGGCAGGTGGCGCGCCACGTCGAGGGCAGCGCCCGAGGCGGATACCGGCGATGCAACCGCTGCATATCCGGCCCGGACACCGTCGCGGGACCGGTTGCAATCACCGCCTCAAGCTGGTCCTCATGGTGGACACTCATGAGGACCGCTTGCTGAACAACGTCGCCAGAGACTCGGCCCTATAGCCGCCACCGGCCCAGCCGCTGCCCCCCGCCGAGGCCTTCGGTGGCGCTGATGCCTCGGCCAGACGGCGTTGGTGGTGAGCCAGCACCTCGGCGATGACCTCGGCCGGGGCGGGAGTCAGATACAGCTGTGTGGTCGAGAGGTGGACATGTCCCAGAACCCACTGAACGTCACACAACGGCATCTGAGGGTCCCGCGCCATCCGGTAGGCCGCGGTGTGACGCAGGTCGTGCAGCGACCAGTTCGCCCCCAACTCCTGGTTCGCGCGGGTGAACATCGCCCGCGCAGCGTGATAGTTCAACGGACGCAACGGTTTCCGGTTCGTCCACCACAACGGGTCATCCGCCCCGGCAGGGACCGCGGCGCCGAGGGAGACCTGGTAAAGCCGTAACCAGATGAAGGCGTCCGCGCTGGCCGGTAGCTGCTGCACCGCCCGCGAGCCCTTCCTGATCACTGTGATCAACTGTTGGCCCGGATCGACGTCCCCGCCACGCGCCCCGAGCAACTCGGCAGCCCGAGCGCCGGTCGAGACCCAGAACGCGACCAACGCCCGGTCGCGGTCAGAACGCAGCTGGGCGAAGACCTGGTTGAACCGCTCATCAGGGATCCGACGAGGCACCCGCTGGGCCAAGCGCGGGCGATACCGGCCCGAGCGTTCCTCAGCGAACGGTTCCATCGGGTTGTGATGGGCATGCGCACGGGACGCGACCCGCTCCCTGGCCAGCGGAAACGGGTTCACGATCGGGCCGGACCCGGCCTCCAGGTGGAAGTCATAAAAGCTGCGCAACACCGTCTCACTGTGGGCCAGTGTCGAAGACGCGTACTTGCTGCCCGGCGACCGCTTGCCCGTCACCGCATTCGCTGCCCCAGCAGACTGCCGCGATCCCGCGCCGCGGCGGGGTTTGTCGACAAGCGCAAGCCACCGGCAGAAATCACGAGCCTCACACCGGGTCGCCTGCACCCACGGCACATCGACCGCCCACAGGAACCGGAACCAGCGCAACAGGTCCAGCGCATATGAACGCTGAGTCGCCCCACTACGCCCCGAGGCCTGCAATTCGTGAAGAAACTCCGTCACCGAGGCAACCACCTCACCGCCCGGATCGACCAGCCAGTAGGGATCCCAGAGCGCATCGGTCTCCACGACCGCACCAACACCGTTCACCACGAGCGTGACCAAGTCACGCCGATCCACCGCCCCCGAATCAGCCATGGCCGGACCCTAGCCACAACCATGAGCCCAGCACCCCCGCGACCTGCAGGGATACCTCAGTAGTTCAGTCAACAGTTATA
>DATNDR010000040.1:0-9042 GCA_035606945.1 Pseudonocardiaceae bacterium
CCAGTCTCCTGGTGTTGCTGGCTGAGCCCTTGGCTCAGCCAGCAACACGTCACGGAACCTCGATGTACGTGCTGGCCGCTCGTGACGTGATGGGCCATCAGCCCATCGCTATACATCGTGCGCGGCGTGTTCGGTTGCACCGTGCGGCACTGCGCCATGAGCACATAGCCCGCCGGGGCGGCCCCACATTGGTTCCAACACAACCACGCCCAGCAATGCCCGCGTGCGGGTTCGGCGCGGTGATGGACCTCATGAGCCGATCCAGTTCCTGGACGGCCGCTCGCTGCCAGTACGCCACCAATGACCTCCGGCACGACATCGCCAACAGCCTCGGAGGACTCTTCTGGGGGGCACAACTGAGACGACAACTGAGACGAACGGAGTTGGACATGATGTTGGACACGAGCGTTTTTGCTGATGAAAGGTGGTGGCCAGGGGCGGGGTCGAACCGCCGACCTTCCGATTTTCAGTCGGACGCTCGTACCAACTGAGCTACCTGGCCGTGCGGGCCGTCAGCGACCCGCGGTGTGTTGAAGCGACCCAGACGGGACTCGAACCCGCGACCTTCGCCGTGACAGGGCGACGCGCTAACCAACTGCGCCACTGGGCCTTGCTCTCGTGCCCCCAACGGGATTCGAACCCGCGCTGCCGCCTTGAAAGGGCGGAGTCCTAGGCCGCTAGACGATGGGGACTTGGTCGTCCAGACCTGCCCGCGCCGGTGGCCCGTCGTGAGCACAACCAGCATAGGACACCGCCGTGATCGGGTGCACCCTGGGTATCCGGGGCCACGCGGCGCGGCTCCTAACCGCAGTCACCGCCCGGCGTACCAGGGGTCATCGGCGTACAGGGTCATCGACGTACCGGAGGGATGCCATCCTCACCGTCGATCAGACCCAGCATGTCCAACAGCATCCGGCAGTCCTCGGCCCCGGTCGCCGAGCGGGCCACCGACAAGCGAGCCCGATCGACTTGCTCGGCCGTCACGCGATGCGGATCCTGCCCGCGCTGCATGGGCACCGAGCCCCTGGTCAGTTCCGCGCCAGTCTCCAGACCGAGATCGTAGGTGCTCGGCAGACGGCTCATTCGCCCCTCCTGAACTTCGTTCTCACGTACCCGCATGTACCCGCGTCGTCACCGCTCGGCGCAACCTATCTACCGTTCATCGTCAGTTGCAGCCTCCTACCGGGTGATTACCTGTGGTTAACCAGCTCCAAAGGGGCTAAAACGCCCACCGCTCAGCGCTCGACCAGCGGTTGTCCCTCGCGCAAACCGCCGTCAAGGAGCTCCGCGAGGTGCAGCGCACGCCGACCCGTCGTCTGGGCGATCTGCTGGCGGCAGCTGAATCCGTCAGCCAGCACCAGCGCACCGGGCATCGCCCGGATGGTCGGAGCCAGCGAACGTTGCGCCAGCGCAGCGGACAGTTCCTCGTGCCCCCGCTGGTAGCCGAAACTGCCGGCCAGCCCGCAGCATCCGGAGGCGCGCCGTACCCGGATCCCAGCCAAGCCCAGCAGCGCGTCGTCCGCCTCATGGCCGAGGACCGCGTGCTGGTGGCAGTGCACCTGCTGTACCGCATCGCTGGGGTGCTGCGGCGGTCGCCAGCCCGGCGCCCGCTGGCGCAGCACCTCGGCGAGGGTGTGAACCCGCGCCGCCAGCGCGGTCGCCGCCGGGTGGTCCGGAAGCAGCTCCACCAGATCGGAACGCAGCATGGCCACACAGCTGGGTTCCAGCCCGATCACCGGTACTCCGGCCGCGAGCGCAGCCCGCAGCAGCCGCAGGCTGCGGCGCAACACCAGCCGGGCGATGCCGAACTGCCCGGTGGTGAACCAGGTTAGCCCGCAGCACACCGTGCCACGGGGCAGCCGGACAGCGAAACCGGCCGCTGCCAGCACCCGGGCGGCCGCCTGCAGCACTTGCGGATCGAACGACCGGGTGAAGCAGTCCGGCCACAGCAGCACCGCACCGCGGGAGCCACGCCCGGCCACCGTAGGCGGCCGGTACCGAGTGAACCGGGGCAGCGGACGGGCCGTGGATATGCCGCCCGCTCCTGCAAGAAACGGCGCGACCCAGTTCGCCACCGCCGGCGCCGACGAACCGACCCGAGCCGCCAGCGGGAAACCACCCAGCGCGTAATGCCAGCGCGGCCGCAGCCGCCACCGGTACCGCTGGTGCAGGAACTCCGCCTTGTAGGTGGCCATGTCCACGTTCACCGGGCACTCCGACGCGCAGGCTTTGCAGGCCAGGCACAGATCCAGCGCCTCATCGACCTCCGGCGAGCGCCAGCCTCCGGTCACCAGATCGCCGGCGAGCATCTCGGCCAGCAGGTGCGCCCGGCCGCGGGTGGAGTGCTTCTCCTGCCGGGTGACCTGGAAACTGGGGCACATCACCCCGGCGCCACCCAGCTGCCGGCACGCCCCGACACCCACACAGCGCCGGGTCGCCGCCACCAGGCTGCCGCCGTCGCGTCCCAACGCCAGGCTCACCGGCACCGGGCGCTCGCGCCCGGGACGCAAGTCTGCATCCAGCGGCCGGGGATCGACCAGCACTCCGGGGTTGAACAGACCGTCCGGATCGAAGATCGCCTTGAACTGCGCGAACAACCGCAGCACCCCCGGCGGGTACATCCGGCCCAGCAGCTCACCCCTAGCCCGCCCGTCCCCATGCTCCCCGCACAGCGACCCACCATGGGAGACCGTCAGATCAGCGGCCTGCTCCAGCAACCGCCGGAAGTCCCGCCGCCCCGGCGCGCTCACCAGGTCGGCATCAATGCGCACATGCACGCAACCCTCGCCGAAATGCCCGTACACCGCGCCGCGCCTGCCGTGCTCGGCGAGCAGGTCGGCAAAATCCCGCAGATAACCGCCCAGCCGTGCCGGCGGCACCGTGGCGTCCTCCCAACCCGGCCACGCCTGCGAACCGTCGGGTAGCCGGGTCGCCAGACCGGCGCCCGCCTCGCGGATGCGCCACAGCGCCGCGCGATGCGCCGCATCGGCCACCACCAGATGGGGGCGGCCCAGCTCCGACGCCACGGCGCGAGCCGACGCCACCGCCGCGCTCAACGCGTCCGCGCCGAATTCGACGAGCAGCCAGGCCGCACCCGCAGGCAGCTCGGGACGGCGACGGGTGCCCAACGCCGACGCTGCGACTAGTGCCGTATCCAAGCCCTCCACGGTGAGGGGGTGGTGGCGCAGCAAGTGCGGGGCAGCGTCGGCCGCCGAAGCCAGCGAGGGGAACCCTGAAACCAGCAACGCCACCGCCGGCGGTGGCGCGACCAGCCGCACAGTCGCCTCCAGCAGCACCGCGCAGGTTCCCTCGGTGCCCACCAGGGCGCGGGCCAGCCGCGATCCGTGCTCGGGCAGCAGGTGCTGCAATGCGTAACCGGAACCTCGGCGCGGCCAGTCGGGCAGTTCGGTACGGATCAACCTGCGGTTGTCACGTACCAGATCTGCCACCGCAGCCGGCAACTGTCCGGCGCCGGCTACTAGGCGAGAACCGTCGGGCAGCGCTACGACGAGCTCCTCGACGGCCTGCGCGGTAGTGCCCCAGGCCACCGAGTGCGATCCGCAGGCGTTGTTGCCGATCATCCCGCCGAGCGTGCAGCGGCTGTGCGAGGACGGGTCCGGGCCGAAGCGCAGGCCATGCCGGGCGGCGGCGGCCTGCAGCGTGTCGAGCACGAGTCCCGGCTGCACCCGCGCCAGCCGTGCCACCGGATCGAGGTCTAGCACCGCGTCGAGGTAGCGGGAGAAGTCGAGGATCACGCCGGGACCGATGGCGTTGCCCGCTATCGACGTGCCGGCGCCCCGCGCGGTGAGCGGCACGTGCAACTCGCGGCAGACGCCGATGACCGCGGCCACGTCCTCAACACTTTGTGGCAGGACGACGGCGCGCGGCGGCACCCGGTAGTTCGACGCGTCGGTGGCATAGAGCGCGCGGGTTCCGGCGTCGGCTGCAACGTCACCGCGCACTGCCGCGCGTAGTGCTCTGGTGAGCGCACTGCCGTCCACGCCGACCTGGCGCGTTGACGATCAGCGCGGGGGAGCGCCGAGTTCTAAGCGGGCGGAAAGCAGCGCGCTGACCGCGGCACACGGCTGGCCGTTGCGCACCAACCTGATCGCGGAACGGACCTCCTCAATGGCGGCAGCGGAAATGTCGTCGCCCTGGTCGGCGGCTGCCTCCAGACGTTCCGCGATGGATGTGATCTCCGCTGGCATGGCATCGCCCATGAGGGCCGCCACCAACGCTTCTACCTCTTGCAGAAGACTCTGCTGGGTAGTGTTGGATGCGCTCACGTGTTCTGAGAGTACTCGGCGCTGCGCCGGTCATGAACCCGGTCGTAACGCGGCATGAACAAGGGCTTCGTCCGCATACCGGCCACGCCTCATGTGGGTGTCAAGCGCTGACGCGTAGGCTCGCCCGGGTGGTGACCGGCAACGCGCTGATCCGGATTCTCGGCCTGTGTCTGATCGCGGGCCTGCTGGTGGCGGGCGTGCTGTTTCCCGTGGTGGGCGGTATCGGTCTGGCGTCGAACCAGGCCAGCGACACGGTCAGCAGCGTCTCGACCAATCTCGTCCAGAGCCAGGTGCCGGTGGTGACCACCATCACCGACAAGGACGGGGTGCCGATCGCCTACGTGTTCGACCAGAACCGGTTCAACACCCCGCCCAAGGACATCGCCGACACGATGAAGGCGGCGATCATCGCGATCGAGGACCGCCGGTTCTTCGAGCACAACGGGGTGGACTGGCGTGGCACCGCGCGGGCTCTGATGACCAACCTGTCCGCCAGCGGCAGCGCGCTGGAAGGCCAGGGCGCCTCGACTCTGACGATGCAGTACATCAAGAACTACATGCTGTACGCAGTAGCGCAGAACGATGCCGAGCGCGCCGCGGCCGTGGAGAGCACCCCAGCCCGCAAGCTGCGCGAAGTCCGGGTGGCGCTGCAGCTGGAGAAACAGCTGTCCAAGGACGAGATCCTGGCCCGGTATCTCAACATCGTCTTCTTCGGTCACAACGCCTACGGGGTGGCCTCGGCGGCGCGGACCTACTTCAACACCACACCGGATCGGCTCACCCTTTCCCAAGCTGCGCTGCTGGCCGGCATGGTGCGCTCGACCACCGAGTATGACCCGGTGGAACATCCCGAGCACGCACTGGCCCGGCGCAACATGGTGCTCGATGAGATGACCAACGTCGGGTCGATCACCCGCGCTCAGGCCGACGCCGCCGAATCCGAGCCGCTGGGTATCCAGCGCCCACTGACCGGGCTGACCAACGGTTGCGTCGGCGCCGGCCCTGCTGACGGCTTCTACTGCCAGTACACCCTGGATTATCTCGCCACCGTGGGATTCCCGGAGGACAAGCTGCGCCGCGGCGGGTACCTGATTCGCACCAACCTCGACCGCCGGGCCAGTGACATCGCCAAGCGCGCGGCCACCGCGGAGGTCCCGACCCAGACGCCGGGGATCGCCAACGCGATGGCGATCGTGGAGCCCGGCCGGGACCGCCATGCGGTGCGAGCGCTGGTGGCCAACCGTGACTACGGTCTCGACGCCGACGCCGGTCAGACTTCCTACGCGCTGCCCTCTCTCGTGCAGGGCTTCGGTGCCGGGTCGATCTACAAGATCTTCACCTCCGCCGCCTTGCTGGAGCGGGGAATGGGGATCATGAATCCGGTGCCGGTGATGGACGCGTACACCTCGCGGGTGTTCCGGGACAACGGCGGCCCGTACACGGTGACCAACGCCGGCAAGTACCGCACCGGGTCGGTATCCCTGCAGACCGCGCTGGCGATCTCCCCCAACACCACTTTCGTCGCGCTGGAAGACCGGATCGGCAAGATCGATCCGGTGGTGGACATGGCCTACCGGCTGGGCATGCGGCAGAGCCTGAACTTCAAGGACTCCCAGGGTCGCACGATCGCCGACGCGGTGAAAAAGGAGAAGCGCGGCTCCTACACGCTGGGCGCCGAGCCGACCAGCCCGCTGGACCTCGCCAACGTCGGCGCCACCTTGATGAGCGGCGGGAAGTGGTGCCCGCCGACCCCGATCGACACGGTGCTGGACCGCAACGGCCATCCCGTGCCGGTACCCGAAGCGCCCTGCGAGCAGGTAGTGCCGGAAGGGTTGGCGAACTCGCTGGCAGTCGGGTTGAGCAAGGACGACCAACCCGGCGGTACGTCCTTCGCCGCCGCCCAGGCCGCGCACTGGACCCGCCCGTTACTCGGCAAGACCGGCACGACGCAGAACAACCGTTCCGCCGGGTTCCTCGGCGCGACACCGCAGTACTCCGGCGCGGTGTTGGTGTGGCCGGACGGATCGCGCCCCGCACCGATCTGTGATACCGACCCACCCCGGTTGTGCGGTGAAGGCAACATCTTCGGCGGCAAGGTGCCGGCCCGGACCTGGTTCGACGCGATGGGACCACTGCACGAGGGACTGCCGGTAATGCCGATGCCACCTACCGAACCGCGTTACGTCACCGGTGCCGGGCCCAACGTGCCCAACGTGATCGGGCAGGGTGAGAACACCGCCCAGCTCATCCTGGAACGCTCCGGGTTCCGGGTGAAGCGCGTGGTGTCGGTGTCGGATCAGCCCGCCGGCCTGGTCGCGGCCGAATCGCCCACGACCGCCCAGCCCGGTGACGTGATCACGATCACGATCAGCGACGGGACCGGTGGGCCGGGACCGAGGGCCGCACCGAACTCCCCGCCACCCGCGGCCCCCTACCACCCACCACACAGACGCGACCAGCGCCCCGACGCCGGAAGGGCGGAACGCGACGACAATGGTCCCCCGGACCGCTTCGGCGGTTGATCCTGGTCCGAACGCCCCGACATGGAGACATATCGGGGTCAGGAGGCCCCCAAAAGCCCGACATGTCTCCATGTCGGGCTTTTGTCGTGCAGCTCGGCGGCGGGTCAGGTGCGCAGCGCGGCCATCACGGCGGTGGCTAAGCGTTGGCCTTCGGCGCGACCGGAAACCTTGGCTTTCGCGGCCTTCATCACCAGCCCCAGCTGGCCGAGGTTGGGGCGCTTGCCGAGTTGCCCGGCGACGTCGTCGATGACCTCCCCGATCAGGCTCATGAGCTCGTCGTCGCCGAGTTGCTGGGGTAGGTAGCCGGCCAGGACTTCGCCCTCGGCGCGTTCCCTGGTCGCCAGTTCGTCGCGTCCAGCAGCGGCGAAGACCTCGGCGGCTTCCCGACGCTTCTTCGCCTCTCGAGCCAGTACTGCCAGCACCTCGTCGTTGGAGAGCTCCCGGGCTGATGAGCCGGAGACCTCTTCAGTGGTGATAGCCGTCAGCGCCATCCGCAGGGTCGCGACCGCGACGGTGTCCCGCGACTTGATCGCCGCGGACAGGTCGTTGCGCAGCCGATCCTTCAGCTCTGCCATCTCCCAAAGACTACGCCGGGTGAGTGGCGCCGCCCGCTTGGATACTCATTGCCATCCGCGTGCTGACCGAGCCAGCTAGGCTCGGCCACCATGAGCCTCTGGGGACGCGCCGTAGCCGGCGCCGCCGCGCTGACCGTCGCAGGGACCACCTACGCCGCCGGAGTCGAGGTCCGCCGGTGGACGCTGCGGCAAGCCACCTTGCCGGTGCTGCCGATCGGGTCGTCCCCGGTGCGCATCCTGCACATCTCCGACCTGCACATGACCCCGCGGCAGCACTCCAAGCAGCGCTGGGTTGCCAGCCTGGCCGACCTGCGGCCCGATCTCGTCGTGAACACTGGTGACAATCTGGCGCACCAGCAGGCAGTGCCGTCGGTGCTGCGCGCGCTGGGACCGTTGCTGGCGTTGCCCGGGGTGTTCGTCTTCGGCAACAACGACTACTACGGCCCCCAACCGAAGAACCCGGCGCACTACCTGCTCGACACCGGCAAGAAGATCAGGGGCGCGCCGTTGCCGTGGACTGATCTGCGCGCGGCATTCGTCGAGCACGGTTGGCTGAACATGACCCATGCCCGCCGCGAGCTCACCGTGGCTGGACACCGGATCGCCGTCGCAGGGGTGGACGATCCGCACCTGAAACGGGACCGCTACCACCGCATCGCCGGGCGCACCGATCCCGCCGCCGATCTCCGGCTGGGCCTGACGCACTCCCCGGAGCCACGGGTCCTGGACTCGTTCGCCACCGACGGCTACGACCTCGTACTCGCCGGTCATACCCACGGCGGCCAGCTGCGGCTGCCCGGCTACGGCGCGATCGTGACCAACTGCGGGCTGGACCGCTCCCGGGCCCGCGGCGCGTCCCGCTGGGGCGCGCACACCTGGCTGCACGTCTCAGCCGGCCTGGGCACGTCACCATTCGCGCCGGTTCGCTTCGCCTGCCCACCGGAGGCAAGCCTGCTCACGCTGGTGCCCCGCAACACCGACGCGACCATGCCAGCCAGCGCATGGCACGCTGCGGGCGTCGGCTAGACTCGTCGACGTCCATCCGGGGTGTGGCGCAGCTTGGTAGCGCGCTTCGTTCGGGACGAAGAGGCCGTGGGTTCAAATCCCGCCACCCCGACAGCCTGAAACGCCAGGTCAGCGGCTTGTTCCGCTGGCTTCATAATCAGTTATTGGGGCCGAAATGGGGTCGTACAGCTGCGAAATACAGCTGCAGCGGTTAGCCATCGAGGCTGGCGCCTAGTCGTTTGAGTGCTTCCCGGGTGGCTGCTGAGGATGCTGATGCGTAGATTTCCATGGTCACGTCGAATTGGGCGTGGCGCAGGATTTGCATCACGATGCGGGGGTGGACGTCGAGGTCGACCAGCAGGGTGGCGCAGGTGCGGCGGGCGTCGTGCACGGTGATGGGGCGTAGGCCGGCGGCGGTGCAGCGGACGGCGAAGTAGCGGTTGAAGTTGCGGGGCTCGATGGGGTCGCCGTAGCGCGTGGTGAACACCAGGTCCGAGGAGTTCCAGGCGGCGCCGGCGACGGCGCCGGCTCGGTGTTGGGTGGCTTGGCGTTGGCGGAGCGCGGTGAGGCAGATCGAGGGCAGGGTGGCGTCGGAGGCGTGGGTTTTGGTCTCTCGGTGCAGGAGTTGGCCGCGGACGCGTTGGAGTTGGCGGC
>DATNDR010000066.1:0-31275 GCA_035606945.1 Pseudonocardiaceae bacterium
CTTCGACGAGTTCTGGCTGTTCTGCCCCAACCGCCGCTTCAGCTCAGCGACCTCAGTCGTCAACCGCTCAATCTGCTCAGCCTGCCGCACCGCGAGCGCCGCAAGTTCCTCATAAGAGGGACGTCGATCGGCGGGCACCACACCATGGTCAACATCCCCGCCGGCAAGATCAAGTAGACACGCCGCTGGCAACCTGACCAGTTACCCGGAGAGCATCATGTGCGGAATCGTGGCCCACCGTGGTCCGTCCCCAGCGTTACCATCCCTGGTGATCGTCGAATGAAGTCAGCCGGGGCGATGCTGGTAGGCGGGACCAGGCCGGTGTCGCCGAATTGCAAGACCACCATGATGAACCGCACCGGTGCGGCCGAGCAGTTGGCGTAGCGATGCGGGGTGTGCGCCTCGAAGACGACCGTGTCATCGGCGCCCAGTGTCCGGCGCTGATCCCCGACCTGTAACGCCAGCACGCCGTCGAGCACGAAGAGCACCTCGATGGTGCCCTGGGGGTGCGCCTCGCCGTCGAATGCGTCGGCGGCCTGCAGCGTCCAATCCCACAGCTCCACCACGTCGGGCGGGTCGGTGCCGATCCGGAACAGGGCACGGCTCCCGGCAGTGCTGGTCCACAGCGCCGCAGCGTCGGCCGCGGCGCGGACGGTGACTCGCGGCGCAGGGTCGGCGCTGACCAGTGAGGCGACGCCCACCTGCAGGGCCGCCGCGAGGTTGCACAGGGTGGCGATGCTCGGGTTGCCTCGCGCCGATTCCACCTGGATGACGGTGCCGCGGCTGACACCGGATGCGGCGGCGAGCGCGTCGATGGTCATCCGGCGCTGCTGGCGCAACGCCCGGACATTGCGGCCCACCGCGCCGGCGACCTCCTCAGGATCCTGCATTCGGTCCAGTATGCCGCACTGGAAAGTCAATCATATTGAACCCTCCCGGGGATCCGGGTTAGAGTCCAATGTAGTAATCCAAAAGTTCAATCTAGTGGATGGTCGGGTTGGATGGCTGTTGCGTTCGCGCTGCCAGCTGCAGTCGGTTTCGGCGTCGCCGACTTCGCCGGAGGCCTGGCGACCCGACGCAGCTGCGGCACGCTCACCGTGATAGCCCTCGCCCAGTTCGCCGGTGCGGCAGTGCTGTTACCCGCCTTGATACTCGTGCCGGGCCGACCCTCGGCGGCCGCGGCAGGTGTCGGCGCGCTGGCCGGTCTGGCGGGTTCTTTAGGCCTGGTGTGGTATTTCCGGGGGCTGGCCCGCGGACCGATGGGCGTGGTGGCGCCACTGTCCGCGCTCACCAGCGCGGGATTGCCGCTCGTGGTCGGCGTGACGGCCGGGGAGAGTGCCGGTCCGGTGACTGTCTGGGGTATCGCGGTGGCTCTGCTGGCGATTGCGCTGGCCACCGCAGGAACCCGCCACGATCAGGCTGCGGCCGGCGGGTTGCTGCTCGGGATCGGGTCCGGCGTCGGGTTCGGTGTGTTCTTTGTCGCGCTGAACGCGACCCCACCGGACTCCGGGCTGTGGCCCCTGCTGGCGGCCAAGGTGGCGTCCGTGGCGGTCTTCGGGTCGCTGATGCTGGCACGCCGCAGTTCGATCGACGTGACACGGAGGCGTTACGGCTTGATCGTGCTCAGCGGAACGGCCGACATGGTGGCGAACGTGCTATTCCTGCTGGCGACCCGGGCCGGCGCGCTGAGTGTCAGCGCCGTGCTTGTCTCGCTCTACCCCGTGGTGGTCGTCGTCCTTGCCCGGTTCGTGTTGCGGGAGCGGCTCACCTGGCTGCAAGCGACCAGCGTGGCGCTCGCGGTCACGGCGAGCGCGCTGCTGTCGGGTTAGTGCTGCTGCCGGGTTAGGGCCGGATCAATTCGGGGGGCCGGGCACCAGGATTACGGTGGCCGACTGTTGCTGACCCGACGGGTCTACCCATCCCACCTGCACCGAGTCTCCAGGGTGATGAGCGGTCAGCGCCGTGATGAGGTTGCCCGGCGAGTCAACCGCCGTACCGTCCCATGACACGATGACGCTTCCCGCTGCCAGCCCGGCCTGCTCAGCCGGTGAGCCGGCCACGACGTCCGTGACGGCCGCACCGGCCATGGCGGGGCGGTGCCGGTGTCCCAGCTGCGGGTGCCGATCAGGCTCAGCCAGCACACCGGCGTCCTGGATCATGATGCCGAGCACGCCGGTCGCTCCGATGTGGACGGTGTCCGAGGCACTACCGGCCCGGATCTGCTTGCTGATCGCGATCGCATCGGTGATCGGGATGGCCAATCCAGCACCAGTGGAAGGTGCGGCCGGCGATCCCGCCGCGCCTGCGGTGTCGACGCCGATGACCTCTCCGGCCGTATTGACCAGCGGACCTCCGGAATCGCCTGGCTGGATATCGGCAGCGATCTGGATCAACCCGGCAAGGTGCTCAACGCTGCCGGTGAGGTCATCGCGGACAGCCACCGTCTGGTTGAGTGCCGAGACCACGCCCGCCACGATGCTGGGGGTACCACCGCGACCCCCGGCGTTGCCGATCGCTGCAACCTGGTCCGAGATCGAGACCGTGTCCGAGTCACCCATCGTGGCCGTCGGCAACCCCGAAGCACCGGCCAGCTGGAGCACGGCGAGGTCATGAGCACGGTCGTAGCCGACGACAGTGGCCGGGTAGGTCTGACCAGTGCCGACATCGGTCACGTCGATGCTGCTGGCGCCGCTGATCACGTGGTTGTTGGTGAGCACCACACCGGACGGGTCCAGCACGATCCCGGTACCGGCGGCTTGCGCATTCGGGTGGCTCAGCTGGGTGTTGATGTCCACCAGAGCAGGCTCGACCTTGGCTGCGAGGGCCTGGAGGTCCAGCGGCGCGCTCGAGGCACCGGGCGGTCGCGGTGGTTGTGGCGGTCGTGGAAGCGCATGCGGCCGGTGCGGCGGTGCCAAGACCGGCCGCGCTGCCGGCGGTATCGACGAAGGCGCCGTGGCAGGATGCGTCTCCGGCGCTCGGACTCCCGGCGGTGCCCACGAGGGAGATGACCAGGCAGGGGACGACACTGACGAGGTTGCGGCGAGTTGCTGCATAGCCCGGCTGCTGACGGCCGCGGCCAGTGCCAGTGCAGCTGCGAGGAGCGCGACGGTCCACAGCAGATGCGGATGCCGTTTCCGCTGTGGAGGCGGCGGGCGCCAGTAACCGCCAGGCGGCGATGTCACGGCGGCAACCCTGCCCTCTGAACGTGAACAAAGAATGTCCGGCAGTCGACCAGCGGACCGCAACAAACCCCACTAAGGATGGCCGGACAATCGAGATGGGATCGCCCCATCAGGGCCGGAATCAGCACGGCCGGCACCACGCGTGGCAGGGCCACCGCCGTGACGGGGTCGCGACTCTCCTTGTTTTCTGCTCCGCCCACTCGTCCAGACCAGGCCGGTGATTCCTATGATCACACAGGCCAATCCTATGATGAGCAGGACGATAGCCAGCGTCAGCGTTTGGATGACAGTGTCCAATGTGATGATCCTCTCGTGTTAACGAGATGTGAATTGGACGACGCAGAAAGGCCGCGAAACCGGCTTACACCGCCCGCAAGCACTGTAGCCCGGCCGAGGAAATCTCGCCACTCCGCAGGGGCCGACGTCACCATACCATGACTATGGGTAGTTGTAATCGATTTGTGGTAATTCCCCTGTCGCCGGTTCGACCTCCTCCGTTCATGCCGGGTACACGATGTTACTCGCCGGATTGGTATATCCCTCTCAGCGTCATGAGCCGGTGGGCTAGCGGTGGATCAGCGTTGCACTTCGTCGAGACGCCGCGAGGATCGTTGCGGCGAGGATCAGCAGGGCGCCCTCGACGACCAGGCTGAGCACGCCAAGTGGTTCTGTCCAGTTACCGATATCGTCGCTGTAGTCGGGCAATCCGGGTCCGCGGGAGAGCATGTAGCCGATGATTGGTCCGGCTGCGACTCCCAGTGCCAGGCCCCAACCCCTTCTTGCGTAATTCGTCAGCAGCAGTGCGGCGGCGGCGAGGGCGGCGACTTCGAGAAGGTAATATAAAATCTGGACGTAGTCCGGGTCTTTCAGCCCGGGCACGCCCCCTTGGTCGATGATGTGAATGGCTGCGACGGCCAAGCATCCCACGGCGCCCACGGCACGCAGAATCAGGCTGGTTCCCGCCCGGCCTGGGGCGGTAGTTGACTGCAACATATCTCGCCAATCCTCCTTTGCGGCGGCACCCGCCGGGGTACGGCCACTGCGGTTGATCCCGAGACCGGACCCATCCACACGCTAGGCTCCCGACCAAAGTTCGAAAAAGGTCCATCAGGGTGGATGGATAATGCCGGAATCTTAGGTACGTGGCGCCTTTTAAAGATTGCCAAACCTAACTGATATCGGATTTTGCTCCGGCCCGATCGACGGGTGGCACTGCGTTGCGCGATGAGGTGGTGGTCACCGTGGAACTCCGGGACCGACGTCGATCCGGTTAGCGGTGATGGTGCCGTCGCTACCGGTCCGGCCGGCCACCACAATGGTCTGGCCGGTCTTCAGATCGGCCACCGTGCCCTGGCTTCGCACGGTGACGGCCACGTTGGAAGCCGCGGTGACGGTGACCTGGCGGCCGTTGCGGGTGGTCAGCGTGATCGTCGACCCGTTGACCGAGTCGATGGTGCCGGCGACGCCGCGGCCCCGGCCGTGCCCACGGAAACCGTCCGGGCCGAAACCCCCGGGACCGCCGTCGATCAAGCCTTGGGCGGCTGGACCCACTCCGGCCGCGCGGGCCGTGCCGCCCTGGTGGCCCAGCAGGTAGCCGACCCCGCCGCCAACGAGCAGCAGCACTACCGCCGCCGCAGCGGCCAGCAGCAAGGTCACCCAGCGGCGGCGCGGCCGAGCATCGCGGGTTGGCTCGGGTGGCGACGCAGCGAGCTGCGCGGTCGGTTCGTCGGGTGGCGGGTTCTGGTTCATCGGATGTCCTCCCTCTGGTGTGCGGGTGAAACAGGCTGGATCAACGCGGCCATCGAACCGGTCATCGCTGTGGTGCCGTCCGGACGGAGGAGCAGTCGCGCGCGAACGCGGCGGTGGCCAGCACGTCGGCGCAGGTCAAGGAGGGCCACTGGGTGACCGAGACCAGGCCACTGGCCGGGCGGCCGGTGCGGGGTCGATGATGTGCGCGCCCCCGGCGCGCGCTGCCCGAGGTAGCGACGTCGCCACTGGTCAACGATCGGCAGCTCAGCACACCACGGGCGGTTGGCTGTTGCGGTCACGGTGGTTACTGTCGCCGACCACCTTGGAGGCAGGCTGCCAGTTTCCTCTGAGTTGGCTGTGAATGACTCCTGCGCTGAGCCGCGGCGTTCCCAGCTACTTCACAGCCAACGTCCAGCAGCGTGGGAGGCTCGCCGCCCACACTGTTGCCCAGGAGGTGGTGCCCGTGGCCGCAGCAGCGAGCCCCGAAGCCCGGCTACTCGTGGTCGATGACGAGCCCAACATCGTCGAGCTGCTCTCCGCGAGCCTGCGCTTCGTCGGATTCGAGGTGACCACCGCCACCGACGGCGCCGACGCGATGCAGCAAGCCCGGCGAAGGCGGCCCGACCTGCTCGTCCTCGACGTGATGATGCCCGGCATGGACGGCTTCGACATGGTGCGCCGGTTGCGCGGCGAGGGCCTGCAGATGCCCGTGCTGTTTCTCACCGCGCGTGACGCCACCGCCGACCGGATCACCGGCCTGACCCTGGGCGGGGACGACTACGTGACCAAACCGTTCAGCCTCGAGGAGGTGATCGCCCGGATCAGGGCGATCCTGCGGCGCGCCGGATCCCGGGTGGAGGCGGCCAGCGCCCAGCTGTGCTTCGCCGACATCGAGCTCGACGACGACACCCACGAGGTGCGCAAAGCCGGCGAGCTGGTCGAGCTGTCGCCGACCGAGTTCAAGCTGCTGCACTACTTCATGCGCAACCCCGGACGGGTGCTGTCCAAGACCCAGATCCTCGAGCACGTGTGGAACTATGACTTCAACGGTGACACCGGCGTAATCGAGTCCTACGTCTCGTACCTGCGGCGCAAGCTCGACACCGGCGAGCCGCGGCTGCTGCACACCGTGCGCGGCGTCGGTTACGTGCTGCGCGTGCCTCGATCATGACCGCGGCGGCCCCCAGCACCGGCCGGATGCGCGCCGCTGGCCGGGCCGCCGGCCGGATGTGGGCCGCGACGCCGCTGTGGGTACAGCTGGTCGCCGCGGTGCTGGCGCTGGTCGCGCTGGCACTGGGGGCCGCTGGGGTGGCGACGGTGACCGCACTGCACGGCTCGCTGCTCGATCAAGTGGACGGCCAGTTGCGCGCCGCGGGTGAGCCGCTTGTGCACGCCCTGCGCCACGGTGCTGGGCCCGGGGCGCCCTCGGTGAGCGCAGGCGGCGAGCGGGGCGGCCCGGGCCGGTTCCGGCTGCCCAGTACGTTTTCCTTGGCCATCACCGACGAAACCGGCGCCGTCGTCGACATGCTGGAATCTCCGCTGCGGGTAGGCCAGCCGGGCCCCATGCTGCCGCAGTGGACGCCGGCCCAGGCCGCGGCGCGGCACGGACGCGCTGTGACCGTGCCCGCTACCAGCGGCGACGGGCAGTGGCGGCTGCTGGCCATCCCGCTGCCGGACGGATCCGGCACCTTGCTGGTCTCGACCAGTCTGACCAGCGTGGACGCCACCATGGCCCGGCTGACGTTCCTCGAACTGGTCATCGGCGGGGTGGTGCTGGGGTCGCTGGCCGGCGTCGGCTACCTCGCGGTGCGCAGCAGCCTGCGGCCGCTGGCCGAGGTGAAGGATACTGCGGAGGCGATCGCGGCGGGAGACCTGACCCGGCGGGTGCCCGAGCACCCGCCGCGCACCGAGGTAGGGCAGCTGTCCAGCGCGCTCAACGGGATGCTCGCCCAGATTGAGTCGGCCTTCCGCACCCAGCAGGCCTCCGAGGTGGCCGCCCGCAGCTCCGAGGAGCGGATGCGGCGTTTCGTCGCCGACGCCAGCCACGAGTTGCGGACCCCCCTGACGTCGATCCGGGGATTCGCCGAGCTCTACCGGCAGGGCGCGGCCGACGACGTGCCCAGGCTGATCAACAGGATCGAGTCCGAGGCCGCCCGGATGGGGTTGCTCGTCGAGGACCTGCTGCTGCTGGCCCGGCTCGATGCGCAGCGCGAGCTGGCCCGCACGCCGGTCGACCTCGTCGCGCTGGCCGCCGACGCGGTACACGACGCCCGCGCGCTGTCACCCGATCGGCCGGTCACCCTGGAGGTGGCCCATAACGGTCGGGTGCCGGTGGTGCTCGGCGATGAGCCGCGGCTGCGGCAGGTGTTGAGCAACCTGATGACCAACGCGCTCACCCACACTCCACCGGGTACCCCGGTCACCGTCGGGGTGGCCACCGAACCCGGCTGGGCGGTGCTCTCGGTGCGCGACCAGGGTCCCGGGCTGGCGCCGCTGGACGCCCAACGGGTGTTCGAGCGGTTCTACCGGGTCGACTCCGCGCGAACCCGGTCGGCGCGTCGCGGCGGGACCGGCCTGGGCCTGTCCATCGTGGCCGCGCTCACCGCGGCGCACGGCGGCAAAGCCGAACTCGACACTTCCCCCGGCGCCGGCGCCGTATTCCGCATCCGCCTCCCGCTAGCCGCTCACTGCCCCTGACCCCGATATGTCTCCATATCGGGGTCAGGGGTCGGCGAGTTTCGAGCAACATGGCTGTTCCAGTTGGCACGTGCAGCCGCGGTGGTAGGCCAGCACAGGGCGTGCCGACCACGCCTCACCGGTGGCGTAAATGCGAACTTTGTACTGATCCGATTGGATCATCGATGGTTACTTAGAGTAGCAAACACACGCCAAGGCGTGTCATTAATCTTGTGGCTTTTGCGAGCGCGCGAGTACGGTACGCAACCGTGCCAACGACCGATTACCCCATATTTGTCCGGGTTGAGCGCGGTGTGCGGTGGATTCTGGAGCGGTACCGGAGCCCGGCTACCCGCGCGCTGGTGAACAAGGCGCGGTTCGCCGCGGCGCGACTGTTGGCTCCGCCGGACACCGCGTCACGGTCCGTAGTAGGAGGAGAGTCCCCATCCAGCCAGGGCAGCGGCGCGCACGAGGTGCTGGCCAGGATGTCTGCCACGGTCGCGCGGCGTGATCTCAACCTGGTGGATTCCCTGCTCGCCCGGCTCGAGGACATGGAGGCGAGCGAGAGCGATCCGGATGCGCTGGCACGGCTCTACCAGCTGGACCATCTCGCCGCCCGGCTACGCCGCAACGCCGAGAACCTTCGGGTGCTCGCCGGGCACGACGCCGGCAGCAGGCCCGGCGCACCCTCGCCCTTGATCGACGTGATCAGGGCGGCGATGTCCTCCATCGAGCACTATCGCCGGATCGAGATCGAGCGTGCCGCCGGACTGGCCGTGGTGGACCTCGTCGCCGACGACCTCAGCCGGCTGCTCGCGGAGCTGCTGGACAACGCCACGAGGTACTCACCGCCGATGTCGAAGGTCACCGTCAGCGCGCACCTCACCGGGCAGGGCACCTTGCCGATCCGGATCGACGACGCGGGACACCACCTGCCGGCAGACCGACTACAGGCGCTCAATGCCCAGCTTTCCGATACGGAGTCCAGCGGCGACTCCGTCGAGCAGATGGGCCTTTCGGTCGTTCGCCGCCTGGCCGGCAAGCACGGTATCCGGGTGAGCCTGGACAACGGGGCGACCCGCGGCACCAGCGCCACGGTGCTGTTACCGCCGAGCCTGGTGGGGCAAGCCCCGGCCACACCGTGGTTCGCCGACACCCCGATGATGAACTCCCCCCGGCCGGCGCCGGCTGCCGTTGAGGCGAGCCCACCGCCTGCGGTGACGACGCCGGACCCGGAGCACAGCTCCGCCGAAGCCGCCGGGCCGGCAAAGCCGCTTCCGACCCCGAGGACGACGCGAAACGGCTTGCCGCGGCGGATCCCACAGAGCCTGCGCGAATTCGGCGCCTTCCCCGCGTCGGTGCCCAGTCCCCGGAATGATCCCGACACCGATCGCACCGAGGACGACCCCAGCGAGGGACGCGAGCAGTTGATGGCCGATATCGGTGACTTCTCCGACGGCGAGCAGGCAGCTCGGCAGCAACGGCCGGCCGGAAAGCCAAGAGAGACTACGTGAATGGCTGCCGATCATGCCATCAAGAACCCGGCGGATTTCAGCTGGCTGATCAATGGGTTTGTCCAGCGGGTGCCCGGCGTCACTCATGCCCTGCTGCTGTCCTCCGATGGATTCCCGCTTGCCGCGTCGGAATCGGTGAGCAGCGACGGCGCCGAACAGCTCGCGGCGATCGCCAGCGGTCTGCTGGGTCTGGCTCGAAATAGCGCGGCACTATTCGGTAAGGGCAGTTGCGAGCTGATCATCATTCGACTGTCGCGCGGGTACTTCCTTTTCATGGGGATCGGCGAAAATGCCGGCCTGGCAGTGCTGACATCGGCACGCTGCAACATGAAGGCGGTCGCTTATGAGATGACACAGTTCGTGGACACGGCCGCAGGTGCATTGACTCCCAAGGCTCGCGCCGATCTGCGGCGTGTCATCACCGCTCGGCGAGCCGACTGAGCAGGCGGAGGAGGGGCGGCGGTGGAACACATTGCGATGCGCAGCAAGAGGATTCGACTATATGCGCTCACCGGAGGGCGGACCAGATCGCGACATCACCTCTTGGTGGAGACACTGATATCGGTGCCTCAGTACGATCCGAAGCTGGCCGAGACCCTGATGCCGGAATCGCAGGCGCTGTACGAAATTGCCCGCCAGACGACCTCCCTCGCGGAGATGTCCGCTCACTTGGCTATTCCGTTGGGGGTGATCCGTGTGTTGATCAGCGATCTGGCGGCGCAAGATGCGGTGTTCATTCACCCCACCGGTTTCACGTACCGGTACGACCGGATCATCCTGGAGAGGATCCTCGATGGACTCAAGAAACTACCCGCTTGATGTTTCTTCGTTGACCATTTCAGCGAAGATCGTGATCGCTGGTGGTTTCGGGGTGGGCAAGACCACATTCGTGGGTTCGGTGTCCGAGGTCAAACCGATCAACACCGAAGCATGGATGACCGTGGCCGGTGAAGGCGTCGATCCACTGCCGGACAGCGGGAAGACGACCACCACGGTGGCCATGGACTTCGGTCGTATCAGGCTGCAGCCGGATCTGGTGCTGTACCTGTTCGGCACGCCGGGCCAGCCCCGGTTCTGGTTTCTCTGGGACGATCTGTGCCGGGGCGCGCTCGGCGCCGTCATCCTGGTGGACACCCGGCAGATACAGGATTCATTCGCGGCCATCAACTATTTCGAGAACGACTCCGACATTCCCTTCATCGTGGCCGTGAACAAGTTCGACGGCGAACTCGGCTACGAGCTCGACGAGGTGCGAGAAGCGCTGACCCTGGGCCCGGACGTGCTGCTGACGACGTGCGATGCCCGGGATCCCGGATCGACCTCGAGAGCATTGCAGGAATTGGTGTCCTACACCATGAGCTGCACCGTCTCCTACGGCCCCGATGTGACCTGGGAACAGCAGCAGGAGGGTTAACACCGATGCGGAAGGTATTGATCGTGGGGGCCGGTCAAGCGGGCTTGCAGCTAGGCCTGAGCTTGCAAAGCCACGACTACGACGTCACTGTCATGTCGGCTCGTACTCCGGAGGAGATCCGCGGTGGACGGGTCATGTCCACACAATGCATGTTCGGCCCTGCCCTGCAGCACGAACGCGACTATGACCTGAACCTCTGGGAGCAGCAAGCGCCTGATATCGAGGGACTCGGCCTTTCCATCGCGGGCCCCGATCGCGAACGTGCCCTGGACTGGCTCGGTCAGCTCGACGACTATGCGCAGTCAGTGGACCAGCGGGTGAAGATGTCCGGGTGGCTGGAGCTATTCGAGGATCAGGGCGGCAAGGTCGTCTACCACGGTGTCACGACTTACGATGTCGATGCATTGACTCATTTTTACGACCTCGTCGTCATCGCCGCCGGCAAAGGGGAACTTGTTCAGCTATTCGACCGCGACCCGAGCCGTTCCCCCTACACCAGCACGCAACGCATCCTTGCCGTGGTGTATGTGCACGGCATGACGCCACGACCGGAACATCCCACCGTGCAGGCGGTGCGTTTCAACGCCATTCCCGGAGTGGGCGAACTGTTCATCATGCCGTGCTTCACGATCAGCGGTCCGTGCGACATTCTGTTCTTCGAGGGAGTCCCCGGTGGTCCGCTGGATTGCTGGGATGATCGCCCGCCGCCGGCCGAGCATCTGAAGCGCACGCTCGATCTCATGCGCCAGTTCGTGCCCTGGGAATACGAGCGGTGCCAGCACGTCGAGTTGACCGATGGCAGGGCCACGTTGACCGGCGGTTACCCACCGGTGGTGCGGCGACCGGTGGGTGAGCTGCCCTCCGGTGGTCAGGTACTGGGCATGGCCGACGTCGTGGTCGCCAACGATCCCATCACCGGCCAGGGCTCGAACAGCGCGAGCAAGTGCGCGGCCTCGTACCTGGCCAGCATCCTGGAGCACGGCGAGGCGCCGTTCGACGGGGCGTGGATGCAACAAGCCTTCGACCGGTACTGGTCCGACGCCCAGCACACGACGATGTGGACCAACGCCATGCTCGCGCCGCCGCCCGAGCACGTGATGCACCTGCTCGGCGCCGCGGGTACCTACCCGCAGATCGCGGACCGTTTCGTCAACGGATTCGCCGATCCGTCCGATTACCAGCACTGGTTCCTCGACCGGGACAAGGCGCAGCGGTACCTCGCTTCGGTGACCGCGGGCAAAGGCTTCTGAATCCGGCGGTCGCCTGAATCAAGCCGGCCGGGGTACATGGGGGGCAGCATGGTCGGAACGCCGATCTTCGACGAGTTACGCGAGCTATTCGCCACCGAGGCGGGTAGACCCGGGCCGGCGAAACCACCGACGAAGATCATCATTGCCGGCGGTGCCGGCGCCGGGAAGACCACCTTCGTGGGGTCGGTCTCGGATACCCACCCGATCACCGTCGAGGCCACCACGGACTTCGGCCGGATCACCCTGAATCCAGATCTGGTGCTGTACCTGTTCGGCACATCGGAGCCCCAGCACGCCGCGTTCGTTGGAGCGCTGGGTGCAGTGGTGCTGGTGGATCCGCGGCGCATCGAGGGCGCGTTCGCGACGATCAGCTACTTCGAAAAGGGCTCCCATGTCCCCTTCGTCGTGGCCGTCAACATGGTCGGCGGTGGGCCTGTCTACGACCTCGACGAACTGCGCGAAGCTCTCGCGGTGGACCCGCAGGTGCCGCTGATGACCTGTGACGCCCGCGACCCCCGGTCCGCCGCCAAGGTCCTCCAGAACTTGATCACCTACACCCTCGACATCGCCCCCTGACCCGATATGTCTCCATGTCGGGCAGGTCTACAGCGTTGGCAACTCTTGTTCGCGGCCGATGAGAGGAGCTAGGGGATCGCCGACCTCGTGCAGTCTGTCGAGCACGGTGCGGATCGTCCAGCGGTCCGGGGCGAGGTCGGGATCCTGCAGTTCGTCCCAGGAGATGGGGACCGACACCGGCGCACCGGCCGCGGGCCGCGCGCTGAACGGCGCCACCAGTGTTTTGTTGATGGCGTTTTGGGTGTAGTCCAGGCGCGCAAGCCCTTCCCGGCGGTCTTTGTGCCACTCCCAGCTGACCAGTTCGGGAACGGTGCGGCCGACGGCGCGGGAGACCTTCTCGACCCATACTCGGGTGTCCTCGAACGAGTAGCCGCAGCGGATGGGCACCCAGATCTGCACGCCCCGCTGCCCGGTGACCTTCGGCATGGCGGCGACCTTGAGGTGCTCCAGCGCGACCCGGTACAGCCGGGCCAGCACCAGAATGTCGTCGAAGCTGGTGGCCGGGCCGGGGTCGATATCGATCAGCGCCCAGGTCGGCTGGTGCACGTCGGGCAGCCCCGAGGTCCAGGGGTGCAGCTCCACCGCCGCGTGGTTGGCCATCCAGACCAGCGCCGCCACGCTGTCGATCACGGCGTAGCACTGCGTCTTCCCCGCGCCGGCCTCGGCATAATGCCAGCGGGTCAGCCAGTCCGGCGCGTAGTCCGGCACCTCCTTGTGCCAGAAACCCGGCCGTTGCACACCGTCGGGGTAGCGATGGGCGTTGATCGGCCGGTCGGCGAGGTAGGGCAGCATGAACGGGGCGATCATGGCGTGGTAGCGGATGAGATCGCGCTTGGTGACCGGCGGCTCTGCTGTTAGATCATGCTGGGCATCCCGCGACGGGAACAGCACCTTGTTCAGGTTGGTCAAGGCGACCTCGCGGCCCTGCACGGTCCACCGGCCCTTGGCGCCCAAGTCATCCAGCGCGGCCAGCTCGTCGGCGGTCGGCGGGTCCCATACCGGCTGGGGCGCCTTGACCAGCGAGACGGCGGCCTGGTCCGGGGGCAGGTCACCGCGCCACATCAACTCCGGCGCGGCGGCCACCTCGTCATTGGTGCGCCCGCTCTTGACCGATCGCGGATGGTCTTCCGGGTTCCACCCGCGCTGCGCGTGATCATCGTTCTTGTGAATCAGCAGCCACTGCTCGCCATTGGGCCGGGCCTCGCCGGTGCGGACCAGCACGAAGCGGCCGGCCAGCTTCTCGCCGTAGAGGTCGAAGTGCAGCTCTCCGCGCGCGATGGCTCCGACCGGGTCGTCAGTTCCCGACGGCTGCCACGTCCCCCAGTCCCACACGATGACGTCGCCGCCGCCGTATTCGCCTTTGGGAATGACGCCCTCGAAGTTGAAGTACTCGATGGGGTGGTCCTCGACGTGCACCGCCAGCTGCCTGGCCTTGGGGTCCCGGGTCGGTCCCCGCGGCACGGCCCAGCTGACCAACACCCCGTCCATTTCCAGCCGCAGGTCGTAATGCAGCCGGCGGGCTCGGTGGCGCTGCACGACGAACCGGCTGGAGCCGGCCACCACATCCGACGATCCGGCCGGCTCCGCGGTGACCGAGAAATCGCGCTTGGCCCGATAGGTATCGAGACGCTCCTGCGGGTCACTCATCGGGCACCGCGCACGTAGTAAAGGTGCAATATCGCGGCGACCTGCCGGTACGGGTCGCGGGTGCCGGCTTGGACTTCGGCGGCCAGCAGGTCGGTCAGCTCGGTGGCGGCCGGCGCAGGGTCGTCATGGTGGTCGGTGAAGACCCGCACCCCATACCAGCGCTGCCGCTGCCAACCGAAGTCCGCCACGGCGCTGTCGATGATGTCGGGTGTGTGCGCGTGCGCAGTCAGGCCGAGCCGGTTGGTGTACTCAAGCGTGTCGAAGGCGCTCAGCGCGGCCGGGTAGTCGCCGCGCAGCCCGTCACGCATCGCCAGCGCGAGCCCGTTGCGGATCAGCAGCGACAGGCCGGCGTCCTCGCCGGCCACCGCGGACAGCGCGGCCAGCATCGGGCCGATGCCGTCGAGATACATCAGCACTCCGTGGCACAGCACCAGGTCGAACGGCCCGGCGATCAGATCCGCCGCATGCTCCCCGGGACCCTGGACCAGCTGCACTCGAGCCCTGACCTCGGCTGGCTCGCCAGCCAACGAATCCTCGAAACGACCCAGCAGCTGCTCGGAGACGTCTAAACCGGTCACGTCATGACCGCGGCGCGCCAGCAGCAGCGCCTGGGTGCCCTGCCCGCAACCGACGTCCAGCACCCGCAACGGGCCGGAGTCGCCGACGATCTCGGCGAGCTGCGCCGCGACGACATGCTGGCGCACCACACCACGCAGCCGTCCGAGCTCGCCCACCCATTGCTCGGTAGCGGCCGCGAAGGAGCTGTTCGGCATGGCTCAACCCAACAGCCGGTCGATGGTGCTGGGCAGCTCACGCACCCGCACTGCGGTCGCGTGGAAGACGGCGTTGGCGATCGCGGCGGACACACCGACCGCACCGAGCGTCCGCGGTTGCCCGTTCACCCGTACAGTGATCGACTCTTCGTCGTGCACGGTCATACCGGTCATCATCGGCCACCGCGATCGCTTGAGCACCTTGGCGGTTGGGCATCGTCACGGGAACGTCACCTGCGCCGGGTCCTTGTCGGTACGCAACCCCCGCCAGGCGGTGTGGCGCAGCCGGCGGTCCAGGGTTACCGCCCGGTACTCGACCTCGCCGACGAGTTCGGGACGCACCCAGCGCGCCCGCCGGGCGTGGTCGCGGGGCACCGGCTCGTCGAACGGGCTACCCGGTTGTTCCAGCGCGGTGAGCCGGGCCATCAGGTCGTCGAGCATCCGCTCGGTGAACCCGGTACCGACGTCGCCGAGGTAGCGCAGCCGGCCCTGAGCGTCGTGGGCGCCGAGCAGCAGCGCGCCCAGCGTGCCGGCCCGGTGGCCCTGACCGGCCGTCCAACCGCCGACCACGACCTCTTGGGTGCGGAACAGGGCGGTTTTGATCCAGGCCGGCGAGCGGCGGCCGGGTTCATACCGGGACCGCAACCGCTTGCCCACCACGCCTTCCAGCCCGTGCTGGCGGGCCACCTCGAGCAGCTGGCCGCCGCTGACGTCGGTGTAGTTCGGCGGTACCCGGATCAACGGTGAGCCCGAGCCGAGATCCAGGCCCGCCAGCAGCTCGCGGCGCTGCTGGTAGCTCTGTGGCAGCAACGTGTGACCGTCGAGATCGAGCAGATCGAACAGGTAATAGGAGACCGGTACCCGGGCCACCAGCTCCGGGTTCGGCGCGCGGACGTGCATGCGCTGCTGGAGCAATCCGAAATCCGGCCGTCCGGCGGCGCCCAGCGTGACGATCTCTCCGTCGAGCAGCACCCGGCGGGCTTCGATGAGCCCGCTCAGCGCTGCCAGCTCGGGGTATCCGCCGGTGATGTCGTTGCCGTTGCGGCTGTACAGCCGTAGTTGGTCGCCGGCGACCGCGGCGATGGCCCGCACGCCGTCCCACTTGAACTCGAACGCCCAACCAGGGCCGGACGGGGCAACACCCGCCGAGGCCAGCATCGGCGCCACCGGCCCGGGCAGCTCGGATCTGGTAGCTGTCATCACCTCCCAGCTTGCCCTCACCCAAGCCCCCGCCCAGCCCGACATGGAGACATATCGGGGTGTCGGAGGGGGTGGTGTTAAAGGGCTTTAAGGGTATCGCTGAGGAATCTGGCTGTCTCAGCGGGGGATTTAGCTTGGACGCACAAGCGGTCCATGACCATGAGGTAATGCTCGACGTCCTGGCTCTTGTCCAGGTAGAGAGCGCAGGTGAGCTGTTGGAGGTAGACGATGTCCGGCAGGTCGGGTTCGGAGAACCGCAGGATGGCGAACGGGCCACCTACCGCCACGTGCGCGCCGAAATATATCGGCATCACCTGAATCCTGACATTGGGCAGCTCGGCCATCTTGATGAGATGCTCGACCTGTGCCCGCATCGCCGAACTCTCATGAAGCCGCCGTAGCGCTGCCTCGTCGATCACGGTCCACAGAATGGGAGCTCCGGGTTGAATGAGGATCTGCTGACGTGTCATGCGCAGTGCGAGCAGGCGTTCGACATCGTCAGTGGATGCATCCGGGTGGCCGAGCCGAATCACCGTACGGGCTACCTCGCGGGTCTGTAGCAGGTCGGGGACAAATTGAGGTTGATAGCTACGGATGACTGAGCTGGCCTGCTCCAAGCCGAGGTACATCTCGAACCAGCCTGGCAGGATATTGCTGTACTGGTGCCACCAACCCGGCACGTTGGCCCGCCGCGCCAACGCCAGAAACGCATTCTGCTCGCGCTCGTCGGTAATGCCGTAGAGCGTGAGCAGATCTGCCACGTCGCGCTCCTTGAAACCGACTCGCCCGAGTTCCATGCGACTGATCTTGGCGTGGGATGCGCGGATCGCGTAGCCGGCCGCCTCCGCGCTGATTCCGTTGGCCTCGCGGAGCCGGCGCAACTGAGTGCCCAACGCGATTCGCAACGCGGTGGGCCCGTGCGATCGCGACGGAACGTGGCTGCTCGGCGAATTCCGACTGGGCCGGATAGCGCCCACACCATCCCTCCTCCCGATGAAGCACGCCGCCGATTATGGGCGGGTCATGGCTTTTGTCCGACGCCACTGAAATGAAACACTTCCGCGGGCACGCCGATTTCGGACGGGTCTGGGCGCCACCGCGAACATGACACCACGCCAGGCTCCAGCAGCTCCAGACCGTCGAAGAAATCGATCAACTGTCGCCGGCTCCGGGATACTATAGGCGCCGCGCCGCTGTCGTTCCACAACCGCATGGCCTCCCTCATCGCGTCACCGTCGATCTCCGCGGTGGGGTGCGAGATCACCAGGTAACTACCCGGACACAGGGCGGTCAGGAGCCGATCTACAATTGCGTGAGCCTGGCCGGTGTCCGGTATGAAGTTCAGGATTCCCAGCAGCATGAGCCCCACCGGCCGGGTGAAGTCCAGCGTCCGGGCGGCTTCGGCCAGAATTATGTCCGGTTCGCGAAGATCTCCGTGCACGTAGTCGGCGGCGCCTTCCGGAGCGCTGGTGAGCAGGGCGCGCGCGTGTGCCATGATCAGCGGATCATTGTCGACGTAAACGATGTGCGACTCCGGTGCCACTGCCTGCGCGACTTCATGTGTGTTGCCAGCCGTGGGCAGACCGGTGCCGATGTCCAGGAACTGACGAATGCGCGCCTCGCCCGCCAGGTATTGAACTGCGCGGATCAGAAACCTCCGCTCGGCGCGAACAGTTTCGCGGAGGCTCGGGATAAGCAGCATAATCTGATCCGCGGCCGCCCGATCGACTGCGTAGTTGTCCCGACCGCCCAGCAAGTAGTTCCAGAACCGAGCAGAATGCGCCACCGCAGTATCGATCTGTAAATGCTGTCTCGGTGCCGGTATGGGCAAGCCGTCCGTCACCAGCGGATTCTTCTTTCGCGCCGCTTCTAGATTCATTGTATCCCGTCCCCCGTACCGTGATACGATTAAAGGCATGCCAAAGCGCCCGAGTCATTGCGGCAGAGGGGGCCCTGGTTGATTGGGCGCCACGGCGTGATAGTGACGCTGGCCGGCGGTAATAATTAATCCGCGCGAATCCACTCCACAGAAGTGGTCTGCTTCATCCCGCCGACCGCCGTGGCTGAGTCCGATACGACGCAATACTGCGCCAGACGCTTGGTAGTAATCTGACCTCCCCCTACGTGTCGATGATCAGCTTACTCCACCGGTATAACGCGACATATCACCCGTTTGACGGCCCATCGTCCACGTATGGAGGATAGTTGACCTTGAGCGTGCGTCCGGTGTTCCGCGACGCGAGAGTAAGTCGGCGACCTCGGCGCGCCGCCCAGCACGCTACGACTGGCGGGGTGGCCCGACGCCGAGGGCGCCGCTTACCCAATCCGGCGGTCGAAGTAGCCGCCGCTGAAGAAACCACGCATCGAGGCGTCAAACAGCGGGTTCCCACCGCATTCCGTGCACGCCTGCTTCGTCGGTGGGCTCCCTGTTGAACGAGCCGTTGCGAGGAGCTGGAATTCTCGCTACGTCTGCCACGCCGGTGCCATACTGCGGATCGGCCCGGTGGGCGCCGGCCTCGGCGGGCGGGCTGAAGCCGGCGGCCGCGAACTCCTGCTGCCTGGGTGCTGCGGCTGCCGTCGGCGCACCGAATGCGCGCAGTTCCAGCTCGCGCAGCTGGGACTCGAGGTAGGTCTTCACGCGCGTGCGGTACTCGGTTTCGAAGGTGCGCAGCTCGTCGACCTTCTTCTCCAGGACGATCTTCTCCTGGCTGATCGAGCCGATGATCTCGGCGTGCTTGCGCGCCGCGTCGTGTTCGAGGGCAGTGGCCTTGTCCTGGGACTGCCGTTCCAACTCCGAGGCCTTGTCGTGGGCGTTATTGATCATGATCTGGGCCCGGCTCCTGGCCTCGTTGACCATGCCGTCAGCCTTCATCCGCGCGTCGGAAAGCAGCTGTTCGGATTTGCTGCGGGCCTGGGTCAAGATTCCGTTCGCCTCGGCCTTGGCATCGCCGGTCAACCGGTCAGCGATCTGCTGGGCCATCCCCAACACCTTGGCGGCCTGGGTGTCGTGGTCGTGGGTTGACGGTGTCTGCTGTTGGATCGGCGGCCGTCTCGCGGCGCCCAACGGACGTGCTGGTTCTGCTGCCGCAACGCGAAGCTGCCGGTCGCGCTGCTCGACTTGGCGGTTGAGATCGTGGATCTGATCGAGCAACCGGGTCAGCTCGCCACCCACGAGGTCGAGGAAGGCGTCCACCTCATCCTCGGAGTAGCCGCGCTTGCCGATTGGCGGCTTGCTGAACGCGACATTACGAATGTCGGCGGGGGTCAACGGCATCGGATCACCTCACGCATTCCTTCCTGCATCGACCTGGCCTGTCATCGGCCATCCCACACGTTCCCGATGTGCCGTCTGCCGGTGCATGATCATCCGTGTCCGCCGCATCCGGCGCCGCCCCTGATGTGCTCGCGACGATCAGGCGTCATCCACGCTCCAACCATGTCACGCCTCACCATTAGTGGCCTTAGTGGGGACAACCACGATGCGACCTCCCCTGCGCCTGGTGGCTTGGGGGCTTCATCGGCATATCGTTCAGCCACCGTCCCAGAACTGCGCGTGCCGCGGCAAGAGCAAATGCACGAATGTGTAGTCCCATCGCTACTTAAAACGTCGTGTACCGATGCAAGTACTATCAAGGCGGCGGCCCTTGAGTTATGCACGACGACGTGAATGGGCATGACCGCGGTGAGCCGGTGGTCCCCGGACCGAGTCAGCGCCACCACCGCGTCGGAGCGGGTTGGCGGAGCACGCATGTTTGGCATCGGCGGCGTAGGTGTACCCACTGCGAGGGTCACCGGTGCTTTGCGAGGTCGAATGAGCATCCCACCGTCAGGGCGGCAGTACCAGATCCAGCATGGCGATCAAGTCGCGGTGGTGGTGGAGGTCGGCGGCGGGGTACGGGAGTACCGGGTTGGCGACCGGGCGGTGTTGGACCCCTACCCGCGAGACGCCATGTGCGACGGTGCGCATGGCGCGGTGCTGGTTCCCTGGCCTAACCGGTTGGCGGACGGTCGCTACCGGTTCGATGGGGTGGACTACCAGGTAGCGATCACTGAGCCGGACAAGAGCAACGCGATCCACGGGTTGCTGCGCTGGCGCTGCTGGGATGTGGAGCGCCAGGACAGCAACCGGGTCACCATGGGCATCCGGCTTTACCCGCTGACCGGGTATCCGTTCTTGCTCCATGTAGCGGCGGGCTACGTCCTCGACGACGACGGCTTGACGGTCACGACCACAGCGACCAACCTGGGTGAGCAGGCCTGCCCGTACGGCTGCGGTCAGCATCCCTACCTGTCGCCAGGAGGCGGGTTGATCGACGATGCCGTGCTGACCTTTGCGGCCGGCAACCGGATTGTCACCGACCCGCATCGCCAGCTGCCGACCGGAACCGAACCGGTGGCCGGTGGCTGCTTCGACTTTTCCCACGGTCGCCGGCTGGGAGACCAACAGATCGACTTCGCGTTCACCGACTTGGCCCGTGACGACGCCGGCCGGACGTGGGTGCGGCTGGACGGACCGGACGGGCAGTGCGCCGAGCTGTGGGTGGATGGCAGTTATCCGATCGTTGAGCTGTTCACCGGTGACACGCTGGGTCCGCATCGTCGCCGTCGGGGTCTGGGTACTGAGCCGATGACCTGCCCGCCGAACGCGTTCCAATCCGGGGACGGTGTCCGCCGGTTGGCACCAGGGGAGACCGTCACGACCCGCTGGGGGGCGCGGCTGCGGGCCGGATGAACCCGCGAGCGGCACAAAAACCGGGCTCGCCCGTGCAATCGCAGTTGCACTGGCATTTGAACCCCCAATGGGGGGATTTCATTCATTAATATCCCGTGTTGCTGGGCTCCCCCCTATGTTGGTTTCATCCCTTGAAGTTGACCTGCGGATTCGGCGCGCACCCGGAGAGATCGCGGGAGCATGTCGGACTGCGACGTGGAGGAGATCACGTGGACCACAAAATCACGCAAACCCTTCGCAGCTGCACTCAGTGGCGAAAGTCGAGCTACTCATTCCCGGATGGTCAAGAATGCGTGGAGATCACCACTGAGCTCACCGGATGGGTTGGTGTGCGGGACAGCAAGCTCGGTGCTGCCAGTCCGGTGCTGGCCGTCACACCTGCCCAGTGGCGGGCCACCGTGTTGAGTTTGTGATCACTGTGTTGTCGCCGAGTTCGGCACGAGGGTTGTGCGAGCTCGACTGGACAGCCCTGCTGTCGAACTCGGCGACACAGCGGCACCGGCACCGGCTGGGGTCCGCCCGCTACTGGCTGAGCACGGTGCGCAGCGCACCGAAGACGTCGATCTCCCGGGACAACCGCAATGAATCCTGACTGGGCGGTTGTACCCAGGT
This sequence comes from Pseudonocardiaceae bacterium, assembly GCA_035606945.1. Lineage (GTDB taxonomy): Bacteria > Actinomycetota > Actinomycetes > Mycobacteriales > Pseudonocardiaceae. Next base: position 21,326 of record DATNDR010000066.1, read on the forward strand.
GATCCGCCCATACAGCGTCTTGGTGGGCGGCAGCATGACCGCGCCGGTGACCTCGTAGACGCCGGATGGCCAGGGCAGCGTGGCACCGAATCGTTCCCCCGTGAGGACCATGTGATGTTCGGGCGCGTACGGGTGGGCCAACACCGCCGGTACACAATGCCTGGTGGTGAGGACCTGGGTCACCTCGGCAGATATCGGTATCGGAATCGCGATGGCCGACGCGTCGCAGTCCAGCCTCAGCTGTATCAGGCCGCGGTGAGCAGACACCGGCCAGCCCCATGCCTGGTAGGCCGGTCCACCCGGGAACCCGGCGTTGCCATTGAAGTCCGCCACGAATGACTGCTCCTGCGCCGGCACAACCGCATCGGGCACGACTCCAGCGGTCAGGGCACTGGTCTGGTTCATCAGGCACACCTGGCACGGCACGCCCTGACCGGGTTCGACAACTTCCATATCCTCGCGGCACAGCAGGCCGCCGCATAGGGCGGCGGCGACGCCCGTCTCGCAGCCCGTCGGCATCCTCACCAGGTGCACGGTGCGGCTGGCCTGGCTGATGATGCCAGCCCGGTGACGGACCAGCAGCACAGGCTGGTCTGCCACCATCGCCGCACCGGCACCTGGTATCCCCCGCCGGTCCGTCTTGTTAGAACCCGATTCAGCCGGCGTAGTCATCGAACTCGCCGTCCTTGGCACCTGCCAGGAAGGCAGCCATCTCGTCCCGACTGAAGATCAACGCTGGGCCACCGGAGTGACGTGAGGGTTGGCTGTGAAATAAGGACCACCCATCCCTCGGCTGGATGCACCTGCACGTGCACATGCAGGAAACTAACGCCCTGTTAAGCACCTGTCAATTTGAGCGCCAGATTCCTTCAGTGAGACGCACCGTGCCGGCTCCACTGCTCAGAGTTCAGCGTGTGCCTTGGCGAGCAGCTGCCGAGTGCGGTCTGGAGTGCGGGCGCCACAGTCCGGAAGCTCGTCGTCGCCTGCCGGTGTGAGTCGGTGGGTGCGCCGGGCGTGGTCGCGGTGCCGCGGGGCAAGATCGCCCAGGGCCGCCGCTGCTACTGAAACGCCGCTCTAGGACCGTTCAGGGTTTGCGGCCGACCGCTCCGACGATGCAGTGCTGCACGGAATCCAATGGCTTGATCCGCGGTCCGTCGGGCCACCAGTCGGCGCACCGGACGAGGCCAGGTTCGATCAATTCCAGGCCTGGGAACATGCCCTCAATCTCGGCGCGGGTGCGAAACCACCCGCTGCCCATCGGACTATGCACGAAGACCTGTTCCATCCTGCGGGCGAGCGTGCTCAACTCGCTGGTAGTTTCTGGATCAAAAAAGTGGCTGATCGCAACGTAGGAGCCCGATGGCAGGGCATCGATGTATTCGGCCATGATGCTCTGCGGACTGCGCGCACCGTCGTAATGGTGCAGCGTCCCCAGTTGGAACAATGCAATCGGCTCGGAGAAGTCGAGCTGCTTGCGGACGACCTCATCGTTGATGAGTTCGCGTGGATTGAAGATGTCGGCCGCGCTGAAGAAGGTCTGATCGTTGTCCGCGAGCAGCGCGCGGCCGTGCGTGATTACTGTCGGATCGTTATCGACGTACACCACGCGGGCGTCCGGTTGGACACGCTGGGCGATATGATGAGTATTTTCGGCCGTGGGAAGCCCGGATCCACAGTCGAGGAACTGCGTGATACCGGCCTCGCCGGCGATGAAACGAGTCACCCGAATCAGGAACTGTCGGTTGTCCCATGCAAGGAGGGCGCACTCCGGCGCAACCTGCTGTACCCGCTGAAAAACCTCGCGGTCGATCTCGTAATTATCCTTACCATTGAGAAATGCGTCGTAAACCCGGGCGATGCTCGCCTTGGTCGGGTCGATGTAAGCTGGTACGGCATCGTCCGACAGCGGGGCGTCGGTACCGGGCATCAAGAGCCTCACAAGAGTTGCGGCATGGGACGGGACGCAGCCGAGCCTAGAAGCGCGGACGCGCGCAGTAAACCATGGGTGCAGCTTGGGCGATGCTCCACCGCGAGGTACGTTCAGGCGTCGGGCGGAATACACCGGAGGTACGGCGTGGCCCCAGGTGATACGGAGTGACTGAAGCATCCGATGGTCGTGGTACGCAAAGTGGTAGCCCGACCGCCCGCCGCATCATGTTGGGCGCGCGGCTGCGCCGGCTGCGGATAGCCGCCGAGATCTCGCGCGCGGAAGCCGGTCACGCCATCCGCGCCTCCGAGTCGAAGATCAGCCGACTCGAGTTGGGCAGGGTCAGCTTCAAGGAGCGGGACGTGATCGACCTGCTCACCATGTACGGAGTGACAGACCCCGGGCAGCGCGAGGCATTCCTCGAGATGGTCAGGCAGTCCAACCAACCCGGCTGGTGGCATCGCTACAACGATCTGCTAGCCGACTGGTTCCAGGACTACCTCGGGCTGGAGGAGTCGGCCTCCCGGATCCAGATCTGGGAACAACAGTTCGTCCCGGGCCTGATGCAAACCGAGGACTATGCCAGGGCGATCACGACGCGCGGATGGGCAACGTTGGCCGGCGAACGCGCTGACCAGCAGGTCGCGGTGCGACTGAGACGCCAAGCGTTGCTAACCCGACCGGATGCACCCACGCTGTGGGCGGTCATCGACGAGTCCGTATTGCGCCGACCCATAGGCGGCCGGCAGATGATGCTGGCTCAGATCGAGCATCTCCTCGAACTCACCACCCGGCGCACCGTCACCCTGCAGGTGGTGCCCTACCAGTTCAGTGGGTACGCCGCGGAGGGCTCGTTCACCATGCTGCGCTTCGCGGAGCGGGAGCTGCCCGATGTGGTCTACCTCGAGCACCTCTGCGGTGCGCTTTACCTGGATAAGCGGTCCGAGACCGAGCTGTACAGCAGAGCTTTCGACCGGCTAACCGTAGACGCGCACACCCCCGATCACACCCGGCAACTTCTCGCCAAGGCCCGCGCCGAAATCTGAGCCGGAGCAGAGCTACTCCCCTGCGGCGCACTCATCCAGCCCAATCCGTGTTGCCGGCATGGCTGTCGCGCTTCTGCACGTGCATTGACACGCGCAGAAGGTCGTGCTAGCTTTCCGTGCACGTGCAGATGCACCAGGGGAAGGTTGATCAGTCATGTCCCAGCAGACTCATCCCGGCATGTTGGCCGCCACGCGTGCTGGTGTGACGTGGCGCAAGAGCAAGCACAGCGGGTGCCTCGGTAACTGTGTCGAGGTCGCAGCACTTAATAGTGACAAAGTTGCAATGCGCAATTCTCGCGAACCGAATGGGCCCGCGTTGATCTTCAGCCGGTGTGAGATGGCCGCGTTCTTGGCCGGCGCTAAGGACGGCGAGTTCGAGAGTTGCTAGACCGCAACGCCCGGCTGCGCGGGTACTGCGTTCGTCGGGAGGTGGTCGTCGTCAACAACGGGCCGGATGCCACCGAGTGGTATGTGCGCAGCATGGGCGATAACGACACCCACCGCGGCCGGTACTGTGCCACCACCTGCAGTGTGCATGCCCTGTGCGGCATGGAGTTCATGCCGTTGCCGATCGGTTGGCGGGGACACCGGTTAGCGCTGCCCGGCCAACCCCCCGATCCGGATCAGATATGCTCGGGCTGCTACAGAGCCGGGGTGGGGAATCCTGGCAAACCGCCGACGTAATCGCTTCTTCACGCGAAAATGTGCAGGAGAAATCGCGATACCAGCGGAATTCTGAGTGGCGCCGTTACGCTGAGGTGTCGGCCGCAAACCGTGACCCCGTCCCACCGCAGCGTGCGAAGCTGGGCGGGTGCGGTGGCAGCCCAGGCTCATGGCGCTGCGCACGGCGTTGACCGGCGTAGATCCGGGCCTGGCGCGGTTGCGGTTGGCCGCAATCGCGACCGCGGCGATGCTGCTTGCGGCCGGGATCACGTCGGGGCTGCGGGCCCTGACAGGGGGGTCGGTCACGGTGGTGATGTTCGCCGCCGTCCTGGCGATGATCAGCAGTCTGGTGGCGAACGAGCCGGATGTGCACCGGCTGCGGGTGACCACGTTGTCGATGGCACTGCCTGCAGCGGTCTCGGTGCTGGCCGGCACGCTGCTGGCGCCCCACCGGGTGATCGCCGATGTGGTGTTCGTCGTGGTCATCATGATCGCCGTTTACGTCCGGCGTTTCGGTCCGCGTGGTTTTGCGCTCGGCACGGCCGCGTTCATGCCGTACTTCTTCACTCAGTTCCTGCACGCCACGACCAGCGAGCTGGGCGGGTTGCTGATCGCCGTCGCGATCGGGATCGGTTCGACGTTGCTGCTGGGTTGCTGGCTGTTCGCCGAGCGGCCCGAACGCACCCTCATGCGCTTGGTGCAGGCCTTCCAGGCCCACCTGTACGCCCTCATCGATGCGGTCGCCGACGTGCTGGTGGCCGCGGGTGGTGCGCCCGGCGTGGTCGAGCGCGAGCTGCGCGACGTCCGCCGCCGCCGCACCCGGCTCAACGAGACCGCACTGCAGGTGACCGAGCGCTTGGACCAGCGCGATCAACTAGCCCGCGATGAACTGGGGCTGTGGATCCTGGACGTCGAACTGGCGGCCGAACGCCTCGCGGTGGCCACCCGGCGGCTGGTCTGCAGCGACATAGCGCTAGCCGAATCGGATCGCGGTGCCCTGCTGACCGGCCTGCGGCAACTGCGCGCGGCGTTGGCCACCGGCGCGCCGGCAGGGTCGGTGGGCGCCCTGCTGGACAATGCCCGGCAGAGCGTGGCAGCGCTAGTTGCCCAGCGGCGGACACAGACGCAGGGGTACGCGGACCGGACCCAGCGGGTGGGCTTCGCGGTGGTCCGGCTCGCCGACGCGCTGCAATCCCGCGCCGGCAGCGGTCCACCCCCGCCTGACGCCGCCGACGCCCAGGCCGGAGCCGAGGCTGACGCCGGGCAAGCGTCCGGAAATGGCGACGGCACCGCGACCGAGGATGCCGGCGAGCCGAGCGAGCTTGCGCTGACCACCCGGCAAGCTGTCCAGGTTGGCGTTGCGACCAGCCTGGCGATCATCATCGGCGAGCTCGTTTCGCCGGCACGCTGGTACTGGGCGGTGGTCGCGGCGTTCGTCATCTTCGCCGGTACCACCAGCCGGGGCGACATCCTCAGCCGCGGTATGCAGCGGGTCATCGGCACGATCGGCGGCGTGGTGGCCGGGATGGCGTTGGCAGTAGTGGTCGGGACGCACCACCTGGTGGGCCTGGTTTTGATGTTCTGCTGTGTCTTCATGGCGCTGTACCTGGTCCGCGTCTCGCAGGCGCTGATGGCATTCTGGATCACTGCGGTGCTGGCGCTGCTCTACGGGCTGATCGGCCAGTTCAGCGTGCAGACGTTGCTGTTGCGGGTGGAAGAGACCGCCGTCGGCGCGGCATTGGGCGTGCTGGCCGGGTATCTGATCCTGCCCAAGGGGACCCGGGAAGCCTTCGATGAGGCTCTCGACGACGTCGTCGACGCGGTGGACGCCGTGCTGGCAGCCTCGATCGACCGGATATCGGGGCGCCCCGCCGCCGCTGAACCCGTGGAGCTGGCCCGGAACATGGACGCTGCCCTGGACGTCCTGCGGGCCAGGACCAAGCCCCTGGATAACCCTGTGCCACGCCGGCGCGGACGCACCAGCTATCAGCGTGCGGTGGCGGTGCTCACCGGTGTCGATCACTACGCGCGCAGCCTCGCCCGGGTGTCGAGCACGGTGCGCGATCCAGGCTGGGCAGCGACGCTGGAACCGGCCGCCGATCAGGTCCGGGCCAACCTCGATGCGCTGCGGCAGCTGCTACTGCACAGGACACCCGGACGGATCGATTCGGCCGAGGTCGCCGTCGACGCAGCGGAGGCACGTGCGGCGCGCACGCAGGACGCCCAGCAGCGAGCGGATGCCCTGTCCGTCGCCCGGGTGCTGCGCCGCATCGACCAGGTCGTCGTCGGGTTCGCCACTGACATCGATCACCGCGAGCAGGCAACCGCCGAGCCTCCGCAGGCATGAACCAGGGAGTAGCGGGGTATCCCAATGCTCGGCGCTTTCGCACGTGGAGGTAGGACATGCACATCGGCGGGATCATTTCGGCGATCATCGTAGGGCTCATCATCGGGGCACTTGGGCGCCTGGTCGTGCCGGGCAAGCAGGCGATACCGATCTGGCTCACCATCGTTATCGGCATTATCGCCGCGTTCATCGGCGGATACATCGCCGCGGCCTTCCATTACGTCAACGCAAACGGCGGGATACCCTGGGTGCAGATCATCCTCCAGGTCATCGTCGCCGCGATCGGGGTGTCCATCGCCGCAGGCGCCTACGCGAGACGCGGTATCAATCGCTGAACCGCGCCGGGCGTATGCGGCGAATTCGCGTGACTACCAGACGATGGCGCACCCGAACGGCTCTGTGTGGCTGACCGCGACCGGCTGGCCGGCGACTAGATCGGAGACGGCGTTCTCGAGATCGCGGCTGGTAATGGTGTTGCCCATGCGGGAGTCATCGATTCGCCCGGAGTAGGCGACGCGGTGATGTGCGTCGAGAACGAAAGCGTGCGGAGTGCACACTGCGCCATAGCTTCGTGCGACCGTGCCGTCTACATCCTTCAGGTAGGCGAAATTGTATGATCGCGCGGTCGAGCGGTTGACCATCTGGGTGAGGGTATCGGGTGGGGACAGGCTCGGATTGTTCGGATTGATCGCGATCAGTTCTACGCCAGTGGGCCGCCAGGCCCTCGCCATCGTCATGAGCCTGTCCTCGTAGGCGCGAACGGTCGGGCAACCGTTACCGATGAAGACGACGACGGTCGCACGCGCTCCCGCCAACGAGGACAACGAATGGCTCCTGCCGTCGACACCGAGAAGATCCTCGAACTCGACAGCCGGCAGTGCACTGCGCTGCGTCCTTGCCATCAGCGTTTAGAACTTGTCCGGGAATTGCTTGACGATGCCCGCCGCGAGCACGTCTGCCACGGTCAAGATCTCCGTGAAGATCTCGTCAAAGGCCTGGATGTCATCCTCCCAGTTACCCTTCAACCGGGCGACCGCCTCGTTTTTGGTCAGCAGCAGGTGCTGGCCCAGGAGGTCGGCAACATCTTTTTCCGGCCAGTTCGGGTTGGCGCCGGCAAGGAAGGAAGCGATGTCGGCCGCATTGCGGTCCCACGCCGCGTCGGCCTTGGCGAACTTGGCCTGCTCACCGCTCTTCGCCGCCGCAACGAGGTCCACCGCGATCATCACATGCTCTTTGAGCAGCTCGGTGAGCCTGCTGCCGGCCGCCTCGCCGTAGAAGGGCACCACGGCGTTGCCGATGTCCTCCTGATTCTTCAACAGCCTGCCTGCGACGGCCCCCGCATCCGGTGCGTCGGCGATCGCGGCGACTACATACTCCCGGGTCCAGACCACGTGGTCAGCCCACAGGCGGCGCAGTGCCAGCGTCAGCGAGAGGGCCTGCGGGCTGGTCGCCTTCGAGAGGTCATTGTCCCTGCGGAAGCGATCGCGAACCCGCTGCAGTAGCGACGACTTCGGTTTCAAGGTGGCGGTAGTCATGGTGGTCTCCTCAGGACGCGATGGAGCGTCGAACGGCGCAGCTGGCCCGTAGGGCCCGCCGAGCAGGGGCAGCGAACCTCGCGCGCCTCCGGTGAGCATGCAGGAATAAGACAATTGAGCTTAGCGATACAGGAACTACAGCTGTCAAGTACCGGTTTAGCCCAATCAAGCTGGTGATACTGGGATGCTCACTCGGCGGCGAGTTCGACGCAGCACTCGCCGTCGCGGGGTGCCAGCACTGCGGTGACGGTGGACGCCCTCAGGGCGTCGAGGAAGCCGGTGAGGAATGCGTGGTTGATGCCGCAGATCAGCTGGGGCGCCTTGGCTGCCAGCGGGTGGAACGGGCAGTTGCGCAACCGAAGCCGGGTGGGGGAGGTCCGGTCGGGTTCGAAGCCGTACCGGCTCAGCGCCGCAGTGGCCAGGGTCAGCGCGCGTTCCGCGCCGAGGCGACCGGGCCGGGTCCGCTCGGACTCGGAAGCGCCGAGCTCGGCGCCGCGGTGACGGGCGACCTGGACAGCAGCGTCACGGCCAGTCGTGTCCTGGTCTTCGGCGAGTAGGGCATCGATGAGGATGCCGGCCAACAGGTCATGTTCCCTTGCCGGGATGTTGATCCGCAGCCCGGCGTCGGTGGGTTCGTAGAGTTTCGGTGCGCGCCCCACCTTGCGGGTCCCGCCGATCGGCTCGTAATGCGCCCGCAGCAGTCCCACCTCCACCAACTTGTCCAGGTGGAAGGCGGCCAATTTCCGGGAGATGCCCACTCGCTCGGCGGCCTCCTCCCGGCTGACCGGGTAGCGAGCCTGGCGAATGTAGGCATACATCTGCCGCCGCAACTCATCGCTCAGCGCTGCCGCGGCCGTCAGCGTGGTTGCGGCCGGCAGGTGATCGGCGCCAGTCGTAGACGGGCTGGTGGCATCCACCACCCCACTTTAACGGACAGAATTGCCGGCGAAACTCCGACGACATGCATCCGAGGGTGTCGAGGCCATCACCTGCAGCCCAGCCCCGACCGCCAGCGCCAGCGGACCCTCGCGCATGTCGGCGGCGATCTCACCCAACGTCACACTCACGTCTCCAGCACAGCGAGCTCACTCGTGTCGATCTCCTTGTTCTGGTAGTTCTTTCCCACGGCGGTCCCCATCCAGGTGTTCTTGGCGGATCACCCGAGTACCTACCCGTGGTAGGTCTCAGGTGGGGGACCGTCACCCAAGTTTCACGAGACCCGGGACATGCTTCAGCAAGGTTTGACATGATTGTTGGATAACACCAAACTGACGTGGTCAATTCTGATCCGCCGGGGAGGGTAGTGATGACCAGCGGTCCCTAGTCGCCGGTGAGCCCGGTATCGGTCCGGGCGTAAAGCATCGGCTACACCCCGACCGCGGTGGCGACGCTGATGTTCGACCGTGCCTCGCATCTGGTCAAGATCCGGCGCGTTGGCTTGGCCCTCGCGGTGGGTGATGCGGTCGGCGTTGGCTGCCGTGGTGGTCGGGGTTGTGGACCGGCTGGTCATCCCTGCTGGCATGCCTAGCGGGCAGCGAGTCGCCGAGTCGAGCGAAGGGGATGGGCATGGTTATTGCTAGCCCGGAGGAGAAATTCGGAATCAAGCTCCGCAGTAAGCCGGGGCCAAGGACGCCCGACCAGAGTTGGTCGTTACTCATCGGCATTGTCGCGATACTGCTCGGGATTATCGGGTTCGCCATGATGGGCTTCAACAACTACGCCGAGATGACGGACCGTTACATTTTCGGCCTATTCCAGTGGAACGGCTTCCACAGCACCAGCTTCATCATTTGTGGGCTGTTTTGGCTGGTAGGAGCATTCGCGCTAACGCCCATCGGCAATCAGGGAACGAATATCGCACTCGGTATCGTCTTCCTGATATTAACCGTGCTGGGTTTTATGGGCTACTGGCATTTGCTGTCCATCTCCGCCGGTATTAACGGGAATAACATTCTCAACCTGGCGGTCGCTGTCGTGAGCCTATTCGTCGGTAGTGGCGCGCTCAGCGCGGGAAGTCAACAGGCCGCGTAGAGGAGCGGGACTCTAGAGGCGGACGGGCCCTGGATCGCCGGGAGCTCGTCCGCCTCATCCACACCGGGCCGGCTATCCGGGGTAGGGCTCGATCGCCCAGGGTTGCTGGTGCGGCAACGCAGGGATGACCTCACCGTCGATCACCGGCGGGCGAGGCGCAGGGATATCCCCGGCGGCTAAGTACACGTTCAGCACCGTCGGGGGTTGGCGGCGCACTCGTTCGGCCTCCCACCGGGCGCGGGACTCCAGGAATTCCCACTGATCATCGATTGCCTGATCGGCGAGATACTTCAGACGGCTTTCAGCGTACTTCCGGTTCTCCTGACCGCGGGCGATCCAGCCGATGGCAAACCACCCCATCGCGATCAGTATGCCCGCCATCCAGAGCAACCCGACGACCA
>DATNDR010000073.1:0-22066 GCA_035606945.1 Pseudonocardiaceae bacterium
CAACCAGGCCCCCGACCTCGCCGACGTGACCAATGTCGCCGATCCACCACGGTGACAACCCCTGCTCCGGGTCTGAGCACACGGCATTGGGGCACGCCGGCGCAGCCACGTATCGAGGGTGCTCTCGACAAGCAACGCCGACCCCGGTCTGCGCAGCCTACGGCGACTGCCGGTGATCACCGGCGCTGAGCCGGGACATCGGTGCCCTGCGCCGGGCTGGTAATCAGCGCGGCTGCCTCGACACGGAACGTTTCGATAAGGGCGGCGATGGCGCGAGCTACCTCGTGCAGGGCCGTGTGGGTGTGGCAGGCGTGCCTGAGGGCGAGGGACGGAGTGTCCTGGTGGCCAGCGACGAGCCAGCTCTCAAAGCTGCGCCGAGCCACCCTCATCGCAAGCTCAGCGTCGCGCCACTGCCCGCTCGTGGTGATCGCGCCGGTGGCGTCGTCACCGTGGGTCGGAGGGCGCCGCGGGGCATCGTCTGGGTTCACGCCTGGGCCCATTCCCGTGCGGCCGTTGTTGGCTCGGTTGTCAGTGGCTCGGTCCGGGCGTGTGGCAGCAGCACCACCCGCGTGCGGGCTGGTGGGGGGCCATTGGCAGTCGCCGCAGGCCGCAGTGCGCCCAGGGCCTGGTGCTGAGCCAGGCCGACCACGCCCGGGGTGACACCCACGATGGCCACGATGTCCGGGATAGACACCCCCGCTGCCACCCACGACTCGACAATCTCGCGATCCGGACCGGACAGCACGGCGATCAGCGCGCGGAGTCGGGCGCTGTGACCGGCGTCAACTCCCCGCTCGCTGAGCTCGGCAGAATCTGGGGTGTGGGCGGCCATCGGCTCGACAGCCGAAAAGACAGGCGGACGCGCCACCGATGCCCCCACAAGGGCAGCACCACCGCCGGGACCAGCCGCTGTACTCCTGCCCCGAACCCCCGCTCCGGGTTCCGACTGCCGGCCGCTGGATCCAGTTGGGCCGTAGCCCACCGGAGTTCGTGCAGACCAGCCCACGAATATCCGCCACGTCTGGCGCCGACCTGATGACATGAGGCGACGCGCGACCTCAAACGATCGCGACGGTCGCGGAACGCGCATGACACCCTCCGGGACGTCCGGCGCTCGGCGCAAGTCGCCGAACTCTCCTGACGCCGGGGTCTTGAGCGCGTGCAACGGATGCTAGCCGGGCCGGTCGATCCCGTATACCCATTTGACCGATTACAGTGCGCAGACATCTCGGCACGTGAGATGCAGCAGGCATCAAAATTTCAGCCGCCACGAAGTCGTGCCTATCGTCAGGCTGCCAACCGCCGGCCAGACGCACCACCGGCTAGCGACGCCAGCACCGCGACCCCTAGTCGACATCGACACTCATCGCCCCATCGATCCCGCTCCTGATCATGAGGCCGACAGCTTCGCTGCGTAGTGAGGCGAGCCGGTCAGACCATCTACATTAAGAACTGCGACAAGGGGTTAGACAGTAATAGTGCCCTCGCCAGCCGCTGGCTGCTCCCTCACCGCGGTGGTGATCGACCTGGCCGCGGACCGCCTGGCTGTCCGGCAGCGCGGGCGATGACCCGGCCCGCCAGGTCGAGGCGGTCAAGACCGGGCATGTCGGCTAGGTGGTGTGTGGTACGTCAGAGTTGATCAGGGTTCATCGTGGGGAGTGGGCTGATGATCGAAGGTGGGCTGTACCTGCTGGGAGGATTGGTAGCGTTCGGTGTTGGCGTAGGAGCGGTAAGAGGCCCGGTCGGCGGGGGTGAGCGCCACGTCCTGGATGAAGAGGATGAGCAGGTTACGGGGCCATAGCCGCCGCGCGCGAACGGTGTTGATCTCGGCGCAGAACACCACGATGACCGCTTGCAGGTACAGCCAGGCCAGCAGCCCGAAGACCAGCCCGAACACCCCATAGACCTGCGATACGCCGGTGAGTTCGTGGCTGAGGAACAACGCGCCCACCGTCTGCAGTACCTGAACGGCGACCGCGGCGCCGATCGCGCCGGGCATCAAATCCGCCAGGCCCACGTCGCGGACGGTCAGCACCCCAAACCCGATCACGAACACTGCCACGTTGAGGGCCACCGCTAGCGCGATCGCGGTGATGCGCACCCCGGTGCCAATGCCGTAGCCCAAGCCGTCGGCCACCGGGCCGACCGCGGATAGCGCGGTGGTCATCAGAATGACCGCTCCGAATAGGACGAATAGCACCAGGCCGCGGAGCCGGGACACCACCAGGTTGGGCCGGGCATAACGCGGCACCGCCCAGACTCGGTCGAAGGCGTTCTGGATGGCCACCGAGACACCCAGCCCCCCGTAGAGGGCACCGAGGATGCCCAAGATCACGCCCAGGCGGCTGCCGTGGATTGAGCTGATGTTCTGTTGCAGTTGCGTGCCGATGATCGGGAAATGCTGCAGCGCAGAGCCGAGCAGCGCGTGCTGCACGGCGGGGTCACCCTCCAGCGTGTAGCCCAACACGCTGACCAGCAGCAGCATCAGGGGAAACAGCGAGAGGAAGCCGTAGTAGGTGATCAGAGCGGCAAGGTAGCCACCCTGATCGTCGATGAACTTGTAGACCACCGCCACTGGGAAGCCCAACCAGGTATGACGCCGTTGGAAGCGGTCCAGTCCAGCCGTGACACCCATTCCCCACTGTCCCGTCTCATCAACTCAACTCAATCCAGCTCCCCGTTCGTCGCGTCGATCACGAGACACGTCGCCACCTCTTCTCGTTGGTGTCGCCAGCTCATCGGTCGCAGACCGCTGGGTGATCCACCACAGCGATCTCCAGCGTGAGTTCATCAGGTCATGGGCGCGGCCTGCGTGTCCCAGTTGGTATGCGCCGTTGACGCAGATGCTGAGCACGGCGCAGAGCGCGAGGATTGCGGGGAGGTTGTGGAAGTCGGATAGGTCTGCTAGGGCGGCGATTCCGATATATCCGGCGGCATACACGGCCGCGTGGGTGACCAAAAGGCGGTAGCTGCGCTCGGCGCTGGTCATCGGTGCTTCCTCGGTTACCACTGTGACGGCCATCAGGTCAGATGCCGCGGCCTCCCAGAAGGGAAGTCGTGGCGTCGGAGGTGCGCTGTGCTTAATGTGTTGTGTGGAGTTGCCACCGAGGTGTACGTGGCCATCGGTGAGCTCGGCTTGTGGGCTGGAGGTCGGCCTGAGGTACGGGGCGTGGTTGTGGCTGCTGCCTTGAGTAGGTGCCTGAGTAGGTGATCGCTCCGGCGGCCAGTTCGCCGCGCTGGGCGGCTTGTGGTGCGCGTTGCTCGGGATTGGTCGGGTGGGCTTCGGTGGGATTGCGCAGGCCGAGGCTGTCGCCGACGAACAACAGCACGAGGCGGTGTTGTGCTGCTGCCTCGGGCCAGCCGTAGGGGAGGTTCAACGGTGCGTCGAGGAGCAACGGCTGGGCGTGCGGCCAGGTGAGGGTGAGCGCTCCGGCGGGGTTGAGGCGTATCGCCCAGCCGGGACGCGGTCCCAGGGCCAGCCGGGGTAGGTCGGTGGCTAGGCGTAATCCGCGGTTGAGGACCGCGTTGAGCAGCACGTCGGTGCGCTCGACCTCGGTGTCGGGCGAGCGCATGTCGCCCTCCATGAACAGCGCCGCGAACGTGACTCCCCCGCCGTGGTGCCACAGATCTGCTTGCGCATGCAGCGTCATCGCGTGCATCGCGCATCCTTCCCGAAGATGGTTGGGTGGGCAGCCGGGAAACGCAGCGACGAGGGGGCCTCAGTCTCCGCTGGGTCAGTCCGCGGACAGCCCCGGCGCTGCGGCGCGTACCGCTCAGATTGCGTCAGCGCCCCGACTCCCCACCCAACGGGGCTTAGGCCTGCTTGCCGCGTTCCTCGACGAATGCCGAGTCGACGTGGCCGTGTTCACGCATGGCATCAACACCACCGGGCCGGCTGGCCGCTGCCTGTTCCTGGTCAGTGGGTGCGCTTTCCGGTGCGTCAATGGTGGTGGGGGTCAGTGCTCGAACCGGGTGTACCTCAATTCGCCTGGGCTTGGCTTCCTCCACCTTGGGTACCACTACCTGCAGTACGCCGTCTTCGGCGGAGGCCTCGATGGCATCTGCCTGCACGTGCAGGGGCAGCGTGATCGAGCGTCGGAACAGTCCGTAGCGGCGCTCCAAGACATGGAACTGCTCGTCGGCGGTGTCCTGAGTTAGCTGTCGTTCGCCCTGGATGGTGAGCAAACCGTCCTGGAACGCAATCTCGAGGTCCTCGACTTTGACGCCAGGAAGCTCGACGGTCAGAACGTAGGCGTCCTTGCGTTCGGCGATGTCGACCGGCGGCGCCCACGCCGGGGCACTGGTCGCACCGGCGCCGGACTGCGCGGCCTGCTGACCGCGCAGTTGGGCAAGCAACTTGTGTATTTCATTCATCTGGTCCTGGGCACCGCGCAGATCATGGAAAGCATCCCAGCGCGTCATGATGGCCATCTCAAATCGTCCCTGTGTTTCGTTGTTCGGCGGCGCGGATGAACGGCATCCCACCGCGACGCGAAGGGTGTTCACTTGTCAAGCCACTATATTCACGATAGCGTGAACGGCGTTCACGGTCAATGTTCGTCGAGGGAAACGTCGGATGGGACAGCCACAGATGGACACCTCCAGAAGTCCTGGCGCCGCTGCGGCACGCTCGCTGTGGTTCGACCCTCCCGACACCGATGAGCAGCTGCGCCCCACGCTCACCCGGCAGCGCGTGGTGGCCGAGGCGCTCACGCTGATCGCCCATGACGGCGTCGACGCGCTGACCATGCGCACCCTGGCCACGCGTCTCGGGGTGGTCCCCGGCGCCCTGTACCGCCACGTACGGAGCAAGGAACAGCTCCAGGACCTGGTTGTTGACGGCGTGCTCGCCGAAATCGACTGCCACGTCGACCCTTCACTGCCGTGGACCGAGCAGATCAAGGCACTCGCTCATCGACTGCGCACCGTGTTGGAAGCTCATCCTGGGGTCGCTGGCCTGCTCAAGACCCGCGACCCCCTCGGCCCACACTCCCTGGCCGTGGCCGAAGCTGTCCTGCTGCCGTTGCGCAACGCCGGGTTCCCCCACCACCAGGCCGGCCTCGCCTTCTTCCTCATCCTCGACTACACCATCGGATTTGAGGTCAGCAGCCCCCGCCTGTCCGTCAACGAACAACGTGTCCAGGACGCGGTGACCAGAAAACGGCTCCACGAGTTCTTCCGGTCGCTTCCCGCTGACCGCTTCCCCACCCTCGCCGCCTTCGGCGAGCACATTTGGCTCGACAACCGCGACCAGCGATTCGCCGCCGGCATCAATGCACTCATCGACGGACTAGAGCGGGCCCAACACCATCACCCAACTGACCAGTGTCACGACCAGTCGTGAGTTGTAGGCGGGTCGTCAGCGGTCAATCACTAAGGTCGTGAACGCTCTGACCTGCGGTGGCCAGGGTGAGGTTGATGGCGTGGTGGACCGATGGAGGGTAGTGTTGGTGGTGACCGACTACTTTTCGTGCGCGGCATCCTGGCCGGCGTCGTTCTCGGCCTCACCATGACACCGGTTGTTATTCATGCCGGGACGGGAACGTCGATATGACGTCGGTTCGCACTATCAGCCCAGATCAGGTGGATGGGCCCGGTTCGGCGGTCCGTGGCTGCTCGGTACGTCTGAGCCGGAAGCCGAGTGGTTCCGCTAGGGGTGCTCTGGACGGGGCGTGGTGGCCACGGTCGACAGATCCCGCCATCGAACTCGTCGCGCTGAGTGAGGAACTCGGAGCCCGGCACGTTTCGGTCCGTCGGATCGGGCTGAACATGGCCGGATGGGACAGCGCTCCTGGCCGAATTTGGCTGGCCAGCGGTCGAAAGGTTGCCGTGGACTGGTTCCGGATTTCGGGTGGCCGCCTGGTCCGAATCCTTGGCACTGACAATCAACGGATTGATCTACTGGTCATCCCTGTCGAGACCCCGCCAGCCAGTGCTGAGCTGGCGCTGACGATGGCTAGCGACGGCCACGATCCTGAGATCACCGCGGGTGGCCATCATTCCGCGCTCGTGCGCGCCCCGGCGGATGCCTAGGCATCCTGGGCGATCGGTCCGGCCCGCTGACGGACCAACTCCACGCGGAACACGAAGGCAAACCCCGGACCGCCCGGTCACGACCGCGCCGCTGGCAACCCAGCGGGCGACGTCGCCGGCCGCCGACGCGTCGTTAATCCCGCCCCCACCGACCCAGCCCAAACAAGATCGAGCTCTCCTCGATCGAAAGGACCAGCGACATGGTTATGGCAACCGGGTCAAGACCTGGCATCCGCTGCATGACGAACAAGCCAGCGCCGCCGATTCCGGGACAAACCCCGGTGACGACTGACACGATGCGAGGACCCGCCCTCCCCAGAAACACGACGGCACCATGGAGCACAAATGATCGAGGAGAACCAAAGTCCTTCGACGATCATCGATACCACGGTGGTGAACCCAGAATGTGTTCGATCTCAAGGTGACACACGTGGTTGACGGGCACTGTTGCGTTCGCGGACGGCAGACGCTCGGACAGGTTGAGTAGCCGCCTGGCTTTGCCGGGTTCCGCTTCCCTCCGGCTGTGATCACGGTTGCGCCGGTACCTGCGGTAACGGCTGTCGTACCGAGCCACGGACGAGCTGGCCGCTCAACGCGGGGGTCGAGATCGACCACGTTACCGTGTTCCGGTGGTGCAACGCTTCACTCCACTGTGATCGACCCCGCACGGCCACCGCGGCAGGCTCCTGGGAATCGCTGGCGCTGGCCACCACGCGCACATCGGTCAAAGGCCATCACCGATGTCGATCCGAAAAATCTGCTCTCGGTGGTCTTTACGGAACTCACCCGCGCAATCTGAACACGCCCACCTCGATCAATGCTGCGTACCCTCAGGTATCAGTGCTCTCAAGCTTGCACCTGGTTTGGCCTCGCCACCCCAGGGCCAGCTCGCCCGGTGCTGGGCGCTGACCCTGCGGGCGATTCACCCGCGCGCCGTGCTGTTGCCCGAATGAGCCTGGTTTTTAGAATTCATCTCCACAAGCTAACCCGCAGGCCCCAACCGGCGAGAGTGACACGATCCGATCAAGACACCTGCGCTCGTCTTGGCTGGTCAGTACGCTAAACCGACGGATCACTCCGAACAAAATCATGCAGTTATTGACGAGCAGAACTGACAGAAATTGTCGAAACATTAAGATCGTCGGTTTGACATTTCCAAAATGCGGCGGTAGTCTCAAATTCATGGTCGTGCTGTACATCGCGCGATCACCCTTCGGACTTCCAAGACTATTCAGCAACGTCGGGAGCAGTATGACTATGTTTGAAAAGCGGTCCGCCGGAACCACCTACGATGATCACGACGGCCACCCCGGACGGGACAGCAATCCTGGATGGGTCAGCGATCAGCAGCGCGCGTTCCTGGCCACAGCAGGGGATGCGATGTCCACGTGGACCGTCGCCTTCTACGACTACACTGAGCAGGTACTAAAGGCCCAGCGACAGTTCGCCGACAGTGTCCTGAGCGTCGGTGCACCGATGCTTAATGTTGCGCGACACCTCACCTCTTTGGATGCCAATGAGGGCAGGGGCAACCAGATGGACGCCAGGGATAATCGGCGCCACGAGGGCTACCAGGTCGCGGAAAACGCGCGTTATAACGACGACGGCATGGCGGACCACAACAAACGCTCCACCGACAATGACATGTCGGGCAACACCGCGGACAGTACCAGAACCGAGCGAGTGAACACCCAGACCGACGAGTCCACTAAGACCCGGACGCGCGGCGTCGCGAGCGCTGAACGGAAGCACCCCTAATAGATTCCCCCTGGCCGCAAGAATACCTTCGAAGTATGTCGAGTACGGCGTCGAAGGCATTCCGATTATCCGGATCATTGCGGCAGTCAATGTATCCTGCGCCGGCAACGAGGGCGGCGGTCATGTGGACGGCTTATTCGTCCAGTACGCCGAAATCCCGGGAGAATTAATACATGCCCACTCAGATCAATGCCAGCCAACAGATCACCGACGCCCGCGGCGACCGGAGCCCTACGCCGGTCCGTGACGGCACCCACACGACCACTGAGCAGCCCAGCAACGCCGCGGACCCAACCCTCCAGGGGGTCCAAGACCTAATGGTCCAACTCGTGCGCCAAGGAGTGGATATCTCACTCAGATCGCTGCAGCTGTGGGCCGACCTGGCCCGCCCGTTTGGCCCCACTGCGCTGGGCTCCTCCGCCACCGCGGCCTATGACCTGTTCGAGAAGTTGCTGGCGGCGCAGCGCGAGGTCGTCGACGAACTCGTCGCTGCTCAGCGTCAATTCGCACAAGGACTCCTCCATGCCAGTCCTACCGTCGGCGATGGCCTCCGCGCGCCCTAGACCGGCGGGAAACCACCAGTCGCCGATACCGCCCGCGGGAAACGCGGCGCTCTCGGCTCACCACGTCGACTACTCCAGAAGGTGGATCCGCGATGAGTAACTCCGCGCAGCTAGCCCGCCAGTGGTGGGGCACCCTCGACCCGGCCGACCGCCGACGGGTCTGGGACAGCCGCCATAGCTATCTCGCCGGTGATTTAGTGGAAAGCATGGCCAATGCCGGCGTGCCGGTGGTCAGCGACGGCCGCTGGTCCTGCGTCAGCGTCGGACCCACCGGCTTCACCGTGCCCAACGCCGTTCGGCAACTCCTCCAGGAGCTGTCCTCGATCCCCGACGGACACAGTTAGGCCGGTGCCTGAAGGACGCAGACGAGCGGCTGTCCACGCCGCGCTCGCCGCTACCCTCCGTGCGTGACACCCAGTCATATGCGATCCTGAGATCTGGTACTTGGATGGTCAGCGCGGCGCCGCACACGTGGTATCTACCCCGGATTATCCAGACGAACAACGCATCGGCAGCGGCCGTTGAAGAGCTTGCCTGGGACCCAAGGATTCCCCGGCGTTTGCGCGGATCGACCACCGTGCGCAGCGATTCGAGCAGGTCACGGCAGCTAGCCTCGCCTGGGCCGGCGTCGGTGGACGACTCGATCGGGTCCTCCGGACGCGGGTGACCGGAGGTGGACGTGCCGAACGTGGCAGACTGCGCGCGCAACGAAGCTCCCGGGACGAGACTGATCTTGGTCGATCGCTCGTCCTAGCGGAGCTTCGTTGCATCTGTGCTGGTGACACGCCCAAGCGGCCCCAGTTGTGATCAATCCTAGGCGGTCAGGCCCCCCCAGCTCGTCCTTGAACGACTTTGCCGGGCCCTGGCCTGGGGCCACGCAACGGATCGCAAAATAAAAGCAAACTCCGCCGTCACAGATGGACCGATCCACGGGGGTCGAGAAAATCAGCCGAGCGCGGTAGGCGGTAGCAGGACCTTGGCATCCGCGTAACATTAATAAAATTGGCCTCAGGACGGATTTTTGCTCCTTGGCGACGTCCAGTGTGATATATTCACATGGTGAGAGAGAATTTTATTAACACTTAAGCCGGCGCTAATCGGACCCGCGCGAGGAAGCAACCTCTGCGTATCAGTTACTTCGACATTTTACTACAGCACTTCGATGAAAGCGAGTTGGTCATGGCAGAGAAAGACTATGCAAAGCCGGTCTGGTCATACCCTGACAGTCTGGGCCCGGCCATCTACTACGGGCATACCCCAGAATTCAACGGATGTCTGCCTCCCTATATGGGACGTCAAACCAGTGGGGCGGGCAGCACAACCAACCCCCCGCACTGGACCGTTGTCTAAAGTAGGAATCACTTCGGGCACGAGCGCCTAGCTTCGGCGTGGCACGCAGGGGGCTCGCCAGCTCGGAATGCGGCGCCCAACAGGCGCCTGGCCCGCGACGGAAGGTGTCGTCGCGGGCCAGGCGGCTTTCGGGTGTTGCGGTGATGCTGCGGTCTCCTCCGTTGATCGCCACGGAACCGCTGACCGTCGCCGGACCGGCGTGGGCGGTCAGAACTGTGACGACGCACTGTCGACGGCAAGCCACTGATGACTCCCGAACGACCGTCGATAGCACCGGGTCTTCGGGGCCTCCGGTCAGACCGGCATGGGGTGGTTGTCAGGTGCATGTCTTCAAGGCCCAGGAGCCATGATCTTCGCCGACACAGGATGCCATCAGCATGTCCGGGTGGCCTTCTGTTCATGCTCATTGATCCTGTAAGGACCGGTCCACGGTTGATCGCATTGGTTACGGCTACGGAGCCGAGATCTACTTTGGGTATAGACCTGACTCGTTCTGCTCGCGGTTGGCCTGGTTGTCCACTGTGGCGGTCAGCAGATCGCGGTCCACCTCAGCAAGGACCTCATCAGCAGCCGGACCGAGACCGCGTATGCACTGGCAACCGGGTTGGTGCGCGTCGCGGTGCCAGGCGATGAGGAATTGGAGGGCGAGCTGGTTGACCCGATAGTCGTGCTCGGCCTCGATCCGGTCTCGGTCGGCCTGACGGTTCTGCGAGAGCAGCAACAACGGAGCCGCGTACGCCGCCTGCGTGGAGAACAACAGATTGAGCAGGATGAACGGATATGGATCCCACCGGTGGACGAACGCCACGAGGTTCACCACAATCCACCCGACCACCACAACGCTCTGCGCTGAGATAAACGTCCATGAGCCGAACCGCGCAGTCACCTGGTCGGCCAGCCGTTCGCCGAAGGTCCGCAGGTCGTATCGACGCCGATTCGCCGGATGACGGTACATGCTGATCACATACCCTGTACGGCTGATGACGGCACACCACTCACGATAGCGGCGTGGGCTGCTCGACCGGTCGACCGGTCGACCCGGGACGCTGACAGGATCAGCGACCATGCAGGATTTTCTTTCTGCAACGCGTTTCTGCAGGCGGGGTCCTTATTGGGGCCGGCGTGCGAACATAAAACTGGTCGGCTAATCTGAATACATGAGTCGACGCGCAAAAATTGTTTGTACGATCGGTCCGGTCACCGCCATCCCGGAGAAAATTTGGGCGTTAGTCCGGGCCGGGATGGATGTTGCGCGCCTGAACTTCAGCCACAGTACCCACGCCGAGCACGCGCGGGTTTACTCGATGATCCGGCAGGCCAGCGACGAATCGGGCCGGGCCGTGGGAATCCTCGCCGACCTGCAGGGGCCTAAAATCCGGCTCGGGCGATTCGCGGCCGGTCCGGTGCAGTGGCGCACCGGCGACGTGGTGCGGGTGACCGTCGATGACGTCGCCGGCACCCACGATCGGGTCTCCACCACCTATGCGGGGCTTGCCGAGGACGCTCGTGAGGGGGACTCGCTGTTTGTTGATGACGGCAAGGTGGCCGTGGTGGTGCGCACGATCGAGGACACCGACGTGGTCTGCGAGGTCGTTGAGGGCGGTCTGGTCAGTGACCACAAGGGCCTTTCCATGCCTGGGATGAACGTCTCGGTGCCTGCGATGTCCGTCAAGGACATCGCAGATTTGGAGTTCGCGCTGCGGCTGCGGGTGGATCTGGTGGCGTTGTCCTTTGTGCGCTCCCCGGCCGATATCAACCTGGTGCACCGGGTGATGGATGAGCTGCCAGGTGGTCGCCTGCCGGTGATCGCGAAGCTGGAAACGCCAGAGGCCGTGGATAACCTTGAAGCGATTGTGCTGGCTTTTGACGGGGTGATGGTGGCCCGGGGCGATCTTGGGGTCGAGTTGCCTTTGGAACAGGTTCCGCTGGTCCAAAAGCGGACTATTCAGGTCGCCAGGGAGAACGCCAAACCGGTGATCGTGGCCACTCACATGCTCGACTCCATGATCGGCAACACTCGGCCGACGAGGGCGGAGGCCTCCGATGTGGCCAACGCGGTGCTCGATGGTGCCGATGCGGTGATGCTGTCCGGGGAGACCGGCGTCGGTCGCTATCCGATCCAGTCGGTGGAGACGATGAGCCGCATTGTGCAGGCCGTTGAAGTCGGCTCGCCGAACGTCCCGCCACTCAACCACGTGCCACGGACCAAACGGGGCGTGCTGTGCTACGCAGCCCGCGACATCGGGGAGCGGTTAGAGGCCAAAGCCTTGGTGGCGTTCACCCAGTCCGGAGACACCGCCCGCAGGCTGGCCCGGCTGCACACCCACCTGCCGCTGCTGGCTTTCACCCCGGAACCCTCGGTACGCAACCAACTCGCCTTGGCCTGGGGCATCGAGACCTTCCTCGTGCCACCAGTCCAGACCACCGACGCGATGATCCGGCAGGTCGACCACGCCATGCTCTCAATCGAGCGCTACCAGCCAGGCGATCTGCTGGTCATCGTGGCGGGATCCCCCCCCGCCACAGAAGGCTCCACCAACCTCATCCGAGTGCACCGCCTCGGTGAAGAGGACCTCGGCTAACCCCGATCCATGGATAGCCAGGCCCACCCCGGCTGAGCCGGCGCGGACGGCAGCTGCAAAGTCGAGCGCTGGCAGTACGCCACGAAGCGCGCTGTCGCACCCCCGGTACAACCGGGAGAACTCAAAGGGCCGTTCGGCTCCCCACCCGATTTAGGGAGGCTGCTGTAGGCGAACGAGGCCGATCCGAGTTGTCAGGGACGTAGATCTTCAGCGTCTGGCGAGAACGGAGCCCCAGCTACCCGAGACTCTCGTCGACAGGCCAGATCCGCGCATCTGAAGAGTCAACGTCTGCACCGAAGCCGCTGTCGCGATGCTGCCAACGCGGCCCGCGCTGCTCTCGGGCCACATTGGGCTTCTCCTGGACTCGACCGCACCCTGCCCAGGGGCCGGACGGCAACCTACCTAGCCGTACCGGCCTCGGTGGCAGCGTCGGATTCCGGTGGAAGACTAGCTGTGGCGTCCCGAACACGGTCCTGCAGTGACCGATA
Organism: Pseudonocardiaceae bacterium; assembly: GCA_035606945.1. Taxonomy (GTDB): domain Bacteria; phylum Actinomycetota; class Actinomycetes; order Mycobacteriales; family Pseudonocardiaceae. The sequence continues at coordinate 12,775 of DATNDR010000073.1, forward strand.
CTCCTGGTGACCCGAGTGACCGATACTCCTGGTGACCCGTCAGCCTTGTTTTCACTTTGATGTCGAACATAGCTGGCGTTCGCCATGGTGATACCCACTGACGGTCCACCTCGACGCCGCTTACCGGCGATAACCCCGTACACCACATCCGAACACGCAACCGGCGTTGTTCCGCCCGGTGCCAGGTTCTCGAATGGTGTGGGGTCGAGCGGCTAGTGGCTCGTGGAATCAATCGTGGACTCAACTACACGACACGGTGGCGATGGCAGACACAGATGACCCGGCAAAAGCACTGGTGAGGCACCAGAGACACCCCAGTACAGGAGAAAACCCGGCCTCCGGAGGCGGGAGCGCAGGTTAAAGTCCTGCCGGAGACACCATGTTTGACCAGTTAATATCACTGTGAGTGCGCTGGCTTTCAGTCTAATGTGCCGGGGCGGTACTCATCGGCTACTCCGCAATGCTGGGGTGACAGTCCAGGACGCCAGCTGGCCAAATCGGCTCGTGGGAATCCAGCACGGCTACCTGAAAATCCCGACCTGCTATGACGAAGCCTCTGCGTCCTTATCGGCAGTGCCACCTACGTGGCGCGCTCTGCTGCACCGACTCGGACCGTCGCAAGGACGCCTACCGCGTTCTCGCGCTCCTCATGACGCTTGTGACCGGCACAACCGGAATCGCCGCGATCATCATGCTGCTCATCGAACTGCGGCTCATCAACTGACTCCCCAGTACCACGCGGCCTATCTCCGGCCCCCAGTTCCCTCCTGCACAACCAGGAGTCAACCGGGGGCGTCGTGGTCGGGTAAATCAGCAACGCGTCGCCTTGCCAACTGCAGGAAAAACGGTGCTAGGCCGACGCCGGGCTCTCCCCAGATCCGCCGCGACGCCTGCTGCTCGGCTCGGACGCCTACGCCCTGCTGCGCCGCCCTCGCCGACCGACTGGCCGACGTGGAGAAATAGCGGGGCAGCGCCGCCTTGACCGATGTGGGCGGTTGGCGGCCGGCCGCCACGTGGGCCGCTTGCTTCCCGCTGGGCCACCGTTACCGCTTGTCATGATCGTTGGTCAGCTGCGGGCAACGGCTACCGACGTCATGCGCGGAGTCGGAGCTGACGACGCCGCGATCCTCACCCGGGGCGACAAGGCGCTCAGCCTATCGCCAGTATAGCCGCAGCCCATCAGGGAGTGCCGGTGGCGCGGTGGTCCCGGCAACCGCATCCGAAGGGGACGCAAGCCAATACGCACCCGCGCGCCAGCCCTGGCGAGGACGGGGCCAAGGAGCACGCGGTATCGCTGGTGTCAGCGGAGCCCGGATTTTCTGGAGCAAGTCGGCCAGGCGTTCCACCCCTGCGCGCGGAGCACTTTTTGGGCGATGGCGATCTGCTGCGATCGAGTAGCGTGGTCGGCGGTGGCTGCGAAGGCCCCTCCACCGTAAGATTGCCACGTTGAAGGACTGAACTGTAGCCCGCCGTAATACCCATTGCCGGTGTTGATGCTCCAGTTACCACCGCTTTCGCACTGTGCCACCACATCCCACGGATCTTGGCGCATCGGTCCTGCGTGAGATGGTGACGCGAAGACCAATGGAATGGTCACAGCGGCTGCGGCCATACCGGCACGTGCGAGTACGCGGGAACTCCTCGACATATCCATTCTCCATGAAACGCGCGCACGACTGATGGCGTCGAATCGAATGTGAGTAGGTCCTGTATCGACCGATCACCAGGGCCGCGCCTGTCCCGAGTCAGGGTTGAGGTTTCGTTATCCGGCCCCGAGGGACAGAGCTTTTGCACGCCGGATCCGGATTCTCGCATCCACGGTGGATCCGTGGCGCGGGACGAGGTTCACCGTACGTATTACTTTGTGGAATGCAAGGGGCGACCGCATGGCCAGACGGGTTGGCGATGCTGGGGTGCGCTGTCACTCAACGCCAGAAAGGGCAGACGTTTCCGCTGGTGACGCCTTGGGGCTAGGGCGCCAGAGCGGCGCGATTCAAGCTGCGACCCTGAGCTGCTGACGCGTGGCATTTACCACCCATTTGGACCAGAACGAAAAGGGTCTTTTCCGGTTTGCGCCACCTAGTTCGCCACCGTTGGCCCGATCCATGCTCTGGTAGATGTGGCGTTTGTCACATAGCAACGAACCCGGTCTGTTCGGCGGCGCCCACCGGTAGGTGACGCTGATGCCGGCCCCGGCATCGATGGCGGCGACCTGCTCGGGTAGCTACGTCGACGGATCGACACCTCGCACGACTCGCACGTGCGGCGCCCACAGCCGAGCCAGGGAGCCGACGCCTGTACCGATATCGAGCACGTCTTGATCAGGATGGCCTACACGGTGTGCATCTTTAGTGCAACCATCCTATGCTTGCCATCTCCTGAGATGGTAGTAGGATGGCGAATGGATGGTAGGGAGGGTTATGGCCGAGGTTGAGAAGAGCGAGAAGATCACCATCAATGTAGGACTGGTCGACCTTGGCCAGATTGACCTGCTTGTCGATGAAGGCTTCTACGCCAACCGCACCGACTTCATCCGCACGGCGATTCGGCGCCAGCTCGAGAGCCGGGAGGCCGCTGTGAAGGACACGGTGGCACGCCGCACGCTGACGCTCGGTACGCAACACCTCAGCCGCCGTGACCTCGAAGCACTCCGCGACGCAGGCCAGACAGTTGAGATACGCGTGCTCGGGCTGGCGACCGTCGCCGACGACGTCACCCCCGAGCTCGCGCTGGCAACGATCGCGTCGGTCGAGGTCCTAGGCGCATTCCGAGCGCCGCGGGCGGTCAAGGCCGCCCTCGCCCCTCGCATTATCAGCTGAGTTGCCGCCGAGCCCGCCGGTCGGGCGCGGCAGCGACCGTCACACGGCACCAACCGACCGGTCGACGCCGGACATCCCACCCCGAAAGGTCTCTCATGGACGACCACCGCATCGCCGGCATGTCCGAAGCACTCAGACTCACCCGCGCAGGGCAGCTGACGGAGGCCTTCGCGCTGTTGCAGCGCACGCTCGGCGCCGCACCTCCTGCCGGACCGGACGGCACGGGCCCGGGGATCCCGGGGCTTCCACGGGGTGGCCGATTCCCAGGTGGCCACCACGTCCCATACCCGGGCCAGCACGCCATGCCGACCACCGACGAGCTACTCGACCAGCTCCGAGGCGCGCTGAGGTCGAAGCCGAGCGCGGGCCTCCATGGTGGACTGGCCGACCTGCTAGGTGACCTGGCCGCCGGCAGCCGCGGGGTCGCGCGCCCCGGTGGGGCGGCGGCCGCTGCACCGGGTGGCGAGATCCGCCACCTGAGTCACACCGAACCGGGCGGCACCCGAAGCTACGACCTCTATATCCCCACCGGCTACACCGGTGCGCCGGTGCCCCTGCTTGTCATGCTGCACGGCGGTAAGCAAGACACCACCGATTTCGCCGCGGGCACTCGGATGAACGACCTCGCTGAGCAACACACGTTCCTCGTCGCCTACCCGCAACAGTCCAGCGCGGCCAACAGCGGTGGCTACTGGAACTGGTTCTCCACCGCCGACCAGCAGGCTGGCTGCGGCGAACCGGCGATTATCGCCGGCATCACCCGCAAGGTCATGGCCGACCACGCGGTCAAGCCCGCCCAGATTTACGTAGCCGGATTCTCCGCTGGCGCAGCGATGGCGGCAGTGATGGCCGCGACCTACCCCGAGTTCTACGCTGGGGTCGGGGTGCATTCCGGGATCGCCTTCGGCGCCGCACACGACCTCGCGTCTGCGTTTACCGCTATGCGGACCGGCGGCTCACCTGCGCTGGGCGGCCGAGTGCCATTGATCGTGTTCCACGGTGACCGGGACCGGATCGTGGCGCCGGTAAATGCCGAAAACCTCGTCGCCGCCCGGCTGGCCACGACCAACACCTCGGTGTCGGACACTACACACCTTCACGAGCGGACCAGCCATTCCTGCACCCGGACTGTGCACACCGACCTCGAGGGCGCGGTGCTGGCCGAGTCCTGGACGGTGCACGGTGGCGGGCACGCGTGGTTTGGGGGCAGCCCGGTCGGGTCTTACGTCGACCCGATGGGCCCCGACGCCTCCGCGGCGATCGTCCAGTTCTTCCTCACACAACACGGATAATGCAGAAAACGGCGCGCCGCGATCGGCTGGCCTTATATCGACTGGCCTTATCTCGACAGCAGAATCGACCACCGAGCTCGACCCTTGAAAGCGGCTCCGATCGCCAATTCACGGAGATCGGGCGCCGTTCTCAGAGGCTCGTCGTGTTGCCCTACGACCAACGCGTGCCCGCCGCTGGATTAGCTTCGTGCGCGTTCGATGCCCTAGAGGCGTAGGTGTGCGATTGTTAGCATGCGGTCGGCGCAATGCTGGACCTTGGTGGGTGCAACCATGCGGATTGATGGGCCTACTCGGGGGTTCGTAGGGTGGCTGGTGCGCCGAAGATCACAACCACGTTGCCGGGCTGGACGATGACGTCTCGGCCGGATTGGGTAGTAGCTCGCCGCCATCAACAGTGAACGGCGGCTGGTAATCTAGTTTTACAACACTAAGCTAAGCCTTGGTCATCGGATCACCAGCCAATCCTGCGGCGACCGCGGCGGGCAAATCGAGGTGATTGCAACATATGGGACGGGATTGCTTCTTGTCGCCAAAGACCAGCTCGGAGACCGCCATGAAGACTTCCTCAGGCCTGGGCAGGCACTTGATCGTCTCCAGGTCCTGCTTCTGACCCGCTGACTCCACCCTCAAAGTGCCGTAACCGAGTAGCTGCCCCACAAAAGGCCGCAGGTAGCTCATACCGGTCACCTTCGTGATCATCATGGAGTTTTTGTCTCAATGATCCCGCTGATGATCATAAAGCGTTTATCGGTGACGATGAGAACCTCATGCCACCAGTGCAACACCTTCCATGCCAAACGAATCAGCACCCCGACCGCCACATACCACAGCAACGACTGCACCAACCACAACCCGGCCACACCAGCGACCAACAACGACAGTAGGAACACCCCAAGTACAATCCCGACCGTTTGCAACAGCACCGGCAGCAACATCGCCCAATGCCGCCGCACCCGGATCACCCGCCGCTCCACCGACGGGTCAAGCAATACCTGGGAGTGGTGACCGATCATCTCCAGCACCGCCAGCACATCATCGCACCCATCCCGAACACAAACCGCCGCTGCGATCAATTGCGCTATAGCCATTACAGCGCGCTCCAAGAGTAACCCACGATCACGTGCCCCTACCGCACGGTTTCTGACCAAGACATAGGAGATGACGGGGGGAGCGGCGCCAATCCCTCCGGCGCGAGCTGACGACAGCGGCGACGACACGCAGACGACAACGCGGCGCGGCAGCAGACTGCGAAGCGGGGTGGCGGCGCAAATCCGAAGGCTAGAGAGCAGGTTGCGCGCTCCTGAGGATCAGTGGACTCAGTCGTTGCGGGAGGCCGTTTCGGTCGGTTGACGTGCAGGAACACTCTGAGCGGTTGATGTTGAACTGTCGGTCGCTGACTTTGAAAGCGCGTGAGGCTTCACGCCCTCCGTAGGTTCAAATCCCCATCGCTACCGCCCACTAGCAGGCAAGATACCGAGTGACCGACGAGACAAACCCCGGTGTACCCGGTCTCCGTCGGAGTTTCCGGTCTCATTTGACGGCGGTGCTGCCCAGGCGGACAACCCTCACCGCTGCCGACGCCCGGATCTCGTTTTCCACCGAATAGACCAGCTCGACGAGAATTGACGCTGAAATCACTATCGAAGTATCCGCGTCAGTCGCGTCATCCATCACCTGATGTGCCTTATCTGACATGAAAGCGTGAGAATTGACGACGAGCGAAGTGCCAGCGGTCACTGCCCGTGCGCCAAATCTCCCATACCTCACGCCGCTCGTCGACGGGCGCGTACCGAATCGGACGAGGTGCTGAGTTCGCCGTTGCTGCGAGCTTGGCGCAGCGTCTGGGGCTCCTCCTCGTCCCGGCCGAAGTCCTCCAAGCTGGAGGCGCAGGGAGCGTTCAGCTCGTCGGTGTTGACGGTGATCGCCTCGACCTCAACGGCGGGAAGATCCGCGACAGCTGGGCGACTGTCAATGTCAAGAGTCACGTCGACCTCGGCTCGGCCTCAGTGTCGGCGGTGGTTCGATTCGAACCCCGTCGGTAGCGTGGCATCGGGTACGGCAGTCGACGCGGCTGTCGACCTGCGCGGTGAGTCGAGCGCGCCACCCCCTCTGAGTGCCCACTGCTGAGAAGTTGCTAATCCCGTGAGGAGCGCAGCCGGTGGGGCGCCGGCGCGCGAGGTAGGCGCCGTGCCCGAAGGTGTTATTCGTCTGCGGATCGACCGGGCCTGGGCGGACCTGCACTCGCGACCAGGATCGCGCAGCACAAGGCGTACTGATTCGGGCGTCCGCCATGGGGGTATTCCTTCCTCGTCAATAGAGAAAGCGAGGTTGAACAGAGATGGGTACCGGCGACAAGGCCAAGGGGAAGTTGAAAGAGGCACTCGGGAATCTCACCGGCAGTGATGACCTCCGTAAAGAGGGCCAGGCGCAGCAGCACAAGGGACACCACGAGGAGCTGGCGGCTGAGGCACACGCACAAGCTGAGAAGCACGAGCGTGAGGCCGAACTTTTCGAGCACGAGGAGCGGAGACGCCAGGGCACCTGACACGACATCCCTCTGGCGACTCCCTGGCGCGATTGTCAGTAATCGGAGCAGCCGCACCCGGACCTGCCAGTCGTCCATAAGCGTTAGCTGACGCGGTGTTGCCCGCCACTCGTTTTGCACACGAGGGCGTTTTCAGGATGCACATGTCGCAAGCTTCGTGGTCGGGTGACGGCCTCATCGTCGCGCTGACGCGACTGTGGGTGGCGTCAACGCACGCGCCGACGAAGAGGGATGGAGTGCTGCTGTGCCGCTTCCGCTCCTCGGCGCCCCAGGGCGCCTGCGGTGCGGGTCGCTTGCCACCGACCAGCGTGCTCGGCCCGGGGAGCGAGGTCAGCTACATCGTCATGCTAGTGGCGCCGACCGGCGATTACGAAGGTTCCAATTGGCCACAGATGATCTGCACCGGGGGTGGCGGGCCTTACGCCAGCCCCATCGCGGATGAGCCCGAGCGATTTGACGCAGCCGCAGGCTGGTCTCCATATTGCTGGGGTGGGCGCAGCCGCAGCGCTGGTGCAACGGTGCTGGCCGACCACCGCGCAGGATCGGCGTCGGCGTCGGGAGACCCCGAACCGCTGCTCCGGCACCTCCACGGCGCGGCGCCTGCGGTCGGGGCTCACCAGTTTCCCTGGGCCGAGTCCTTGAGCATGTCGATGTCCAACGCCTGCTCGGCACCCCATCTTTTGAGCCGGGCGTTTTCCCGTTCCAGCTCCGTGAGCCGTTCTTAACGATTCCTTAAGGTGAACTTAGTTGCGGCCTGACTGGAATTACGCTGTGAGACTCCCGGCTTACGTAGAGTTCCATTACAATTACGCGGCGCAACCAGTCAGTACCGGAACAGTTACGATCTGAACTTTTTTGTGACCCCCTTGACAGCAGCAATCACCTAACTACTATCGATCGACGTTGGCCCTGGCCGACCACTGGTGGCGCATCGAAAGGACTGTATTACTATGGTCTCATCCGTTATTGTCGCTGTTCAAGATTTGATCACTAGTATCAGCGCGTTCCTCTCTACAATTTTTAGCTGACCCGCTAGCGTGATCTTGGACTATTGGGTCGACAACTTTCGGACTGGGTAGCGCTCGACTCGTGGAATCGGATGAGTAATCGCCGGGCAGGCCAAAGTCGTCATACCAGAGGTCGGCACGCATCAACCAAACTGATCTCCGGCGCACCGCGTGCGATGCCCGAATCGACAGGGGGATGGCATCGCGTATGACTGCGATCACATCACGATCGGCATGTTGGCTGGGCCGCCAGCGCGTCCGTGCGGCGTTGCAATGGGTTTGCCGCCAACGAGTCGGATGGTGAAACACTCCGTAAGTTTGTCGAGGGTGACAAGGCTGCACAGTTGATGTGTAAGCCACAGACCCAACCCCCCTGCTGGTGCTGTCACCGCGGGGAGCAGGCCCACGAAAGGGTCAGTAGGCCCAACACCGTGGTCGGTAACCGTCACCACGATGCGATCTAAGCTGGCCCAGACGCGGAACTGGACTGGTGGACGACCATGGCAGATCGCATTGGTGACGGCTTCGCATACCCCGATCACCAAGCCTTCGACATCGGTAGCGGCCAAGCGAGTGGTGGGGCTCACTTCGCGCACGGCTTCGCGAGCGGCCAGGGGCATCGGATCAATAAGATTGATGAGCGGTGGGGATGCTTCCAGCGGATCAGGATGTGTTGGTCGTGGTTGGGTGAGGAACACCTCCGGGCAGGTGTAGCGATCGTTGAGGACGTGGCGGCCATCAGCGGTCACCAGGTAGGGGTGGGTCTGGGCGACATCGTCGAGTACCTCGCTGGAGGCGATGCGACTGTCGTAGAGGCAAAGCGCCCATAACGGAAACTCATCGAAGGCATGGTTCACGGTGGCTTCATAACGTGCCCACCACTCCCACGGCACTTCCACGCCCGGCTGCGGCACCTCACCGACAAAGCGGATCTGCCGTGCCCCTTCCGAGAGGTGTCCGGTCAGCAACTGCCGAATTGACTTGATCACGCTGGCCGGCCGGAGGTATTGATCGCCCATGAACGACAGGCGCGACGTATTCGGCATCGCTGAGCACACCAGCCCGGTGTTCTGTTTGCCCAGGGCTACTACGGTCGGCGCACCGATCTCCAAGCCGCCTTGCAGAAACGGGACGACAACGCCCAAGAATTCCTCATCCGAGCTGTAGATGGCGACCTCATGCACCATACCGCGATGGCCCGCAGGTGCCGCTGGCGTCATTCCGGCGGCTCCACCCGCACCTCTTGTAGGTCGAGAAGCTCGACCAACGGCGCGGCGCCACCCCAGGCGGTCCGCAACACGACTGTCGCGTGGGCGCGCCGTGTGTGCTCGGCCAGCATGAGCAAAGCGCGATGATCAATGTAGGTGAGACCGGCTGCGTCGACCACCAACTCACCACCGTTAGGCCGCAAATCAGCGCGCTGCAACGCCAGGGACAACAGCTCGACGGTGGTCATGTCCAGCTCCCCGTTGAGCGAAGCCGCGGCCTGGTGCGAGGCGTGCAACCGGAACTGCGCCGTGCCGCGGTTGATATGCGGAGCATTCTCGATCACTCCGGTTGTCCGCATTTAACGGAAGATACAGGACCGCGATCCAATACTGCCGTATCCGAGATCGCCCACCCTGCTAG
>DATNDR010000014.1:0-3090 GCA_035606945.1 Pseudonocardiaceae bacterium
GGTGGACGTTGGCCGCCCTCGAATCCGCCGCGGGCGCCTTCGAGGCCCAAGCCCGTGAATACGAGACAGGAGAAGCCAGCGAGGGATCATGACCATGGACAAGACCACCGAGCCCGCAACGCCACGGACACTAGCGCAGGCTCATGAGGCGGTGGCCGCTATTCGGCCGCCTCAAAGAGCGTAAGCATTCAGCCCTCGCTCTGACGTGCGGTTTGGGGCGACGATGTTGATGCTCGGCGGTGTGGGCGTGTTGGTCACGGTGTGATCGTCGGGTGTGCGCTTTGATCTTTCAGTGCCTGCGCCGGAGGAGATGTCACGCGACGAGCTGATCGTCGTCGTGCACCGTCAGGTCGCGCAGATCACCGCGCAGGCTGGGCAGCTCGCGGAGTTGATGGAGGCCAATGAGGCGCTGGCTGGCAAGCTGGCGCGGTTGGAGCATCTGCTCTTTCGCAACTCGGGCAACTCCTCACGTCCACCGTCGAAAGACGACGATCCGGGCCGGACCCCGCCGCCGCCCAAGCACCGCGGTGGCGGCGCGAAGCGGTCCAAGGGCAAGCAGTCCGGGGCGCCTGGATCGCATCTGGCTTGGACCGACACCCCCGATGATCTTCAGGATCGGTTCCCCCAGGGTAGGTGCGGGTGCGGCGAGGACCTGAGTGGCGCGCGGGATCTAGGGGTCGTCGACCACTACCAACAACATGAAATTCCGCAGGTGTCGGTGCAGGTCATCCAATACGACCAGCACCAGGTGGAATGCGGCTGCGGAGCGGTCCACACCGCGGCCCGGCCCGACGGGGCCAGGTCGGGACAGGTCGGGTACGGCCCGAACCTGCAAGCGTTCGCCGTCTACCTGATGGTGGTGCAGTTCCTGCCCGCGCATCGGGTGGTCGCGTTGCTGAAGTCTTTGACCGGGGCGGCGCCCTCGGTCGGTTTCGTGCACGGCATGCTCGCCCGCACCGCCGGGCTACTCACCGCGGTGCACGACCGGATCGCCACCGTGGTCACCCTGGCGGATGCGGTGTGCTGCGACGAGACGCCTCTCAAGGTTGGGCCGCGCACGCCCAAGCCGGGTAAGAAGAAGGCCGAGCGATACCTGCTGGTGTTCTGCACCGAGCTCTACCCCCACGACCTGCTCGGAGACCGATCCCTCGCAACGTTCACCAACTCGGTACTCACCCAGCTCGGCGCCCGCCCGGACGGGTCGGCGGTGATCGTGCACGACCGCTACCAGAACTACGACTCTCCGACGCTGGGCACCCTGGCCCACCAGCTGTGTACCCAGCACCTGCTGCGCGACCTTGACGGCGCCGCGCAGCTCTACCCCGACGCGATTTGGCCGACCCAGATCGCCGACGCGCTGCGCGCACTGATCCACGAATCCAACCTCGCCCGCGACCACGGGCTCGACGCGATCACCGAGGACATCAAGACAGCGCTGCTCGACCGGTTTCGCCGCGGGGTGCTAGTCGGGCTGTCCGACACCCTAAGCCGCGGCACCCACCCCGGGGAGAACAAAGCTCGCGCCCTGCTCGAAGTCCTGCGTGACCGCCCCGCAGACGTGCTGCGCTTCGCCCACGACCTAAAGGTGCCACCCACCTCCAACCAGGCCGAACGCGACCTGCGGCCCAGCAAGGTCCAACAGAACACCTCCGGCCGGTTGACCAGCGAAGAACGCACCCGCGACCGCTACACCATCCGCGGCTACGTCTCCACCGCCATCAAACACGGCCACGACGCCATCACCGTCCTGCGCGACGCGCTCACCGGCAACCCCTGGATACCTGCGCTACCCACACCGACCTGACCCCCCCCCACGCACCACCGGACGCCCAACCGGCCGACCGGCCATGCCGAACTGGCTGAATGTTTACCAAAGAGCGTCATTGAGCGAGTGGTTGGCGTATTACCAGCAGTCGGCGGCCATGTACGCCGAGGTCGCCGAAATTGATCGAGGTCACCATCACGAGGCGCTGGCTATAGCCGAGCGTGAACACCATCTGGCTAAACAAATCAAGACTCGGATTCACACCTCCGCAACCAGTCAGGCAGATGCCGGATAAAAGGCCATGACGATCAAGAAGGGGGCGAATCACAGAGCACCACAAACGTTGATGCAAGCACGTGAGGAGCTGGTGCGCATTCGGCCGTGCTCGAGAGCGTCATTACCAGTGTGGCTTTCGTATTATCGGCGGTCAGCGGAGGTGTACCAGAAGATCGCCAAAAGTGATCCCACCCACGAGGGTGAAGCTCTGTATTGGGCGCAACGAGAGCGAGCCCGGGCGGAAAGCATTACTGCGCGAATCAGGGCATACGGATAGGTCCCGGAACAACGAGAAAGGAGGTAAACAGTCCAATGCAGGAGTGGCGTGCGCTCGTTGAGCGAGCGCAACGGCTATGGCCAGGCTGGTGGCGAGTCAGTTGTGCGCAGCGAGTTCGCCTGGCGTGGCAGGCGTTCCGACAGTCATATCTGCAGTTTGGCGGCGATGGGCTGTGCGATAGCTGCCACATCCTGCAATAAACAGACCATACGAACCGAAATGCATGGAGTTTGACGCACCATGGGTGGTGTGGTAATGCCGCACGCCCTTATCAATCGCACCAGTGACCTAGGCGCAGAAGCGGAATCGTGGCTACCAACCTTGTCCGCTTCTGCGCTGTCCACCCGAGTCAGGAGTGAACAGTAATGAGGATACGCAGAACCACCGGGACAAGCGCAAGTCCCCTGCCCGGTAAAAAACGAATTTGCGACGAAGGAAAGTGCAACGCGATCACCTCGATGAGCATCGGAGGTGGTCGGTGATGGACACGCAGACGATTGCCCTGGTGATTGCCGGAGGGGGCGCGCTGGGTGTCGTGGTGTGGCTGTTGGCCAAGATCGGCAAGGCTCTGATCAAGATCGCTGAAGCACTCGCCGCCGCGGCAGTGGTGCTTTTCGTAGCCTGGATGATGATCAAGGGCATCGGGTGGGCGCTACGCCAGGTGCTCACCCACTGGCGGACCAGCCTGACCCTGGTGGTGCTAGCGGCATGGTGGCACTGGTGGGGCTGGGCCTCGCTGGCCCTCACCGTCGGCATCGTCGCCGGGGCCCTC
>DATNDR010000122.1:0-5854 GCA_035606945.1 Pseudonocardiaceae bacterium
CGCGCCGGTGGCGTACATGTGATGCGCCCAGACCAGCATGGACAGCGCGGCGATCGCCAGCGTCGCGAAGATCATCCCCTTGAAGCCGAACATCGGCTTGCGGCTGAACACCGGGATCACCTCGGCGATGATCCCGAAAAAGGGCAGCGCGACGATGTAGACCTCGGGGTGGCCGAAAAACCAGAACAGGTGCTGCCACAGGATCGCGCCCCCGTTGGCGAGCGCGGATAGTTTGAGACGCTGCATACGGTGGTGTCCGACTGGCCTATCTAGACCCCGGTGCGGTTGTCAGTTGACCGTTGACCCCGGGCTCGGCTCCCGGCGGCCGGGCCGGGGATATTGGGCATCCACTGGGTTTACCGTGCTTAGGGCTACGCGTGGCCTTTCTCGATCTCGGGCATATCGGTGGGAAACGCCAGGACAGCAGGGAGAAACAACGATGACCACTACCCCCCGCAGCGGCCGCAACCCCAGGCATGCAGCCTCCCACCCCGACGATCACCACGGTGGCGGGCACTGGCAGCGCCGGGTTCAGTGGGGACGGTGGCCCTGCCACCTCCGCCCGCCTACGAACTCCGGAGGGGGTGACGGTGGATAGCAGCGGGACCCTGTACATCGCCGACTACGGCAACCACCGAGTCCGTAAAGTCACCCGGGATGAGGTCATCACCACGGTGGCGGGCACCGGGAGCCCCGGATATGGCGGGGACGGCGGCCCGGCCACCGCCGCCCAACTGAATCGCCCCTGTGGGGTGGCGGTGGATGACGCCGGGACCCTGTACATCACCGAATGGCACCACCATCGGGTCCGTAAAGTCACCCCGGACGGCATGATCACCACCGTGGCTGGCACCGGGAACAGCGGATACAGCGGGGACGGCGGCCCTGCGAGCTCTGCCCACCTGAACACCCCGTCTGGGGTGGCGGTGGATAACGCCAGGACCTTATACATCACTGATGACTTCAACCATCGGGTCCGTCAGGTCACCCGCGATGGGGTGATCACCACGGTGGCGGGTACCGGCAGCACAGGCACGGCGGAGACAACGGCCCGGCCGTCGCCGCCCAGCTGAACAACCCGGTCGGGGTGGCGGTGGATAGCGCCGGGGCCCTGTACATCACCGAACGCGACAGCCACCGGATCCGCAAGGTCACCAGAGTGGCCGAGGCTGGGTTGCCCGTTACCGGCGCGGAGGTCACGTGCGCCAAGAGTGACGTCGGCCGGATGCGCACCAGATCTGCATCGCCAGAATGTAGGAGGCGCAATTGAGGCGAATGCCGTGTCCTGCGTCAAGATCGCGTAGGCCGGCGCAGGTAGGTGGACGTCCGGCTGTTCGGTGAGGCATTCGTGACGCTGCTGGTCATCATGGACCCGCCGGGGACGGTTCCGTTCTTCCTCGCCCTCACCGGCGGCATGCAGGCCGCCATCAGCGAGCCGCTTAACCGCGTCCTTGCCGACAGCCAGATCCTCCACGCGCTGTCCAAAAAGCACCACTGGTTGATGCACGGTCCGACCTTCGCCCAGCTGCACGCGCTGCTGGACACCCACGCCGATCAGCAGGCGGTCGTGATCGATCAGCTGGCTGAACAGATCCAGGCACTCGGAGGTGTTGCCGTCGGCGATCCGCGACACGTCGCCGAGCTCACCCAGGCGCCCCGGGCACCCGATGGGGTGGAACCGGTGGCGGCCATGCTATCGCGGCTGGAGGCACATGCAATCGTCATTGGCGAAGCTCGGAAGGCCGCTCGTCTGATCGGGGAGCGCGGCGACGAAGTCAGCTACGACCCGCTCGTCTCTCAGGTCCTGCGCACCGGCGAAACCCAAGGCCTGGGTGCTCGGCGAGCACCTGGCCGATGTCTCACCGGCTGGACGAGAGGCCACCGATGACGTCCCTGACCACCCCAGGCCCCGGCTGGCGTCCTGGCGGGAAAGGGACTGACGGCTTCAACGACGACCTCCTCGACGACTGGGCCGGCGGCAGTCCTTTCCCGCCCAGCGATCACCCGGCGAACTGGTGACGCCCCAAGCCGCATACCGCACGGAGGGGACAAGATATGAGGGTCGAGCACGTCTACCGTCCCGAGCCGCCGGAACCGTCTCCAAGTACTCATCGACTGGGCATGGAGCTACTTCACCTCCCACGGCGCCGGGGCGATCCTGCTCGACCCGCCAGACCAACCACCGGTCAAGGCACTGACCAACCAACGGCGGCAGGCGCGAGCCGGCCGTGGCCAGAAGATGGGTCGGGAGCAATCGAGCCGTAGGCGCGGCCGGACTGCGTGATGTCGTTAGACCGGCCGACAGGCGACTCGGACGTGATCAGGAGAGCATTGATGGTTGCTGATGTTCGGCAGAGTGTTGGCCTCGTTGGAAGAGCAGGAATAGCCACAGCAGTGAGGGGATGAGCAGCAGCGCACCGGCGGCCAGGGCAATGAGGGTTGCCCAGAGCACGGCAGGTGTCGCGGCGTTGGCTGTGATGGTGGCATCCGCTGTAGCAGGGAGTAGGTAGGGGTATTGGGCCAGCGCCCATCGCGAAGACCGCGGCCTTGCCGGGTTGCAGCTGTTCGCCGATCCGGCGGATGAGGTCGTCGCTGATGCCGATGTCGCTGAGCGCGCCCGCCGCCGCGCCTGCCGCCGCGCCTGCCGCCGCGCCCGCGAGGCCCCCCACGGCCATCCCCGCCAGGGGGTTCAGAACCAAGAGGCCGATCAACGTGCCCCACAGTGCGCCAGCGAAACTGCCGGTGGACGCGCCCGTCGCCACGGTGGGCAGGGCCTGATGGATGCGCACCCTGACCTTGTCGTCGCGCCAGGCCAGTGCGGCGTCCTCCAGATCAACAAGTGCCTTTCCCGTGCAGCTGCGCGCCGAGCTCGAAGACCTCCTCGGCGTCCCGCCGCCGGTCGAAGCCGAGCACCACCAGGTCGGTCACATTGGCCCCTCAATTATCTGCGATAGGCAGCCTTTCGTAACGCTCTCACCGACAGGCTGTCAACGTCGCGCCATCACCAGCATCACCCGCGTTGGGCAGGGTTGAGGACGAGTTCCTCCAGCGCGGCCAGGAAACCCTCGCTGTAGGCGAGGAACTGCGCGACCTGGTCGAGCAGAACCTCGATCCCGGTGCGGGTGCGGGTGCGCTTGGCCAGGGCGGCCTGGTGGATCCATTCGTCAGCCATCGGTGCGACGGCCCAGGCGCCGAGCAGGGTGCCCTGGTCGGTGTCGGCAAGCAGCCCAAGGTGGGCTCGAGGGTACTGCTCGTATGTCCAGGGGCGGGCAAGCGCAGGGGTGAGGTCGAGCTCAACAGAGTCGAAGTGTGTAGGTCCTGCCGGTCGGCCTGGACGCCGGTGAGGCCGACGGCGGCGACCTCGGGGTCGGTGAACACCACCCGGGGGATGCCCTGGTAGCTGGCGGCGCGCAGGCGCCCCAGGATGGTGTCGACGGCGATGCGGGCCTGGTACTTCGCGACGTGTGTGAACGGCATGATCGCGGTGACGTCACCAATCGCCCCCAGCCCGTCGGCGGCTCGACAGTGCTCATCGACCCTTATCTGGCCCTTGTCGCCAAGCGCTACGCCGATCGCGTCCAGGCCCAGGTCGGCAGTGCGAAGAGTGCGGCCCGCGCCGACGACCACGACATCGCAGCGCAGCACGGTGCCGTCTTCAAGGGTGACGACTGTGTCAGCGCCGTCACGGCGAACGACCGAGCGAGCGTCAGCACCGTGGGACCGAGATGCGTGGGACTGTCCCCAGCCCGACGGGCCGCAGTACCCGCAGATCGCCTGGCCCCGCTTCGTCGACTGGGCACAGCAGCAGACCTAGCCGGTTGAGATTCCACGACAAGCACGTGGGCTTGCGTGCGCGCCTGAGCGGGCTGATGGTGAAAGACGAATACTCCGGCGCATGGCCTGTCGCTCCGGGGTGCCGGACGTACCACTGGAGGCTAGCGAGCATGCCGAGCGCACTGGCGGGGTTGCATCACGTGACCGCGATCGCCACCGATCCGCAGCGCAATGTGGATTTCTACCGCACCGCGCTGGGATTGCGGCTGGTCAAAGCCACGGTGAACTTCGATGCCCCGGATACCTATCACCTCTACTTCGGTAACGAGACCGGTCAGCCCGGCACGTTGATCACCTTTTTCCCGTGGCCGGGTGCACCGCGAGGGCGCCGCGGCACGGGACAGGCGACCACGGTCGCCTTTTCGGTCCCGCAGGGTTCGATGGGCTGGTGGCAGGCGCATTCGGCGGGCTTGGCGGTTCACACGGGTCCGGTCACGACCAGGTCGGGGGAAGAGGCGTTGTCGTTGCGCGACCCGGATGGGCTGGCATTGGAGTTGGTTGCCCACCCGCAGGCCGACTCGCGGCCGCCGTGGCGGGATGGACCGATCCCGCCAGAGCATGCGATCCGGGGGCTGCACTCGGTCACGCTCACCGAGGCCGGTCACGAACACACCGCGGCACTGCTGGCCGACACGCTCGGATTCCGTCTGGTCGAGGAATCCAGTGCCCGGTTCCGGTTCGCCACCAGCGATGGTGGCGCTGGTGCGTTGGTGGACGTGCTGTGCAGCCCGGAGGCCCCGCCGGGGCTGGTGGCCGCCGGCACGGTGCACCACATCGCCTGGCGCACCCCCGACGACGCCGAGCAGGTCGCCTGGCGCACCACGCTGATGGATCAGGGACTGAACGTCACGCCGATCCTGGACCGCCAGTACTTTCACTCGATCTACTTCCGTGAACCCGGGGGCGTGCTGCTGGAGATCGCCACCGACCCACCAGGCTTCACCGTTGATGAACCGCTGATGCGGCTGGGCCGAGCGCTCAAGCTGCCGCCGTGGCTCGAACCCTCCCGTGCTGAGATCGAACACGCACTGCCCATGCTGCGGGTCCCGGGCCCCGACGAGGAGGTCACCGCCGGCGGCACTGAAAGCGGGCAGGCACGATGACCACCGGTATCGAGACCTTCATCCATCGGTTCGCGCCAGGCAAAGCCCCCGACGCGCTGACGTTGTTGTTGCTGCACGGCACCGGTGGCAACGAGGATGACCTGCTTGAGCTCGGTCATGTCCTCGACGAGCAGGCGGCACTGCTGTCACCGCGCGGACAGATGTCCGAACACGGTGCCAACCGGTGGTTTCGGCGGCTGGCGACGTTGTGACGGCCGTCGTCGACCGATGCGAGCAACTCGCCCAGCAGAGCCCGCGATGACCCCCGGCCCGCCCACCCAGGTCGTCATCGGGCTGGACGTGGGCACCACCGGCGTCAAGGCCGCGGCCTTCGGCCTGGGCTCGTCGTGGCGCAGCGTCGCGACCCGGGAGTACCCGTTGCTTCAGCCCGCGCGCGGCCAGGAAGTGCAGGACCCCGCCACGATCCTGACCGCGAGCGGCGAGGCGCTGGCCGAGTGCGTCGCGACCGCCGGATCCGCCGAGGTGTTGGCGGTCTCGGTCAGTGCGGGGATGCACGGGCTGATGGCGCTCGACGGCGAACTGCACCCAATCACGCAACTCATCACCTGGGCCGACGGCCGGGCACGCGACGAGGCACGGTCGCTGCGCCGGTCCGGGCGGGCAGCGGAACTGCACGCGCTCACGGGCGTGCCGGTCCATCCGATGACGCCGCTGACCAAGCTGATGTGGTTCGCCCGCCACAACCCGCAGACTTGGGCTTCCGCTCGCTGGTGGGTCGGTCTCAAGGACTACCTCCTGTTATGGCTGACCGGCATCCTGGTCACCGAGCTGTCGTCGGCATCGGGCACCGGCTTGCTCGATATGTCGACGCGCACCTGGAGCACGGCGGCGATCGAGCTGTGCGGCGTCGACGCCGACCGGCTCCCGCGTAACCTCGGCAGCGGAGCAGTGTCGCC
>DATNDR010000129.1:0-5015 GCA_035606945.1 Pseudonocardiaceae bacterium
CAGCCAGTCCGACTCCGCCAGAACACCCCGTTGATCACCATCCGGTGATCGGTCCACCGCCCACCCCGACGCGGCGTGCGATCCGGCAACAGCGGCTCCAACCGAGCCCATTCCTCATCAGTCAGATCATGACGATCAAGCACACAGACGATCTACCGGAGCCACGTCAAAAGATCCACGAGACACGCCCTAGTTTGACCAGACCCATCTTGACCTGTGCGACTTACGTCGGGCACAGGTCAGGGCTCGAGCCGGTCATTCACCGCGCGGATCACCACCGTCGTCGGGCGTGCCCTCTTGCACGGTGCCCGCGGCGATCTCGCTCGGTGCGGGTGGGTGTCCGCTGCCGACGTGGGCTTCGGTTCGCATTCGGGCGGTCATGCGCGGTAGTGCAGTTCGCTGCTCCGGGGCTCCCTGGTCGAGCTGGCAGCGCCGGCGATGACCACCTCGTGGCGTGTCGTCCAGCCTCTTCTGGACCAGCCTGGCTCCGTCCACCGTTATCGGCCCGGTTCATGGGGCCCACCGCAAGCCGATGTCGTATTGGCCGGCCACCAGGGATGGCATGACCCGACAGCATGAAATCGCTCCTGCCGCCCCTGTTCGATGCTGTTGACCCGCTCGATGTCTATGCCCTGCTCGCCGCTCGACCGCTCGGGCGTCCCTCGGCTATGCATGATCTCCAGCTTCAACGGTGCCATCGCCCTCAGGGGGCCGATCCGGTGGTCTTGGCGGTCCAGCCGATCACCGCTTGTTTTTCTGTTGCGTGCGCTGACCGATGTGGATGAGCTATTCGGCACCCACACCTCGTGGGATCCGCCCGGACCCTGCTCATCGCTGGCCATGCCGCCGCAATGGGCGTCCAGCTCGACTGCGAGCCCACGATCTCCCTGGATGCCCTGCGCCGCCACAAGGAGTCCGTGGTCGGGGGATGGTGTCCGCCCACGAGAAGATGTTCGCGGAGTCGGGGATGGACTTCGTCCTGGGCACCGCCCACTTCGTCGGCCCGCGCACCGCCGAGGTCCGTACCCGCAACGGCGACATCCGACGGATCCGCGGCGACAACGTCGTGATCAACACTGGCACCGGTCCGGCGGTTCCCGCCCTGCCTGGAATCGGGGAGGCGGACGTGTGGGCGTCGGAGACGATCCTGAAGCTCGACCGGCTCCCGGCGCGCCTGTCGATCCTCGGTGGCGGGTACGTCGGCTGAGTTCGCCTCCATGTTCGCGGTCTTCGGCACCCAGATGACCCTCGTCCAGGGTCGGGATCAGCTATTGTCCCGCGAGGACCCTGATGTTGCCGCCGAGGTCGCCGACATCCTCACCAGCCAGGGGGTCGACCTGCGCCTGGGAGTGCGCACAGCGGCCGTGCACCGCGAGCCCGACCACGGCGAGGTGGCGATGACGCTCGAGGACGGATCAACGGTGTGGGGCGAGGAACTGCTCGTGGCCACCCGCCGTACCCCGGTCACTGCGAACCTGGGGCTGGAGTCGGCCGGCGTGGCGACGACGGATCGCGGCTTCGTCACAGTAGATGGCCATCTGTGCACCAGCGCCGAGCATGTGTGGGCCGCCGGGGACGTGGCTGGCAGCCCGCAGTTCACCCATGTCTTGTGGCACGACTTTCGGATCCTCAAGGCGAACTTGACCGGTGGCCACGCGGTCACCACCGGATGGCTCGTCCCCTACACCGTGTTCGTCACCCCCGAGCTGGCCCGCGTCGGCCTGTCCGAGACCGAGGCCCGCCGGACCGGCCGCCGGGTGGCGGTAGCCCGAATCCCGGTCTCGGCGATCCCGTGAGCCAAGACCCTCCACGACACGACCGGCACCTGGAAGGCGGTCGTCGACGCCGACACCGGACAAATCCTCGGTGCGGCGCTGCTCGGTCACAACGCGGGCGAGGTCGTCTCCACTCTTCAGGTCGCCATGCTCGGCGGCCTGCCCTACCAGCGGGTCCGCGACGCCGTGATCACCGCCACCCCACCATGGGCGAGGACCTCAACCTGCTCTTCGACGCCCTCGCAGACCACCCGCAGCACGAGGGACACCAGCCCTCCCCCGACGACGTCTCGAGCGGATGAGCCTTCCGACGGGAGGCCACCATCAACGGCTCCAGCGAGGACCCGACGAACCAAGTCCGGGCCTGGACACGTACCCCGCCGCGGACGAGAGTGGAGCGGGTCAAGCCCCTTACCCAGCCCAGGAGGCACGGTATGGCTGCCACCCCCTCACGCCCGACCACGACGGACGCAGGGATCCCGGTTGCCAGTGACGAGCTGTCGCTGACCGTCGGGCCCGACGGCCCGATCGTGCTTAATGATCACTACTTGATCGAGCAGATGGCCAATTTCAACCGGGAGCGCATCCCGGAGCGCCAACCGCACGCCAAGGGCGGTGGCGCGTTCGGATCCTTCGAGGTGACCCAGGACGTCAGCGCGTACACCAAGGCCGCGGTGTTCCAGCCGGGAACGAGGACGGACATGCTGGCCCGGTTCTCCACCGTCGCCGGCGAGCGGGGCAGCCCCGACACGTGGCGTGACCCGCGCGGGTTCGCGCTGAAGTTCTACACCTCCGAGGGCAACTTCGACCTCGTCTGCAACAACACGCCGATCTTCTTCATGCGGGACCCGATGAAGTTCCAGCACTTCATCCGCAGTCAGAAGCGGAGAGCGAACAACAACCTGCGCGACCACGACATGCAGTGGGACTTCTGGACGCTCTCGCCGGAGTCGGCCCACCAGGTGACCTGGCTGATGGGGGACCGGGGCATCCCGAAGGACTGGCGGCACATGAACGGCTACAGCAGCCACACCTACAGCTGGATCAACGCCGCCGGGGAGATCTTCTGGGTGAAGTACCACTTCATCACTGACCAGGGGATCGAGTTCCTCACCCAGGCCGAGGGTGACGAGATGGCCGCCATCGACGGCGATGCCCACCAGCGCGACCTGTACTCGGCGATCGAGCGGGGGGAGTACCCGAGCTGGACGCTAAAGGTGCAGATCATGCCGTTCGAGGAGGCGAAGACCTACCGGTTCAACCCGTTCGACCTGACCAAGGTGTGGCCGCACGGCGACTACCCGCTGCACGAGGTGGGGAAGATGACGTTGAACCGCAACGTCACTGACTACCACACCGAGATGGAGCAGGCCGCGTTCGAGCCGAACAATCTGGTCGCGGGCACCGGGTTGTCCCCGGACAAGATGCTGCTGGCCCGCGGGTTCTCCTACGCCGACGCGCACCGCGCCCGGCTCGGCGTGAACTACAAGCAGATCCCGGTTAACTCACCCCAGGTCGAGGTGCACGCCTACTCCAAGGACGGCGTGATGCGGGTGCGCAACGCCTCCGACCCGGTGTATGCGCCCAACTCCTACGGCGGCCCGCAGGCCGATCCGAGCTGGGTCGCCGAGCCGCTGTGGTACGCCGACGGCGAAATGGTCCGCGCTGCGTACACGCTGCGCCCGGACGACGACGACTGGGGCCAGGCCGGCACGCTGGTCCGTCAGGTGCTCGACGACGCCGCCCGCGGCCGTCTGGTGGGCAACATCGTCGGCCACCTACTCAAGGGGGTCAGCGAGCCGGTGCTGGCCCGCGCCTTCGAGTACTGGCGCAACGTGGACAAGGACCTCGGCGACCGGATCGAGCAGGGGGTGCGCAGCCAGCGGACCGGGACCGCCCCGAAGACGACCGAACCGGCCAACCCGGCCAGTCCCGCTCCCCAAGCCAGAGCCTGACGACCGGCCCCGCCGCGACGAGCGGCGAGGTTGCGCGGAACGGTGTGGTCAGAGACGTCCAGAACATGCCCACGTCTTCCGACCCGTTCCATTCCATTCCCGGGTCACGGTCAGCACCTGCGCGGCGAACGCCCCGTTCAGCTCGATCAGTCGATGTACGCCAGGTCAGTCCCGCGGCCTGGGCCGTGGCCGGTGTGCCCCCGGCGACGACGGGCACGATGTCGCCCTTCCGCCCGGCCGGAGCCATACGGCGTCCGCATCGACAGCAGCGGGCACGCCCTGCGCGGCGACGGACCCGTCTCCCCCCGGTAGGGGCGTGTCGGGCGAGGTGGTGGTGGGCGGCCTCACGCGCGCGTTCTGCCGCTGACGCGCACGTAGCAACGCGCGCGTGGCGGTGGGAGTCCGTGTGGTGTAGACCCACAACCAATAGCGGGCTCATATCGGGCTCCACAGTTTCGTGCGAATCCGGCACTACCCGGCATTGGGCGACACTTGAAACCGGCGAGGATGGCCGCTGACGTGCATTTGCCGGCCCTAACCGTCATTACCCGACACTACGCGACATTCGGAGCTGCAAACTTTTAATCTGCGAGTCTCACTACTCGCGACTAACCCCACCACCAAGGATTTCCACTGGTGGAGAACGCGTGCGTAGTGACGAGGCTCCGTCGGACACATACGCTGCTTCGGGGGGCGCCAACGGGCTACGGGCGTCCCGGCAGGCGTGACCGCAGTGGTTGCATTCGTCCGCGTTCAGTGCGGCCCGCGAGCCGCCGTGCCCGGGCAGATGACCGGCCCATACGGTTGAGATGGTCACCGCTGATCGTCCGGTCGACGACCTTTAAAGCGAGCGTCCCGCGAGGGACCGGGGATTCGAATCCCTCCGCTTCGGCTATCCCTGAGCAGCATTAACGCTGGACAGGATGATCATCTTCGGTGTCCGTTCTGACCCGTGGTTGCATTCCTGGTTGCAATTGGGCTGTGCTGTGCCTGCGGCTAGATCACCATTGGGTTCGGGGGAGGCGTGCGTGGCTGGGTCGCCTCGCTGGTGCTACTCACCAACAGCGCCGTGGTCAGAGTCTCGCACGTGATCAGGCAGAGCCTGCGGGGCACCGGTGCACGTCTCTTCGTAGCAGGGTGGCGTGATGCGGTGCCCATGTTGCTTGGGGAGGAAGGAATCGCGTAGCGAGCCTCCTCAAGATCGACACCCCACTTTACCCCCACATTGCGGCGGTACATGGTGGCAAATGTTCAGTACTGATAAGCGATTCCGATCGGTAAAACT
>DATNDR010000053.1:0-4631 GCA_035606945.1 Pseudonocardiaceae bacterium
GTCGTGGATCACGCGGTGGAGCACCGCCGCGCCGCCAGCACGCTGCAGTTCGATCCGGTCATCGTCCGGTTGCTGGCCGCGCACAAACCTTTTCAACTATTCGTGGAACGCCTATACCGTGCGCTCATCGGCGACGACACCGGGCCGGAAGCAAGACTGGACGTCGCGATCCTGTCGAGCACCATCGGTGGGACAGTCGTGCACCCGCTCGCCGCTGACATCGATGAAGAGACGCTGCGGGCCCGGCTACTCCATACAGCCCGGCGCATACTCGGCCTGAGCGGCTGACGGGGTCTCAATCTCAAGGGGCACCGCGCGGCGCGAACGTGTCAGACGCCCGAGATGGACTTTGTGACGACATAGCCGTCGAGGCCCTCGCGGCCGAGTTCAAGTCCGTAGCCAGTGTTCTCCAGGTCGCCGCTTGCAGTAGCGCAGTACCGATGGCCGCGACTTTTTGCAGTGCCGCAGTACTTACGCGTCCATGCCCGGCGCGGCCGACACTTCGACGTGTGGGTCAGCACCTGTGACTACGGTGGTTCACCGTTCCATTCGGCCAGGGCAATGTGCGGATGGTCGATCTCAAGGGGAATCCGCTTGACAGCTTCATCTCGGCGGACATTCCGGCCCCGATGCTGACCCCACCGCCTCCGCCGCCCCAACTGCCGCCGGGTACGCCGTTTTGCAGCCCGCGCGGAGCCCTGATCATCATCCCGCCGATCTGCGACGAGATCGGCGTGACCTACCGCCCGGATCGGTGAAGCACTAGCCTCGATCTTTCGTGGTTGAGTCGATGATGGTGTGATTGTTCGGCGCGTGATGCACGGAAGTGCCTGTCCAGCAAGGGAAAATGGGCTTGTCGAAGGTCCATTTTCCGGATAGCTGAAAGGCACTCCGTAGGTGAAGCCTAACCGTTGTGGTGGTGTCGGTGTCGAATCAGGCGGCGAGTCGTTGATTTCGTCGGCCGGAGCGGCGCTATTGCTTGAGTCTGCCCAGGTCAGCGGACTGGCCAAGGAGCTCTCGCACGCGTTGAGTCCGTGGCGGCCGGCGCGATCGGTGCATGATCCGGGCAAGACGGTGCTGAATCTGGCGGTGACGATCGCGCTGGGCGGTGACTGCCTGGCCGATGCCGCGGTCATTCGCGCCCAGCCGGAGTTGTTCGGCGCGGTGGCCTCTGACCCTACGATCAGCAGGCTCATCGACACCCTGGGTGAGGATTCGGCGGCGGTGATCACCGCAATCCGCGGGGCTCGCGCCGCGGCGCGGGCCACGGTCTGGGGTCACCGCTCGCCGGTCCCGCGCGCCGATCCGGTGATCATTGATTTGGATGCCACCCTGATCACCGCCCACTCAGAGAAGGAGGGCGCGACCCCGAACTTCAAGCATGGCTTCGGGTTTCACCCCTTGTTGGCGTTCGTCGACCATGGTGACGGGGGCACCGGAGAGCCCCTTGTGGGGATGCTGCGCCCCGGGCGGGCCACCGCCAACACCGCTGCCGATCAGATCGCGGTGCTCGACGCCGCGCTGGCCCAGCTGCCCGAACCGCTGCGGTCTCGGGTGCTGGTGCGCGGCGACTCCGGGTCGGGCGTGCAGCCGTTGCTGTGGCACGTCCACGACTTGGGGTTGGCCTACTCGGTGGGTTTCTCGGCCCGCCAACCCGTGCAGGACGCGTTGGCGGCGTTGCCCAAGCAAGCCTGGCGGGCCGCGCGCGATCCCGACGGCCGGCCCCGCGACGGCGCCCAAGTCGCCGAGCTGACTCGGTGGATGCCGCCCACCTTGACCGGGTGGCCGCCCGGGATGCGCATCATCGCCCGCCGCGAACGTCCCCATCCTGGCGCCCAGTTGCACATCACCGATGACGACGGCTGGCGCATCACCGTGTTCGCCACCAATACCGTCGGGGGCCGCATCGCCGATCTGGAGGTGCGCCACCGACTGCGTGCTCGCGCCGAAGACCGCATCCGTGGACTCAAGGACACCGGGATGACCAACCTGCCCTTGCAGGCGTTCACCAAGAACCAGATCTGGCTCGAATTAGCCTGTCTGGCCTACGAACTGCTCACCTGGACCCAACTGCTGGCCTTCCACGACCAGCCCGCCCGAACCTGGGAACCCAAACGCCTGCGACTGCGGTTGCTGGCCGTGGCCGCGCGCCTGATCACCACCGGGCGTCGACGCATCCTGCGTCTCTCCAAGCGATGGCCCTGGACAGATCTCATCACCACCGGCCACCAACGCCTCGTCGCGCTCGCCTGACACCGACCCGCCAGCACCTGCCACCAAGGACCGGAGGGCCGGCGACACAGCGCCGGAGACCAACCACGCGCCCGACACCCACGACACAACAGCCAGCCCAGCCACCCCATCCGAGCTCAACCACGTAGGGTCGGGGGCTGGCGCGGTGGCAGATCTTGGCGGTAGGCCGCAAAGCCATGTGAGCCGAAGAGTTTCCCGCTCGGCTGTTCTTCTTCGCTTCCCTGGCCAGGGTGCTCCGTTTCCAGTCCCCGCCCGTCGAACCGTGCGTGCGGTTCTCCCGCACACGGCTCACCGAGGTCGTTCACCGCCAACATTCGACGTTCGCCGCCAGGCCCTGAAAGGCCTGGGGGCATAAACAGTTCCCTCAAGACTGATCAGGCCGAGCTGATCATTGGAGGAGTGGAACACCACCGAACGACCGAAAGCCCGACTACGTTTGTGACGCTTGGCGAGGAATCCCGCCAGCCGCATCAACGCATACTCTCTGATCTTCGCGAACCTCACAGACGAGTTCCCATAGCAGAAGTAGCCCGTCCATCCACGTAGGAACCGATTCACCCGTTCCACGATCGTGCCCACGCTCAGCAACAGCCGAGACCGAACCGTCAACTCACGGATCACATCCCGGGCATGTGCCATCGCCTTGTCCGATGGCCACCGGGCGAGGAACCCGATCCCCTTGACACCGCTGCGGCCCTGACTGCGCACCCACCGATGATGAAACCCCAGAAAGTCCAGGCCCTCACCGTCCTCGGCCAGATGCACGATTCTGGTCTTGCCCACCTTGGGCGTCAGCCCCAGGTCCGAGAGCAGCCCAACCAGATGCGCGAGCGCATCCTCGGCCTGCCGACGGCTCCGGCACATGATCACCACATCGTCGGCGTAACGCACCAGAACCCCGTGCTCACGAACATCCCACACCCGATCAATCCGGTGCAGATACACATTCGCCAGCATCGGAGACAGCACTCCGCCCTGCGGCGTCCCGGTCACCTGCCTATGCATCAGCCCGTCGCTCATCACTCCTGCACGCAACATCACCCGCAGAAGCCGAAGCACCGACTGATCACAGACCCGTTCCTCGACCGCTTGCATCAACCGGTCATGCGGAATCGCCTCGAAACACTTGGCGATATCCGTCTCCACCACCCACCGCCGCCCTCGCCACGCTTCGTCGACGAGGACCTGCAGCGCATCATGAGCCGAGCGTCTGGGCCGAAACCCGAACGAACACTGACACATATCCGCCTCGAAGATCGGCTCGAGCACGATCTTGCAGGCTGCCTGCACAATGCGGTCACGAACTGCCGGGATCGATAGCGGACGCTGCTCGAGTGTTCCCGGCTTCGGGATCAACACCCGACGCGCCGGCAACGGACGATACCGTCCTTCCCGTAGTTCACTGGCCAGCTCATCAAGTAGCCGGGTTACCCCGTACTCCTTGACCTGGTCCACGGTGATGCGGTCGACACCAGATGCACCCTGATTGCGATACACCTGAAACCACGCACGCATGAGGACATCACTGCGAATGACTTTGTCCCCTAACGCATGAAACCGTCTACCGGCATCCATCTTGGCTGTCCGGTACAGCGTGTGCTGCAAGGCACGCACCGGATCGGATGGAGCCGATCCACTCGCGGCGGGGCTAGCCATCTTCATGGCACTCACCGGGCACCTCCATCTGCATCAGCACGCATCGACACACGTAGCGGCCCTTCCCTCACCCCAAGGTTGTGTTGTCCTGCGGGCTCGATCGGTACTACGGCCGCCTCCGACTCCCTTCCGACCGACAACTCACTTCCCAGGATCACTGGTTATAGAGCGTCACCGCTTCCGATGACGACACCGCCCAACAGCGGTTCGCAGATCATCGGGCCGGGGAGGGCCTCTCCAGTTCCCGTCGCCACTATCGATACGTTCCACGCCCCATACGCCGGAGAGTTCGTCAGCACCTGCACATCCAGGTCTTCGGTGCCTTCCATAGGCCTTCACCGTGATTTCGGCGGCTCGGCACTCTCTTCACCCCCACCCTCACGGGCGGAGACCTCTAACGACGCCGCAGGCTTCGCTTCATGCTGCGGACCGCATCTTCGCTCCCCCTTGCAGGGCTTTTGACGCTGGGCTTCGACCCCACCCGTTTCCAGATGAAGCCGCCAGCCTGCTATCGGGCCACCTGGCAGCTACCCGAACCGGACTCACACCGGCAAGCGACGACGAGCTTACGAACAGCAAATCACCTACAAAGGCAACCCCCCGCTCCGCTGGACGCACGTAGGGTCGGGGGCTGGCGCGGTGGCAGATCTTGGCGGTAGGCCGCAAAGCCATGTGAGCCGAAGAGTTTCCCGCTCGGCTGTTCTTCTTCGCTTCCCTGGCCA
>DATNDR010000057.1:0-115992 GCA_035606945.1 Pseudonocardiaceae bacterium
CGGACCCTGGCCTCGGCGCAGGTCGCGCCCGGTGAGCTCAGCGCGGTGCTGCTGGTCGGCGGATCCTCCCGGATCCCGCTGGTCGCCCGGATGGTCTCCGCCGAGCTGGGACGCCCCACCGTGGTCGACACCCACCCCAAGCACGCCGTGGCGCTCGGCGCCGCCACGCTGGCCGCCCAGGCGCCCATGCCGGCAGCGGGCACCATCTTCAGCGCCCGAATCCCCACCCGAGTCCCACAGACCGTGGCCGCAGCGCCCACGCCGACCACCAGCACCCGGCCCGAGGTGATCGTGCCGCCTCGGCCACCAGTTCAGGAGACGGCCCCCAAGCCTGCTGCGTCACCGCCACCCCCGGCGAGCCCCGCGTTGCCGCCGCCGTCACCACCCGCGCGTCGCCCACGTCGACCCTGGCTGGTGGCCGGCACCGCCGCCGTTCTCGTCGCCGCGACCGGCGCCGCGGCGTTCGTATTGCTGAAGCCGGGACCCCAGGCGGCGCGGCTCGCACTGACCACGTGCCAGGTCGAGATCGGCGAAACCTACGCGGCGACCGCCTCCGGGTTCGCCCCGGGAGAAAGGGTGCGGTTTTCCTGGACCGGCCCGACCAACGGAGTGATGGGCGCCTTCCCCGCCGACCAGAACGGCACCCGGGTGCACGGCGGAATCCTCGAGAAGGACCCTCCGGGCACCTACGCCATCTTCGCCACCGGGATGTCGTCGGGGCGTACCAGCACGGCAGGGCTGGTCGTGACCGACACCGACACGGCCCGGCTGGCGCTGTCGAGCTGCCAGGTCACGATGGGCGATACGTACTCAGCCAACGCCTCGGGGTTCTCCCCCGGAGAAAACGTGCAGTTCTCCTCGACCGGCGCCAGGAACGCAGTGCTGGGCACCTTCCGCGCCGACCCGGCAGGCAAATGTCCGTACGGAGGCATCGTGGAGCACGATCCGCCGGGGACTTACACCGTCACCGCCACCGGTCTGACGTCAGGACGGACCGCCTCGGCCGGTCTGCAGGTCCTGCAAACCGCCAACTGATACCCCGCACGCCGAACTCTCCAAATATCCGGCACAGATCCGCAAAACCTCCGCGCCCGCATCCGATGACCCCGGCTGTCCCCCTCGGCAACATGGGATGCGCCGGGCTCAATGGCGGGGAACGAGGTGAACACCGTTGAAAATGCTGCCGATCGCAGAACTCGATCTGCCGCCGGGACGCGTGATCGAATGGGTAGTCCGCCCGTCGTCGGAGCATGACTCGACGGCAACCGCAGTGGAGTCGGCCAAGCGTCCGTCGTTCACCCAGGAGCTTTACTACCACCTGATCGAATGGCAATCCCATCTGCACTCGGGCAGGCTTGCCGTCTGGATTGCGGCGACCTTCGAAATCGGTGGGCAAGTCGACCTCACCGCGCTCCGTGAAACGTTTCGACAGCTTCTTGTGCGCCATGAAGTGCTGCGTACGGAGTTCCGCATGAGGCCGGACCCGGACGGAACGCACGGAATCTTTGGGCTTCTCGTGTGCGATGTGCTCCATCCCGACGCGTTGGTTTTTGACGAGACCGAGGTCGGGATATTCCATCAGGCCGAGTCGCTGCGCGAGGCGTTGATCGAACGAATCGACAAGACGATCGACACCAACCGCGGTCCGGTCATGTTGATGGGAGTCGTGGTCGGCGCCGAGAGATCGGTCGCCTACATCGTTTGCGACCATCTGGTGACCGACGGTTTCTCCTGCGCCATCAAAGCACATGAGCTCAACGTGATCTACGAGTCCGCGGTCAACGGTGAGCCGGCGGAGTTGCCGGAGGTCGGCAGCTACCTGGACTACGGCGGGCAAGAATACGAAGAAGTAGAAAAGGTGCAGCCCGACGATCCACGTATCGAGCTATGGCGTGGTTTCGTTCGGCGCAACGGCCATGTGTTCACCGAGTTTCCGGTCGAATTGAACACGAAGAAGGGTGAATGGCACCCGGCCATGGTCGACGTCATCCAGGTGCTCGACGCCTCCGAGGCCGACGTGTTCGAGAGACTGTGTCGCGCACAGGGTGCAGGGATGGCGCCGGGACTGCTGGCCGTCAACGGCATCGCGCTGCATGAGATCGGTGCGCATGGCGTGCTGCGCACCGTGATGCCGGTCGCGCAGCGTCGATCTCCGCAATGGCGCAACGCCGTCGGCTGGTTCGTCAGTCTCGTTCCGCTGGAGGTGCCGATGGCCGGGGTCGACGAGTTCGCACATGTACTCGCCAGCGCGCACAGATCGTTCCGCACGGCGCTGGCGGCGGCCGATCTACCGCTTGCCTCACTGTTCATGCATCTCGGGACGCGATACCTGCCGATCAACGGATTTTTCGACCTCAAGCCGCAGACCCACTTCTCGTATATCGACTATCGCAAGCTGCCGGGGGCTGCCCGGGTCGAGACGTGGCGACAGACCACCGCCCTGCGCGTCACGAACACCAGCGATGCGCGCACGTGGTATTTCCGCACCCACGAGGGCGTGTTCATGTTCAACAACTTCATCGACACGCCCCGCGCCCGCCAGGTACTCGCCGCATACGAGGCCAGTGTCCGTCGGGTGATGACCGAGCTCCTCGACCCCGCTGCCGTCACGTTCCACGCGGCGTGACCCGGCGACGGGCAGGTTCGCACCGCATCGGCTCACAGCCATCCGGACATGCCCCGGCTCAGGACACCGCGGCAATCGCCTGGGGACGGGCACCCTCTTCCGCATCAACAACATCATCCCCGCACCCTGACCGAACCTACGCCGCTGCACCGGCACGAGGCACCTTGCCGGGTTACGCACCGGCCGTCATCGTGGCGAGCATGAGTACGTCGATGCTGCCTGCGGAGGGCGAGCACCTCACGACGGGGTGGGAGCCGGACCTCCCGGCCGGCGACACCCTCGTACGGGCGGCCGTGCTGGTACACGCCTCCTGGCCGGTGCGGGTCGCCCGTGGTGCCGGACGGCCGTGGCGATCCGGGCCGCTGTGGTCCGGAGGTTGGATAGGTGATCGCGGAGCACTCACCAACCCGGTCGTCCTGGTCCAGCCGTTGACCCGGCCGGAGGAAACGCTGCATGACGTCGGCACGCTGTTTCCCGCGCACGTGCCGTACCTGCTGATCAGCGCGTGGCCGACCCCGGACCTGCGGCCACATGGACTTGCCCTGATGGGGCATCCGCCGCTGATGGTGCGCTTTCCCGGCCCCCGGCCGGACTCGCCCAATCCGGAGATCGACGTGCGGGAGGTCAAAGACGTCGAGGAGCTCGCGGTGGCCGAGCGCGTGCTCGTCGACGGCTATCCCATGCTGGAGTTGGAGCCGCTCAAGCCGGGTGACCTACTCGGCCCGACGCTACTGCAGGCCGACACTCGAGTATGGCTCGCGTGGCTGGACAGCCAACCAGCCGCGGTCGCGGCAGCACACCAGCACGCCGACGTCACCCTCGTCGAATACGTCGCGACGCTGCCGGCAGCGCGAGGCCGCGGTGCGGGTGCCGCGGTGGCCTGGGCGGCCACCCTGGCCGATCCTGCGGCGCCAGCGGTGCTCATCGCCAGCGACGACGGGCGACCCGTATACGACCGACTCGGCTATATCGCCGTGGAACGGTGGACGGCCTGGCTGCGCCCGCAACGATAGCTCCAGGAGGCCGCCCCGTCCTGTCGCGGAGTTCGACACCGTGGTGATCCGCCCGGCGTTGAGCAGCCATACAGTCGAACTCGGCGACGACACGGCCGCCCGACCGGCACTCGAAAGGGGAGACCGTGATCCTTTACGCCTTCGGGTTCGAGCGGATCTGTGTGGTGATCGCAGACTTGTACTTCGTCGACCCCGCCCCGCTGCCGGGTCAGGAGGGCGCCGAGCGCGGTGTCCGCCTTGAGGTGCGGCTGCTCGCACCGGGTGAGCTGAGAGGGTCGATCTATTCGGCCCGGCCGATCATGATCGAACGGCCGGTCTGGAGGGTCGACCTCTTGGAGGCGGTGGCGGGCACTCCGGGCAGCTTGGATCGGGCTCATCACCACCCGGGCTTCTCGGGGTGGGAACCCGGTGCCCGGCACTTCGTCGACGGGCTGTCGGCACAGCCGCTCAACTGGGTGGCCACCCAACTATCCGATCTGGACGCACTTCTGGAACAGGCCGGTGTGGCGGTCACCGAGGTCGGTGCCGGCGATGCCGAGGCACTCCGGCAGGCCGTCCCCGAGATCACCGACGCGCTGGGACGGCTGCTCGATCGAATCAAGACGGGCGAGCTGGCGCGTCCCCCGAGTAGCGAGAAGCTACCCAGCGTCCGCAGCGGCTGGCTTTAGAAGTTCACCGGCACAGGCCTCTACCACACCGCGAAATCAGACTACGTCGAGGGCCTGGTCGAACGTGGTGAACTGGGCCGATGTCGCCCGCCGCAGATACCTCCCGGATCCGGGCCGACCACCACAGCGTGCCACGCACCTGAACAGCGCTCAGTGCGGCCGCATCCCTCAGGTTCCTGAGCCGGCCGAGATGGCGGCGGGACGCCGGCGTCGCCGAGGTCGATGTGAGCACAACCGGTTCCAGCCGTATCCGACAGTACGATAAAAAGGCACCTAGTCAGCGGTGAAACTCCGCTGGGCCCTCGGGTGGAACTGCGCGGGATACCGCGCGTAGTGCCAGGATGCCGGTGAGGAACAGGCCGAAGCCGCCGCCGACTATGAGGGCTGCGGTGGCACGGTCGAGGTTGGGGTTCCAGCCGAAGGGCAGCACGGCGTAAAAAAAGCTCACAACGTCGGACGCGCTGAACAGTGCCAGTAGAACGCCGAACAGGCCACAGACCATCGGCCCGCTCGGGTGACCCGCGATGGCCAGTGCGGGGCCGATTACGGCCAGCGGCCAGGCGGCGATGGCTGGGCCGGCTAAGCCGACGACCATTGCCAGCATGGGTTGATCTGGTGGCAACACGAAAATGGATCCCAGCAAATGGATGACATGCGCCGCGGCGATCGCGGCGGTGACGGCGCCCAGCACCGCGGCGGCCCACCGCCGGCGTATGGCCAGTGCGCCGATCACTGCGGCCACCAGCGCGGCCAAGCCGGTGGCCAGCCACCATCGGCCGGCTGGTGGCGCCGGGGGCCATACCTGCTCGCCGTGGATGGTCACGGTCTGGCTGCCGACCCGCAGTGGGATGGCCCAGGCACGTCGGTGGTCGGGCGGATCCGGCGCCTGGGCAGCGGCGGCGATCCGGCTGTCGGACCAGCGGGCGGTGGTGCCGGGTGGGACGGTTGGCTCACGGCCACGGTTGGCGTGTGGCTCGGGGAGCACGTCAACGGTGACACCGGTCTGGTTATCGATTTCCAGCCGTGCCCCTGCCTCGATCACTGTTACCCGTAGTCCTGTCACTGGCGGGTCAACCGCGTGGATTTCACAGCGGCTGGCAGATGGTGCCAGCCCACCGGCGTAGTGGGCTGCGGCGACGCCGCTGCGAGCGGGCAACGCGACAAGCACCAGGATCAGTACGACGGCAGACCGCAATCCCCACCGCGAAACCATTCGGTCATTGTCCGGCCTGCATAACAAGCCTGCCAGCGCCATGAGACCGCGGTGCTGTCGTCGGTTGCGGGTTGTGCCACCAGACCAAGCTGTCCCTGAAACCCTCGGCACGCTCGGAGCGGCCGAGCTGCTGGAGAAACTGAGCAAGGCCCTGGTGATGTTTAAGGTGAGTTAATGCTGCTTGCACACGGCGTGGGCACCCGCAGCGATCTCCCCGTGCCGGTCTGGTTGGCCGCCGGCGGCGCTGGCCTGGCGGTACTGATCTCGTTCGGCGCGCTGACCTTGTTGTGGCGCAAACCGCTGCTGGGCGGCGACACCGCCGGATGGCCGATCCCGCGCCCGGTGGCCAGCGTGTTGGACAGCACAGCGCTGCGAGGCGTATTGCGGGGCGCGGCGACGCTGCTCGCAGTCGCGGTGTGCCTGATCGGGTTTTTCGGCCCGGCCAGCGTCCAGCGCAACCTCGCTCCGTGGGCGTTCTACGTGACCTTCTGGGTCGGGCTCGTCCCGGCATCATTGTTGCTCGGGCCGGTATGGCGGATTGTGAACCCACTGCGGCTGGTGCACGCCGTGCTGGCCCGACTGCTGCGACGAGACCCGCAACGGGGACTGTTCGCCCTGCCGGAGCGACTCGGCTACTGGCCGGCGGCGGCGTCGCTGGCCGCTTTCGCCTATTTGGAACTCGTGGTACCCGCGCGTTCCCAGCCCGACGTGGTCTCCCGATTCATCCTGTTTTACGCGGCCGTGCACACCACCGCGGCGCTGGTGTTCGGACAACGCTGGTTCAACCGTGGCGACGGGTTTGAGGTCTACTCCACATTGCTGGGCTCACTGGCCCCGCTCGGCCGGCGCCGCGACGGCCAACTCGTGCTGCGCAGCCCGCTCGATGGGTTGACCACCATCCAGCCCGGACCGGGGCTGGTCGCCCTCGTGGTCACGCTCGTCGGCTCCACCGCCTACGACGGGCTGTCCCGAACCAGCTTTTGGAACACCGTCATCCCCAGCGGCCCCACTGCGGCCACCGGGGGGCTGGTCTGCTCCATCCTGCTGATCACGACGGTGTATCTGCTGGGCACCTGGCAGGTGGTCATCCCCGGCCAGCGCGACGCCCCGACGCCGACCACCTTCGCGCCCACCATCGTGCCCATCGCCGCAGGTTATGCCATCGCGCACTACTTCTCGCTGCTCATCTTCGATGGCCAGCAAACCTTGATCCTGGCCAGCGACCCCCTCGGCCGCGGAACCGATTTCTTCGGTACCGCCCACGACATCATCAACTACACTCTCGTCAGCACCACGGCGATCGCGCTGGTACAGATCCTCGCGATCGTGACTGGCCACCTCCTCGCCACGGTCAGCGCGCACGACCAAGCCGTGCAGGCATTCCCCGCCGCCATCGCAACACGAGCCCAGTACCCGCTGCTCGCCGTGATGATCACGCTCACCATCGGCGCGGTCATCCTGGTCTTCGCACCATGATTCTCTCGGCGCCAAGGTGGGTCACCACCATGCCGCGCCCAGAAGGGCGCCACCCTGTTCCGGGTTGTCACCCCCAAACAACCCGACCGGGTCAAGAGTTGTACTACTCGGCCGGACCAGCGGGAGTGCCCTACCTCGAATTGCCCGACAAGGACGCGACCTACGGCCGACAGCCACGGCGGTAATCGGGCTGGTAGTCGCCACGGCGTATCCCCTGTGGGGAGTGTCCGCGCTCATGGTCGTTGCGCTGGACCACTTCGCGCTGACGATCGAGTTGATCATGATGTCCTTAGTCACGTACCGGAGCTAGCTTGGTGGCAAAGGTGTCAGCAGACTGACACTGTTCGTGTCAAGTACCTGACATGGGTTGATGCGGCAGGACGGAAGAATGCCGATCGTGAGTCCGGAAGGAACCGTAGGACTATTGCCGAGCACAGGGATGATCAATGGTCAGCGTACGCAGTCTCCAGGAAGATCAAATCAGGATCTGGAATGACCACAACGAAGCGTCCTGGGTGGATTTGTTCGGCCCGGAGGCGACGTTTAGCGGGCCCGGCGGAGTGCGCGGATCCGGCACCGAGATGGCAAGAAAATTTTACCGCATGTGGCAGGACGCCTTCCCGGATAATCAGTTGAAGACTTTTCAGATCATCGATGGTGAGGATGCCGTTGTTCTCGAGGGTGTGTTCGAGGGCACCCATACGGCGACGCTCAACGCGCCTGGCGGATCAATCCCGGCCACGGGAAGGCGAATTACGGTACCCTTCGTCTCGGTGCTTGGGGTTGCCGGTGACAGGTTCACCAGTATCGCGGTTTATTTCGACCAGATGGAGCTCCTGACCCAGCTCGGGCTTGCCTAGTCATCCACGATGGCTGACGCTTGACAGTGCGAGCAGGCGCTGCTGCCGCGCTGCGTTTGCCTCGTCGGCCACTCGGTGTGTTAACTGATTTTTGGCGGTAGCGGTGGGATTTGAACCCACGGAGGGCGTGAACCCTCACGCGCTTTCGAGGCGCGCTCCTTCGGCCGCTCGGACACGCTACCGCCGGTGAGGATACCCGACCCGGCCCCTCACGGGCGTCGCAGGCGCATGAAGCCGGTCAGCAGTGCGGCGCACTCCTCAGCAAGCACACCGCCGTGCACCTCCAGGCGGTGATTCAGCCGGCGGTCGCGCACGACGTCCCACAACGAGCCGGCCGCGCCGGTCTTGGGTTCCCAGGCGCCGAACACCAGACGATCCACCCTGGCCGCCACCAGGGCACCGGCGCACATGGTGCACGGCTCGACGGTGACAGCCAGCGTGCAGCCGCTCAGCCGCCAGCCAGTACCGAGCCGGGCCGCACCGGCGCGCAAGGCCAGCATCTCTGCGTGCGCGGTCGGATCCCCGGTCGCCTCCCGGGCGTTGCAGGCGGCGGCCAGCTCGACGCCGTCGGCATCCACCAGCACGGCCCCGACGGGAATGTCGCCGGTGGTCGCTGCGCCGCGAGCGACTTCCAGAGCGCGCCGCACCAGCGCCACATCGGCACCGGTGGTGACGGTCATCCGGGTTGCTTCTCCAGCAGCGCGGACAGCTGCGGCCGGAACCCGCACCGCTGGGCGATCATGTCGAGTTGCTCGTCCGGGTACAGATCCACCTCATCGATGATCACCTGCATCTCCTCCGCAGGCAGCCCGACATCGGCTAGCAGACCGAGATCACCCTCCGGCCAGACGTCGTCGGCGTCCACCGCATCCTCATCGGGGACCTCCACGCGCAGCAAATCGAGCACGTCGGCCGCGATGTCGTAGTCCAGCGCGGCGGCGGCGTCGGACAGCAGCAACGCCACCCCGCCCGGTACGGGTCGCACCACGACGAAAAACTCGTCATCGACGTCGAGCAAGCCGAAGACCGCCCCAGTGGAGCGGTGTCCACGCAGCTCGGTGATGGCTGCGTCGAGGTCTCGAAGGGCCGCAGCGTCCAGTTTGGTGCACTGCCAGCGCCCATCCTCGCGAACCACCGCAACGGCGAAGCCGCTGATCGTCATGGCACCAGTATGCGCCGTTTGTCGCAGCACGAACCTACGATCAGCTGTCGAACCCCCCAACAGCGGGATAAAGTGCGACAATGGGTGGTTGTGAGCACGCCCGGGCCTCGTCATCAACGGCGCGCCAGTAGCGGCTCCCGGTTGCGTTTCACCAGCCCGAACCCGACAGACCTGATAGCTGCTGCGCGGCGCCTGCAGCCGCACACGGTCGCGCTGCGCCGGGCCGTGCACCGGCACCCGGAGCAGGGACTGCACCTACCGAAGACGCAATCCGCCGTGGTGCAGGCGCTGTCCGACCTTCCGGTGCAGGTGCACACCGGGCAACAGAACACCACGTCGGTGATCGGGGTGATCGAGGGCGCCCGATCGGGGCCGACCGTGCTGTTGCGGGCTGACATGGACGCGCTGCCGGTCACCGAGGAGTCGGGAGTGCCGTTCAGCTCGGAGCTGCCCGGTTCGATGCACGCCTGCGGGCACGACACCCACGTCGCCATGCTGGCCTCGGCGGCACGGCTGCTCGCCGAGCGGCGCGATGAGCTGGCCGGCCGGGTGCTGCTGATGTTCCAGCCCGGCGAGGAGGGCTTCCATGGGGCGCGGCACATGCTCGACGAGGGCCTGCTGGAGGTCGCTGGTACGCCGGAGTTCGCGCTAGCCCTGCACATCACCTCCACCCTCGACAGGGGGCTGGTGCAGACCAGACCTGGTGCGATCATGGCCTCGTCGGACGTGCTCCGCGTCACGGTCACCGGCCAAGGGGGCCACGCCAGCGCGCCGCAGAACGCGGTGGACCCGGTGCCCGCCGCCGCCGCGATGGTCGGCGCGCTGCAAACCATGATCACCCGGACGCTCAGCGTCTTCGATCCGGCGGTCCTCACCGTCACCCGGATCACCGCCGGAACCACGTCCAACATCATTCCCGAGACCGCGGAGTTGGAGGGTACGATTCGCGCGCTGTCCGAGCACACTCGCAACAAGCTGCACGGAGAGGTTCGCCGGGTCTGCGAGCACGTCGCGGCAGCCCACGGTTGCACTGCCACCGTAACGATCAAGGACGGTTACCCCGTCACCGTCAACGACCACGAGGTGAGCCACCGGTTGATCGATCTCGCCTGCGGAATACTCGGCGAGCGCCACGCCGAGCCCATGCCGGATCCGCTGATGGGCGCCGAGGACTTCTCGTACGTGCTGGCCAAGGTGCCCGGCGCGATGGCGTTCCTGGGCGCCTGCCCGGAGGGCCATGATCCGGACACCGCACCCTCGAACCACTCCAACCGGGCGGTGTTCGACGAGTCGGCGATGGTGCACGGTGTCGCCCTCTACGCCGGCTTCGCCCTCCAGGCGCTGACCTCGTGACCAAACGCACCGACATGGAGACATATCGGGCTTCGGACACCCCTAAAAACCCCGATATGTCTCCATGTCGGGATTTGAGTGTCATCGGGCTGGGGTTGATCGGCGGGTCACTGCTGCGCGCCGCGGACGCCGCGGGCTGGAAGGTCCGGGGCGCGACCCGGTCGCAGGCAACCGCCGCCGCGGCGCGCGACGCCGGCTTCGACGTCACCTCCTCGATCGAGGATCTGCTGGTGGGCACCGCCGGGGATGCCCTGGTCGCGCTGGCAGTACCACTGCCCGCGGTG
Source organism: Pseudonocardiaceae bacterium (assembly GCA_035606945.1). Taxonomy (GTDB): domain Bacteria; phylum Actinomycetota; class Actinomycetes; order Mycobacteriales; family Pseudonocardiaceae. Next base: position 10,656 of record DATNDR010000057.1, read on the forward strand.
GTCGACGTGCTGGCGATGCTGGCCCGCCACGCCCCGCGGTGCCGGCTCACCGACGTGGTGAGCGTCAAGCAGCCCGTCGCGGCGGCCGTGGCCCGGCGCACCCCGCAGGCTCGTTACGTGGGCGGGCACCCGATGGCAGGCACTTCTGCCTCCGGCTGGTCGGCGGGATCGGCAACGCTGTTCAACGGCGCGTCGTGGGTGGTGGGCAGCGACGAGGGTGCCGACCTGGAGGTGTGGGCGCAGGTGGCCCGGCTCGCTCTGGACTGCGGTGCGCACGTGGTACCGGCCGGCGCAGCGGAGCACGACGCCGCGGTGGCCCGGGTGTCGCACCTGCCGCACGTGCTGGCCGCGGTGCTCGCCTCGGTCGGCGCCGACGGCGGACCGTTGGCGATGGCGCTGGGCGCGGGATCGTTCACCGACGGCACCCGGGTGGCCGCGTCGGCACCAGAACTGGTCCGCGCGATGTGCGAGGGCAACCGCGACGCCCTGCTCGACGCCGTGGATGACGCGCTGGGCCGGCTGGGCGCGGCGCGCGGTTCGCTGGCGTCCACCGGCGCGCTGGCCGCCACCCTGGAGACCGGTCACCGCGCCCGCCAAGCCTTCGACGCTCGCCATGACCGGGACGACACCGCCGACGTCGACCTGGCCACGCCCGGCGTCCTGCACCAGCTCCGCAAGGTCGGGCAATCCGGCGGTCGAGTTGTGGCGTTGGAGGGCACCCGGTGCCGGGTTGTCCGAGCATGATCGCAGCGCCGACCTGATCTGAGCGATGCGCCAGTTCCTCGAACAACACCCGGCACAGCGTCGCCACCCGAGCGGCCGCCCGCTACACCAGTGCCCGCACGCTGTGGACAGCACTCCCTGTTGTGGACAACATGCCCGACATGCAACGGCTACTCGAGGCGCTGGCAGCCAACCCGCACAACGCCGTGGTGCACGTCGTCGCGTCGCCCGAGGCGGCCACAGCTGGCCCATTGAGCGGGGTGCCGGTAGCCATCAAAGACCTCATCGACGTCGCTGGGGTGCCTACCCGGTGCGGCAGCGCGGTGCTCGCCGATGCCCCGCCCGCCGGCCAGGACGCGGCGGTGGTGGCCCGATTGCTGGCTGCAGGCGCGATGGTGGTCGCCAAGGCGCACACCCACGAGTTCGGTTACGGGCCCAGCGGGGACGTCGCCGTCCAGGGACCCTGCCGCAATCCTCATGATCCGAAACGGATCCCCGGCGGCTCCTCGAGTGGCTCGGCCGCCTTGGTGGCCGCTGGGGTGGTGCCGCTCGCGGTGGGCACCGACACCGGTGGCTCTGGACGCATCCCGGCCGCCCTGTGTGGCGTGGTCGGCCTCAAGCCGGCCCGCGGCGCGCTGCCCATGACCGGGGTGTTCCCGCTGGCGGAGACGTTGGACCACCTCGCGCTGCTCGGCGCCGACGTCGGCACCGTCAGCACGGCGTTCGGCGCGCTCACCCGATGCCGGATCGACCCGTCGGCCCCGATTGCGGGAACCGTGGTCGCGCGGCCCACCGATACCTACTGGCGGGTGCACGACCCGGAGATCGCCGCCGCGGTGGATCGCGCCGCCGCCACACTGGCCGCCGCCGGCGCCACGGTGCGCGAACTACGCCTGCCCGAGATCGACGAGCTCGCCGCCACCTACCGGGTGATCGTGGGCGCGGAGGCCTACGCCACCCACCGGCGCTGGCTGTACCAGCGACCCGGCGACTACCAACCGCCCACCGCTGCCCGGCTGACGGCCGCCGGCGCGCATACCGCCGCCGACTACATCGCCGCGCAACGAACCCGCCGCCGGCTGGGTGCCGAGCTGACCGCCCGGCTGAGCGCCGACGAGATCGATGTCCTGCTGGTACCGACCACTCCGGTACGCGCCACCCCGATCGGTGCCCAGCAGGTGGCTGCGCCGGATGGCACTCAGATCGAGGTGCTGCCCGCGCTGCTGTCCCTGACGCTGCCGTTCAACCTGCTGGGCTGGCCGGCGATATCCGTGCCCGCCCCGGAGACAACCGGACTACCCGCTGGAATTCAGCTGGCCGCCGTACGCGGCGGCGAGCAGGTGCTGCTCGCCGCGGCGGCTCGGCTCGCCGCACTCAGGAGCGGCGGGCCAGCCCGGGATACTCCAGCACCAGGCCGTCGGCGTCCACGGTGAGCTCCGTTTCCATGGAGTCACTGCTCAGGCCGACCACCGCGGGATCGCCCAGCGAGACGGTCCGGTAGCTCTGCGGGACTCGGCTGACCTCCAGGCCGGGCACCGACACGAACACCATGGCCAGCTCGTGTTTGGCTGCTGACCGGTGCAGATTCAGCCGGCGCACCGGCAGCGCATTGAACAGCGGGCTGAACTGCAGATCGACGTCCAGAGCACCGCCGAAGTTGGTCCGCGCCGCGCCCTGGCCGTGGTCGACCAGCCAGATGCCCTCCTCCGAGCGGGTAATGGCGACGTGTTGTTCGCCCTTGGCACGGATGACCCGAACGGTCAGACGCTCGACGATCCCGGTCTCGTCGGTGGTCAACGTGTAGGACGCCGAGTACGGCTCGAAGTCCTCCTGCCGGCAGCTCACGATCGACCCGGTAGCCCGCAAGCCACGCTCACCGAGAATGACCCGAGCTGCCTCCACCCGCAAGCAGTCCACCCCGGCCCATGCCACCATCTTGGTGACGTGCGGTGCGCGGCGGGTCGTCGCGCCGGGAACCTTCTCGCCGGTAGGGGTGCTCACGGTCCAGCCTGTCGAAGTCGATGCACAGTGTGCCGGAAGAATCGGGGACGAAAGAAGTACAGGTCGAGCTCCACCGGAGCCTCCCTCGCGCACTGGTGGGGTCTGAGTCCGGCTGCGACCGGCTACAGTCGCGAGCCTACCTACGCCGGATGATCGCACGGACAGGTGGCGGGGGGCTCATCGGCCTGCGATAATCTCCGACAGTGCCAGATCGGCAGCCTAGTGTGACGCTAGTGGGTGCCATCCGATAGCAGGTATACCCCTGTTGACAGGGGGAGTACTCTGCACCGGGGACGAGAGCCCCGGGGGCAGTGTCGCTGGCTGCTCGTCTGATAAAAACCCATACTTCCGTCGATTATGCCGGGGGGCGCCCGAGCATGCGGGTTCGTTCCGCTGTGCACGCACGTGGCGCGCTCCTACCCCGGTCAACGGAAGGCCGTATATCCACAACGAAGAAGGACCACATGCGCGCGCCCGTCTCCGACCGCCGACCGCGGTCCGGAATGACCCTCACTCCCCGCCATCGGCAGAGCCGACCCCTGCCGATGAGTGCCGTTGCCGTGCGGCGCGGCCAGTTCGGGGAATTCGAGCTGCGCCCGGTGCGAGAACACACCGTCGAAGCGCTGACCGCGGAGCAGCCAACGTCAGAGAATTGACCAGGATGCCGCCGCACCCGGACGTTGACGGCCTCCCGCTTACACGTTGCCGGGACAGACCCTTACGGTAACGCCATGCTGACAGTTACCGAGGCCGCGGCTCGCGCCATCAATTCACTCGTAACCCAGAACGACATGCCAGACGGTGCGGGCCTGCGGATCGCGCCGCAGAGCAAAACCAGCCGGGCAGAGGGCCTGGGGCTGTCCATCGCTCGGGCTCCGGGCGATGGTGACACGGTTCTGGACGCCTACGGCGCGAAGGTCTTCCTGTCGCCCGGCCTGGCCTACGACCTGCACGAACAACAGCTCGACGTCGACGAGCGGGACGATGAGGTGCACTTCTTCGTCGAACGCCGAAAAGACCTCTGAGCGGGGCGTCACCTGGTCAGGAGTGCACGCCCTGGGGAAGGTGGTCGGTGACCAGGATGCGCTCGACCGACGGGTGCCGGACGCGCAGCACGATCAAGGCATAGCGGCCAGCCACCGCCGGCGGGCTGGTCCCGGCGATCGTCCCCAGTGGGTAGTCGCCGCGGTAAACGACCAGGCAGGCGTGCGGCCAGCCGGGGCGGCCCGGACGATGCGGGGTGGGCAGCCCGATACGCGAGCGCGGCGGCGCGAGCGGGTTCACCCCCAGCTGCCGGCTCAACGCGTCGGCGTCGCTACGGCTGATTCGCCGCACCTCGGTAAGGGTGCCCTCGTCGTGGACAATGCGGCGGGCTAACGGCAGCACCGCAGCGCAACCGGATACCTCTGTGCTGACCGACGCGCCGCTGCGCGGCCCCGAGCAGGCCGGTGCCAGGGTGCATGCGATCAGCAGCCCGGCTACCGCGGCAGGACGCCACCCCCGCAACGCGGTCACGGCAAGGGCTCCGCTTCGGCCACAGCGGCGATCACCGGCTCATCCCGGGCCACGAGCAGTGGTGTCACGGGAACCCGCGACGTCGCCCGCAGCACCAGCCACGCCAGCCCGCCGGCGGGCAGGCAGCCCCAGTAAGCGATCAACCGGTAAAGCAACACAGCGGCCAGCGTGATGGTCTCGGCGCCGCCGAAGGCCACCAGGGCCAGCGTGATGCTGCCCTCCACCACCCCGATCCCGCCGGGAGTCACCGGCACACTCGCCGCGATCTGCCCGGCGCAGTAGGCGAGCAGTAACCCGGTCCAGGGCGGCGCGGAGTTCAAGGCCAGGAAGGCCACCGCCAGCACCGCGACATCGGCTACCCAGGACACCGTCATCAAGACGAACGCCGCCACCCCGACGGCGGGAGTGACGCGCACCGCACGAAGTTGGTGCGCCCAGTTGCGCACCGCCGACCGCACCGTGTCCCAGTGCGGTACGCGAAATCGACCGACCGCGACACCGACACTGGGCAGCTGCCGGGCCAGACGCCGGCGGACCTCGGGCCTGCGTAGCACCGCATACCCGGCACCGCACAGGACCAATGCCCCCAGCAACCCAGCGCTGATCGCCTGCAAACCGGCGATCGGATCGTCATCACCGGCGATCTGCACCGCGATGATGGTCAGTACCGTGACCGAGCTGACGTAGAACACCGAGCACACCGCGAACATCCAGCCGGCCACCGCCGCGGTCACCTGCCGGCGACGGAGCAGATCGACCAGGACCACGCCGGAGGCGGCGAATCCGAACGGCAGGCAGTAGGCAGCCGCGTCACCGGCCAAGGTGGCCGCGCTGAGCGTCGTGATCCCAGGCGTCGCGCCCGCGCGGCGAAGCACCACCGCCGCAGCAGCTCCGCGCGCTGCGTAGGACACCATCTCGACAAGGACCGCCAGCACCACCCAGCCGACCCGCACCGAGGTCAGGGTGTCGGCGGCAGTGAGCAATTCGTCGCTGCTGTCGAACAACACTCGTGCAGCGAGCGCGGCGGCGGCCAGTCCGACGACCAGCAGGGCGGCCCGCCGCCACCACTGCCGGCCGTTGGGTGCCACCGCCACACCTTGTCACACCACGCCCGCCGGACTCACCCCAGAGGTCCTTCGGAGCTTCGACCCATCGACGCGGGAATAGTGCGAACTCTCGACGGCGAATAGGCGCTATTTGTGTTTGCTGAACCTGCCCTCACTCATGGCGGTGCCGCTAAGTACCCGTTTTTCAACCGGCTTACACATCACCCTGGACGTCCGCAATCCTCGGCGGTTTACCGTTACCTGGAAGTCTACTGTGGACTACCATAGCGCGCGGACTCGCAGAACGTGTCGTAGCGTTTCCATCAACAACTCCGGAGGAGACATCATGATCGTTCTAGGCATTATCTTGCTGGTGGTCGGCTTCCTGCTCGGTATCGGGATCCTGTGGACCCTTGGCATCATATTGATAGTGGTCGGGGTGATCCTGGAGCTGCTCGGCGCCATCGGACGTCCACTGATGGGCCGGCGCCACTATTACTGACCCGCGGCGTGGGGCATGATCGTCGGTGTGCCCCTCGCCCATCCGGATAACCCGCCACCGGTCGGCACCGCCGACCTGACAGTGAATCCGCTGTTCACCCGGGAGCCGCTAGCGGTGCCTCGCGACCGGCTTCCGGACAGCGGGATGGACGCCGAACTCGCCTACCAGCTGATCCATGACGAGCTCATGCTCGACGGCAACGCTCGGTTGAACCTGGCCACGTTCGTCACCACATGGATGGACCCGCACGCCAGCAGGCTGATGGCCGAGTGCGCAGACAAGAACATTATCGACAAGGACGAGTATCCGCGCACCGCCGAACTCGAACGACGCTGCGTGCGGATGCTCGCCCGGCTGTGGGGCGCGCCCGACCCCGACGCCGCACCCGGCTGCTCCACGACGGGTTCCAGCGAGGCGGCCATGCTCGCCGGGCTCGCCCTCAAGCGCCGGTGGCGGGCCCGCGGCGGCACCGGCACCCCGAACATCGTGATGGGCAACAACGTCCAGGTCTGCTGGGACAAATTCGCCAACTACTTCGAAGTCGAGCCCCGGCTGGTGCCGATGCAAGGGGAGCGCTTTCACCTCGACGCCGCATCGGCGCTGCCGCACGTCGATGCGAACACCATCGCAGTGGTGGCGGTGCTCGGTTCCACCTTCGACGGTAGCTACGAACCGGTGGCAAAAATCTGTGCAGCCTTGGACGACCTGGCCGCGCAGGGCGGTCCGGACGTGCCGGTGCATGTCGATGGCGCATCGGGAGCGATGATCGCCCCGTTCCTCGATTCCGAGCTGACGTGGGATTTCCGGCTACCTCGGGTGGCCTCGATCAACACCTCCGGGCACAAGTACGGCCTGGTCTATCCCGGGGTCGGCTGGGTGGTGTGGCGCGACACCCCGGCCCTGCCCGATGAGTTGATCTATCGGGTGAACTATCTGGGCGACGAGATGGCCACCTTCGCGTTGAACTTCTCCCGCCCCGGCGCTCAGGTCGTCGCGCAGTACTACCAGTTCTTGCGGCTGGGCACCGAGGGTTACCGGCGGGTGCAGCAGCACTGCCGCGACGTCGCCACCCAGCTGGCCGCTGACGTGGCCGCGCTGGAGCCGCTGCGGCTGCTCACCGATGGCAGCGAGCTGCCGGTGTTCGCTGCCGCGCTGCCAGCAGAGATCACTAACTACTCCGTCTTCGACATCTCCGCCGGCTTGCGCGAGCACGGCTGGCAGGTGCCCGCTTACACCTTCCCCGCCGACCGCACCGATCTGGCGGTGCTGCGCTTCGTGCTCCGCAACGGGATGACCCACGACCTGGCGCAAGTCCTGCTGGCCGATCTGCGCAGGGTGCTGGCTCGGCTGTCGCGCCAGCGGGAGTCCATCCGCGATCCGCATCTCGACGCGTCGTTCGCCCACGACGGCCGCCCTGCTTCTTCCACGTCGAGTGCTCCTAGTCCGCTAGTCCGGTGAGCTGGAGTGCTGGCGAAAGGCGGCGAGCAGTCCGGTGCCGTCGGGCACGCCGAGCCCCGTGCAGGGATCCCAGCCCGGGCCGGCGGTGAACGCGCCATTGCTGCCCGTGGTGATGTCCCGGAAACCGCGCGACACGTCGTAGAGCGCCGGCTGCAGCAGGCCAAGCCGGCGCTGCGCCGCCTGCGCCAAGCGGGTCACCAGCGCCGCCCACAGCGGAGCCACCGCACTGGTTCCGCCGATCACGGTGTCGGTGCCATCGACCCGGACCCGGTAACCGGTCTGCGGGTCGGCCACGGCCGCGACGTCCGGAACGCCGCGACCGGGCTCACCGCGGCCGGGACGCGGTGGCACCCCGGCCGCGGCTTGCCAGCTGGGCCGGTCGAATGCGTTGCTGACGCCACCGCCGGTGGCCCCGCGCCCGGCGCCGTTGTTCCACACGGTCTCGAACAACACCTCCCCGGTGGTCGGGTTGGCTTGCAGCCGGGTTCCGCCGCACGCCAGGGCGTGCGGGCTGGAGGCAGGGAAGTCGACGTGAGAGCGTCCATCGGTGGCGCCATCAGTGCTGCCGTCGTCGCCGGCGGCGGCGGTCACCGTCACCCCGAGGACCGCGGCGTCGGCCAGGGCGTCATCCAGCGCCGTGCGGGCCTGGGCGGTCCAGCCGTCCTCGTAGAGGCCCCAGCTGATGCTGATCGCGGTGGGCGTTGGAGTGGCGTGCGCGGCGGCCGCGACCGCGTCGACGAAACCGGCATCGGTGTTGGGGGCGAAGTAGACGACGAGGCTGGCGGCAGGCGCGAGCGCGCCGGCGACCTCGATATCCAGCAACACTTCACCATCCGCACCGCTGGGGTCGTGCTCCGGGGTGTTCGCCCCGCCGTCGACACCGACTACGGTCACCACCGGCCCGCTGATGCCCAGCGCGGCGAAGTAGACGTCGAGATCGGCCTGCTCGAACCCACCGCCCAGCTCGATGATCGCGATGGTGTGACCGGCGCCGTCAGTGCCGTCGGGAAAGCGGTAGATCCGGCCGAGCTGTACCGGGGTGTAGCTGGTCGACACCGCCGCGGGGACGGGGTGACGCAAGTGCGGGCGCGCCTGCGGGCGATCGTCGAGGCCGAGGACCGCGGTCACCACGCCATCCAGTGCGGCCGGCACGCTCAACGCGCTGGTCCGCACCCGGTGGGTGACCTCCGTGCCACTCGGTTCCTGGCTGGTCACCAGCTCCAAGGTGGTGCCGAACATCCGGCTCAACGCCGCCGCGGTGGCCTCGATCCGCACCTGCCGTGCGGCCGCGCGCACCGCCATCACCCGGGCCCCGAGCGCCGTGACCGTCGCCGTGACCAGCTCGACGTCCACGGGATCGGCACCGTAGTCGGCGGCGAACTGCGCACGGGGAATCGGCGCCGCAACGGCGGGATCCGGCAACTCGGCACGGCGGCGCAACACCAGCGTCACCTCGATCACCGTGTCCGCCGGGACGGGGTCGGCAGCGCGGATCGCCCGGGGCAGCGCCCGCTGTTCGCCACCGGGCAGTGGGCGCAGGTCCAGACGAGCCGGCTCAGGCCTCGAATTGCTCATCCGCGCTGTATACCCGCACCGAGCCCGGCATCCATAGCCGAGGCCGCAGACCGGCCGATGCGCCTTGCGATGTAGCAGCGCCGGCCCGCATACCACAGCTGATGTATCCGACCTGCCGGTCCTGCGGTAGGCCGAAGATGGTCCGTGAAACGGACGACTAGCCCCTGGCCGTCCGACATATTGGTCCAGCACGCAGGGCGAGGCATCACAAGAACTTGACACGGTGGCTGGTCAATCAGCAAAAGGGGCACCCGGTGACTACGCTTTCACTCGATTCACAAGCGTCGTTGGCACCTATCACGCGGTGCGCACTCGCCGTCAAGACGGCATACGCCGCGACAGTGAACGCAGCGAGCAGCGACCGCGACGCCCTCGTCCACGCCGCCGTCAACGGTGACGCCGCCGCCATCGACGGTGTCCTGCGGTGGATCCGTCCGCTGGTGTTGCGGTATTGCCGCACCCGCGTCGGCGGTCAGGAAAGGACGTTCACCTCAGCCGATGACGTGGCCCAGGAGGTGTGTATCGCGGTGCTGACGGCCCTGCCCGGTTACCGCGATCAAGGCCGGCCATTCCTCGCCTTCGTCTACGGCATCGCCGCACACAAGGTGGCTGACGCGCACCGCTCGGCGGCACGCAATCGCACCGAGCCGGTCGCCGACCTGCCCGACACGACTGATCTGGCCGACGGCCCGGAGGCACAGGTGATGAACGGCGAGTTCGCCGGCCGGATGGCCAGGTTACTGGAAGCGGTGTCGGACAAACAGCGAGAAATCCTGCACCTTCGGGTCGTGGTGGGACTATCCGTCGAGGAGACCGCCGAGGCCGTCGGATCGACCCCGGGCGCCGTCCGAGTGGCCCAGCACCGGGCCCTGAACCGGCTCCGCGACCTGCTCACCTCGGCGCCGCCTGCCGGCCCCAAAACGAAGGTAGCGGCGGCTAGCATCACCGGACAGCCACTGTTCACCGAGTGGACGGCAGACGGGCGAGCGGTGTGGTAGAGATGGTCTATGCAATTATAGCCCAACGCTACCTGCTATGGCGGTTGCCCCCGTCCAAGGCAGGTGCGACAATAATTACCAATTGGCCAGCCGAGGAGAATTCGATGATCTCTTCTGACACGCGTCCCACTGGCGGGATCGTGCCGAGCGCGGGCCGCCCAGTGCACAAAAAAGCGATGATAGCGATATCGACATTCTTATTGACTACTGCTTTCACTTTCGCAGCAGCGCCTACGGCGACAGCAGCCACCGTCGAAAGCAATGGCATCGCTATCTTCTGGCAGCCTGACGAGTGCAGGGGCAACACACCCGGCGTCTGCCCCTACGGCTACCCCGTTAATCAGCGAGACAACCAACAGACCATGCTGCCGGATCAGCAGGTCCCGACCACTCGATCACCCTCGCGACAACAATGAACATTGCGGGTTGGCTACCCAGGAGAATCCACCTTTCGCCGTCAGCGAAACAGGACAGCTTCCTGATCCCAGCACTTTTCCTGCTCAACCTTTTCTTTTTTGCTTCCTGGTTCAGATTGATTCACTTGGCGGCCGCGCCATGGTTGATCCTCGTTTGGCTGTTCGCCGTAGTCATGCTGGTGCCTCTCGCCTGGCGCGACCGGGCACCGGTGGCCGTCTTCGCTATCGAATGGGTACTCAGCGTGGCCGGCTGGCCGATCATGCCCTGGTATACCCCGGTCGCGGGCGTCCCGCTCGCGCTGTACGCGGTCGCCGTCCATCGCCCCAAGAAAACGTCAGCGCTAGCGCTACTCGCATCGTTCATCCCTATCGGACTCGGCGCGAGTGTCGCGTTTCGCGTGCACGATACGCTTGCCGACCAACTGTATTCATTCGTTCCCAATTCCATTTTCCTGCTCATCGCCACAGTCGGCGCGTGGGGTGCGGGCCGGGTGACCCGGGCCAGCAAGCAACACGTCCAGGAGCTGGAGCGCGAGCGTGAGACAGTCCGGGAAGCGGTGACCGCGGAACGGAGCAGGATCGCCCGAGAACTCCACGACATCGTGTCTCACGCGGTAACCGCAATCGTTTTGCAGGCCGCCGGCGCCGCCCGCGTCGCCGAAACGAACTTCGCACAGGTCACGCAATCACTGGCACACATCGAGAGCACCGGCAAGCAGGCCATGGCAGAGCTGCGAAGGCTGCTCGGCGTGCTGGAGGCCAGCGCGGCCGGCAGCGCCGGCGGCTTCGACGATTTAGGACCACAACCGGGGCTGGCCGATTTGCCGTTACTGCTCACCTCGCTACGAGAGACCGGAATGCCGGTCACCGTTCATGTCGAGGGAACACCACGTAACCTGGACCCCAGTATCGATCTCGCCGCCTATCGCATCATGCAAGAAGGCCTGACAAACGTTCTGAAACACGGCGGCGTGAATTCGTATCCGCACTTGCGGCTGGCTTGGGAAGACGACCGCCTGCTCATCCAGATCGACAACGACCTCAACCCGGCGGCGGCGAATCGCGGCCAGGCGCTGTCAGTCGGTCGCGGCCTGGCTGGTCTACGGGCCCGGGCGCAGGCTGCCGGCGGGCGGCTGCACGCCGGACCCCACCACAACGGTGGTTACCGGTTGGCTGCGACGCTACCCCTTCCGACTACCGCGCACGGCAAGATCCAAGACCGGGCCGTAGCGCGCGCCTCCGGCGATGACCTCGATTTTCCGGGGAGTCATCAGGCGGGCAATCAGGGGAAGGTGTCAGCGTGATCCGAGTCGTGGTGGTTGACGATCAGCCGCTGGTGCGAGCGGGCATCGTGATGCTGATCAACGCGGAGGACGACATCTCGGTCGTCGCAGAAGCCGCCGATGGCGCAGAGGCGCTGACCCAGATCCGGTCCCAGCGACCGGACGTGGTGCTCATGGACGTCCGCATGCCGGGCACCGACGGCGTCGCCGCGACCCGCGCCGTGGTCGAGGAGGGTCTGACCGCGCACAGCGGCCAGCCCATCGGGGTGATCATCCTCACGACCTACCACATCGATGAGGCGGTGTACGCCGCGTTGCGCGCAGGCGCCTCGGGTTTCCTGCTCAAGGACGCCGCCCCCGCCGAGATCGTGCACGCGATCCGCTCGGTGGTTGCCGGCGAGGCCTGGCTGGACCCCGCGGTGGCCCGCCGGCTCATCGACGAATTCGCCGCCAGGCCGGAGCCACACACGCCCACCCCGGCGGAGATGGAGCATCTGACGCCACGTGAGCGGGAAGTGCTGTCGCTGATGGCGCGCGGCCTGTCCAACGCCGATGTCGCGACGGAGCTGTTCATCAGCGAAGCCACCGTCAAAACGCACCTGGCCCGCGTCATGATGAAACTCGGCGTTCGCGAAAAGGCCCAAGCAGTAGCCGCCGCCTACCAAACCGGCCTCGTCCAGCCCCCCACCCGCTGACCCGTTCACCCTCTTCGGGGTGCGGGGGCGGGGCGGGGAGAGGGGTCAGGCTTCGGACAGGCGGGCCGGGGGGATCAGGCCGGTGACGATGGCGGGGACGCCTTTGGCCATCAAGGTCCGAGCCCGGTCGGGGGCGCGCAGCAAACTCGCCTGCTGCCGATCCAGCACCCGCAGTGCCAGCTCGGTTTGTTTCTCGATGTCCGCCATCAAGGTGCGGTGGCGCTTGCTGCGGTCGGAATTGACACGGCAGATACGGGGAACCTCGAACATCGTCTGCCGAATACCTTTCCAGCGCCCACCACCAGCCAGGTCCTCGAACTCGCGGAGCAAGGCAACAGCTTTCCGGTTCGCCTCTTCGGTGATTTCGTGGAGTCCCCGGTTTAGTTGCTCGATGCGCTCGCTCTCCGCCTGGCACCGTTCGAGCAAATCGGCTTCAGTTTCGGCAATCAGTTCGGCGCGGCGCTGTTGCACCGCGATTCGCAGCGCATCGAATCGCTCCCGGATCGCGACGCGCAGTTCACGGTCGGTCATGTCTCCTCCGTCCGCAACAGGTTTGCGGCCCACGTGGTGACAAAGACGGGTTGCCTAACCAGCCATATCAGGGTGACACTTCGAGATCACCGGCGGACGACCTCGAGATGACGGCCCGGATTCACAACATGTCGGCGCAGCGAACGTCGGATGAACGAGAAAGCGGGAAAGCCCTATTCTCACAATGCGCACAATAGCCGGAACAAGGAGTGCGCGTGGGGTACGCCGACAACAGGGGGGACACCGGTGGGCCGACGATGGCAGCCCGCCACCGGAGGTTTGATAGGTTCGTGGTGATGGCAAGTGGCGATTGTGGGTACCGCGCGTGCGGCGCTGTCCGGCGAGGAGGAAGGCGACTCGGTGAGCACTGACGGCACCAGCCGCAGTGGCGCGTCGTTGGTGCACCAGGGGCTGCTCTACGCGTCGCGAAACGAGTTCCTGGCGGGCACGCTGCCGTTCATCCAGCAGGGCTTGTCGGGTGGCGACCTGATCTGGGTGATGTCCCCCGACCGCAACGCGGGTTGGCTTCGGGTCGCGCTCGGCTCCGCCGCCGGGCAGCTGGTGTTCGGCGATTGCAGCCAGTGGTACCGGCATCCCGTCCGTGCCCTCGCGGCGCTGAACCGTGCAGTCCGGGAAGGGGCGGGCAAGCAGCGGCTGCGGATGATCGGTGAACCGTGCTGGGCGGCCCGCACCGGACCGGAGGGTACCGAACAGGTCCGGCACGAGTCGCTGCTCAACGTTGCACTCGCCTCGGCGGACGCCGCCGTCCTGTGCACGTATGACACTCGGGTGGTCGACGACGAGGTGGCGGCTCAGGTGGCGAGGACCCACCCGGAGTTGGTGGTGGACGGCGGCGCCCGATCCAGCCCCCATTACACCGATCCGGCGGTGTTCACCGCGGAATGCGACTCCGCCCCCCTGCCCGAACCCCCCTCGTCCGCGCTCCAGCTGGCGTTTCACCAACTGGGCCAGCTGGCCACCTTGCGCGCATTCATGACCTCCTACGCGACCTGGGCCGGCGCAGCAGCGCAGTCCGTCACCCAGTTCGTCCAGGCAGTCGACGAGGTCGCCACCAACGCGATCGAGCACGGCGGTGGATCGGGAGTGATCCGGATCTGGACCGACCCGCAGGCGATGTCGTGCGAGATCAGCGACACCGGCTCGGGCCTGAGCGACCCCTTGGCCGGACACCTGCCGCTTCCACCTGGTCGAGCGGGTGGCTGCGGGCTATGGCTGGCCCGCCAGTTCTGCGACCTTCTGGAGGTACGCAGCGGCTCGGCGGGGACGACGGTACGGCTGCACCTGACCCTGGAGTGACAACCGCGCCCGCACTCCCGACCGACGTTTGGAACGTCGGCTCTCGGGGCATTCGGCGGCGGTGGATCGGTCGTGCGGTCGGAGTGGCGGCGTGCTGTGCCACGCCGCCACCGAACAAGGTGATGCCTCCACGGGTGGTGGGTTATTGACGCACCAGGCGTTGCTGTACGGGTCCGAGGAGGAGTTCCTCGCCGTTACCGTTCCGTTCATCCACGAGGGTCTTGAGCGCGACGAGCCAATCCAGATCGCTACCACGGACCGTAATTCCGATTGGCTACGGGCGGCGCTGGGCGGCGACGCCGGGCGGGTGACGTGGCGTGCAAGCAGCAGGTGCTACCGGCATCCGGTACGTGCGCTGGCGGCCATGTACCGCACCACGCACCGGGCACGCCCGGACGGGCGAAGGTTGCGGATCATCAGAGAGCCGTGGTGGACCGCCCGAACGACACCGGAGGCCAAGGCATGGATTCGCCACGAGTCACTGGTCAACAGCGCGCTGGCCGACGCCCCCGTGGCACTTATGTGCACCTACGACACCACCGCGATTGATCACGATGTCCGGACCGGCGTCGCTCGTACCCACCCCGAACTGGTGGAGTGCGGGCAGCCTCGACCCAGCCCCGTCTACGTCGATCCGGCGGCGTTCAATACCGAGTGCAACTCCTCGCCACTTCCCGAGCTGCCGCCCCCGAACCTGTGGTTGAAGTTCAGCCGCGCCGAACAGCTGGCCACTTTGCGGGACTTCGTGAGCTCCCATGCCAGCCAGATCGGCGCGGATACCCGGTCGGTCGCGCCCTTCGTACAGGCGGTCGACGAGGTCGCGACCAATGCGATCGAGCATGGCGGTGGCTCGGGTGTGCTGCAGTTATGGACCGGACACCAGACACTTCTGTGCGAGGTCAGCGACGCCGGCGCCGGGCTGCGCGACCCGTTGGCCGGGCAGTTGCCGCGCCCGCCCGGGCAGGTCGGCGGATGCGGGCTGTGGTTGGCCAGGCAGTTCAGTGATCTCCTCGAGTTGCACAGCGATCCGGCGGGCACGACCGTACGGCTGCATCTGACCCTGCCTTGAAAAATCGGCCTGAAGACCGGTCAGCTGTTCAGCGCTTCCGGCACACTGTCGGCCATGGCGAAGTACTCGCGCAGACCGCTGACCTCCAGCGCCAGCGTGGCGTTCGGGGAATTGCACACCAGCCGCAGCTCCCGGTCTTGCCGGGTGGCGAGCTCGTTCGCCTCGAAGAGCACCCGCAACCCGGCTGAGCCCAGCAACCGGACCTCGTCCAAGTTGACCACCACGACTCGGGCGACGGCGAGTTGCGCGGTCAGGTAGGCGGCCAGTTTGGGCGCGGTCAGCGCATCCACCTCACCGCTCACGGTGACCACGCGCGAGTCGGGACCGTGCTCGGATACCTGCACACCGAGGATATTTGCGGGGAAATCGTCGTCATTCATCCCCCGCACCATATAACGCCGCACCTCGCCGAGGAGCTAGCGCGCGATGCTGCATAGATCCATGCGCCTTGCACAACGTTGCGCCATATCGTTACGATCGCGCAGCGCTACGCGGTAGCCGCAGCGTACGTCCCTGCCCATGACGGCAAAATCGCCGAAAGGCCATCACGATGTCCCCGATCCTGGTTCCGGCCGAGCAGTCGTGAACGCCCCGGATCTGCCGCTGTGCGTTGATGTGCAACGCCGGGACGACGTCGCGGTGGTCGTACGGGTGGCCGGTGAGCTGGACACCCTCACCGCTCCAGCCGTCGACGCCCAGCTCACCGACCTGCAGGCCGATCTCGTCGAGTCGGCCGCACTGGTTGTCGACCTCAGCGATCTGACCTTCATGTCTTCTGCGGGCTTGGCGTTGCTGGTCACGCATCACGAACGGTGCGCCGAGCAGGGCAGCCGGCTGCGCGTGGTGACCGGGAACAACCGCACCGTGCTGCGCCCGGTACGGATCACCGGACTCGACACCGTCTTGAACCTGGTCGCTACCGTTGCGGACGCGACCGGCGACGACCGCTGACTGCTGTCGCCTCATGAGCATGTGGGCCGGGCCGTGGGGGGAGGTGCTGGCGCGAGTCGTCGACGACGCGCATCTGGTCACCGGGGACCGGCTCTCCATCATGCTCGCGGACGTAGTCCGAGATGTCGGCCTGACCGCGGATCTGCTGCTGGTGGACCTGGCGCAGGAAGTGCTGACTCCGATGTCGCCGCACGGGATCTCGCCGGTGCAGATCGAGGGGACGATCGCCGGACGCGCCTACCAGCTCGGAGAGATCCTGCCCGCCAACGATGGTCCGGGTGAGCGGTTGCTGTGGGTGCCCATACTGGACGGCACGGAACGCATCGGGGTGCTGCGCGTCGGTCTCGACGAGGGCGTGATCGATGATCCGGAACTGCGAGCCCGGTGCTGGTCACTGGCCGGGCTGATGGGCCATATCGTGATGACCAAGATCGTTTACAGTGACCGGTTGCGGATGCTGCGCTATAACACGCCGCTGTCGGTGCCGTCGGAGTTGCTGTGGCAGCTGCTGCCACCCCGCACCTTCGCGAGTGAACGAGTCGTCGTCACCGCGCTGCTGGAACCTCACGACCAGGTTGCCGGGGACGCCTACGATTACTCGACGGACTCGACCACATTGGACTTGGCCGTGTTCGACGCCGTCGGCCACGACATGCAGTCCTGCCTGACCACCGCCTTGGCGCTGACCGCGATTCGCAACGCCCGTCGCGCCGGTGAAACCGATCTGGCTGCGCTGGCCGGCCAAGCCAGCCGCCTGGTCACCGAGCAGCCTGGTCCGCTGAGGTTCGTGACCGCGGTGCTCGCCCGGTTGGACACCGAGACCGGTCTGCTGCACTACCTGTTAGCAGGCCATCCGCCGCCACTGCTGGTGCGCGGCGGCCGGGTCGTCAAGGAACTCGCGCACCCCCCGCGGCGCCCGCTCGGCTTGCCTTCGCCCACCAGCGGTGATCAGGCCGTCGCGCAGGAACAGCTTGAGCCGGGAGATCGGCTGCTGCTGTACTCCGATGGCGTGGTCGAGGCGCGGGATGCAGCCGGGAAGTTCTTCGGCGAGCAACGGTTGGTCGACTTCACCGAACGCGCCTCACTCGCGGAGCTGTCCGCTCCGGAGACCTTGCGGCGGTTGGCCGCCGCGGTGCTCACCCACCAGGGTGGGCAGCTGCAAGATGACGCCACCCTGCTGATGGTCGATTGGTCCGCCAACGGCCACCGCCGGATGTCACCATCGCTGGCCACTCGATCCTGATTACCAGGACCGGTCAGCTGCGCGCTCGGGTCACCCAGTCCGGAACGGGGGGTGGCGGAGCAGCAGTCGTGGCGACCGGGGCTGGTGACCGGTTGGCACCGGTGCGCGGCGCAGGCGGCGGTGGGGCCTTTGACCGCGCGGCGCTGTTGAGAGGCTTGTTCGACGCGGCGGGTGCAGTCGCGACGCCGCGGGTGGAGTCTGCGTTGAGCGGGTTGCGGTTGTCGCCGCTGCCGGCGTTAGGTGCCGGAATGGCCGCCACGGTGGCGACCGGGGCGTCTGGGGCCTGGGGCTGAACCATGGGAGGTTGCGCCATGGGAAGTCGCGCCTCTGGAGCCACCGGCGCGGGCGGCTGGGGCGCCGGAACCGAGAGGCCCGCCGGAATCTCGGGTGCCGGTATCCCGGCCGGCGTGGAATCGGTTCCCCGGTGTGAGGTCATGATGAACGGCGCCGACACTGCGGCGCCGGCCAGCACCAGGCCGAACAACCCCGCCGCCGCCAACCGCGCGAAGCGTCCCGAGCTGGCTGGGCGCCAATTGGGGTCAGGGGCTTCGACGTCCAACCCCGTGGCGTCCAACCCCGTGGCGTCCAACCCCGTGGCGGCCAGCCAGGGTGGTTCGTGCGATTCAGGGTGGCCGGGCTCCGGAGCGGGGGACGCGGGCGCCCCGACCGGCGCGAGAGCTGAGCTGGCCGCGTGGACATCCATCTCGGTGGTCGCGTCGTCGATGCCGGCAGCGCCGGGCGCGAACCCGGACATGGCGGCGCCGACCGCCATCGCGACTTGCGGATCGGCGTCCACCACGACCGGACGGCCGAGCCCGGCCTCCAGCAGGTCGGCGACCAGCGGGATGCGCGCCGACCCGCCGACGACGAGCACCGCGTCGAGGTCCGCTGGGCCTAACCCGGCGGAGGCCAGCGTGCGGCGCAGCGCGTCGACGGTTTCGGTGATCTGCGGGCGGATCAGGTCGTCGAACTCGGCGCGGGTCATGCTGACCTGGGACTGGACGTGCGGAAGCAACACCGGGATCGTCACCTCGGTGTCGACCGAGAGAGCTTCCTTGGCCTCGGTGCACTCCCGCCGGCACAGCGCATAGCTGCGGCGCATCCGTGCGGTGGTGTCCGGCTGCTGCTCGCTCACTGCCGGCACCGCGACCAGGACGTGGCCGAACACGGCGTCATCGAAATCAGTGCCACCCACGCCGTCGATGCCTTCGGGCACGCCGAGGACGGAGAACGTCGTCTCGCCGGTGTTGCACACCACGGCCGTGTCGAAGGTGCCGCCACCGAGGTCGTAGACCGCGACGGTGGCACCGATATCGAGGGGTTCCCGGATCGAGTAGCTGATTGCCGCCGCCTGCGGGCCGCTGCACAACGCAACCTGCGGCAGACCGGCTGCGTCCAGCGCATCGGCCATCGCACCGACTTTGCCGGCCTCCCAGCTTGCCGGATGCGTCACCGTGATGCCCTGCGCGGGACCGCCTTCGCGCTGCGCGACCCGGTCGACCACCCACCTGACCACCGAGGCGGTCAGCACCGGCGCCGAGTACTCGACGCCATCGATCACCAGCGGGACGTCCTCGCCGATGCCCCGGGTGAACGCGCGGACTACCCGATCCGGGTCGGCACCGGCGCGGCGCTCGGCCGCCTCCCCCACCACGACCTCACCCGCGGTGCCCAGGTACACGACCGAGCGCACCACATCAGACTTGGCACCCAGAGACACCACTTCGAGGTGCGCACCTCCATCTGGCTGCCGGCGGCAGACGGCCGCGGCTATGAAGGTGCTGCCCACGTCAATCCCGAGCCAGTAACTCATCCTGACCTGCCCATGTCGCTACGCGTTCGAGTTCGCCACTGTTTACCGCATCACTCATCGTCGTCACCTACCGCTTCGTTAACGATACGGACAGTGAGGAGAGCGGGGGCGTGCCGCGCCGTACTCGACTGACTACTCAGGGCAACTGCCGAACCGGCAGGAGAGCTTCTGTTCAGGAGGGAACGCGAGGCTGTCAATCTTCCGTGTGGGGTGTAGGTTACTGTGGGTTTCGTTTCAGTGGAGGATTGGTGAGTTATAGCCTCGGAATCGACGTCGGGCCTACTTCCGTGGCGGCCGCGATCGCGAGGACGAGTAGCGCCGCCGAAATGATCTCGCTGGGTGGTAACGGTGCGGTGGTCGCCCCCGCGGTGGTAGCCGTGCAGGCTGACGGCACAGTAGCCACCGGTGAGGCGGCGGCCGAGAACGGCGCGCACGGAGTTGGCCGTGAGCTCATGAGCCGGCTCGGCGACCCGGCGCCGGTCGTCCTCGGTGGTGCGCCATATGCCGTCACCGATGTGTTGGGCGCCCTGCTGCGCGACGTGGTGGACACGGTCACCGCGACCCAAGGCGAATCACCCGATCACATCGTGTTGACCCGCCCTGCCGGCTGGGGTCCATTCCGGTGCGCCCTGTTCGAGGAGGCCGCTCGTCAGGCGGGATTGACAAAGCCGGGCCTGGTGACCGAGCCCGAAGCCGCCGCGGCCTACTACGCCGCGACCCAAGGCTGGCACGACGGCGACACGATAGCGGTGTACGACCTCGACGGCGGCACGTTCAACGCAACGGTCCTGCGTAGACAATCCGGCAAGGGGCAGATCCTCGGGCAACCGCAACGCCTCGAACGCCTCGGCGGCGACGATGCACCCGAACCGATCGAGTCCACGATCACTGCGCTGTCCGGAACGCTGCAGTCGGCTCAGGTCGAGCCCGCAGACCTCAGCGCGGTCCTGCTGGTCGGCGAATCGTCGGGCATTCCGGCGGTCGCGCAGACGGTGTCGGAACAGTTGGGACGCCCCGTCGTGGTGGATCCGCACCCGGACCACGTCGTCGCCCTTGGCGCCGCCACGCTGGCCGCCCAGTCGGCTCACCTGCATCGCCCGGCGCAGCACAATGGACGTGCCGACCCGCCGGCCAGGCCCGATGGCCCGACGGCGTCTGCGGTGCCCCCGGCCACGACCGTGCCGGAAGCCCCGCTGCCCATACCCGCGCAGCGCACGGCTGAAGCCCCGGCACCCGAAAAGGCGACACCCGAAAAGTCGGCACCCGAGAAGACGGCACCCGAGAAGACGGCGGCCAGCCGCGAGGCGGTGACCGTCCAGAGCTCGGCGGCGGTGACACGACCGCGACCCGCGCCGTCCCCGATCGCAAGCCCGCGCCCAGACAGCAGCCAGCCGGCGGCATCCACCGCCCGCAGGCGCCCGTCGCGGGTCCTCATCGGTTCGGGCGCGGCAGTGGCGCTGATCGGGCTGATTCTGTTGGTCGTGCTCGGGGTCAGGTCGGGCACCGAGGGGCCGGCGCAGCGCCCGTCGTCACCCGGGGCCGAACCGAGCCCAGTGGCGAAGGTCGGAGCTGCGCTGGCGACCCCGGCGGTCGGCGCCACCATCCGGGTGCAGGCCACCCCCAGCTTCGTCGCCGTGTCTCCGAACGGCCGGTACGCCTACACCGCCAATCGAGACGCTCGGGTCGTCACCGTGGTCGATACCGCAACCAACCAGGTGACCGGGACGATTCCGATTGCGGCCGGGCCGCCGCAATTCCTCAGCTTCGCACCCGACGGCCGCACCCTGTACGTCAGTGTCTTCAACGATCAGCAGACGATCCACGCGATCGACGTGCTCGATACCCGCTCCAACACCGTGGTCGCCACCATCCCGCAGTCCGGACGCCCGTCTCGCCCAGAAGTGATGCCCGACGGGACACAGCTCTACGTCCCGCACCAGGACATCGCGTCCATCTCAGTGATCAACACTGCCACGAACACGGCCATCGGGCAGATCCCGACCGCACCGTATCCGCGGTCGGTGGCGTTCTCCTCCGATGGTGAGCGCGCCTTCACGACCAGTCATGACTCCAACCTGGTGTCGGTGATCGAGACCCGTAACCTCGAAGTCGAGACGACCATCCCGGTCGTAAACAGCCCGCACAGTATCGTGGTCAACCCCCACCGCCCGCTGGCCGGTGTGGTGAATGACAACGCGAACTCCGTGTCGATGGTCGACATCGCAGGCCAGCAGGTGATGGCCACCATCCCGGTCGGCAAGAACCCCCAGGATCTCGCCTGGTCGCCGGATGGACGGTTCGCCTATGTGGTCAACCAGGGCAGCAACACCGTCTCGGTGATCGATTCCGAGACCAACCAGGTCGCCGCGACGGTTCCCACCGGGGCCGCCCCGACCAGCATCGCGATGATGCCCGACGGCCGCCGGGCCTATGTGAGCAACGTCGGCAGCGCCACGTTGACCGTTCTGAAACTCGCCAACTGACGTTCATCACAGCAATCGCGCCAAACGTGAGTCGATCGGATGACGCTACGTAACAGGCGGCTATGCTGACGCGCCACGTCGGTAACGACGAGAACGCCACCACGTGCCTAATCATGCATTGCTGATTTGTGGCCGAAGAAATTGAAACGTTGTGCAGTCCAGGGCCGCCGCCGGCATGACCGCGTCGGGACAGCGGTGAGCGACCCTGCCGCTGATGCGTATACGGGAGGAAGACGTGGCAGCAGCGCGCGATCAGGGCCTGGAGGGCAGCAAGAACGGGGTCACCGGCTCAGCACTGAGGACGGGACACCACCCTCTGGTCGCTCAACCGCATACCGAGGCCGAGGGACCGGTTGCCGCCGCAGAGGCCGTCGCTGCTCACATGAGCACTCCCGGGCATGCCCTCGGCCGGCCCGGCAGACCGGTCAACCGCCGATCACCGTTCTTCATCGGGATGAGTGCGACCGCCGGCGTCGCGGTCATGGCCGGCATGGTGGAGATGATCATCACAGTCCGTGACGTGCTGGTGCTGATCGGGCTGGCGCTGTTCCTGGCGATCGGCCTGGAACCGGCAGTGTCGATCATGGCTAGGCACCGGGTCCCGCGGTGGGCCGCGGTGGTCACCGCACTGATGACGGGCCTGGTGGTGGTAGGCGGGTTCCTGGCCGCGGCGGTCCCCCCGCTGGCACGGCAGGCTGCCCAGTTCCTCACGCAAGCCCCCACCATGGTGCCCAGGGCGCTGAGTCACAATGCGGTCCTGGGTCAGCTCAACGAGCGTCTCCACTTGCAGCCGCGCTTGCAGCAAATCCTCGATGGAGACGGTTCAGGACTGGTCAACGGCCTGCTGGGGGCCGGCCAGGTGGTGTTCAGCGCGTTGTCCAGCACGCTGATCGTGATCGTGCTCACGGTGTACTTCGTGGCTGACCTACCCCGCATCCGCGCGAATCTCTATCGGATGGTCCCGCATTCGCGGCGACCACGCGCGATCTTGCTCGGCGACGAGATCTTCGCCAAGGTCGGTGGCTACGTGCTGGGTAACCTGCTGATCTCATTGATCGCCGGGGTGCTCACGTTCACGTTCCTGGAGATCATGGGGGTGCCGTACGGCCTGTTGCTGAGCATTTTCGTCGCACTACTGGACCTGATTCCCGTGATCGGCTCCACCGTCGCGGGCTTGGTGGTATGCCTGGTCGCGCTGACCGTGTCGCTGCCTGTCTGCATGGCCACGATTGGGTTTTTTGTGGCCTACCGGCTGGCCGAGGACTACCTGCTCGTCCCCCGGATCATCGGCCGGGTGGTCAAGATACCGGCGCTGGTGACGGTCGTAGCAGTGCTGGTGGGAGGCGCCCTGCTGGGCATAGTGGGCGCCCTCGTGGCCATCCCTGCCGCTGCCGCCCTGCTGCTGCTGGCCCGGGAAGTGCTCTTTCCCCGCCTCGACTGTGCCTGAATTCACCGGGAACGACCCGACGGCTGAACCGGCATCACCCACATGACGCCCAGCAGTCGGAATTGGGTCGCAGACCGGTCGATCCCCGTGCAGAGTTTTGTCGTGGATGTCTTGGTTGTCGGTGCGGGTATCGGCGGGCTGACGGCGGCGTTGAGTTTGCACGCAGCGGGCATCGGGGTTCGAGTCGTCGATGCGGCCCACGAACTCACTGCGCTGGGAGTAGGCATCAACATCCTGCCGCACGCCACCCGGGAGCTCGTGGCGTTGGGCTTGGCCGACGAGCTCGCGGGGACCGGGATCCCGACTGAGGAATTGATTTATCACGACCGCTTCGGCGGCCGGATCTGCGTTGAGCCGCGGGGTCTGGCTGCCGGTTACCGCTGGCCGCAGTACTCGATCCAGCGCGGTGAACTGCAGTTGCTGCTGCTGCGCGCGGCCCGCGATCGTCTCGGAGCCGGCGCAGTCCGCGCGGGCCTGGTCCTCGAGCGCTTCGAGCTCCAGGGCGTCCAGGTGGTGGTCGAGCTGCGCGACCGGCGCACCGGTCGTCTGGTGATCGACCGGGCCGACGTGCTCATCGGCGCCGACGGCGTCAACTCCGCGGTGCGTGCGCAACTGCACCCGCAGGAGGGGCCGCCGATCTGGAACGGCATCCACCTGTGGCGCGGCCTGGCCGACAGTTCGCCGTTTCTGGGTGGTCGCACGATGATCGTGTCCGGGTCCGATCCGACGGTGGTCGTCTACCCGGTCTCCCGGGCCGCCGAGCGGCGCGGCCGATCCACGCTGAACTGGGGAGTCGGCGCGCGGCTGGCTCAACCCACCGCAGCGCCACTCGGGGATTGGCACCACCTGGGTGGGCTGGACGATGTGCTGCCGTACGTGGCCGACCGAGGCTTCGACTGGCTCGACGTGCCGGCGCTGATCCGCGCCTCGCCACGGATCTGGGAATACCCGATGGTGGACCGGGATCCGCTGCCGCGCTGGGGAACGGGCCGGGTCACCCTGCTCGGCGACGCGGCCCACCCGATGTACCCCTTCGGTTCCAACGGAGGCACCCAGGCGATCATCGACGGTCGGGTGCTGGCCTGGGAGCTGTCCGGCGCCGACGATCCGGCGGCCGGGCTCGCCGGCTACGAGCACGCGCGCCGTGAGGCGATGAATGCCCTGGTGCTGGCCAACCGCCAGCGCGGGCCCGAGCGGGTGGTGCAGCTGGTCGAGCAACGCGCACCGGACGGCTTCACCCGGATCGAAGACGTCATGACCCGCGACGAGCTCGATTCCATCGCGGCGCAGTACCGCCGGATGGCCGGCTTCGACGCCGAGACACTCAACGCCGCGCCATCCTGGGACGTCGCCGGCCAGCTCTAGCGCGACGTCACCAGAGCATGGCGCCTACGCTCCGTCCTGCAACCACCAGGAGCGCGATTAGCCACCAGCCGCGAAATAGCGCTCGGTCGAGGTAAGCGGTACACATTCAGCTTGAGATCACCCTGGCACAGGGTGGTCCTCCCGGCGCTAGTCGGGTCGTGGGAGCGGCGTGCCGTCCGGCAGGAGGCAGATGAGCAGCGCACCAGAGCTCGCGATCCCCGCCGAGGTAGCTAGCCCGGTGCCAGCGCAGGCACCGGTCCATGGCGTGAGGCGCTGGCTGTTGGCGTACCAGGTCCCCCCGGTCGGGCCGGCGGCAAGTGAGACCCACACTCGGCCGCAGACGTGGTGGAAGGTGATGTGCCTGACCGGGGTGGACTACTTCTCCACGCTGTCCTACCTGCCTGGTATCGCCGCGCTCAGCGCCGGTGCGCTGTCTCCGCTGGCGACGTTGCTCATCGTCGGGCTCACCCTGCTCGGAATGCTGCCGATGTACCGGCGCGTCGCCAGGGAAAGCCCGCACGGTCAGGGCTCGGTCGCCATGCTCGAGGACCTGCTGCCGTTCTGGAAGGGCAAGATCTTCGTCTTGATCCTGCTCGGTTTCGTCGCGACCTCGTGGATCATCACGATCACCCTGTCCAGCGCCGACGCCACCGTCCACCTGCTGGAGAACCCTTACCTACCGCGCTCGCTGGACGGGCAGGCCACCGCGATCACCATCGTGCTGCTGCTGATCCTGGGCGGGGTGTTCCTGCTCGGCTTCACCGAGGCCGTCGTCGTGGCGATCCCGCTGGTAACGGTGTTTCTCGCGCTCAACGCCGCGGTCGTGGTCGAAGGCGGACTGCAGGTGCTGACTCATCCCGGCGCGCTGACCGGCTGGATCGATCGGGTGACCGCCGGCGGGGCCGGCTTCGGTGGCATCGTCGGCCCGGCCGTGACGGCGTTTCCGCTGCTGGTGCTCGGCCTGTCCGGGTTCGAGACCGGGGTGAGCATGATGCCGCTCGTCGCGGCCGGCGGGTCCAGCGCCGAGCAGCGTCTCACCTCCCGCATCCATAACACCCGCAAGCTGCTGACCACCGCCGCGCTGATCATGAGCGTGTACCTGCTGGCGACGACCTTCATCACCACCGTGCTGATCTCGCCGCAGGAGTTCAAGCAGGGCGGCAAGGCCAACGGCCGAGCTTTGGCCTACCTCGCGCACGAACGGCTCGGCGATGCGTTCGGCACCGCTTATGACATCAGCAGCGTCCTGATCCTGTGGTTCGCCGGTGCGTCCGCGATGGCCGGCTTGATCAACATCGTGCCGCGCTACCTGCCCGGGTACGGCATGGCGCCGGAGTGGGGCCGGGCTGTGCGCCCGGTGGTTCTGGTCTATACGGCCGTCAGCATCGGCATCACCATCACGTTCCACGCCGACGTCAACGCTCAGGCCGGGGCATACGCCACCGGCATCCTGGCCATGATGGTCTCCGGCGCGGTCGCCGTCACCACCTCTGCGGTCCGGCGACGGCGGCGGCCGGCCGCGGCCATGTTCGCCGTGCTGACGTTGGTGCTGCTCTACGCACTCGGGGCGAACATCGTCGAGAAGCCCGATGGCATCACGATCGCCGGCGCCTTCATCGCCGGCGTCGTGGTCATCTCGCTGGTATCCCGGGTGTCGCGGACCACCGAGTTGCGAGCCGACCGGATCGAGTTCGACCCGGCCGCGCGCCGGTTCATCACCGATTCGCTGTGCCATGACGGCGCCCTGCACCTGGTGGCCAACCAGCGCCAGGCCGGGGATCGTGCCGAGTACGCCGAGAAGGAAGCGGCGCAACGCGGGATGAATCCCGTTCCCGGGGCCGCCGACACGCTGTTCTTGGAGATCGACGTGATCGACCCCTCGGACTTCAGCGACGTGCTCCACGTCCGGGGCCTCGACGTCGACGGGTACCGCATCCTGCGCGCGGACAGCCCAGCTGTCCCCAACGCGATCGCCGCGATCCTGCTTGCGCTGCGGGACGCGACCGGGGTGCGCCCGCACTGCTACTTCGAATGGGCCGAAGGCAACCCGATCGGCCACCTGCTGCGCTACCTCATCCTCGGCCGGGGCGACACCGCACCGGTGGTCAGGGAGATCCTCCGCCGCATCGACCGCGATCCCGCCCGCCGCCCGGGCATCCACGTCGGCAGCTGACGTTCCCCGGGACGGGCGGTGTGGAACGATGATATTTTCTAAACGATTAGTTTCGGATGACACTTTCTCACGAGTAGGTTGTGATGTGACAGCTGGGTCTGAGCTGGGCTTGGCCCATCTGCTCAGCCAGGTGGAGAGTCGGGTGACTCGGCGCTTGGTCGCTGTGCTGCACGCTAACGACTGCGAACTTGCCGAGTGGCGGGTGCTTCGGCTGCTGGCCGACAGCCCTGGGAAACCGATGAGCGAGATCAAGGATTTCGTCCTGCTACCCGGTCCGACGCTCACCAAGTTGATCGACCGGATGGTCGCCGACAACCTCGTCTACCGGCGCGGTGACTTCGCGGATCGCCGCCGGGTGCTGGTGTTCCCGGCTCCGCAGGGCTTGCCAAGTACGAGATCATCCGGGCCGCCGTTGACTCCGACCAGATGGAATTGGCCGAGCGCATCGGCGACAAGCAACTAGGGGAACTGACCCGCGCGCTGTCCCGGGTCGCCGAAGCCTTGCGATGAGCAGCGTCAGGCCTGCGACGGGGTTGTGGTGGTCACCCGGTCAACGAGCGTCGTCACGAGGTCATCGGCGAGCGAATAGCGCACTACCCGACCGTCTCGATCCGC
Source organism: Pseudonocardiaceae bacterium (assembly GCA_035606945.1). GTDB lineage: Bacteria > Actinomycetota > Actinomycetes > Mycobacteriales > Pseudonocardiaceae. Next base: position 37,875 of record DATNDR010000057.1, read on the forward strand.
TATCACCGCCCCGCGGCTGCGCAGCAGCCGCAGCGCTTGCGACACGGTCGCTTCCTTGAGCGCAGTAGCCGCCGCCAGATCGGAAACGCAGATTCGACCGGCTCGGCGGATGCAGACCAGCAAGGCCAGCCGGCTGGGGTCCCCGAGCAGGGCGAACACCTCTGCCCAGCGGGCCAGCGCCGGATGGTCACTCAGCGCCGCGATGGCATCGCAAACCCGGTGATCCTCGTCGATGATCCGACGTCCCTCGCGGTCATCCCGCACCAGATGCATCGTTCCATCTTGGCCGAGTGGTCAAGGTTCGCCGCTCGGTGAGCCACCCAAACAGGAGCCCGAGAGTGGTCCACAGCACAGCTTGGCTGCCCAGCGAAGCCAGCCGGAACTGGTAGAGGACAACGGCGGGGAAATCAGCCGGTGTCTCGTTCACCGTCGGTAGTGCCACTTGCGCGCCGGCGATGACGAGCACGAAGGCTGCGGCCGCCAGCAACGCTGAGTTCCACAATCCGTAGCGAGGCGCCAGGCGGCGGCCGAGTTGGATCGCCGCGATGGTGACCGCTACTGAGATGATCACCATAGCGACATACAACCCGGTGCGTTCACCGATCGACTCGGGGTTGTTGGCGGCCGGTGGGTTAGCTGGGTATTTGAGGAACGGCACCAGGCTCACCGACACAAAGCCGGCCAGTGCCAGCAGCGCGGCGGTACCCCGGACGCCGAGGTGACCGAGGCGGCCCGATACCGCGGCGAACACCAGCGCAAAGATGCCGCCAAACGCCACGCCGTAGATCGCTGTCGCCGTCGCGAGACCGATCGTGCTCTGCACGGAACGGCTGACTAGCTCGACGCCATGATGCTCGCCTGCGGCGCGCGCCGCCTGTTCCTCGAAGTCGATCGCGCGGTCGATCGCGGCCTCGCCGAACAGATAGCCGAATCCCAGAACAAGAAGGCCCGCGACCAAGCCCACCCACAAGCCACGCACGAGCAGTGTTCTCACCATCGCGGCGCTTTCGAGAAGTCCGCCGCCGTGTCAGTGGCAGGGGAAGCTGAGCAGGTGGCGGCCATCGTGCAGGAACTCGTGCAGGTAGCTACCCGACAACAGCGCCGTCGCACCCTGTTCCGCGCCGACGAAGTAAAGCAACATCAGTAGCAGCACGCCTCCGAAGACTGCCCACGGCAACAGCTCACGCACTGGTATGCGAGAGGGAATGGCGGGCAGGGCGCGGGAAGTGATTGCTTGGGACATCGTCACTCCTCAAACTCCCACGGCCGGGTCAGCAGTGCGCTTGGTCACCGCCTCCGGCCACCGCAGCCGAAACCGGACCGGTGCCCCAACCAAGTTCCTTTTGTGTGAAACATTTCCATTCGGAACTTATTATCGGATGCTCAGATATTGTCCAGCCGAGCCTCCAGCATGTCAACGTCACGACGGTCGGTCACCCAGCGCAGTCTGGATGCAGACTGCTGTTGCTGGGGCCTGAAAAACCGCAGTCTGCATCCAGACTGCGGGAACCGGCGACCTACGATGCCCGGGATGTCGGAGCAAGGGCGAGCGGCCACGGCGATCCAGGGGCGATCCCTGCGCCAGATCGCCTGGCGGCGCCTCAAGCGCGACAGAGTCGCGCTCGCCGGTGGCGGCGTCGTCATAACCTTGATTCTGGTCGCGATCTTCGCGCCGGTGATCGTCGCGATACTCGGGCATCCGCCGCTGGAGTTCCACTACGACAAGGTCGATCCCGAGTTGCAGGTGCCCCGCGGCCACTTCGGCGGCATCAGCCCGGACTTCCTGTTCGGCGCCGAGCCGGTCAACGGTCGCGACGTGTTCAGCCGGGTCGTCTACGGCTCGCGCATCTCGCTGCTCATCGCGTTCGCCGCAACGATGCTGTCGGTGCTGCTCGGTACCGTGCTGGGCGTGATCTCCGGGTACTTCGGGGGTTGGGTCGACACGTTGATCAGCCGGACGATGGACGTGTTCCTGGCTTTCCCGCTGCTGCTGTTCGCGATCGCGCTGGCCGGGGTGGTGCCGGATCGGGCGTTCGGCCTGACCGGCGACACGCTGCGGATCACCCTGATGGTGTTCATCATCGGTTTCTTCAGCTGGCCCTACATCGGCCGGATCGTCCGCGGGCAGGCGCTGTCGCTGCGCGAGCGGGAGTTCATCGACGCCGCGCGCAGCCTCGGCGCGCGCAGCCCGCGGATCCTGTGCACCGAGATGCTGCCCAACCTGGCCGCGCCGATCCTGGTGTACTCGACGCTGCTGATCCCGACCAACATCCTGTTCGAGGCGGCGCTGTCGTTCCTCGGCGTCGGCGTTCGGGCGCCGACCCCTACCTGGGGCGGCATGCTCTCGGAAGCCACGCACTGGTTCCAGATCGCGCCGAACTTCATGCTCTTCCCCGGGCTGGCGATCTTCGTCACGGTGCTGGCGTTCAACCTGTTCGGCGACGGACTACGCGACGCGCTGGATCCGCGCTCGCGATGAAGGAGTAAACGAGCACATGGGCACGAAACGCCCAGCCGCCGCGCTGGCTGCGCTGGCCGCCCTGCTGCTGGCCGCGTGCGGCGGGCCGAGCACCGGCGGCCCCGACCGCGGCACGTCAGGTGGCATCCACAATCCCTCCGACGCCAAGGGCGGCACCCTGCGCTACGCCGACTCCGGCGACTGGGACTCCCTCGACCCGGCCGACACCTACTACGCCTACACCTGGAACTTCGCCCGGCTCTACGGGCGGGCCTTGGTGATGTTCAAGCCGGCCCCCGGAGCGCAGGGCGCCACGCTCGTGCCGGACCTCGCCGAGTCACTGGGCCGCTCCAGCGACGGCGCCAAGACCTGGACCTACACGCTTCGCCCAGGCGTGCGCTTCGAGGACGGCAGCCCGGTCACCAGCAAGGACGTCAAGTACGCCGTCGAACGCTCGCTGGATAAGACGACGTTCCCCAACGGGCCGACATACTTCAACGACCTCCTGGACCTGCAGGGCTACACCAGCCCGTACGCCGATCCCGATCCCGACAAGCTCGGCCTCAAGGCGATCGAGACGCCGGACGACCGGACGATCGTGTTCCACCTCCGCAAGGCGTTCAGCGGATTCGACTACCTCGCGCAGATCCCGGCCACGATGCCGGTGCCGCGGGCCAAGGACACCGGGTCGAAATACAAGGAGCACGTCGTCTCGACGGGCCCGTACAAGTTCCAGACCAACGAGTTGGGCAAGCGGTTCACGATGGTCCGAAACCCGGAGTGGGACCCGGCCACCGATCCGAACCGCCGACCGCTGCCCGACCGGATCACCGTCGATCTGAACGTCAACGCCGACGACGTCGACAACCGGCTCATCTCCGGTGATCTCGACGTCGCGATCGAGGGCGCCGGCGTCGGGCCCTCGGCGCAGGGCCGCATCCTCGCCTACCAGGGCCTGCGCGCGAACACCGACTCCGCATCCGTCGCCCGGCTCTGGTACACCGCGCTCAACCCCGACGTCGCGCCACTGGACAACATCCACTGCCGCAAAGCGGTGCTGTATGCCGCCGACCGGACCGGCTACCAGCGCGCCTACGGCGGGGGCACGGGCGGCGAGATCGCCACGAACCTGCTGCCGCCGGTGATCCCGGGCGCGAAGCGTTTCGATCTCTACCCGTCGCCCAAGCACACCGGCGACATCGCCAAGGCCCGCGACGAGCTCGCGCAGTGCGGGGCGCCCAACGGTTTCACCACCGGCATCTCCTACCGCGCCGAGCGGCCCAAGGAGAAGGCGACCGCCGAGGCACTGCAGCAGTCGCTGGCCAGGGCCGGGATCAAACTGGAGATCAAGCCGTACCCGCTGGGCGACTACACGCGCCTGTACGCAGGCAAGCCGGACTACGCCAAAGCCAACGACCTCGGCCTGATCGTCTACGGCTGGGGCGCGGACTGGCCCGACGGCTACGGGTTCCTCGCCCAGATCGTCGACAGCCGGGTCATCCGGGCCACCGGAGGCAATACCAACCTGGGAATCAGAGATCCGGCGATCGATCAGATGCTCGACCAGGCGTTGCTGACCACCGACACCGCGGCGCGCGAGCAGATCTGGCAGGGCATCGACCGCAAGGTGATGGAGGACGCGTTCGTGCTGCCCGGCGTCTGGGCCAGGGGCCTGCTGTACCGGCCGCCGAACCTGACCAACGTGTTCATCTCCGACGGGTTCCAGATGTATGACTACCTGCCGCTGGGCACCACCCGCAGGTAGCAGTGGGCGCCTACATCGTGCGACGGATGATCGCAGCAGTGCTCCTGCTGCTGATCGTCACCGCCGCGACGTTCGTGGTGTTCTTCCTGGTGCCCCGGCTGGCCGGCGCCACTCCAGAGGACCTCGCCTCGCGTTACGTCGGCCGGACCGCCTCGCCGCAGGTGATCCACCAGATCGCGGTGAAGCTCGGGTTCACCGACCCGGTCTGGGTGCAGTACGGCCGGTTCGTCAAGGGCCTGGTGCTCGGCGCGGACTACAGCACCGGCCCGACCACGGTGCACTGCCCGGCGCCGTGCTTCGGGTACTCCTTCCTGACCCAGAACCCGGTGCTGCCCGACCTGCTCGATCGGCTGCCGGTGACGATGTCGCTGGCAGCCGGCGGGGCGCTGATCTGGCTGCTGGCAGGGGTATCCACTGGCGTGATCTCCGCGCTGCGCCGGGGCAGTATCTTCGACCGCGCCGCCATGGGCGTCGCGCTGGCCGGCGTCTCGTTGCCGATCTTCTTCACCGGACTGCTGGCGCTGTCGATCTTCAGCTACTGGCTGGGAATCACCGCGCCGGGAGGCAGCTACGTGCCCCTCGAGGAAAACCCGCTGCGCTGGGCTTATGACCTGCTGCTGCCGTGGATCACGCTGGCGTTTCTGTACGCCGCCGGCTACGCGCGGCTGACCAGGGCCGGCATGCTCGACACCATGGGCGAGGACTTCATTCGGACCGCCCGCGCCAAGGGGTTGCCGGAGCGCACCGTGGTGCTCAAGCACGGGTTGCGCTCGGCGCTCACCCCGATCCTGACCATCTTCGGGTTGGATCTGGGGTTGCTGCTCGGCGGCGCGATCCTCACCGAGAGCACCTACTCGCTGCCCGGTATCGGCAAGTACTCGGTGGACGCCGTAGTCAACAACGACCTACCGAAGGTGCTCGGAGTGGTGCTGGTCGGCAGCATCTTCATCATCGTGGCCAACCTCGTCGTGGACCTGCTCTACGCCGTGGTCGACCCGAGGGTCCGGTACTGATCGCTTCGGCGAGCCGGGCAGCTCGGGTCCGGACCCGACCCGGCGGCGGAAGCAGGATGGTCATCGGGCGTTGCTCGGCGCGCGGGATGCACAGGGCGGGTGGCGCCGGGTAGGCGCTGTTGGGAGCGTCGGGGTGCTGGGGATGCACCAGGTCCAGCAACGCTCGCAGCGCCCGTTGCGGCGGACCTTCATACGCCCACACCACGGTTTCAGGGGCGAACACGTCGATCCGGCCGCATCGTGGTGCCGGGACCCTGGCCGTGGTGACCCGATCGAAGCGCCGGATCGTGGCCAGATCGACATAGCCCTCCCACTGGTAGGACGCAATCAGCGCCAGCGGCGCGGTCCTGGGCCCGCAACAATGCAGGATGAACCCATCGGCGACCACCTCGACCAGCAAACCTTCGATCTCCGGTGGCAGGCACACCTGGCTGCGGGAGCTCAGACCCGGTGACGGACGCCGACTCACCGGACCGGGGGCCATGATGGGCCCAGCAACCGCCGCAGCAGGCCGTCACTGCGGTGGCGAGGCTGGGGCACCGAGGCGGGTCGCGACACCCTCACCAGGATCGCCGCGCAGGTTGGGCAGGGTCGGCCAGGCAGCGCGGCCATCGGCGCCGCCACGAACACCTCCCCGCACAGCGCTTGGTACCGGCGGGAACCGTGGCCGGCGGCGATGGCCTCGTCGGTCACCCGGTGTTCCAGCCGCTGGTCGACAAGCTGGGACGTGATCGGCGTGGTGTACAGCCGCTCAGCCATGGTGATCACCACACCGGCGGGTACCTGCCGCCGGCCCGTGCGGCGATCGGGATGGTCGACGGCGGCCCCGACCGAGTCGGGGTCTGGCCGCCGTCAGCTCAGGGGTAACGGTATTCACGGCGCTGAGCATCCCGTTCAGGACAAGCCTGTCCCCCGGATTGGCCATACACACTACGCACACTTCGACCCACCGGATCCCGATCAGGGGTTAGCGTGATCGCCAGCCGCGGAGGACGACGAGGGTGAGGCAATGACCGCTGGGGGCGATGGCCAGCCACGACACAATGTGGTGCTGGAACGATTGCTGGCCCGGGCCGGCTGGACGCCCGAGAACCTGGGTGACCGGCTCAACGAGCTGGCCGCCGCGCACGGCCTCGGAGTGCACGGGCACCGCCGCACCCCACGCCGGTGGGTCTACGCCGAGCCTGGCCGGGCGGCGCCGCGGGTGCCGCGTGACCCGTGGCCCGCCCTGGTCTGTCATGTGCTGCACGAGCGGCTGGGCGAGCCGGTGATCCTCGACGTGCTGGGCTGGGCAGAGGCCGGGCCGCTGCGCTACGTGCCCGCCGACCACGGCCTGGATCAGCCCTGGGACACCAATGGGGCGATGGCCGCCCTCGCGTCGGTGGTGGATGCTGACGCTATGGAGCGTCGACACTTTCTTGCACTGACCGGGATGACCCTGACCGCGGTCGCGCACCAGTGGTTGTTCGACCCGGCCCGGGTCGCGGCCTCGGTGATGGGCAAGCGAGTCGATCACGCGGTGGTCGACGATCTGGAGCGAGTGGCTGACGCGCGCCGCCGGCTGGACGACGCGCTCGGCGGCGGGACCCTGCTGCCCGCCGTCCGGGAGGATCTGCGCCTGGTCGTGGCGATGCTGACCAACGCCGCCTACAGCGAAGAGGTGGGCAAGCGGCTGCACGCGGTGGCGGCCGAGTTCGGCCGGCTGGCCGGCTGGCTCGCCGATGACTGCAACCAGCCGGCGCTGTCGCAGCGCTATTTCATGGCGGCCCTGCGCGCCGCCCAGGTCAGCGGGGATCGGGCCCTCGGCGCCAACATCCTCGGCAACATGAGCGTGCAAACCGCCCAGTCCAGCAGCCCCCGCGACGCCATCACGTTGGCCGAGTCTGCGTTGTCCTTCGAGAAGCAGTTGACACCTGCGGTGGCGGCCTCGCTACACGGCCGGTTGGCCCTCGGTGCCGCCTACGCGGGAGACACCACCACCTGGCGGCGGGCGCAGAACAGAAGCTTTGAACTACTAGGCCGGTCGGTCCCCGAGGACGAGCCACCGTGGATTTACTGGTTCAACCAGGCCGACGCCGAGGGGCTTGCCGGTTGGTCGCTGCTTGCCCTCGGACGTCCGGTCGAGGCGGAGCCCCACCTGCGTCGTGCAGTGGCCACCATCGATCCGGCGTTCGCCCGCGACCGCTCGGGAATGCTCCTCGATCTCGCTAACGCACGTCTTGGCGCGGGCGCGGTGGAGCGGGCCTGCGCCACCGCCAGCGAGGCCGCCGGCATCATCCGCCGGCTGGATTCACCCCGCGAAAAGCGCCTGCTCCTCGACTTCCGCAGCGCCGCCGCGCCGTACGCCAGGTCAGCCGCCGTCCGGGAATTCGACGCCAAACACCGTGACCTGCTCGTCCCATCGCTGACCTGATCGCAAGCAGAGGAGGCAAAACGGTATCAAGGCCTACCTTGCCCGGTGTGGCCTGTTGTTCGCCGCACTGGACTTCTCAGTCGCACCAGATGGTACCTGGTGGTTCCTTGAGGCCAACGCGAATGGGCTGTGGGCATGGCTGCAGGAGCGCACCGGCCTGCCGATTTCCGACACGATCGCGCCACTATTGATCGAAGAGGACACATGACGGCGGTGGACTGGCGGCCGCTGGCGGGCGCGCTGGTTGACACCCTTGCAGCAGGCGGTGTACTGCCCGAGCCGGCCTGGCGGCAGGCGTTCGCGGAGACTCCTCGTCACCTGTTCGTCCCGTCGTTTCTCGAACGTTCCGGCGGCACCGAACAGGTGGTGGACGGCGGCGATGCTGCTGCGCGGGATCACTGGCTGGCACAGGTGTACTCCGACACGAACCTGATCACCCAGATCAAGCCATCAGGACCGCAGGGCGGGCGCCGACCCACCAGTTCATCAAGCATGCCGAGCATCATGGCGTGGATGCTTACGCCCTCGACCTATCGGACGGTCAGCGCGTGCTGGAGATCGGGACCGGCACCGGTTACAACGCCGCCCTACTGTGCCACCGGCTGGGTGCGGCCAACGTGGTGAGTATCGATATCGACCTGACCCTCGTGGATCAGGCCCGGGAACACCTTGCCGAGCTGGGCTACGCAACACTCCTGGAGGTGGGAGACGGTGCCGACGGCGTGCCCGGTGCCGCTCCCTACGACGCGATCCTGGCTACCGCAGCGGTGGATCACATACCGCATGCGTGGATCGAGCAGCTGCGGCCGGGTGGGATCATCCTCACTGACTTGCGGGGTGGCTTCTCCGGGGCGATGGTCCGCCTTCGCAAGATCGATGGCGCACGGTCGAGGGCCGCTGCGACAATCACGAGCCAGCCTTCATGCCGATGCGCCGGCAGGCGGGCTACCCGTTGCGCCAGGGCATAACGGGCCCGCTGGTGATGGACCGCCGCAATCCGCAGCGTGGTACAACAACGACTGATCCGCGGCTGGTCACAGAGTCACGTGGGCTCAGGTTCGTCATCGAGCTCCAGTTCGGCGGGGCGCACGCGGATATGTTCGTCAGCGACGGTGAGGTCGTTGTCTCGGCCGGTGACGGAAGCTGGGCAACCGCCGCGCTGACGGCTACCGCCAAGGGGGTTCACGCCGTGGCGCAGGTCGGACCGCGCCGCTTGTGGGATTCCGTGGAAGCCGCCGTCGCGACGTGGCAATACCTCGGCAAGCCGGCGCTTAATGCTTTCGGCGTCACCGCCACCAGCGACGTTGGCGATCAGCGCGTCTGGGTTGAGAATCCCCAGTCTGCGTACTCATGGCGCTGCCGATTTGACCCAGGCGAGGGTGCCCAGGGCTCGGCAGCTTGCCGAGGAACTGGTCGCGGCCGGGAAGGTGTGGTTGGCGCATTGGTGGGAGGCGATCTGCGCGGTGCCTCGCCACGAATTTGTCGCGCAGCTTCCCCCACCCGCACCGTGAGGAGTGACCAGCCTTGTCGACGTGCTCGGACGATGAAGTGGGGGCGGCAGCGCTCCCCAACCTCGCAGCCGAACTCCTCCACCGCCAGGATGCGCGGACCAACGAGCCCGTACGGCGCTGATCCAGTTCGTGCGCCAGCGCCAGAGCAAGGGACAGCAGCGGTTGGCGGTCAGTGCCGATAAGAGCCAAGCCATGGACGAGGTGGTTCACATCGACCAGGCCAACACCCAGTGGCTGAAGATTGTCGTGCAGCGCCACGGCTGGCCTGGCCAAAGCCTCGTCGGTCGGCACGGGGCCGCCGCTGCATGGCTGCTCGTCCAGCATGCCGACCACGACCCGAGTTTCCAACGGCGCTGCCTCGATCTCATGGCCACCATGCCCACTGGTGAGGTGGAGCCCCATCACATCGCCTACCTCACCGACCGGGTCCTTCTCGCTGAGGGTGCACTCCAACTCTACGGGACCCAGCTTCAGCAGGTGGCCGGTGTCTACCAGCCCTCTAACCTGGCCAACGCTGACAGTGTCGACCAGCGCCGGGCCTCAGTGGGCCTCGAGCCCCTGGCCGAGTACCTCCGCCGTTTCCTCGATGGCTATACGTAGACCGGTGCCGTAACCGGGACAGCGCCAGTGCCGAAACTTCTGCTCGTGGTCGCGATCTTCTGCGCGTTGCCCTTGGACAGCGTCCGCACCGCCGCGTCCTTCCCACCGACGAGCCTGAGCCGCTCGACCAGGAGATCAGCGCGGGCGGCGCTCACGTCGGTGCGCCGGCCGTACCGCTTGTACCGGGACCAGAGCCTACGATCCAGCGACCTGGTACGGCTACCACACGAATAGAGTCCGGTACTGGATGAGCCTGTTGCTAGATGTGCGGGACCTGCGAGTGCAGTTCCCGACCGAAGATGGCGTGGTCAAGGCCGTCGACGGGTTGTCGCTGCGGCTGGAACGGGGGCGCCGGCTGGGTGTGGTCGGGGAATCGGGCTCCGGCAAGAGCGTGGCCAGCTTGGCGATCATGGGCCTGCACCCGCCGGGCACCGCGCGGATCTCCGGCGAGATCCGGCTCGACGGTCGGGAGCTGGTCTCGGCCGATCCCGAGCAGGTCCGCAAGCTGCGCGGCCGGACCATGGCGATGATCTTCCAGGATCCGCTGTCGGCGCTGCACCCCTACTACACCGTGGGCCACCAGATCGTCGAGGCATACCGGCTGCACCACGACGTCGGCAAGCAGGCCGCCCGGCGGCGCGCGGTGGACCTGCTCGATCGGGTCGGCATCCCGCAGGCGCGCTCGCGGGTCGATGACTACCCGCACCAGTTCTCCGGCGGCATGCGGCAGCGCGTGATGATCGCGATGGCGCTGTCGTGCAACCCTGACCTGCTCATCGCCGACGAGCCGACGACAGCGTTGGACGTCACCGTGCAGGCCCAGATTCTCGACCTGATCCGTGACCTGCCCGCCGCGGTACTGGTGATCTCACACGATCTGGGCGTGGTTGCCGAGGTCGCCGACGACATCCTGGTGATGTATGCGGGACGGGCCGTCGAGTACGGGGCGGCCAGTGAGGTGTTCGCCGCGCCCCAGCACCCGTACACCTGGGGCCTGCTCGGCTCGATGCCGCGCTGGGACCGCGAGCGGTCCCAGCGGCTGGCTCCGATCCCGGGCAGCCCGCCGAGCCTCATCAACGTCCCGCCCGGGTGCCCGTTTCACCCGCGCTGCCGCTACGCCGACCTGACAGCAGGGCAGTCGAGCACTGTCAGGCCCGACTTGCGACCGGTGCGGTCTGGTCGCCATCTGGTCGCCTGCCACCTCTCCGACGAGCGCCGGCAGGAGATCTTCGACGATGAGATCCGACCGAAGCTGTGACCGCAGTGCAGAACAACACCGTTCCCAGTGAAGGAACGACACGGCATGACGGCCGCTGGTGCTAGCCTCTCCCGCCGTGGCGCGACTGGCTGCACGTGGCAATCGGGCAGCCGCCCTGACCTGGGCCGCAATAGCAGAGGCTGGTCTCGGCGGCGTCCTGCTGGTGTGGCTGATCAGCCCGTCCGCCGCTGAGACGGCGGGCTATGGGTCCGCGCTGTCGATCTCCGTGCTGGTCGCCTCGATGCTGTTCACGGCGGTCGGAATGGGAATCGTGCTCTCTGTGCACCGACTTGCCCGGCCTATCAAGTTAATCATGACATTGCTCATCGCGGTCACCGCCGGAGGCGTGATTCCGCTGGCTCTGGCGGAACTATTTGCAGCGGACAGCGGAGGCTACGGTTTCCTCCTCATACTGGCAGTCATCGGCATGGAAGTCCTGGCCGTACAGATTCCTCGCGCTACCCGCCCGATCCCATCGTAACCACCCACTAACGCGATCCCAGTCCGAACCGGAGAACGAGTGAATGACGAGATAATGCGAGAATTGGCCCAGATCCAGCACTATGCTGCCGGCTTGCAGGGTCTACTCGCCACTGCGCAGGCTCAAGCGCCCAGCAGCAGCGAAGGCGCAGATCGCACCGGGACCATCCGTGTTTTTTTGGGCCCCGATGGACTGCCGACCTCTTTCCGTGTCGAGCCCGGATGGAACCGCAAAATCTCGGCGGAGCATGTCGGTGACGCCATCGTCGAAGCGTTTCAAGCCGCCATGGGCGAGCGGCTGGCGGCCTGGACGACAACCTTGGATGACCAGGGCTGGCAGGCCCAGGCTGATCAGCTCCGCTTGGATCTCGACGGATCCGGCCCGGTGTCGATGCCGGCAGGGATCTCCCCGGCCTTCCGATCCCCCGCCGACCCGATGGCCGCACGTTCGATCGATCACGTCGCCGAGGAGATGATCAAGGCGTTCGACGATGTTGCCGGCCTGACCCCGCCTGCTCCGACCGGCGCCACCGGTGCGAATCGCTCGGGCAAACTCGCCCTCACGCTGTCCAAAGCCGGCCTGGTGTCGTGCATCGCTGATGTGGAGTGGGTGTCCACTCAGACCTCCGCCACGCTGATGAATGCTCTCGGCGAGGCTCTCGCCGCCGCCCGCACTGCTCTCGAGTCGACCCCGGGCCAGCCCGGGCCTTCCGGAAATCTGGACCGCCTGCTCGCTGACGCGCTTGCGCTGCTGAGCGATCCACAACGTGTCCTCGATTCCTGACAGGAGTTCAGACCATGGCCCCACCCAGCAAGGACCAAGTCAGGGTCGCCACTGATGCGCTGCGGGCCGAGGCGGCTGTCTGGGACCGGCAGAGCAGCGCGATGGGAAAGATCGTGAGCCAAGCCAACGGGCTACGCCTGGAACGAGTTGAGGCGGGCATATTCCAGGTCATCTTCGGCACTTACTCATCCGTGATTGATCAGGTCACCGCGCGGTCCAAAGAAGGACAACAGCGCATGACCGATGTCGCCAATACGCTGCATGAGGTTGCGGATACGTACGACGAAGAGGAAGCGGAAAACTTGCACCTCCTCAAGAACCTCTACTGAACAAGGGAGACAGCGTGGCTTTCAGTGAAGCACAGTTCCAGGCCGCGGTGGACAAAATCAACTCCGGCATGTCCGATCTCTCCAGCAGAATTGCAAGTATTCGGCCTACCGCCGAGTCGGCCCTGAACCACTGGTACATTCCGGGATTCGTCGCGGATGCGGTCCTCTGGCTGGCAGATAAAGCCATCAGCCTGGCCAAGGCGATTTGGGACAAGATCGTGGAGTTGCTGAAAGGTGTTGCCGCGCCGGTCCATTTCTTCAGGTACGCGTTCGACTGGGAGGGCATCCGCGGGCTGGCCAGCGCAGCGAGCGGTGAGCTCAACCCAGTGGCGCTTCCCGCGGGCAAGCGCTGGAAGGGTGCAGCAGCCGACGCCTACTTCAAGATCATCCCATTGCAGGCCGGCGCCGCCGCCCGTATCGGCACGATTTCCGATAAAACGGCGGTGGCGCTCGGTATCTGCGCCGCTGCAGGCTTGGCGTTCTACATAGCGCTCGGCATCATCCTGGTCAAGTTCATCGTGGCCATGGTCGGGGTCATCGCCGCTCTGGGCTCAGTGGCATTCTCGTGGGCCGGCGTCGCCCTTGCCGTCGAGGAAGCCGGGGGGAACACCGGCCTCATCGTCGCCGCGGTGACAACGCTGACTGCGGTACTCGGCACCCAGGCGCAGCAGATGGCCATCTTGCACGGGGAGGCAGTCGACGCCAGCACCTTCCCCGGTGGCCGGTGGCCCGATCCCACTACCGGTGCTTACCGCGACGGCTCAGTGAAGGATGGAACGGCAAGCTGGTCATACGCCGGTTGACCTGACCGTGGTGATCATCGTTCACGAGTTCCGGCCGACGCGGTGAGCGCGCCACTGCTGCAGGTGTCCGGGTTGCGCAAGCACTTCCCGGTCCAGCGTGGCCTGCTGCGCCGCAAGGCCGGCGCGGTGCGCGCCGTCGACGGGCTGGACTTCGACGTGCTGCGCGGCGAGACGCTGGCACTGGTGGGCGAGTCGGGCTGCGGCAAGACGACCACCGGGCGGCTGCTCACCCGGCTGCTGGAGCCGAGTGCCGGATCGATCGTCTTCGACAGGCGCGACATCACGCACCTACCGGCGCGCCGGATGCGCCCGCTGCGGCGGGACATCCAGATGATCTTCCAGGACCCGTACTCGTCGCTGAACCCGCGGCACACGGTCGGCACCATCGTCGCTGCCCCGTTCCGGATCCAGGGCGTCGACCCGCCCGGTGGCGTACGGGCAGCGGTGCAGCAACTGCTGGAACTCGTCGGCCTGAACCCCGAGCACTACAACCGCTACCCGCACGAGTTCTCCGGTGGGCAGCGCCAGCGCATCGGCATCGCCCGAACCCTGGCGCTGCGCCCGAAGCTGATCGTGGCCGACGAGCCGGTGTCGGCGCTGGACGTCTCGATCCAGGCTCAGGTGATCAACCTGCTGGAGGACCTGCAAGACGAGCTGGGCCTGACGTACCTGCTGATCGCCCACGACCTGTCGGTGGTGCGGCACGTGTCCGACCGCGTCGCCGTCATGTACCTCGGCAAGATCGTCGAGCTCGGTGGCCGCGACGCCGTGTACTCGGCGCCCCGGCACCCCTACACGGTGGCGCTGCTCTCGGCGGTGCCGGTGCCCGGCCCAACGAGGCGCAGCGGCCGCATCCGGCTCACCGGCGACGTGCCCAGCCCGATCGACCCACCTGCCGCCTGCCGCTTCCACACCCGCTGCTGGAAGGCCCAGGAGATCTGCCGCACCCAAGAACCCCCACTGGCCGAACTCGCCCCCGCCCACCGGGTCGCCTGCCACTTCCCGGAGCCCACCTAAACCGCAGTCTGGATGCAGACTGCATGCCCTCGCGGCGGCGTGCGATCGCGCCTTCGGTTGGGTGCCGTCGCCGCTCATCCAGCCCATCGCGCCGAGCAGATCCCTCGCAGCCGCTCACGCGGATGCTCGGCGGTGGTTCCGTCGCGATATTCATCGGATCCCATGGGTTGCCACCTCGTTGAAGGAACAGGCCTGTGACCCCCGAAACAGGCTTCTCGAGCAAGCATGATATCAACCGCGGTGACCATATGGGGTCAAGTAACTACAAGGAGTAACCATGGCGCACGGCATGGCGCGTAAGTTGACGAGGGCGGCGGCTTTGGGATTTCTCGTGTTCGCCACGACCTCGGGGGTAGCAGGATTGGAGGTCCTGGCGGCCAGCCCGGCTATGGCCGAGCCCAGTCAGGGCAGCCCCTTCAACCCGGGGCAAGACCAGCGGCCGGCCGACCCGTCGCAGGGCGGTTCGGGCTCCGGGAACGAGCAGCAGCAACCGAGTAACCCAGGCGACGCTGGCGGCCTCTTGGGCGGCAGCCCCCTGGGCGGCCTCATTGGTGGTGGCGGCGCCGGAGGCACGGGCGGCCACTGACCGTTCCGGCGGCGTCGAGCTCGCTGTCGGATCTCGACGCCGCCGTCGGTGCCCGTTGGCGGGCGATACCCCGCTGGCGTCTTCGGGTAAACACAAGATCACGTGATGTTGTTTTGCGGTGCTGGGGTGGTCAAGCGTCGGTACGCTTCCTTACCCACCGTTTAGGTCAGTCCCTTACCGGGTACCCGTCGCAATCGGGCATGGAAGGGACTTGTCATGACGTTCGTTCAGGGTAGCGGGAGCGAGAGGCGGGTCGGCAGACGCGCCGCATCCCGCTCCTGGTGGACGCCGCGCTGGGTGCAACGCCAGCGCGAGGATCACGAACTGGCGCGATGGGCCACCGAATTGAGCTGGCAGTGGGCGGATGCGGTAGATAACGCCCAACTAGCGCGCCATTCGGTTACGGCCGGACGAATACCGCTCACCGTGGCGCCTCAGCTGCATTCGGTGGACTTGGGGCCACCGGTGACCCTGCTGGTGGAAATGCTGCCCGGCCAGGTCGTCGACGACTTCCAAGGCAAGGCGCAGCGCATCGCGGGCGCTATGGGGGTACCCAAGGTGCACGTGGAACTCTATGACCCCGGCTGGATCAAGGTAGTCCTGCTGGAGGATGATCCATCGCATACGGATGTGCCGCTACCAGCATGACTACCGTGAAAACGGTATCGCGCCCAGTCAGTCGTTGACGAAGTCGAGGCGGAGTTGGGTGGGGGACGACGTGCAGGCGGTGGTCTTCGACCTCGACGGGGTGCTGCTGGATTCGGAGCAGCTGTGGGACGCCGTCCGCCGCGGTGTTGCCGGCGACGCCGGTCGGCCATGGCCCGCAGAAGCGACCCGGGCGATGCAGGGCATGAGTACGGCGGAGTGGTCGGCGTACCTGACTGACGTGGTGGGCATCCCCGGCGAACCGCAGGAGCTGGCAACCACCGTCATCGATCGGCTGGCCGCCCGGTACGACGTACGGCTGCCCCTACTGCCCGGGGCGGTGGAGGTGGTCGAGCGGCTGGCGCGCCGCTGGCCGCTGGGGCTCGCGTCGTCCTCGCCGCGGCGGCTGATCGACGCCGTGCTGGCGGCCGCGGGGTTGGCGCAGTGGTTCCGGGTCAGCGTCTCCACCGAGGAGGTGGCAGCCGGAAAGCCCTCGCCTACGGTGTACCAGACCGTGGTGCAGCGGCTCGCGGTGGACCCTTCGCGAACGGTCGCGATCGAGGACTCGAGCAACGGGCTGCGGTCGGCCGCGGCAGCCGGGCTGGGAGTGCTCGCGGTGCCCCACCCGGCCTTTCCACCCTCAGCGGAGGCGCTGGCGCTCGCCGACGTCGTCGTGGATTCACTCGATGACATCACCCCGGAGCTGGTGGCGTCGATCGGCCATCAGGTGGGCGATCGTGCATGATCTCGATCGACGACTTCCTGTACTACCTGGACGACGCGCTCGACGGCATGGTGCACATCGTCTGCGAACTCGGCGACGAGCTGGCCAATCGCCGACCCGACCTGCCAGGCGCGAACTCGCCGTTCGCGATCCTCACCCACTGTCTGGGCGTCATGGAGTACTGGGGCGGCGAGATCGTCGCCGGCCGCCGCATCGTGCGCGACCGGCCTGCGGAGTTCCGCGCCACCGGCCGCGTCGGTGAGCTTGCTGCGGCCACCGAGCGAGCCCGGCAGCGATTGCGCACCGATGTCGCGGCGATCGACCCGTTCGCGCCGCCCCGCGGTCAGCCGCGCCGCGCCGAGGACACCACGCTGCCGCTGGGCCGTACCCAGGGCGGTGCGCTGCTGCACATCTACGAGGAACTCGCCCAGCACCGCGGCCAGATGGAGATCACCCGTGATCTCTTGCAAGCCCCGTGGGCGCGGTTGCGCTCGGATCAAGGAGAGGAGCGCGGCATGACCGACGCGATGAGGGCCGAAACCGTCACCATCACCGGCCATGCCGGTGACCGGATTGAGGCCTACGTCGCCCGCCCGCTGGGCGGCGACCAGCGCGGCGGCGTGGTGGTCATCCACCACATGCCCGGCTACGACGGCGCCACCAAGGAGATCGTGCGCAGGTTCGCGGCAGAGGGATACCCGGCGCTGTGCCCCAACCTGTATTACCGGGAGGCGCCGGGGGCCGATCCCGACGACGCGGCGGCCACCGTGCGCGCGGCCGGCGGGGTGCCGGACGAGCGGCTCGTCGGCGACGTGGCAGGCGCCGCGGCATACCTCAAGAGCCTGGATGGCGCGAACGGCAAGATCGGCGTGATCGGCTACTGCTCAGGCGGGCGTCAGACCTTCCTGGCGGCTTGCTCGCTGCCGGTGGACGCCGCCGTGGACTGCTACGGCGCCTTCGTGGTGAACGACCCACCACCGGGCAGGCCCAAGAATCTGCAACCGATCCTGCACCTGGCGCCACAACTGTCGGGCCCCTTGCTCGGGCTGTTCGGCGCCGACGACCAGTACCCGTCGCCGGCGGAGACGGCCGTACTCGCCGCGGAACTGGACCGGTTGGGCAAGAAATACGAGTTTCACACCTACGACGGCGCCGGGCACGCGTTCTTCGCCGTCGACCGGCCGTCCTACCGCCCGGAGGCCGCCGTCGACGGTTGGCGGCGGATCCTGGACTTCTTCCGCACCTACCTGACGACCTGAGGACGCAGACCACCGTGTGCACCTACCTCACCGAGGAGATTCCAGTCGACGGCAGCGGCAAAGGCGCTCGCGGCTGGTTCGGGGCCAGCAAAGCTCTCGTCTACGTCGATCACCCGGTGCACGCCCAGTACGGGCACACCGTGAACATCGACGTCCTGAACCCGCAGCTGGGGCCCTCGGCCCGGGTCGCGTTGGAACTCACCGAGGAGACCGCGCTCGCGCTGGCCGAGGCCATCCAGCGGGCGATCCGGTCGGCACCGGCTGGGATCGCGTCGATCCACCGCTAGCTAACCGAGGGCATAGACGACCTCGACCATGACGGTGAGCTTCTGGCTGCCGGGCTCGACGGGGACCGGCGCGGCAGCCACCGGTGCGGCTTGCCGGTCCAGCGGGCCCGGCGGATTGGCCGGCATCTCGGTGATCGACGAGATCCGGCCCAGCCGTACTCCGGCCGCGTCGGCCATCTGCTTGGCATGTGCCTGGGCCTGCCGCACCGCGTCGGTCCGGGCCTGGGCCCGCGCGGCGCTGTCGTCACCGATCGAGAAGCTCAGTTGCTGGATCCGCACGGCGTCGCCGGCTGCTTCACCGGCCGCGTCGATGAGCCCGCCGGCGGCGCCGACGTCATGCAGGGTGGCCGTCACCTGGTTGGTCACCTCGTAGCCGCTGATCCGCCCGGCCGCCGAGTCGTACGTCGGGGTGACCGACAGCTGGCTGGTCTGCAGGTCCGCCGGCGCGACTCCCTTGCTCTTCAACACGTTGATCAGCGCGGTCGCCTTCGCGGTGTTGGCATCAAGGGCGGCCTTCGCGCTCTGATCCCGGGTCTGGACTCCGATGACGAGGGTCACCGTGTCCGGGGTCGTAGTGACCGTGCCCAGACCACGGGTGGTGATGCCGGTCGCCGCGGTCGGCGCGGTCGGCGCGTTGCCGCCCGAGCAACCAGCCAGCACCAACGCGCCGAGTGCAACGACCGCCACACTGCTCAAGCCACGCTTCACGTGCACAAGCATCCATCAAGACCGCCGGGCGCGGTGCGGGGGTCAGCGAGGGGGCAGCCAGTCGTGGCCGTGTTCGCGGCGCACGTAGCCGTCGAATCGGGCCATGCGGCGTAGGTGATGGCCGCCGTCGACGGGCAGGTTGACGCCGGTGATCCAGGTCGCCTCCGGACCTGAGAGGAAACTGACGGCTGCGGCGACGTCCTCGGGACGGCCCAACCGCCGGATGGGCATGTTGTCGAGGTACTCGTCGCGAAGTTCGGGCTCGGTCGCCATCTCGCCGGCGAGATCGCTGGGCACCAGTCCCGGCAGCACCGAGTTCACGCGGATGCCCCAGTGGCCCAGCTCATCGGCGGCACTGCGGACGAACATGTCGACGCCGGCCTTCGCCGTCGAGTAGGGGGTGAGGAAGCCGCACGCCAGCATCCCGGCCGCACTGGAGATCGCCGTGTACGCGCCACCACCGGCGGCGCGCATGCGGGGTGCGGCGTGCTTGAGCGTGAGGAAGTTGCCGGTGAGGTTGACCTCCATGACGTTGCGCCACGCGTCCAGCGGAATGGAGGCGATCGGGGCGAGCCAGCCGACCCCGGCCGAGGCGACGACGATAGACACACCGCTTCCCTCGTCGGCGTGCGCGACGGCGTCCTCCACTGCCTGTTCATCCGTCACGTCCGCGACGCACCACCGCACCTCGCCGGGCGCGTCGATCATGCCGAGTTGTTCCCCGGCGGTGACGAGCCGGTTCTCGGTGCGACCGATGATCGTCACGGTGGCGCCATCGGTTCGGAGCCGCCTGGCGCATGCCAGGCCGAGACCACTCCCACCCCCGGTCACCAGCGCATTGCGACCCTCGAGCCCCCCAGTCATGACGTGATCATCGCATACATCGGGGACTGGCTACTTCCCCTGATAGTGCGCCTGGCGCTGGTCGAGGTAGGCCGCGACGCCCTCGGCGAAGTCGTCCGTGGCGGCGACCTCACGCTGGAGGCGAGCCTCGAGTTCCAGCTGGTCGTCGAGTCCGTCATAGAGCCAGCGGTTGAGCTGGCGCTTGGTCCCCGCATACGAGCGGGTTGGACCCTGCGCGAGCCGATCGACCAACGCATCGGACTCCGCCGTGAACCCGTCGCCGGAGACCACCTCGTTGATCAGGCCCCACTGCAACGCCCGCGCGGCAGGCACGCGGTCGCCCAGCATCGCCATCTCGGCGGCGCGTGCCGCGCCGGCACGCGCGGCCACGAACGCCGACGCTCCCCCGTCGGGGGCCAGCCCGATGTTCACGAAGGCGAGCATGAAGTAGGCCGACTCGGCGGCGACAATCAGATCGCACGCCAGCGCCAGCGAGCATCCGATTCCCACTGCTGGGCCGTGGACTGCGGCTACCACCGGTTTGGGCATCCGGCGGACACCGGTGATGATCGGGTTGTACAGCTCGGTGAGGATGCGATACACATCAGGTTGCCCCTGGCCGGTCGTGTTGAGCACCTCACGCAGATCCGCTCCGGAGGAAAACGCGCGGCCGGCGCCGCGCAGCATCACCGCCCGGACATCCTCGTCGCCGGCCACGCTTTCAACCGCTGCGCGCAGGTCCACGCCGAGCTGGCGGTTCCAGGCGTTGAGTGATTCCGGCCGGTTGAGCTCGATCACCGCTCCAGCGCCCGCACGCAGCAGGTTCACCGTCGGGTAGGCGTGGGCAAGCTGCCAGGCCGCCATGAGGCTGGATGCTAGTGGAGCCCGACTCGGACCGCTGATCGACAGCTTCGCATTCAGGTCGCGGCCGCAGGACTATAGGCTCCCCGCATGGCGCGGTACTTCAATGTGCACCCGGTCGACCCGCAACCGCGCGCCATCGGTCAGGTGGTCGAGCTGGTCCGCGACGGTGGGCTCATCGCTTACCCGACGGATTCCTGCTTCGCGCTGGGCTGCCAGCTCGGCAACTCCGGCGGCCTGCACCGGATCCGTGAGATTCGCAACCTCGACGACAAGCACCACTTCACCCTGGTGTGCCGGGACTTCGCCCAGCTCGGCCAGTTCGTCCACATTAGCAACGCGGCTTTCCGGCTGATCAAGGCCGCGACACCGGGCAGCTACACGTTCATCCTGCCCGCGACGAAGGAGGTGCCACGCCGGCTGCTGCGCCCGAAGAAGAAGACCGTCGGAGTGCGGATCCCGCAGCACGCCGTCGCGCAAGCGCTGCTCGCCGAGCTGGACGAGCCGCTGCTGTCCTCCACGCTGCTGCTGCCTGACGAGCCTGAACCGCTGACGCAGGGTTGGGAGATCAAGGAGCGGCTCGACCACGCGGTCGACGCGGTGATCGACTCCGGCGACTGCGGCACCGAACCGACAACTGTGATCGACTTCTGCGGAACCGAGCCCGAGATCGTGCGCCGGGGCGCCGGCGACCCGTCCCCGTTCGAGTAGGTCCGAGTACAGCGAGTACAGCTGGACTACAGATGGACGAGGTGGTTGCGCATAAAACGACTGAGTCGGATGCTTGGCCGTGGCCTGAAGAAACGAGGTCTCATCGACTCCGACGTCCTGGCCGAGCCGGGCGGGGTCGTCGACCGCTCATCCCTGCCTATCGTGTCGCCCGGCAGGGTCACCAGTAGTCCGGAGCTTAGCTAGTGCCTCGCCGTCCTCCCGGCCCTTGATCATGGCGACCATGCCGCCGTCGCGCCTCGGTGAGCCAGCGCGCGAAATATTGCCGGACTTCGTCGGGGTCCGCCGTGGTGACCTGTGCCTCCTCGGCACGTGCTGCTTCGACGTTGTGAGAGTAGCTGATGCGCGCCCGAAACTGCCCGTTCTCCCACCAAGCTCGCACGAGGAAGACCGCAGCGTGGGGCCGTTGCTTCACACTTAGCATCGTCACCCTCGACCGTCTCCATGCCGTCTATGAGGGTAGGAGCGCGCTAGCCAGCTCAGTCATTCGCGGTGAAGGCCCGACCCCAAGTTCCCGTTGTAGGAGCGCTCGGTACCGCTGATAATGTCTAAGCGCACTAGCCGCATTACCCTCGGCAAGATGAACCTCAATGAAAATCCGGTGGGCGGTCTCCCGAATCGGTTCTATTGCGATTGCCGCGAGGGCAGTCTTCAAGGCACCCAGGTATAGCTCCGCGGAGCAGAGCTGCTGGGCCAATTCTTCCAAAGCGTGAAGGCGCACTTGGTCCCATCGGTCTCGTTCGAGTACGAGCCAATCTTCAGCCCAAGCAGGCAACAGCTCCCGACTCAAAGCGTCAACCAGCGCCTCGCAGTCGGGGATGGCCGAGATGAAGGAACCTTCCAAGATTTGTTGGGCGTGACGCTGGTGAATGTGGAGGTCGACACAGACCGACGGCGATAACCGAAGCCGAGGACCCACACACTCGATGACCGTGGTTTCTCCGATGCGTCTGCCGCGCCACAAAGCTGACCGGAGATTGGCCGCTGCCCGGCTGACCGAGCTGTCAGGCCATAGTCGCTCTGCCGCAATAGTTCGATGCACACCTCGATCCCACAGCGCGAGAAACGACAGCAGTCGCTGCGCGCCGAGCGGCAACGTGATCCTGGTGCCGCAGTAGGTGGAATCGAACCCTCCGAGGAGGTAGATGTACACAGCCTGTACCGAGAGATCCATCCTCGCTCCCAGACATCCACGGCCCCTCGGTGCTCTGCCCCCCAGTGTTCCACGTCGTCCCATACGGCCACATCCCAGTAATTCCCAAGCTGTCTTCCAACTGGTGTTATCCCATCACCATTGCGTCTCGCAGGCGTCGTGACATCATCAACAACGCACGCCCCGAGCACCTCAAGGCCACGTCGTGGTGACGTCCAAGACAAGAACTCGGTGATCCGGTCGCGGAGCTTGCACGCGTGGATGATCTTGCCGGTGCAATCCCCCGGGGCGGCGAACCACGCAATGGATCTTGGCCTCCGGCGCTGGGCCGATGGAGAACTCAGGTGCTCGTTGCGATGCGGCTGCGGCCTAATCACCGCCACAGCGTCTCCGTGTCGGTGATGTTGGTTTCTCTGTCACGGACTCGTCGCACGGTTGTCTCTGGCTCATCGGCTGGCCGTATCCAGTGCATTAAATAAGTCCACGACCTGCGAAACGACGACGCCGATGCCACAAGCAGACGCCCAACGGCAACACCGGTACTACGCACGGTCGACCGTCTGGTGACTGCCGGATACATGGGCTGTAGACGCCTGCCCCGGAATGTTTCGTCCGCTCACATACGGCCGACGTCTTTGCCCGGCCGGGCCCTGAAGAGAAGGACGTGGATAATGCGATTCGGGGTCGAGGTGCCGGGTCTGCGGGACCTCCGGGCTGACACCCGCGGCGACCCGGCCATCGCCATCGCCCTCCTCGACGGTCCGGTCGATCTTTCGCACCCATGCCTCGTCGGTGCCAATATTAAACGATTCGAAACGCTGGTGTCAGACGCACCGGGTGACGGGCCTATGTCGAAGCATGGGACCCATATCGCCAGCATTATCTTCGGTCAGCCGGGAAGCTCGGTCGAGGGAATCGCACCGTATTGCCGGGGCATGCTTTTCCCCGTCTTCCGGGACGGGGAATCGCGTCGGCTATCGCAGCTGGACCTTGCGCGGGCAATCGAGCAGGCCGTGAGTGAAGGCGCGCACGTCATCAATATCAGCGGCGGCGAGCGCACCCCTACCAACGAGCCGGACAGCATGCTCGGACGGGCTCTCACGCTTTGCGCGGACAATGGTGTGCTCGTTGTCGCAGCTGTGGGCAACGACGGCTGCCCGTGCATACAGGTCCCGGCCGCAGTCGGGTCAGTGCTCGCTGTTGGCGCGCTCGGTGACGACGGCGAGCCGCTGGACACCAGCAACTGGGGGGAGGCCTACCTCTCGAATGGGGTTATGGCCCCCGGTCAGGGTGTCGTGGGCGCGACGCCCGGAGGCGGAACCGTCTCGATGACCGGGAGCAGCTTTGCGACACCGGTTGTCACCGGGACCGTGGCGCTGCTGCTGAGCATCCAGCATCGGGAGGGAGCGGTCGTCGACCCACGTGCAGTGGGCAGGGCGCTCGTCGAGAGTGCCCTGCCATGCCGGCCGCAGCCGTCGGAGCGGTGCCGCCGATACCTGGCCGGAACCCTGCGGGTCCCGGACATCTCCGCGTCCACCACAAGCACCACAAGGGAAGGAGAGAGAGCCGTGACCACTAAAGCTCCGGTTTCGGCATCAACGCAGCCGGTGACGCCGGAAGAAGGCTCTCCGGAATGCGCCGGGCTCGGTGTCCAGGCCGCCGGGGCAGACGACGAGAGCCGCACCCATGACGACCTGATTCGCACGGAGCCCGAGCAGACGGTGGGCGTCGAGCCCGACGCCCACCGTCCAATTCGGACGGATAGCCCAGTGCCGGTGGCTCACCGAAACCCGGCTACGCCGGGTGTACGACCATCGGGTGAATGTGGCTGCGGCGGTTCCGAGCGCTCGTACGTGTACGCCATCGGCAGCATCGGCTACGACTTCGGCACTGAGGCTCGCCGCGACGGGTTCCGTCAGCAGATGGATGAGCTCGAGTTGGAGGGCATCCCTGCCCTCGACCAGTCTCCGCCGCGAGTCCTGTTCCACACGGTGCCACCCAATCCGTACGACCCGAACCAGCTCAGTGCCTACCTCGGTCGCAACCCGTGGGCCTCCAACAAGCTCATCTGGACGCTGAACCTAGACCGCACCCCGATCTACGCGCTCGAGGCCGAGGCGTCGGTCGGCATGGCCTGGGGTGAGGCGTTCCACGACGACGAGATGCGGCCCACGGGAATCGACCCCAGCTTCCCGCCGGTTTCTTACGTTTACAAGGCGTTCCGCGACGCGATCGTCGGCCAACTGCTGCCGGACAGCGACCCAGGTTACGTCTCACGCGTTTCCATCCCTGGGGTGCTGACCGACCGGACAGTCCGACTATATTCCGGCCAGATCGTCCCGGTCGTGGTGGTCTCTGCCCGCGGTCTTTACACCTGGAATGAGCCCGCCCTGGTCCAGACGGCGGTGGCGGCCGTGCAGGAGTCTGTGCAAGAAGAAGCCACGAGGCGTGGGACCGCCGCAGCTGCAGTTGACGACGAAATGCTCCGGCAGAACATCCGCGCATTCCTGGACAAGATTTATTTCCAGTTCCGCAACCTTGGTCAGACTTCGCCAGACCGTGCGCTCAACTATGCGGCGACCAATGCGTTCTTGTTCACCAACGAGATCCGCCAGGGATTGCTTTCGGGAACTTACGTCCCTGGCACGAACTCCGGGCTGTTCACCTTAGACACGATCACCGTGGCAAAAAGCCCATACTGCCGGATGGACTCTGACTGCTGGGACGTCGTCGTAACGTTCTTCGATCCGGAGAACGACCGAAGAGCCGGAGTGTCCTATCTGTTCACTATCGACGTGAGCGACGAGCTACCGGTCAGCCTGGCGCCGACGCACCGATTCCTGAACTCGCTTCGATGATCCGCGCCGGAAGCCGGCACGGGAACACAGAGAGGAGAGCACGCAGTGCAACCGAAATGGAGACCGGTACGAACCACGTACCCGATCCAGGCGCCGCCGGTGGCGCGGGACGAGCGTGGAGAAGCGGCGTCCTCAATTGGCGTGGAACGCGGGGTCGTGCCGGCCCGGTCGCCGTGCAGCCACTTGCCCGGTATGGCGCGGCAGATGTGTTATGCCTCGGAATACGGGATCTCGACATAGTCCCCGTGATTCATCCGCATGCCGACCATCGCGGCGCCACCGGATCAGGAACACCGTGTGCGGGATCGCGGTGGACCGGACAGTTGGAATATCGATCTGAAGGAGTGCAGTGACGATGCAGCAGACAATGTCAACTTACTCGGCTAGGCGCGGGGCGCATCTGATGCTTCCGGTGCAAGCGGCCCCCGTTGGACGAGACCGTTCGGCGGGTGCGATGAGCGCCGGGCCGGGCGTCGAGGCCGACGGGATCTTCGACGACATCATGGGAGTCGTGAGGACAGTGGCACCCGTAGCGGGTCCTGTCCTAGGCGCGTTGGGCATCTAAGGCCGAACCGGGCCGACGGTGCCACGGCGCCGCCGGCCCGGTACGCCTCCGGGGTTCACCGCCCACGGTGCGGCGGCCCAATGTACGGCACGACAAGGAGCATCACATGCGACTGAACCTGCCAATCCAGACTGTCATCGATCGGAGAGTGCCATACGAACCCTTCCGGCAGCGCCAACCGGCCATCAGTTCCGACGGCATCCTCGAAGGATTTCACGAGACCGGCGGAGAGTTCGGCAGCCTGCCCGGCGATCCACCGCCGTGGCAACACAAGATTCCCTATGTCGACCCGGTGGCAGCCGCTCCAGGTGCATTCCTACTGGCCGTGCTCGGCGCGCTCTGAACTGAGCGGTCATGGCAATGCGCAGGGAGCCGAGCGTCGCACACGTGGGCCTACACCCGACTCCGGTCGACGTACCGCTGGTCAGCTGCCTGATGCCAACCTCGGGGCGTCCGGAGTTGGCCGCCCGGGCGGCGCGCTGCTTCCTCATGCAAGATCACCCACGCCGAGAGTTGGTGGTGGTGGGAGAAGACAGCGCGGAGCTTCGGGAGGCGCTGCCGCGCGACGACCGCATTCGTCTTGTGGAAGTCGCGGCCAAGCGCAGCATCGGCGAGCTGCGGAACATCGCATGCCGCCACGCAAGGGGTGACGTGGTCGCACACTGGGACGACGATGACTGGCACGGCCCGCAGCGGCTGTCTCGACAGATCGCCCCATTGGTCGCGGGCACCGCGGATGTCACGGCACTGCGCGACGTGCTGTTCCTCGACGTCGCTACCGGACAGTTCTGGCGGTGCACCCCGCAGCTGCACCGCAGGATCTTCCGGCGCGATGTCCACGGGGGCACCTTGGTCTACTTCAAGGCGATCTGGGACCGTGGCGTGCGATACCCGGACACCTCACTCGCCGAGGATGCCGCCTTCCTCGACCTAGCCATACTCAGCGGTGCCCGACTGCGTGCCGTGCCCGCGGAGGAGCTGTTCGTCTACGTCCGCCACATCGGCAACGCTTGGAATTTCCGATGCGGTCAGTTCGTCGACCGGAACGGCTGGCGACAGGCAGTGGGGCCAGCGTGGTCTGCGGCAACCCGGCTGAGCTACGCATCCGGTGCAGGTGTAATCCAGGACACGCCGGCGGAGCTGCCACTCGTCAGCTGCATAATGCCGACCCGGGACCGGAGACGGTTTGCGCTGCGGGCTATCGGGTATTTCGCGCGCCAGCGCTACCCACATCGGGAGCTGGTGATCGTCGACGATGGCGAGGACCCGATCGCGGACCTTGCGCCGGTCGACGAGGCAGTCCGTTACCTCCGGCTGCCGCGCCGTACCGTGCTGGGCGTCAAGCGCAACCTTGCGTGCGAGGCGGCGCGCGGCAGTGTGATCGTGCACTGGGACGACGACGATTGGTACCACGAGCGACGCCTCGACCTGCAGGTGGGCGAGCTGTTGGCCCGGCGAGCCGACCTTTGCGGGGCAGCATCGCTATTCTTTCTCGACCCGATGGCCGGGTCTGCGTGGCGATTCCGCTACCGGGGACGGGGCCGACCCTGGTTCGCCGGTACGAGCCTTTGCTACCGGCGGGAGGTCTGGTCGGACCAGCCATTCCAAGAACTGGCGGTGGGTGAGGACAACCATTTCGTGCTCGGTGCCGGTGGCCGGCCAGTGGTTGACGTCGGCGACGCCGACTGCGTCGTCGGCATCGTGCACGACAGCAACACGTCGCTCAAGCGCGTGCGCGACGCCCAGTGGACCGGCGTGTCGGTCCAGGCGGTCGAGCAGGTGCTCGGCGACGACGCCCGGTTTTATCACCCGCCCCGAACCGACAAGACGGAGCTGTTGAGGATCAGTCCCGGATCGCGCGACCGAACAAGACATCGGAGATGATCGTGTCGGGTGGGTCGTCGCGGAGTCGGCGCACCAGGTCGGCGTGGACTCGGTCGGCTGCTGCGGGCCCGAGTGCGTCGATGATGAGCCGGTACCCGGATCCAAGCACCATCCGCCAAGCGCCACTGCCGTCCCAGGGTCGACTCAAGGTCTCCCCGACCACGACGGGATGGGGGATGCCGGCATTGAGCAGCGCAGCGGTTAGGGCGCCGGCGGTGTTGATCCGCTCCCACGACACGGACGGCGGGCGTAGATCAGGACGCTCTGCCTCGACGGCGTCAAGCAGCACAGAATGGAAGGGCTCCAAGGCGCGAGGCCCCCAGGTGGTAATCGCCAGAATCCCGCCAGGTCGGACGACACGCCACAGTTCGGCGGCGGCCGCCGCTGGGTTGCGGGCGAAATACAGCCCGAACACGCAGACGACTGCGTCGAAGGAGCGGTCAGGGAAGAAGAGGTGCGTCATGTCGCCACTGCGGAACTCGATGTTGGCCAGACCCCGCCGGGCCGCCTTGACCCGCGCAAGATCCAGCAGACGGTCGGCAAGGTCGATGCCGACGACCCGGCCGCCCGGCCCGACCTTCCGTGCGGCTTCAAGCGCCGACGCGCCGGTACCGCAACACACGTCCAATACACGGTGGTTCGCGCCGATGCCGGCCAGCTCCACCGTCCGCCGTCCGAACGGCTCCCAGAAGAACAGCGGCTCCGAGTCGAACTCGGTCGCCGCGGCATTGAATGTGGCGCGCACGATCGCTCTTTCTGCCCGCGCCTGCAGTACCGCCCTGGAAACGTTCATAGAATGATTATTCTTCCCCATCCTACTTGTCGCAAGGACTAATCGGATGACAGGTCAGCCCGGTACTCTCCAAGTCAGCAAAAGGTGATCCTGACGTCTCCAAGAAAGGAACACGGCGATGGATGCCGACGCATACGGAAGGATGCGCAAGAAAGCCCGATCCGAGCGAGACATCGTCCCGCCCGAGCTGACAGAAGCGGAGGCGCTGGACGCGATCCCTGGTCAGGTCGTCGTGCGGCTTAATCGTGAGTCGCCGGGCGTGGCCTCTGCGCAGAGCGACTTCGTCGATTCATTGCCGGTTTTCGGAGACACCTCGGCCGCGGTTGCAGCCGTTTCAAACCGATCCGGGATCTCCGATCTCGACTCGGCGCTGGATGCCATCGGGGCTACCGCGTTATTTCGGGTCCAGGGTACAACGCGCTCTGGCGTGGCGAGCGCTTCGAAAGGTGCGGCGGATATTCCGGAGCTCGCCGATCTGATCGTTGTGCAGTTCGACAAAAACCGGCCCACGGAAGAGGTCACACAGATTTTGACCGATGCAGATTCCGTCGCGGAGGTCACACCGAGTGGGGGCTTTTCGATCGCCGTGTCGCCAAACGATCCCGGCTACACCCAACAGTGGGACATGGTTGACGTGCGCTGTCCGGAAGCCTGGAACCTCAGCCAGGGTGACCCATCGATCGTCGTCGCTGTCGTCGACACCGGATGCGACCTTGAACACCTCGACCTGGCGGGACAATTCGCCGGGCCGGGCACGAACCTGGTCTCGCCAGATCAATCCGCTCAGGATGACCACGGGCACGGCACGCACGTGGCCGGGATCATCGCCGGCATCGGCAACAACGGCCTAGACATCGCGGGCGTCGCCTGGCGGACCAAGATCCTTCCTGTCAAGGTACTCAATTCCGGGGGCCGAGCGGTAGGGACGAGTATCGCGCAGGGCATCGCTTGGGCTGCCAGCCGCAGCTCCATCATCAACTGCTCGCTTCAGGGGTCGGTCGACGACATCTCGGTTCGGGCCGCGCTCGACGGTGCCAGACGGTTAGGTGTCCTCGTCGTCGCCGCGATGGGCAACTTCGGATGGGGGCAGACCAAGCCCAGCTACCCGGCCGCATACGCGATCACACATGACAACGTGCTCGCGGTGGGCGCCGTCGACCGCCAGCACCAGCGCTCAGTCTGGGGTCCATCGTCGTCGTCCAACACGGGCAGCTGGATCGGGATCGCCGCGCCCGGGACCAACATCGACAGCCTGCGCCGCGGCGGAGGTGTCACGACGATGAGCGGAACTTCGCAGGCCTGCCCGCATGTCGCCGGCGCCGCCGCGTTAGTGAGGGGTACGGCGCCCGCGATGACCGCGCAAGAGGTGCTCCGCACGATCACAGTCACCGCGCAACCCCTACGTGATGCCCCGCCAGATCCGGTACCGAACCCGTCGTACGGATTCGGCCTCCTTGACGTAGAGGCGGCTTTGCGAGCTACCGGACAGTTCAGCGGCGCCGATACGGAAGACACCGAGCTACCCGCGGTCGCGGCTGTAGCGTCCAGCAACGCACGCCTCGGGCGCCGCATCCTTCACGCGTGAATCGGCGAGCGGTTTCGCCAACCAGGCACCAGGTTCGTCAGTGGAGCGATGACCGACGCCCTGCCTCGGCGTCTGGTGGCGCTGCCGGCCTGCCTTGCTCCTCTTTCTCGCTGACCCCGGATTGCTGCGTCGTGCTCGTTGAGCGGTACCGCGCTCGCTGTGCTCGGCGTTCACGTTGCCGGTCCGCCTGAGACGGCCGATCTCGATAGTTTTGGAGGTTGCGCTTTGGAATGTCACAGTTGCACGGTTCGGTGTCGGCTGTCGGCGGTTCTGCCTTTTCCGGGTGCGAGCCGGTAGTGATGGTCCAGTATCCGGCATCTTCAGTCGTCACCGTTGAGGGCGGCGGCGACGGTGGTGGTGGTGGTGGCGGCGGCGGCGACACCAGCCCGTGATCCGGCGTGCGCGGTGGAGCAAGCGGAGCGAGCGCAGCACCGTTGGTTCGGGGCACAGCCTGTTGGTGTACGGGCGGGAGAGCTGGGGAGGACGCATTGGCGGGTGCCTGCCGGGCAAGCCCTGCCGATGCGTCGACGGGCGAAACGGTTACCAGATGATCATCACTGATCGCGGGTGGTGCCGGAGCCGGTAACCGACCCGGGGCGGGTCCGGCGACTGCTGACTCGGTGGACGACGAGGTTGTGGACATCGTCATCCCGGCCACAACGAGCACGAGCGCGGCACTTGCCACCAGGGCGATCACCGCCCCCGGAGTCCCCGCTAACAGGCCGGGCCGTAGATCGGCCCACCGCCGTGCGCCCGAGGCAGATCCTGACTGCGGCGCCGGAGCGGCGACCGGCTCGCCATCCTGGTTGCGCCCGTTGAGCAGCGGCGTGACCGGCTGGCCGGCGATGGCAGCTGCGGGTGGTTCCGAGCTGGTGACAGGCCGGAAAAGATCCCCGACCTGCCGCGTGCGCGGGTGGGTTGATCCGCTGAAGTCAGTCCACCGGCCAGATCCCTGCCGTGCGGGGCCGGGACCACCAGGCAACTGGTGTGGATTCACTGCTGCCCACCTCCCTTGCGGGTTCATCGGCCACCGGCGTCCGTCAGCTACTCTTCGTGCCCAGCCGATTACGTTACTCACACGCAGATCGCTCAGTCGGCCCGTCCCGTTACGCCGGGTGTACCAATACGGCGGGCAGCCCATCGTCCATGTTGACCACGTTGTGCCAGCAAGCAAAATACGTTGCACGACTGCTTCGGCGCGGTCACGATGATGGCCGCAGCAGAGCGTTGGCGCTGATCCCTGCTGTGGCCGCGTAATACCTTAGCCGTGACCTGCGACACCAACCTTGCGCGGAGACCGTGCCGATGATCACCCGGATCGTCCAACGATGCCCGGATTAGGCAACGCGTGGCACCTCCCGACCTTCCCTGAACCCCGGGGGCGCAGCGGCATGCTCGTGCCAGAAGGCCCGATCGTCGCCGGTACGTATCTCACGATCATCAATGGCAACCAGTTCCGGGGCGAGGGCAACCCTGGCGACCAGTTTCAGGACGGCAGCGCGGCGCTCATCCGGCACACGACCGAGCCGACCTTCACCGAGGTCCCGATGACGTTCCTTCGGGAGGTGGGGAACAACAAGTACTTTCAGGCGACGTGGCAGGTGCCGGAAACAGCCACGCCAGGCGAATCCGTGGAGTACTACCTGCGCATCCGTTATGGCGACCACGATGACACCTACGTACACGCCGACGCAGTCCAGATCAGCGCGACCACCGGTGACGAGGCAGTTGCCCAGGCGTCGCCATTCCGCATCACCCTCGGCTCGCCCGCCGTGACCGGCCGCTGGGGAAAAAGCTTCGACTTACGCAACGTCGCCATCCACACCAGCGTGCTGCCCAATGGACTCGTGCTGATGTGGGGCCGTCGCGACGCCGCGGACGGGAACCTGGATTTCGTCGACTGCACACCTTTCGTCTGGAACCCCTCGGGCGGCCCGGACGGCAACGGTGTCGACGTCGGTCCGACGCCCGTCCCGACGGTCGACGGCAAGAAGATCAACCTGTTCTGCGCGGGCCACGCGTTTCTCGCCGACGGCAGACTGCTCGTCGTCGGCGGACATGTCGAGGACAGCGTTGGCACCGACACCGCCTTCCTGTATGAGTACGACCCAGCCGGTGGCGTAGGTACCTGGACTGCGTCGGCACGGATGGATAAAGGCCGTTGGTACCCGACCGCGACGACGCTGCCCGACGGCAGCGTCCTTGCGTTCTCTGGAAGCTACAAGATCGGCGAGAAGCCGGACGGAAGCCCGACGACCGAGACCAACAAGTGGCCACAAGTCTGGAAAGACGGCGCCTGGATCCCGCTCAACCCGCTGCCGAACGGCCAGTCCCCGGATCTCTACCCCCGCATGCATGTGCGCGGAAAGGACGGCTCGGTGTTCATGTCCGGGCCATTCGGCCCGAGCTGGTCGCTCACGCTGCCCAACGGCGGACAGTGGGCTTTGGGTGACTCACGCGATGGAGCACGGCGCGACTACGCCCCCTCAGTTGCCTTCGCGGAGGATCGGATCGTCTACATCGGCGGAGGAACCGATCGGGACGTTCGGACGCCCACAAAGGATGTCGAGGTGATCGATCTCCGTGCCGATGTGCCGTGGTGGCGAAACGGGGCCTCGATGAGCACGCCACGCCGGCAGCACAACGCGACGATCCTGCCCGACGGCACCGTGCTGGTTACCGGCGGAACGCAGGGCGAGGGCGACCCGGCCATCGAGTCCGATCCCGGCTTCAACGACCTGCGGGCCGGCAAACCGGTCCACGCCGCCGAGCTGTGGCAACCGGGCCCCGACCCAGGCCCATTTCCGGAACCACCGGACAGCGACAAGCTCCCCGAAGTCGGAAGCTGGACCCGGCTCGGCGCTGAGGACGAGGACCGCTGCTACCACTCCACCGCGGTACTTCTGCCCGACGCCCGGGTGCTCAGCGCCGGCGGTGGGGAGTTCCGACCGAAGACGGGACGTGGCCAGCCGCCCAACGCTCCGATCGACACCCACCGCACTGCCCAGATTTTCTCCCCGCCCTACCTCTTCCGGGGTCCCCGGCCACAGATCACTGCCGCGCCCACCTCGGTCACCTATGGCGAGACCTTCGAAGTCGAGGTCGACACACCCGACGAGATCGCGAGGGTGACGTGGATCCGGCTACCGTCGGTGACGCACTCCATGGACATGAGCCAGCGCATCAACGAGCTCGACGTCAGGGTCGCGAACGGCAAACTGCGGGTGACCGCTCCAGCATCGCCGCAAACGTGTCCGCCCGGGTACCACATGCTGTTCGTGCTGAACAAGGTTGATGTGCCTTCACGAGCCGCCATCGTGGCGGTCACGGCCCCGGCGGGCACCGTGATCGGGGACCCCGCCGCCAAGCCACCGGAGCTACGGGTGCCCACCGCGACGCCCGACGCGCACATCGTGTCCGACACCCGCGACCCGCTTGCACCTGACGCTTTGCGAGTGGTCATCGGCGTCACCGGTACCTGTCCCTACGGGATCGGGGCGTGCTGGGGAGGTGCTGACGAGGCGCTGCGCCACCTCGAGGGTGTGCGCGGCGTGGATCCGTACCCTGACCCGGCGACCTCGACGGCCGTGGTGCACCTCGAGGACGGCCGCCTGCCTCGACTGGACCGTTGGGAGAAGCAATTCGCCGCCTCCGCCAACGGCAGCTACCTACTCCGCGGCGTCGAAGTCCAGCTCAGCGGAGTCGTCCGGACCGACAACGGCAGCCTAGTGATCGACAGCGGTCGGCCCCGGCCACCGGTGCGGCTGGCGCCACTGGGAACGGCCGACAAGGTGCAGTGGAACCTCGAGGCTGGCACACCGGCGGCCGCGACCGATGCCGAGAGCGCGGCCTACGAGCAACTCGCCGACGGCGAGATTGCAACAGTCACCGGCCCGCTGACCGCGACGCTCTCAGGATACGAACTCAAAGTGCGCATGGTGACCACGCCATAGTGATCGCCCACGAGACCCGGGCATCGCGGTGCGCCGCCGACGTCATGTCAAGTCGCGTCGGCGAGCTCGTAATCCGAGCGCGTTACGACAGTGATTAGTTGTATGCCCTTAGGTGATATTTTCACCTGTCGATACTCCATCCGGGGTCGGTTTGTTACCAGGATTAGACTAGAGGTCGCCGGGGGTTACGATCAGGCATGAGCTCGACGGGAGGGGCCGGGATCCGCCGAGCAGCCAAGCGGGGTCAGAGCCATCCGAGATAAGGGGACCTATCGCGAAGAGTTCCTGAAGCACATCCGCGCCACTACCTCTGACTTTTGGGTAATTGCAGGAAGTCGCAAGGCTGACCGGATTCGTCGAACTGCCTTGTTCCCTAGCCGGACTGCTTATCGCACACGGATGGGTACATTAGCGTCTTCTTGGGAAGAGTTCCCAAGAGGAGAAATAAGGGGGAGTAAAATGCGAGTCTCGGAGATCTTCGGAAGTGGTCTTTATAGCGACCACGAGCACGAGCATGGGCACGAGGAGCACAAGCACGAGCACGAACACAAGCACGAACACAAGCACGAACACAAGAATCACCGCCACAGCGATCACTGCCACAGCCACTAGGGGTAGCCCGCTGCGAGTGGGCGGTGGCCTTCAACGAGAGTGGAGGGCCACCCGCCCGCCGGTGGCCGTCTGATGCATAGCAGCAGCGCGAGCTACAAACCACCCTCGAAGGAGCCGCTGTTCACAACGGAATCAACACCCCGGTCGCCGTAAGTTCGGTGAAGTGCTCGACGGTACGTCATCAGCAGCAGCTGCGAATGGGCCCCAGCGACCCTGTATCGCGGCGGCGACGGCCGCCGCGACCGCTTTCATACCGGCTCCGGGAACAGCGCCAGTGCCGGATCGCCGATGGGCACCGCGAACCGGCGGTCCAAGAACCGGTTGCCGCGCTCGCGGTGCGCCGCCATGGCGGCCGAACCCGAGACGCGCTGCTCCCAAGCCGCCAGCAATTCCTCGGGCACCCGCTAAAAGATGCCTTCACCGCGGACCTCGCTGGCCGGCACCCAGGTCGGCGCGTCGCGGGCCAGTTCAACCCGGGTCACGAGCGTCGGGTCCCCTGGGTCCGGGGCGTCGAGCCGGGTGAAGCCGATCAGCGCCCGTACCTCACGCAACCGCTCGACCTTCGCCGCCAGCCGCGCCACGGCAGCTGCGCGAGCTTGTCCACGGTGGCGATGACCAGGCTGGGCAGGTAGCGGTAGATCTCCAACGTCGTGGTGAGCGCGCAGTGCGGTGCCGCACCACGGGCAGTTCAGAGTCTGTAGCAGCGCGTTGGTCTCGGGCACCTCATCGGCCTGCGCGAGTGTGGACGTCGGGTCGTGCTCAGCGCCAAGCATGCCCACCAGGTACCAGGTCGCGATCGGTCAGCTCGCCCAACTCGTCACGAACCCGGTGGAGTCCGCTCCAGAGAACTCCTGCGGGCTGTCCAGTGATGGGGTTTCCAGTGGCCGATGGGTCGGATCGGCCATCGGGCAACGCCTCCTCGTTCGTCTGGGAATCAAGCCGAAATTTTTTGAGCTGGATGTTCGCGGGCCGTGCGAAGCACCCGGTTTTGTCAGGGTGCCGTCATAGAATTCAGGTCATGTCGACGGTGCCAGTGTGCCCACCAGTGTGGCAGGGCGGTGATGCCGAACTGCTCGCCGAGCTGGACGCGTTGGAAACTCAGTTGCATTCCACCTGGGCGCAAATGCTGTCGGTCGTTGCCGAAATCGATTCCCGAGGTATCGCCGGTGGTTTGGGATACGGCACCACGGTGGAGCTGGTGCGGGCGATCGCGCGGGTGTCGCGCGGTGAGGCACGGGCCAGAGTTGCCGCCGCCGCCGATGTTCTCCCCGCCCGCGGATTGAATGGCGCGCCAATGCAGCCCAAGCTACCGGCTACCGCCGCAGCGGTAGCCGAGCACGCGATCGGCGCCGCGGATGTCACGGTGATCCGCTCAATCCTGGCCCGCATCCCGTCACACGTGGCGCTCGAGCAGCGGGACGAGGTGGAGGCCGAGCTGGCCCGCCACGCCCGCACCCTCGACGCCGGACAGTTGGCGGTACTGGGTAAGCGGATCCTGGCCTACCTCGACCAGGACGGTCCGCGCCCCAGAGACACCCCCGAAACCCGCCGGCACCTGAGCTTCCACGACCGCGACGGCGGCTATGAACTGGCCGGATGGCTGGATCGGGAGGCTGCCGAGATCCTCCGCTGCGCGCTGAGCCCGTTGGCCGCGCCCCGCCCGACCACCGACACCGAAGTCGACCTGCGCACCGTGGCGCAACGCGACGCCGACGCCCTGGTCGAACTCGCCCAACGCGCCCTGACCGACGGTGAGCTACCCACCGAGGGCGGCGAGCGCCCCCAAGTCGTGGTCACCGTGAGCCTGCCCGTGCTGCAAGGCCGGATCGGCTCGGCGTCGTTGGCGCTGGGCGGCCCGGTCAACGCCGACATCGCCCGCCGCATCGCCTGCGACGCCGAAGTCATCCCGGTAGTGCTGGGCTCCCGAGGTGAGCCGCTCGATGTCGGGCGAGCCAGCCGCACCGTGCCCACCGCGATCCGCCGCGCAGTGATCGTCCGGGATCGTGGGTGCGCATTTCCGGGGTGTGCTGTCCCAGCCCGCTGGTGCGAAATTCATCATGTGGTCCATTGGGTCGACCACGGCCCTACCAGCGTCGGAAACTGCGTGGCGCTATGCGGGCGCCACCACCGACTCCTCCACCACTCCGACTGGCGGATCGAGATGGCCGCCGGTATCCCAGAATTCCAACCACCACCCTGGCTGGGCAATGCCCCACGCCGCAATCCACTCCACCTCGCCCCCGACCTGATCCGAATCCGCCAGTAGCGGCGGCAATGCAACGCAGTGACAATAAACGCAGTGGCGGTGAATCTGCCGCTGACTGCTTGACGTGCCGTGCCTGTCACGCCGGGAATAGACCGTCGTGATCGGGGGCACTGCGCCGCGTCATGGTGCTGCCCTTCCTCTTGTCACCGCTGGCCCATCGCATCGGCGACCGCCTGACGGTGCCGCCAGGTGGTACCGCGTACTACGCTCCGACCTCGAGGAGGGTGCGGCCATGTTCATCCAGGTGGTCCTGGGGCGGGCGGCGGATGCCGCCGTCGTCCGGCGTCAGTGGGACCGCTGGACCACTGACTTGGTGCACGGGGCGGTGGGGTTCGCCGGCGCCACCGGCGGGGTCACCACCGATCGCCGGGCGGTTCTCATCGCCCGCTTCGAGTCCGAGGGCTCCGCTCGGGTCAACGCCGAGCGACCCGAACAGGGCAGCTGGTGGGCCGAGACGGTGGCGGACGCGCTGGCCGACCCTGAAGTCCTCGAGACGGCGGATGTCACCCTGCACGGCGGCCAGGGATGGAAGACGGCCCGCTTCGTGCAGGTGATGCGGGCCAAGGTGCGCGACCGGCAGTGCTTTGAGGCCATTGAGGACGAGATCACGCCGCGGTTCATGCAGCTTCGCCCCGACCTTCTCGCCGCCTACCGGGCGTGGTTCCCCGACGGCAGCGTCGCCGCCATCGACTACTTCACCTCTGAAGGAGAGGCCCGGGCGGGAGAGCAGAAGGAGATGCCCGACGTCGTCGGGGAGCGGTTCAGGGAGTGGATGTCCCTTCTCGACGACGTGGAGTGGTTCGACGTCCTCGACCCGTGGGCGGCCACGCCCTGAGGCGACGCCGACGGGAAGGAGACTCACGGGAGTTCGACTCGCCTCGTCGCCGTGGGCACGGGTGGTAGCCCTCGGGGAGCCCACCCCCGCTCGGGATGACGGCGCAGGTACTCCCAGCGCTTCAGCGCGGTTGGACATTCTCAGCCGCGAGGAGGTTGTGCTCGTGGACGGCGGGCAGGGAGAGCGCCTTGTAGCCGACGTCGTCGAACAGCACGGTCAGCCGGTCCTGCTCGATCGACATCACGACACCGTGCCCCCACTCGGCGTGTCGCACCGAGCTGCCCGCCGGGAACTCGTCGTCGCCGGCTGGCTGTTGCTCGGCAGTGCCGGCCTTGCAGGTGTCGCAGTTGCCGCATATGTGGGCCAGTTGCTCGCCGAAGTAGCCGAGCAGAAACTGCCGCCGGCATCCGGTGGTCTCGGCGTAGCCGCGCATCATTTCGATCCGGGACCGGATCAGACGCTGGTGGGTCTCCGCGACGTCCGCTGCTTGTCCCACTGCCTGCTCTACAGGGCGGTCGGAATCGAGATATTCGAGCCGGCCATCGTCCGTGCTGGCGATCACTCCGGCTTGCTCAAGCAGGTTCACCGCTCTGGTGCGCTTAGCCGGGGAGGCGTTCACCTCGTCCTTGAGCTGCGCCGGCCGGACCGGCCCGTCGTGGTCCCCCAACGTGTTTGCCACCTCGGCGAGCGCTTGCTCGGGGCCTTGCTGGCGGTGAGGAATGTCTGCAGGCTCAGGTCCTCCGGGCGGTAGAAAAGCGTGATCTCGGCAGGCCGGCCGTCGCGGCCCGCTCGCCCGATCTGTTGGTAGTAGGAGTCCAATGACTCCGGTACCGAGGCGTGCACGACGAAGCGCACGTTGGGCTTGTCGATACCCATGCCGAACGCCGAGGTCGCCACCACCACGTCGAGGTCGTCGGCCATGAACTGCTCGTGCACCCGCTCACGGTCGGCCGCCTTCATCCCGGCGTGGTAGGCCGCCGCCCGTACCCCGCACTGCGCGAGCTCGCCTGCGTAGAACTCGGTGTCCTTGCGGCTGGCGGCGTACACCAGTCCCGGTCGGATCGCGGGACCCGAGTGATAACCAGCCAGGGTGCGTACCCGGGTAATAACGGAGTGCCGCTTGTCGGTGTCGTCGGTGAATCGCTCCACGGCCAGGTGCAGATTCGGACGGTCGAAGCCGGCGATCACCTCACGGTGCTCACGCATGCCCAGCCGCTGCACGATGTCGCGGCGGATCGGCGGTGCCGCGGTGGCCGTCAGCGCGAGCACCCTGGGATGGCCGAGCCGCTCGATCACCGGGCCCAGGCGGAGGTAGTCGGGCCGGAAGTCGTGTCCCCAGGCTGAGACACAATGCGCCTCGTCGACCACCAACAGCGATACCCCTAGATCAGCCAACGCATCGACGACCTCCTCCTTGGACAGCTGCTCGGGAGAGAGGAATGTGTACTCCGCCTGCCCTTGCCGAATCGCCTTCCAGGCCTGTTTCTGCTCGTCACTGCTTTGGGTGGAGTTGAGCGCCACTGCCTCCGGCGCGCGAGTGTCCTCGATGCCCTCGAGCTGGTCCTGCTGCAGCGCGATCAGCGGGGACACCACGACGGTCGGGCCAGCCAGCAGCAGTGCGGGCACCTGGTAGATCGCGGACTTACCCGCACCAGTAGGCAGCACGGCCAGCACATCATGACCGGCCATGACCTGCTCCATCGCCCGCAACTGCTCATCACGCAGCTGCGACCAGCCAAAGATCTCCGCGGCCACCCGCCGGAGCTCGTCGCGCGTCGTAGGTCGCACGATGGTGGGCGATACCCTGAGCGGCGTCAAGGCAAACGGCTCGAACGGCGAGCGCAACCCTTACTGGCGCGCCCCTGCGCCGGTTGCGTCAACTGTGGGCGCGCCTGTTTTCAGCAGGGCCGGCAGGGTATGGCGCAAGCATGGCCGACGTATCGATGGACTCGCCCGAGAAGGATCCCGAAGACTGGGTGACCGGCGACGAGCCTATGACCGGGCCACAGCGCAGCTATCTCGAAACGCTAGCCCGGGAGGCCCGGGAAGATGTCCCGATAGATCTGACCAAGGCCCAAGCGTCTGAGGTGATCGACCGGTTGCAAGAGAAGACCGGACGCGGACGCCAAGGGTCCGGTCCCGCTTCGGCCAGCGCTGGTAAATAGAAGCCGAGCAGGATTCCGAACCTACGACCTGGCATCGCCCTGTGCCGACCTGAGACCGTGGCTCGCGCTCGCCTTCACGGCAACCCTGCATCGGACTCACGCGCGCGAACGCGGCTAAGTTGAAGCGAGGCGGGGACTACTGTGAACCGCCCTGGCGGTTCAGGCGCAACCGGTTGCCGAACACGATCGCCGCATCCTCAGGAACCCGCCTCCTGCGAGTCGCCGGGACATGTGTGGACACGAGTTAATGGACAGCCCTCGCGGTGAACCAATACCCGCGACTGACCCGCGTATAGATTGAGGGTCACGACCGTGGATCAACAGCAAGGTGATCGAGGAGTCGCTTGGCTGCGGACACCAGTGGTGGCAAATCTTCGGAGAGGGTGGCTTGCACGATCGCGTGCGCGGTATCGAAGTACCGATGGGCGAGGTGGTTGCACATACCGGCGACGTCCATCCACGGGATGGCTGGTTCCCGCATGAGTAGGTCGGGATCGATGGCTTTGACTGCTTCGCCGATTTCGATGAGACGAACTCGGACAGCGTCAAATACAAGCCCGTCATCGAGCGTGCCTCGGGTGATGTGGTCGGCGATGGCAGCAGCGGCGGCAAGGATGTCAGTCAACCGTTGGTCGTCGCGGCGGCTCACAGTGCGATCGCTTCATTCAAGACCTCATCCCGGACCGCAGGCTTGACAGTGGCCGCCGGCACGACATCAACGTCAACATCTAGCAAGTCGGCCAGCTCCCTCTGCAGCCCGGCCAACGACACGAGACCAACGCCGGGGTCAAGGTCGACGAGCAGATCGATGTCACTGTTATCAGTGTCTTCGCCTCGGGCGACGCTGCCGAAGACACGCACGTTGCGTGCCCCGCGCCTAGCGGCAATCTCGGTCACCGCACGCCGGTGCCGACGAAGGCGCCGGCCAAGTCGCGTATCGGGCAGCCCAAGCTGATCCCGCGGTGCGGGGACCAGCTCAAAGGCGAGCTGATGGCCGGTAGCTTCGATCAGCTTGGCGAGGGTACGAAGACTCGGATCACGCTGGTCGCATTCATATGCGCTGATCACCGACTGTGCGACACCGGCCCGTTGCGCAAGATCGGTTTGCGACAGGCGAGCTCGACGACGAGCCTCACGGATCATCGCTCCAGAACTCGTCTTCACCCTACCAGTCTATCACGTATTGTCTATAGGTACGTCCTTGCTGCCGTGGCAGCTGTTTCCGACAGGCTGTCAGGCCAGCGGGCTTGGAACTACGGGTACGTGTTCTCGCCGTGGCTGGTTGGCCAGCTGGTTAGCGCCGCTCGGGCGAAACTGACTCCGTCCAGCGTCGGTCGTTCTCGTCGGTCGAAATCGCGTTCATCGGTGAAGGCTCCCACTCGCCGGAGCACCGTTGCGGTGTTCCACGCAGCGTGGCAGGCCATCAAGCTTGTCAACGGGGTGCCCTCGCCGCTCGTCCAGCCGATCGCACCGAGAAGATCCGCGACGATCGCATTCAGGTCGTCCGTGACCTGGGCGGCGGTCGCGATTAGCAAAATGAGCCCGGCTTGGGTCTGGCAAGCATCGGTGGAGCGGGGCGGTGTCTTCCCAGCGAGCAGCCACCACAACGCCACCGGATCACGGCGCATGGCGCGTCCCCGAGTCGTCAGCAGAAGCTTTCCCTGACGCTTGCGCAGCAGACCCGCCTTTTGTGCCGACTCCCGCAGGCCCAGCACCGGCAACGTCTGGCTCTCGCGATTCCCCTTGCCGATCCATTCCGTCGCCAAACCAAGTTCGGTCACTGCGGCATTGACATGGACAGGTGGGAGATATCCAGCGCTGGTCAGCCTGATGCCCTCGGTGCCGACCCGGTCCAGCAGCCAAATATAGGGACGAACCATCCGGGTTGCGGTGGCAGTGTCGACCTGCACCGGCTGATCCAAAACAGCGTTGCCGATCAGTCGCCGCAGCCGCCGTTCGCCGTCACTGGTCCTGACCGCGTGGACAAGTTCATCGAGCGGTTCGGGAAGGTCGATCTGCGGTGTCGTGTCATCGAGGCCGAGCTCAACAAGCGCCTCGTTGATCGCGCCGATGTCGAAGGTGGTTGGTGTGAAGCAGGCGAGGTCGGCACCGTCGCCGAAGCAGCGCGCATACTCGGCAATCCCGTCAGCGTGGTCCGCGTGCGTCGGGTCGGTGGCTGCAATGATCAGCTCGTAGCCGTCGACACCGCCGCAGTCCTCGGCGGGTCCGGGCCCTCGCCCGGCCGTACAGACCGCCCGTGGTGCGTGATCCTCACGGCACATGACGGCTTCAAGCCTGATGTTGTGTTGCCAGTCGTCACCGAAATCGTAGGTATAGAAAAGCTTGTCGCCGATTTCGACCAAGACTTCGTCCAAGCGCACCTGGTCCTCGGGAACGCCGGCCTCGTCCTCCTCCACCTCGAACGGACACAAGTAGTACTCCGTGTCATGGCTGTAGTATTGCGGCCCACAACCAAACCGATGCAGATGAGTGTCGGTCCAGCCGAACGCGGCCTGGATTACGTCATGGAAATCATCGAGGAACAAGTCGGACGCGACCTCAAGACGACGCCACAGCGGCGGTCTGGTTCCCTTAAGGTCGATACGAACCCGATAGGTGACGACGTCAAGACGACGTGGGCGCCGTCGTGATGGCGGTGTCGACCGCCTGAACGCATCGACACCGCCCGACCCACCATCGAGGACCCGGCGCAACACATCCTGGAGTTCACCAGCGCCGATACCGGACACCGCGCCGGCGAGTTGGCTCAGCAGGCTGTCCACCTCGGCAGTGGTTCGGTCGTGATCTCCGCCCCGTGCCACGGGTGTCACCGTACGCAGCAGCTGGTATCTCGCTGCGACGACCCCGCCATGCCCGAGCTGACTGAAGTCATGAGCGCACCAATGGCGAACATGCTGCTGTCGTTCAAATGGAGCGTTCACCGAGTCCGAACTGGCCTGATCCACGAACCCACGGCCGGGTCCTTTCTGGCCGGCGACGCCGCCCACATCCACTCCCCGCCGGCGGTCCGCGCACCAGCCAACTGTCGCTCGCTGGTGATCGTCAGTGTGGAGATCACAATCACCAGATAGAAGAAGGCGTCATGAACAACCAGGGTGTGATCTTCAAACGGTGCGGTTGCCAGGACACCGCAAGCGGGCGGCCACTCGGCAAAAGTTGTCCCCGGCTGGCCCAAGGCAGACATGGGAGTTGGTATTTCCATGTGTCGGTAACCAATTTGATGGGTCGGCGCGAGCGGGTGCGTAGGGGCGGCTACCAGAGGAGGGCGGCAACTCGCCAGGCTCGGGATGAGGTGCTGGGCCGGTCGCGGGAGGGTCAAACCAGCCACGCGTGGACACTCGCCCGATGGTTGCGGTATTGGCTGTCCGCTCGGGGCGGAATCCGGCCCACCACGCGGCTGTCGCACACCCAGTACATCGACCGGTTTCTCATCCCGCACCTGGGCACAATCCGGCTGGCGGAACTTACTGGCCGACAGCTGACCGTGTTTTTTGGGGCCGTCGCGCAGGAAACCAACCGGTTCGGCCAACCGCACACGCATATTCATCAACCGCCACATCGACCCGCTGCACCCCGGGTTCCTCACCCACCGTTTGGTGGACACCCGAACGATCAGCGTCCGTGGCAACCGCGAGGCAACCACATGACAACAACCGTCCACACCGGACTCGATGAACAGCTATCTCCGCAGCTTAAAGTGGCGCGCCCGAAGAGATTCGAACTCCCAACCTTCTGATCCGTAGTCGGAAGCAGTACCCACCACGACGTGCGTATTAGTCCGTGGTCGCACCTTATCTTCGGGTTGGGTCCGAGGATGTGCGCGGCCGTCCATAGTCGTTGATGTACCAACTGATGTAGATCGGGAGGATCTTCGGTAGTGGGCGCTGACTGGTGATCTGTCGGCTGCCAAACATCTGATTCTCGGTCAGGTGCTTCTCCCCCAGCCTCTCCGCAGCGATCACAGATCTTGCATGCCGGGACTGGGTGCATCCCGTCGGCAGTGCCCGACCACCCGGTGCCCCGGGGACAACATCCCGCCCCACCGCCGGCCGAACTCGCCATGCTTGTCCCCGAGGCACCGGGTAGTAGCCCCCTGTCGTCGAGGAAACCCGCAAGCCGGGCTTGGGTGATCTGTGACCCGACACGCAATGGGTAAGCCGCAGCGGCAGCGTTCGCTCCATAGTGTTAGCATGACGGCGCCACTCCGGCTTCCGGCCACGGTCTCTGCGGCTGCGGTGATGGCAGAACGCCAGTTAACGCCAGTATTCGGCGCGCGCGAGCTGGGCAAAGGGATCTGCCCGCGCATCATCTTCGAATTCACGGAGGGATGCGCCATGTCTAAATCCCAGAGGCGTAAGTCCATGTACTTGATCGACGTTAGATGGATCGTTCTCACGGTGGCCGTGATCGGATCCGGGGTCGCCGCGGCATTCACCCCAGTCCTGGTCAGCCCTATTCTGGTTTCCGCAGCTGTCGGCACGCTGTTCTGGGTCATACTTCATCTTGGCGAACATCCCACCAACGAGGACTGACAGTGGTGCCGGGCCAAGACAATCCCGACGAGGCGCGAGGGGATAAGATCATTTACAAGCAAGCCAGTGTGAACGCTGATCAGCCGTGCCTTGACTAGTCCGACGTTGCCGCTGGCTGCCACTGACCTATTTGCGGTATGCCAATACAAATCGACCGGTGCGGGGTCATCAGGCTGTTTCCGCTGACGGTGATCGCACATCTGAGTCCCAGCTTGGAAGATCGGGGATGGATCATAGTTCTGACCAGCAAAATGCTGACCTGTGGGAATCCGGCGACAGATGACAGGAGTGACCGTGATTGACCACTAGTGACCGTGAGAACGGGCACGCGGAGGGCACGAGTC
Source organism: Pseudonocardiaceae bacterium (assembly GCA_035606945.1). GTDB lineage: Bacteria > Actinomycetota > Actinomycetes > Mycobacteriales > Pseudonocardiaceae. Next base: position 82,514 of record DATNDR010000057.1, read on the forward strand.
AAAATCACCAGACAACCGGGCGCAGCCTGCCGCACGACATTAGGGCGGAAGCGGGTATCCCGTCGCGTCGGCAAGCTTGCCTCGAAGCGGACCAGGTGCAGGGGGTCCATGTGGAGCACCCAGCGGCTGAACGACATGGACCCCCTGCACCTGGTCGGCTACGCCTCCGGCGCCGACGCGACGGGATACCCGCGCCCTGGTGCCCCCCACTATCCAGTCCCAGTCCGGGAGCCATCCCGGAGCGAGGCCCGCCGGAGGCACGCGTGTTGATTTGGAGCTTGGAAACTACATGACCTAGGTGCGTCCCCGTCTCGGCGGCATCGTCGAACAGCAGGTGCGCCAGCCTGATCAACTCAGCGTTTCTGCACACGTAGCCAATGCGGCGCCGGTTGTGCGTGGAGAGGCCGGCGGAGGAATCGCGGAATAGCTGCAGTCCGCGTTGGGTGAGCAGCTCGTGGGCCAGCGCCTCGGGTTCCGGTTGCGGGATGGGTTTGCCTCAGGAGATCCAGTCGATGATGGTCCCGAGTGTTCCGCCTTCAGTCCGCCATTGGCGGTGGTTCCCGGTGAGTCCCCGCGTGAACGGGCACGTAAGGAGCACAAACCATGATCACGGATCTTGCACGCTGGGGCTCGTGTGGTAGCCCTGGGGAGGTCGACGGGAGGCCACACCCTGCCCACCCACCCCCAGCCCAGGGGCTGCCCTGTGGCCGGCCATCCCGGAGATTTGCCCGCCCGGCGAGGGCACGTTTTGTTTGGACCGGGCTGCGGTAGCTGACGTAACGCGGCTGGGAGGTCGCAGGTCAGGGCTTTGATGGTCGGAAGGGCCGTCGAACAAAACGGGCGCCCCCAGCCGGGTCGGACTAGGCTCGATCCCAGCGCGCACCCACCACCCCGGGGGGTGCCGGAAGGAGAACGACACAATGGGTCTGGCGGATAAGGCCGGCAACAAGGCCGAAGAGCTCAAGGGTAAGGGCAAAGAGGCCACCGGTCAGGCGACCGACGACCCCGGGCTTGAGGCTGAGGGCAAAACGGATCAGGCCAAGGGCAACCTCAAGCAGGCCGGCGAAAAAATCAAAGACACCTTCAAGTAGACGTGCCTCTCCCGAGAAGGGTGCACCCGGACTCCGGGCGCACCCTTCACACGTCCCTCAACTTCCGCAGACCACCCCGGGTGTAGACAGACGCAGGCAGGTAAGACAGCCACGTGACCCGCAGCCTGCGGTACCCGACCGACCGCCGCGTCCCCGGGTGCGAACGCCGGCGTCAGTAGTAGTGCCGTCGCCCACCGATCCCTCGTCCGACCATACCGAGCAGCAACAGGATCACGCCCACCACGATCAGGATGTACCCCAGGTAGGACAAAATGGGGATCGGAATCAGGAACCCGAACACTACGACCAAGATAATGCCGAGAACGATCACGATGCCTCCCGCGAACTCCGGCTACTTTTACTGTGATGTTACGGCACAGTCACGGATTCGTTCCTTCATCCCGCGCGCTTCCTGGGCTCGAAGGGGCTAGCAGCCTGCTATTCGCTCGCGAGCTGGGCCAGACCACTGGGACGCCGCTGCATCTCGCTGGCCTCGCTCCCGCGTCATAGCGCCCTCGTTGCAAGCCACCGACCTGCTGGAGCGTTCGATACCTACCCCACCTTGACCGATGCCCTAGCGGCCCTGTCCGACTGGCTTGTCACCGCCTCCGGGTTCGTGATTCCGTAAACGTTGGAGGGATTGGCTCGCACCGGATGTGCTCCGTCGCCTCGGAACCTGTGTGCCTAAATACGCTGGTTCACGTAGCGCCTAAGGCACGGGTTCCCGTGGACCACCGCGCCCGGCCGGGGTCGACCCGCGCGAGCACGGCCGCCAGGCCGCGCGCAGCAAGCGGGATCGCCCCCGAGCCGGACCGCAGGCAGCGTCCCCACGCGCCCATCCCGCGCCGCCGCAGGCGGCGTGCTTGATCCCATAGAGGACAATTCGGCAACACACGCGGTGTAACGCGGTGTGTGGTCCCGGCTGATTGTTGACACGCCGGTCCCAGCTGATGCTTGAGCGTCAGGGGCCTGATCGACTTTCCTGTCGCCGTCCGATGTGGGCGGTGAGGGGGTGAGATTGGCTCTGGTCAACTTGTCTGTTGTCGAACAGCGCTACCGTGCCGTGTTAGCCGTCGAGCGCGGTGAACCCAAGATCGTGGTGGCGGCCCAGTGGGGTGCCGCGTCAAACCCTGCATAGCTGGTTAACCCGATACCGTGACTCGGGATTATCGGGGCTGATGGACCGGTCGTCGCCCGCGGTACCGCCGCCAACGCCCTCCAAGAGCTGCGCCGGTCACCGACTCGGCAACAGGGTGAAAACCTGCCAACGACGCCAGGAGCGGCCCGCGGCATAGATGAGGCGGACGAACACCTGGCGATCCAGGGCCCGTCCGCCTCGATAGTCCCGCTCGTCTACGCAGCTTCTCGACTTCCGTCGAGCACGCCAAAACCGACGAACAGGCTCACAATAGCGACCGCCAGGTTAAGAAGGTTATTCCCGTTAATACCGGCGGAGATGGACAGCAAACCCCAGTAACCCAGAAAACCCAGCACGGTTAATATCAGAAAGACAATACCGAGTGCAAGATTCACTCCCTGATTGCCGGCGGGGGTTAGTGTGAATGCTCCCATCAGCCAAAACAGCCCACAAATGACGAATGCGACGCTGTGGAAGCCGTTCCACTGGAATATTCCAAAAATGTAGTGGTCCGTCATCTCGGCAAAGCAGCAGTGCAAGGATCCTGTGCCGATGCCTGCCAGGAAGAACCCGATGATCCCAAGGACTATCGCGACGATGCCGATGATTAACGACCAAGTCTGGCCGGGCGACCTCGGCCCCGGCCTACTGCGGTGCTTGATTCCGAATTTCTCCTCTGGGCTAACGGTAGTCATGCCCATTCCCCTTCGCTCGACTTGGCGACTCGCTGCCCGTCAGGCGCACCAGCGGTCTGACTAGCCTGTCCACGAACCTGACCTCCCGGCAATCAACGCTCACCATGACCGCATCGCCTCGCAGCGAGGGCCAAGCCAACACTGCGGGTTCCCGACCAGCTGCGAGACGCGGTCGAGCATCAGCTAAGCCGCCCTGATCGGGTGAAGCCGACGCTCCTATGCCTAGATCAACGCCGGGCTGAACGGGTAGTTATGGACTGCTGGTCATCACTAGCCTCCCCCGCGGTCAGAATTGACCATGTCAGTTTGATGTTATTGAACAATCGTGTCAAACAGCTGCTGCACCGACATCGAGCCAGTTTCGGCAACGGATGCGTCCGTTAAAGTGGTGCGATGGATGCCCCGAGTACGTCCTCCGGCGGCCCCGATCACTTGCCTGCGGCGGCCATACTGGCGGCCGCTGCCGCCCTAAGCGACGAGCTGCGACGGCAGATGTATGCCTACATTCGCCAGGCTCGCCGCCCGGTCAGCCGGGAGGAGGCCGCCGAGTGGGTGGGCATCTCGCGCAAGTTGGCCGCCTTCCATTTGGACAAGTTGGTGGAAGTGGGGCTGCTGCGGGCGCACTACGAGCGGGTCGACGGGATCCGCAAGGTGGGGCGCGCGCCGAAGCTCTATGAGCCGGCCGACGCTGAGCTGCAGATCAGCATCCCGGCCCGGGAACATGATCTGCTGGCCGACATTCTCATCGATGCCCTGCTCGCTAAAGATCAGAACAAGACCGGTCAGGAGGCGGCTATCCAGGTCGCCCGCCAGCGTGGCGCAGCGCTCGGCGCCGCCGAATCGAAACGGGCCCGGCCGGGGCGCCTGGGTGCAGAGCGCGCGCTGACGCTGGCCGCCGGGACGCTGGGCCGGCACGGCTTCGAACCCCACAGGACCTCCCCCACCCAGCTTCGGTTGTGCAACTGCCCGTTTCATCCACTGGCAAGCAAGGCGCCCCAATTGGTCTGTAGTATCAACCACGCGTTCCTTGCCGGCTTCATTGACGCGTTGGGTGCGTCCACCGTCATGGTCGTACTGGCGCCTCGCGCTGGTGAGTGCTGCGTCGAGCTCGCCGCCGAGTGAAATCACCAGCGTGATTGAGCTAAACCGGGTTCGAGCCGCGATAGGTCAAGGCCCGCAGGTCTAGGGTGATCGAGGATGACGAATACGTAGATCCGTTGGAGTGTCACCGCGCAGTCGACATGGAAAAAGTCGCAGGCCAGCATCGTCGACGCCCGGGCGTGCAGGAACTGTCGCAGGTCGTGCCGGAGGGATCCGCAACCGCCGCAGGACGCGGCGGACTGTGGATGCTCCCACGCGGTAACCGAGTTTGCGCAACTCGCCGTAGATTCTCCTGTATCCCCAGCTTGGGTTCTCCCGAGTCATGCGCTCGATCAGCACCGGCCACCGCATCCTTGACCGGCGGACGCCCGACGCGGTGGGGATAGGTCCACTTGTTGGCCACCAAGCGACGATGCCAGCGCAAGATTGCGCCCGGCGTGACTAATCGATGCACTCGCAGCAACGGTGGCAACCGTCGGACCCGGGCAGCGAATATCGCGCCATCGGCCCAATCCAGGCGAGGCCTCGGGTTGGTTCTGCGCAGCACGGCCACTTCGCGGCGCAGCACCAAGAAGTTCGATGTCTTTAGACGCTGGCGAGCGGCCCAGCATCATCAACAGATTCAGCAGGTGGAGGAAGATCAGGTAGAGCAGACGCAACGCGACAGCGCACGATCATGTCCGGAGTCAATCCGTTAAATGGGCCGCGGCGTGGGTACCCCATTGATAGGAGTGGTTGATGCGCTGTTGCGCGATGCAGGATGCGAATGAGGCAACTACGCGCGCCGGGTCGGGATTTTTTGCGGATAATACCTGTACTATGCGTGGCGCTTCGGCGTGACTGTTGATGTAGGCGATGCTGAGGTGAGGCTGATAAGTGTCTGCGGCATCGGGGACGTGGTTGGTTCCCCAGATATCGGCGATGGCTTCGCGAATCTCGGATCGGATGGTGCGCACTGGCTCGGTCGGGTTGGGGTAAAGGGTGATGGCTTCAGGGCGGATAGTGATGTGGTGGAAAGTCAGGGTTGGCGCCTGCATTGTGGCGAGTCGTCGGCTGGCAGCGTCGATGATGGCATCACGGTCGGTGTCGGATACTTCGTCGGCGAACCCGATGCCCTGCATGGTGATGTGGAGCCACGGGATTGGCACTAAGTCCAGACCGGGTAGATCACGCAGTGCCTGGTGGTAGTCGGTAACTAGGCGGTGCAGGTCGTGTTGACCGTCGAAGGTTAGATGCCAGGTGTAGAAGGGTCTGCCCGGGCGGTGTCCGGGTCGCCAGTACCAGTGGTTGTGCAGCTGCGTCGCGTGCTCGGTGTCAGGATCAAGCATCGGCTAGACCTCGCTGGGCACGATGGGTTGTTCGGGTTCTGGTTCGATGGGGTAGTCGTCGATGAGCATGACGCGGTCGGCGGGCCAGATGGATTCCGAGATTTCGAGGATGTCGCCGTCTTCGTCGCGGGCGGTGTGCACGACATGCATGACGGGGGCGCCGGCGGGTAGTTCGAGGATGCTGGCTTCCTCGGCGGTGGGCATGCGGGCGATCCATTGGTCGCGGGCGCGGGTGTAGCGCCGGCCGGTGAGGTCTTCGACGCACAGAAAGAGCGCTTTGGGGACGACGGTGGGGTCTTCCAGGAAGGTGCCGCCGGCTATCTCGACCGGCAGGTAGCTGGCGCCGATTTCTTCGGGTCGGTTGGTGTCTTTGTCATAGAGGTGTCGACGGCGGATGACGACTTCGGCGCCGGGTTCGATGCCCATGACTTCGGCGATGTGGGCAGGAGCCGGGCCACGGCCGGCGAAGACGATGTCATGGCGAAAGTTGTGGCTTAGCAGGGATTTCAGTCCGCGGGCGGTGCCGTAGCGGCTTCGGGAGCGGCGTTGGAGTCGGCGCTGTTCTTTGACGAAGGTGCCGATCCCGTGCCGGGATTCGATCAGTCCTTCGGCGCGCAGCACGCCGAGTGCTTGGCGGATGGTGGGCAGACTCATCCGGAACCGTTCGGCCAGGGTGGTCTCGGCCGGGAGTCGCTGTCCGGGGGCTAGGTCGCCGTTTCGGATCTCGCGTCGGAGAACGTCGGCGACACGGTGGTACTTGGGTGCTCGGGCGCTGAGGCCGTTGGTCATTTTGCGAGCTCCTGGCCCTGGTTGGGCTGGTGTGTTGGTGCTTGCCGTGTTCGTTCGCACTCTAACTCCTCATGAGGACTTGACTACAGTCGGTGTTTGCCCGTAACTTTTCGCTCATCCACTCCTTATTAGGAGTTGAAAACAAGATGAGCTGAGGAGTTAGACCATGCCAGTGATCCCCTCGCGGTTCCCGGTGCGGTTTGGGGACGTGTTCCCGATGGGGTGCTTCGCCCTCGGGATCGAGCCAGCGATGGAGTTCAGCGAAGATTCCAAGGCGCCGCGCAGGCAGGAACGCCACAAGGAGACCAACCTGCTGCTGTGGACCGTTCGTGCACTCGACGCCAACGAGGAGGTCGCCCGGTTCGGGGCTGAGTTCAAAGTCAAGGTCGCCGCGGCGGTTCAGCCCGTGCCTCCCGCCAAGGCCAACGGCTTCCCGTATCCGGCGGTCGAGTTCGAGGGCCTGACCATCACGCCGTATGCCGGACGCAATGGACGGGTCGCCTACAGCTTCCGGGCGACCGGTCTTCGCGCCCCGACAGTCGGGCGATCGGGCAAGTCGGTTGAGTTCGGCGACGCGAAGTCTGCTGCGGCGTGATGCCCAGGGCACGCACTCGCGGTCTAACTGAGATCAACGTTTCGGTGACCGTGCACAAGGGCGCCACGATGAGTCTGGGCGACACCGGCCCATGGCCGGAACACAGCGCCGCAACATTCGTCTTCGGCGGAGACGGTGCGGGGGCCAGAGTGTCGGTCCGGGTGGTCGCCTCCGAACTGCACCGGCTGGCCGAGCTGGTCGACATGGCCCAAGCCCGCATAACAGAACCAGAGGGCTAAGCCATGACCACAGCCAACGATGCGAATGAGGGCACACCCCCACAGCCGCCGAGGACCTTGACCGACGCGCATAACTTGTTGGCTCGGATTCGACCGAAATCTACTGCTTCGTTGGAGCAGTGGCTGGCGTATTACCAGCGCTCGGCGGCGTTGTATGCCGAGATCGCCGAGATCGATCGCGGTCATCATCACGAGTCACTGTATTGGGCCGAACACGAACGGGAATGCGCGAATGAGATCAAGACTCAAATTTCTACACAGTTACAGTCAGAGAGCGATTAGGGGAGGGATGACGTGGCGGTGAAAACTGTGGCGCCGGATCAGCCCAGGACTTTGATGCAGGCGCACGAAGAACTGGTGCGTGTTCGACCAGACCGGGGCGCCTCGTTGGCTGTGTGGCTTGAGTATTACCAGCGATCCGTCTCGTTATACGAGCAGATTGTCAAGATCGATCCAGGTCACGACGGCGAGGCCCAGTACTGGGCTGAGCGGGAACGACACCGCGCAGACCGCATCGCAACCCAACTCCGCAAGGGAGGATCACGCTAACAACACACGGCGATAACTAGGGGAAAGTTTCCATTTCAGAGGAACCACGGACACCAAGGTGTCACGTGGCGAGAAAAACTGTGCTTATCACCAGGAAAGAAGACTAGGCGCAGAAGCGGAATGGCTGCCAACCTCGCCGCTTCTGCGCTGTCCACCAATGGGAGTGAACATGAGTAATCTAGACACACGGGTGTACTCCACAGCAAGCGGGGTCACCCGAAGGAATGCCCGCAACGGTCGCCGTTGCCCCCGTTGTCACCGTCCGGGCATCTTCACGGTCAATTCAATTGTGTGCCAGCGGTGTGCGGATACGCGGCCGTCGCTAGTCACCGTGGCCGTCACTATCACCCTCTCCGCGTCGGGGGGTGAGTACTGATGGACACGCGCACGATCACGATGCTGCTGTTGAGCGGTGCGGGTTTGGCCGTGGTGGTGTGGATGCTGCACAAGATCGGCAAGACCCTCACCGCGCTGTTCGAGGCGCTGGCGACGATCGCCGTGGTGTTTGTGGCGCTGTGGGGGTTGGCCAAGACCGCCGCGTGGCTGGTCAGACAGATCATCACGCATTGGCGGACCAGCGTGACCGTGCTGGCGGTGACCCTGTGGTGCCAGCACTGGGGCTGGGCATCCCTGGCGATCAGTCTCGGCCTCATCGCCGTCGTCCTGGTCGGGTGGCGAGCAGTGGATGTGGTCTCTTTCGACGGTTGGGTGGGTCGGTGGCTGCAGGCGTGGTGGCAGCGGTGGACGATCTATGCCCCGAAGCTGCCCGGGTGGCTGCATGCCTGTGGGCTGAGCGTCATCGACATCACCACGCCGACAGTGCTCAGCCTGAACCTGTTGGGCCGTTTGCGGCTGCGCCGGGGCCACCCGGCAACGGGTGCGCACTTGCCGCGCGTGGTGGGAGTCAAGTCCGGGCCGTCCTGGGATCAGGTCCGGGTACGGCTCGTGGCGGGGCAGAAGCCGGAAGATTTCGATGAGGCCGCCCGGGCGTTGGCCAGCGCCCGCGGAGTCGCGCGTTGCCAAGTCCGCGAACTCAAACCCAACCTGGTCTCGATCGATTTCCAACGCCGCGACCTGCTAGCCGACCCGGTGGCCTGCCCAGACCTGGCGGCCCTAGCGTCGGACGCGGGTGCGGCGGTGGATTTGCGGCGGGTGTGGGCCGGGCGCACCGAATACGGCCAGGACTGGTACCTGCCGCTGACCGGGCCAGCCAGTCACTGCCTGACCGCCGGGGGTAGCGGGGCGGGCAAAAACTCCTACACCTGGTGCCCGCTGGTGTCCATCGCCCCCGCGATCCGTGATGGGCTGGTGCGGGTGTCGGGGATCGACCCCAAGGGCATGGAACTGGCCTACGGCCGCGGCATCTTCCACCGCTACGCCGTGACCGGCACCCAAGCCCTCGACGACCTCGTCGCCGCGATGGATGCGCGGAAAACCCTCTTCGCCGGCCAAGTTCGCACGGTACCCATCAGCACCGACTACCCGCTGGAGATTGTCGAGTTCGACGAGATCGGGGCGCTGACGAAATACACCGACCGCAAAACCCGCGACGCGATCACCGAAAAAGTGGCGCTGCTGACCACCCAAGGCCGCGCCCTGGGCTTCACCGTGCGCGGCTACGTCCAAGAACCCACCAAAGATACCGTCCCGGTCCGGGAGCTGTTTACCCGCCGGATCTGCCTGCGGGTCACCGCCAAATCCCACGTCGGCATGGTGCTGGGTGAGCATGCCTACGAGCAGGGTGCCTGGGCCAACCGCATCGGCGAATCCGAACCCGGCACCGGCTACGTCTGGGGCGAGGGCCTGCGCGAACCGCTACGGGTGCGCGCCGGCTGGGTGCCCGACCAGGTGATCAAACAACTCGAAACCTTCCTCACCACCCCCGCCAACCACGACCCAGGCGTGCGCTCTCTGCCCGCCGGCGCACAGGCAGGGAGGGCAGCATGATCACTTACCCGCAGACGGCGAGCGCCAGGCTGGTGACGCTGACCGAGACCTGGCGCGCACTCTTGCACGACTGCCCCTTGCCTGCACTCGCCTTGGTCAGCCTCGAACCGACCGTCAACCGGATCACCATCCAAGCCGGTGGCCGGCAGGATCCGCTGAATCACCTGGCCGAGCTGCTGTTATGGGCCTACACCCTGGAGCAGGTCACGGCCCAGTGGTGGCACACCCGCGACGGGCATCTGCACGTGATCATCCATGGCCGCACCGCCGCAGGAGTGGCTGTGAAGGTTTATGGCGGCATTCCCTTCGCGGACTGCGCGGGGCTGATTCCGCTGGCGCTCGATGAGTCTGAGGGTGTGTCGCTGGATGAGATCTACACACTGCTCGGTCTGCTGCGCGACCACCAGAGTCTGACCGTGGGGGTGAGCGCATGAGTGACACCGCTGCGAACGTTGTTGATCTGACGCGGATGACCCGCCAGGAGCGGGCTGCCCTGCCGCTGAGTACCGAGGTGGCGCAGGTCATCGCCGAACAACACGGGGTCTGCATCCGGCCGCTGGCGATGCGGCGCATCGACACCACCACTGGCCGGGTCGACATCGTTCCAGTCCCGTGCAGCTCTACGCGCCAGGATCAGTGCCGGCCGTGCGCAGACAAGGCACGGCGCCTGCGCATGGCTCAATGCCGGCAGGGCTGGCATCTCGATCAGGAGCCGGTGATCGAGCGGGCCAAGCCCAGCGCTGAGCAGCAGGAGTTGATGGCCGCTCGGGCTGATCTGTTGTTGGCCTACTCCCAGTGCCGCGCGATCGGTGACGAGGAGGCCTGTGAGCAGATCGCCGACTCCGTCGCCGAGCTCGACGACCAGCTACGCGCATTGGGGTTCGCGGCCGACTGGCACCGCTGGACCCTGCGCCCAAGCCGGTCAAGCGCTCCACCCGGCGTCGCCAAGACGCGTCCAACTTGCCGCGGCGCCCCATCGAACGCCGCACCCTGGGCCAAGTCTTCGCCGGCCGCTACCGACCTTCGACGTTTGTGACGCTGATGCTGGACTCTTACGGCAAAGTCGACGCCAATGGCGCCGCGATCGATCCCGACAGCTACGACTACCGGCGCGCCGCCCGGGATGCGATCCACTTTCCTACGCTGGTGGATCGGTTTTGGCAAAACACCCGCCGCTGCGTCGGGTGGGACGTGCAGTACTTCGGCACCGTCGAACCCCAAAAACGAGGCGCCCCGCACTTCCACACCGCGATCCGGGGCACCATCCCCCGGGCCGAGCTGCGGGCCATCACCGCTGCGACCTACCACCAGGTGTGGTGGCCGCCGCACGACGAGCTGGTCTACACCAAGCAGCGGCCGCCGGTGTGGGACACCCGGTTCAAGGCATTTACCGATCCCGATACCGGGGTGCCGCTCCCTACCTTTGCGCAGGCGTGCCAGGCGCTGACCGAGCCCGCGCATGTGGTGCGGTTTGGGCCGCAGGTGCACGTCAAGGGCATCCTCGGCGGCACCGAAGAAGCCGGCCGGCATATCGGCTACCTCACCAAATATCTGACCAAGTCGATCAGCCAGGCCGCCGGACTTGGTGAGCAGGCCACCGAGGCCCACCGCGAGCACGCCGCCGGTTGCACGCTGAACTGTTCATTACGCCGTGTTCGCCGCGCTGTGCGGTCTGGCTGCTGTACGGGGTCCAACCGCACGGTGCTCGGCATTCGACAACGGCCGGGCGGTGCAAGGGCAAAGCCCACCGACCTGAACACCTCGGCATCGCCGGGCGCCGCGTTTTGGTGTCGCGCAAGTGGTCCAACAAAACCCTGGACGATCACCGCGCGGAGCGCGGCGCATTTGTTCGGCAACTGCTGGAGCAGGCCGGCGTCCAACCCGCCCACGGCCCCCACGGCGGGCCATACCTATGGGAACGCACCGCACCCGCAGATCCCGACATCCCACCGCGGCCCGTCCTGCTGATGCAGGCCGTCGCCGAACGACAGCGGTGGAAAGCCGAGTATGCGGCCGCTCAACTCGCCGCCACCGGCCCACCACCCGACACAAACCGTTCGGCAACTTTTGATCAAGCGGCCTGAGGAGGGGGACAGGGATGGAAAAGCTGCTGTTCACAATGGAAGAGGCAGCCGAAGTGCTCAGCGTCAGTCGCAGCACGGTTTATGACCTGGTGCGGATGCGGCTGCTGGACACCGTGCTAATCGGACGATCACGACGGGTGCCGGCCTCCGCACTCAAAGAGCTGGTCGACCGGCTGCGGGCACCGGAAAGGGCGGCATGATGACTGAGCCCAAGAAGCGTCGCGGCCGGCGTGCCAACGGCGAGGGCACCATCACTCGCCGCAAAGACGGCCTCTGGCAAGCCGCGATCTACGTTCCGCAGCCAAACGGGACCATTCGACGGCGTTATTTATACAACCGTGACCGCGATCGGTTACGCGAACAGCTCAACGAGCTGTCCTACCAGCTCGGCAAGGGTGTCCTGCCTCAGGACGGCGCGATGACAGTCGGCGAGTATCTCGACCAGTGGCTGGCCGAGGTGGCAGCCAAGCAGCTTCGCCCGTCGACCTACACGGGATATGAAACCAACGTGCGTCTGCATATCAAACCGTTGATCGGCTCGAAAAAGCTCGCCAAGCTCACCGCGCGAGATGTTCGGCAGATGATCGAGACTCTGCGGGCCAAACCGCTGTCGCGGGGTATCGGGATTATGTCGGATCGGGCCGTGCAATATGTGCACGCCACCCTGCGCGCCGCACTGGAGCAGGCCTGTCGTGAGGAATTGATTTCTCGCAATGTTGCCAAGCTGGTGCAGTCGAATGTGCGCGATGCCGGGCAGCATGAGCCGTACTCGGTGGATGAGTCCAAGCGGCTGCTGATGCACGCACAGCGGCATCGATTGCATGCGCTGCGGGTTCTGCTGGTGATGCTGGGCATCCGCCGGGGAGAAGTCCTCGCGCTGCGCTGGACCGATGTGGACCTCGATGCCGGCACCGTTGCCATCCTGGGCAGCCTGCAGCGCGTCGGACCCAGTTTGCAGCGCGTCCCGACCAAAACCCGCGGCTCGGTGCGGACGATCCCGCTGCCGACACCCTGCGTGGACGCCCTGCGAGCCCATCGGGCACGGCAAAACGCTGATCGGCTGGCCGCTGGTGCGCGGTGGGTCACAAGCGACCTGGTCTTCACCACCCGCCACGGCACACCAGTCGAACCGCGCACCGTCAACCGGATGTTTCGAGCGTTGACCGATGCCGCCGGTCTTCGGCCGATCAGGGTTCACGATCTGCGACACGGATGCGTGTCACTGCTGCTGTCACTAGGCGTGCCACCGCGGACGGTGATGCAGATCGTCGGGCACACCGTGATGGAGATGACGATGGAGCGCTACGGGCACGTGAACCTGGGCGACCAACGTGAGGCGCTCAGTCTCCTGGATCAGGTGTTGAGGTAGGGCGTTGATGTACGAAATGGATGTAGGGGCAGGTTTTACAAGCCGCAGCACTGCCGTTCAGTGGTGTTTTCGCTGGTCAAATACGGCGCGCCCGAAGAGATTCGAACTCCCAACCTTCTGATCCGTAGTCAGATGCTCTATCCATTGAGCTACGGGCGCTTGTTCTGTTATCGGCCAGCATAGAATCCGACCGTCCGCGGAGGCTCCGGGATTCGAACCCGGGAGGGGGCGTAACCCCCAACCGCATTAGCAGTGCGGCGCCATAGACCAGACTAGGCGAAGCCTCCCGGGGCCTGTCGAGGCCGCCAGGCAAGCAGGGTACACAGCGTGCGCGTGATCAGGCAAAGCGGGTAGCCGATCGAGCGCCGCCGTCATCGCCCCTGGTCAACCCGAGGATCGCCAGACTGTCAGACCCCCGTCGTAATGTCCGACCCATGAATGAGCCACTGGTCGAGATGGTCGCCGGGAAGCCGCAGGCGCGGCTGAGCCCCCTGGTCGCTGGCTACACGGGCTACCGCATCGAGCGGGCACGACCCGGCGTGCACCGCGGCCTGCCGTCGCGTCACCTGACTTTCATCGTCACCCTGACCGGCACGGTCGATCTCACGACCATGCCCGACCCGGCACAGCCGCCGGCGTCGTTCACCACACTCGTCGGCGGACTGCACGCCGCCCCAGCGCAGATCAGTCATGACGGCCACCAGCACGGTATCCAACTGAACATCACCCCGCTGGGCGCCCGGGTGCTGCTCGGGCTACCCGCCGGTGAACTGGCCAACACCGTTGTCGAACTCGCCACGCTGCTGGGGCCGGTCGCCGGCGAGCTTGTCGAGCGGCTGCGCGCGGCGAGCACATGGACAGACCGCTTCCTCGATCTGGACGCCGTGCTGAGCCGGATCGCCCGGCAGCGCGACGGCCCCGCGCCGGAACTCGGGTGGGCCTGGCGCCGGTTGGCGGCCAGCCACGGTCGCGTCGAGGTGGCCTCTCTGGCCAGCGAAGTCGGCTGGAGTCGGCGCCACCTGAGTGCACGATTCCGGCGCGAGTTCGGCCTGACGCCCAAGGTGGCGGCCCGAGTGATGCGTTTTGAAGTCGCGCACCGGCTGCTTCACGCACCGCAGCGGCCCGGTCTGGCCGACGTCGCGGTCCGCGCGGGGTTCTACGACCAGGCCCACCTGTACCGGGAATGGCGGGAACTGGCCGGCTGCACGCCGTCGCGGTGGCTTGCTGAGGAGTTCCCATCTGTCCACGACAGTGCGCCTGAAGGGAGGACATTCTCGACGGTATGACAGACACTCCAGCACCCACGATCTGGCCCGCGCTGGCCTATGCCGACGCGCCGGGCGCCATCCGCTTCCTGGTGGAGGCCTTCGGCTTCGTCGAAACCCTTGTCGTGCCCGGCGGCGACAGCCGGGAGATCGCCCACGCCGAGCTACGGTGGCCCGAAGGCGGTGGGGTCATGCTCGGCTCGGCCTCGGACGACAAAGAAGTCGAGCCGCGGAAACCAGGCACGGCGTGCATCTACGTGGTCACCGACGCACCCGACGCACTGTTCGACCGAGCCACCGCGGCGGGCGCGGAGGTCGTCCGCGGGCTCAGAGACGAGGACTACGGTTCGCGCGGGTTCACCGTGCGCGACCCGGAGGGCAACTCATGGAGTTTCGGCACCTAGCGCGGGACCTGACGGTGCACCGGTAGCCGGGCACGGATATCAACTGTCCCGTGGACGAGCATCGACGCCGAGGTTGGGCAGGCCCTCGACCCGGACTGGACCACCGTTGTCTCGGGCGGCCCCCGCGGGTACGACGTCGCGCCCGGCTGCCCCGTTTCGCACTGCGCCGTCGACGGGCACTGCCGGCGTAGGCGCCTGCTGCCGCGCCGCGACCCGGGCCGGGGTTGCGGGAGCAGGTCCAGACCGCAGGAACAGTGCTCCCAGCGCGGCCACGGCAGACAGGCCGGCGGCGATCAGCAACAGGTCGTCCAGCGCGCCGACGAATACCCGCAGCTGGGTCTGCTGGTAGGTGGCGTAGACGCCCAGCCAGTCCGGGACGGCCGGGCCGCCGATATGCGGGGTAGCGGTATCGCCCGGCAGCAACGCGGCGCGCCCGGCCATCTGCTCAGCCGACTGTTTGATGAAGATCGCGGTGAGCACTGCCAATCCCAATGCCGCCGACGTGCGTTGCGCGACGTTGTTGAACGCGCTGGCGGCATTGACCTGAGCTGTCGGGATGGCCGCGAGACCTGCGGTCATGATCGGCATCATGGCGATTCCCAAGCCGACGGCTCGCAGCATGAGCCACCAGATGAGCTGCTCACGGGAGGTGTCGATGGTCAAGCTGTGCATCAGGTAGGTAGCGATGGCCACGATCGTCACCCCGATGGTTGCCGGCCAGCGCGGTCCGATGCGGTCATAGACCCGCCCGGCAAAGGGCATGAATACCGCCATCACCAGCGCCTGAGGCAGCAGCGTGAGGCCTGCATCGAGCGCCCCGAACCCCTGCACCTGTTGCAGGAACAGCGGGATGTAAAACAGCACCCCGAACAGCCCCACCATCAACACAGCGATCAACAGCAGCGAGTTGGTGAACGCCCAGTATCGGAACACCCGGACATCCAGCAGCGGATCGTCGACCTCCAACTCGATCACGACGAACAACGCCAGGCTCAGCGCGCTGACGATGATCAGACCCAGGACCCGGTAGGAGTCCCACCCCCAGGATTCACCCTCCGACAGCGCCAGCAGCAGGGCGAACAGCCCGCCGGCGATGGTGACGAAGCCCAGCATGTCGAACCGTCGCCCGGGCACCCCGCTGAACTTCGGCAACACCAGCGCCGCTGCCACCGCGCCCAGGATCCCGACCGGCACGTTGATGTAGAAGATCAGCCGCCAGTCGACGTACTCGACCAGATACCCACCCAACGTCGGCCCGATCGCCGGGGCGACCACGATGCCCAGCCCGTACAGACCCATCGCGGCACCGATCTTTTCGCGCGGCACGATCCGGTACACCATCGGCAACGAGACCACCGGCAGGATCCCGCCCGGGATCGCTTGCAGAATGCGGAAGACCACCAGGCTGTCGAGGTTCCAGGCCAAGCCGCACAGCGCCGACCCGGCGGCGAAGCCCAGCAGCGCCACGTTGTACATCTTGTCCAACCCGAAGCGATCCCCTAGCCATGCGCTCGCCGGCACGACCACGCCCAGCATCAGCGTGTAGGCCGTGATCACCCACTGCACGTCGTCGGTAGTCACCCCGAACTCGTTCTGCAGGGTGGGGATGGCGACGTTGACGATGCTGGTGTCCAGGATCGACATGAACATCCCGACGATCAGCACCACCAGCGGCAGTCCCCAACCGGCCCGAGCCGCCGGTGCGGGCGCCGCCTGGGCGACTACCCCGTTAGGCGAGCTCACCTGCGGCTCCGGGCCGATTGGTGCCACTGGATCATCGGCTCGGTCACAACTTTCTCTCGGTCCGTCACAGGGGACCCACCCGCGGGACGTTCGCTGTACACGTAGGTGCCGCCGCGCAACCCCGAGGCGACGGCGGCGATGAGGCAAGCCGCGATGGCGAAACCGAAGGCGACGGCCAACCCGCTGGCAAAGGGTCCCGAAATCAACTCGGGGAAAAAGCCGCGACCGGTGAGGTAGGCCGCGTTACCAGCGGAAAGGTGCCCGAGAACTGTCGGGCCCAGCAACGTCTGCACCGGGTTGTAGCCCAGCAGCGAGGCGAACAGCACCGTGACCGGCGGCAGCGCGGCCACCCGGCTCGCGTCCGCGGCGGGCACGCCGTGCGCCACCAGCCCACTGGTCAGCACCTGCGGCAGGCTGTGCGCCAGCCCGAGGACCATCAGGGTGAAGAAGATCCCGATCGACAGCACCATCGCCGAGTTCTGGAACGTGGTGCTCATGCCCGCGCCGACACCGCGCTGGTTGGGCGGCAGGCTGTTCATGATCGCCGCCCGGTTGGGTGCGGCGAACAGTCCCATGCCGATCCCGTTGAGCAGCAGCACCAGTGCGAACTCCCAGTAGTTGAAGTCCACCGGCAACAACATCAGCCAGACGAAACTCGCCGCGGCCACCAGCATCCCGCCGGTGGCGAACGTGCGCGCCCCGAAACGGTCGGACAGGGCACCCGAGACCGGTCCGGCGACCAGGAACCCGGCCGTCAGCGGAACCATGTAGATACCCGCCCACAACGGCGTGGACGCGAAGCTGTAGCCGTGCTGGGGCAGCCAGATGCCCTGCAGCCAGATGATCAGGATGAACATCAGCCCGCCGCGGCCCAAACCCGACAGCAGGCTGGCCAGGTTCCCCGCGGTGAACGCCCGGATGCGGAACAGCTGCAGATGGAACATCGGCTCAGCGACCCGCGTCTCCACCGCGCAGAAGATCACCAGCACCGCCGCACCGCCGATCAGTGCGGCCAGCACCAGCGGGTTGGTCCATCCCATCGTGTGCCCGCCGTAGGGCTGGATGCCATAGGTGATCCCCACCAGCACCGCGATCAGGCCGACGGCGAAGGTCAGGTTGCCCCACCAGTCCAGTCGACCGGGCTGCCGGATCCCGGTGTCATGCAGCTTCCGGTACGCCCAGAACGTTCCGAACACCCCGAAGGGCACCGACACCAGGAACACCAGGTGCCACTCCACCGGTGCGAGCAGCCCGCCCAGGATCAGCCCGAGGAACGAGCCGGCGATCCCGGCAACCTGGTTGAGACCCAACGCCAGCCCGCGCTGCTCGACCGGGAACGCGTCGGTGATGATCGCGTTGGAGTTCGCCATCAGCATCGCGCCCCCGACGCCTTGGAGCACCCGCATGATGATCATCCACAGCGCGCCCGCCGTGCCGTGCATCCACGTCGCCGCCAGCAGGATTGAAAACACCGTGAACACTGCGAAGCCCGCGTTGTACATCCGGACCCGCCCGAACATGTCGCCCAGCCGGCCGAAGCTGACCACCAGCACCGCGGTGACCACCAGGTAACCCATGATCAACCACAACAGCAGGCTGGTGTTCGCCGGCGCCAGCGGGTTGATCTGCACGCCCTTGAAGATGTCTGGCAGCGCGATCAACAAGATCGACGAGTTGATCGTGGCGATCACGACCCCGAGCGTGGTGTTCGACAGCGCGATCCACTTGTAGTGCGGGCTGGCGGTGTCCACCGACGCTCGCGCCTGCCGTCGCTGCGCCCGGCGTGCCCACGCCGACGCCGGTGTGGTGGCTGTCGGTTCCGACTCCCGCACCGAGGGCAACATTGGTTGCTTCATACAACTAACGGTAGACACGGTCGGGTGGTACCGCAACTCGCGCCCCTCGATTTGGTGCCAGACAGCAACAAAGTCCACCACATGGGTGTGGTCCGCGAGCACTCCCCGAGCCAGTGACGTGCTTCAAGATCTGACAGCGCGCCTCAGCGAGGCACGCGAGGAGGTATCGTTATTCGGTCTCACTCGCAATATTTACACCTCGGACGAGGTGCTTCCGCTGTTCGAGTCGAAGGCACGCGATACCGGTGACTTTGGTCGTTCGGCCACTGCACGAAGCAGACCTGCGCCTGTGAGAGACGACGGGTTGGACGCAGACGGCATCGAGCCTGCGGCCTTCCACCTGCCGCTAGGCACGGTGACGTTCATGCTCACCGATGTCGAGGGCTCGACGCGTCTGTGGGAATCCACCCCCGAGTCGATGGGTGCCGCTGTACGCCGTCACTTCGAGCTACTCGATGAAGCGGTATCGCGGCACGGCGGCGTGCGGCCGCTTGACCAGGGTGAGGGCGACAGCGTCATGGCGGCGTTCACCCGCGCCTCCGATGCGCTGGCCGCCGCGTTCGACATCCAGCGTGCGTTTCACTCCGAGCGCTGGCCCGAGGGAGCGTCCCTGAGGCTACGTATCGCCCTGCATACCGCCGAGGCTCAGCGGCGCGACGAAGGCAACTACTTCGGCCAGGCGGTCAACCGCTGCGCCCGGCTGCGGGCGATCGCGCACGGTGGCCAGGTTGTGCTGTCCCGGACGGCCCGCGACCTGAGTCTGGACCGGCTGCCCGAGCACGTTGAGCTCGTCGACCTCGGCATCCATCGACTGCGCGATCTCGGACGGCCCGAGCATGTCTTCGGACTGCTGCATCCCGACCTGCCGGCGAGCTTTCCCCCGCTGAGCTCGCTGGACACGATCCCCAACAACCTGCCCGGGGAGCTGACCAGTTTCGTCGGGCGACGCGCCGAGCTGGCCCAGATCGACGACCCGCTGCGGCGGGTGCGGCTGCTCACGCTGACCGGTGCCGGCGGCTCCGGCAAGACCCGACTGGCGCTGCAGGCGGCAGCCGACGCCATCGACCGGCACCCCGACGGTGTCTGGCTCGTCGAGCTGGCCCGCCTGGAGGACCACACGCTGCTGCCGGCAGCGGTGATCGGCGCCCTGGGACTACGCGAGATGCCGGGCCGCACCCTGCTCGACACGCTCCTGGAGCACCTGCGGACCCGCAGCACGCTGCTGGTCGTGGACAACTGCGAGCACCTGCTGACCGCCTGCGCCGAGCTGGCGGATGCGCTGCTGCGCGCGTGCCCGTCGCTGACCATCCTGGCCACCAGCCGGGAACCGCTGGGCGTTCCCGGCGAGGTCACCTGGCGGGTGCCGTCGATGTCGCTGCCCGCCGAGCCTCCTGGTGCGGGTGCCCGCCAACGCCGGAGTGAGCCGATCGAGTCGCTGCGCCAGTCCGACGCCGTGGCCCTGTTCATCGACCGCGCCACCGAGGTTCGCCCCAATTTCGCGATCACACCAGCCAACGCACCGGCCATCGCCCAGATCTGCCACGACCTCGACGGGATCCCGCTGGCTATCGAGCTCGCTGCCGCGCGGGTGCGGATGATGGCGCCGGAGCAGATCTCCCGGGCCTTGAGCGACCGCTTTCACCTGCTCACCGGCGGTGCCCGCACGGTGATGCCACGCCACCAGACACTGGAAGCCTCGATCGACTGGAGTCACGAGTTGCTCAGCGACGGTGAGCGGATGCTGCTGCGGCGGCTGTCCGTCTTCGCTGGAGGCTGGACGCTGGACGCGGCGGAGCAGGTATGCCAGGGCGACGGGATCGACCGCTACAGCGTGCTCGATCTGCTGACCGGTCTGGTCGACAAGTCCCTGGTCGCCACCGACGAGCGCGGCTTCGAGACGCGCTACCGCCTGCTGGAGACCGTCCGCCACTACGCTGCAGCGCGCCTGGCTGAAGCCGACGAAGTCGCCCACACACACGACCGGCACCTGGCCTATCACCTGGCGCTGGCCGAGGCGGCCAAACCGCAGGTACTCCGCGCCGGCAGCGATGATCTCGTCCTGGACAGCCTGACCGCCGAGCTGCCGAATCTGCGCGCCGCGCTCGAGCGTGCGGTGGTGTGCGACCCCCGAGCCGGGCTACGACTGGTGGATGCGCTGACGCTGTTCTGGATGTTCACCGGCCGCTACCAGGAAGGCGAAACAGCGTACGCACGCGCTCTGGAGGCCGCCGGCGAGGAGCCGACGCCGCTGCGGGGCAGGGCGCTGGCCGGCCGCGGGAACCTCGCTCTGTACAGCGGCGCTCCCGAGGCCGCGCTGCGGTGGTCACAGGCCGCCTTGCAGATCGGCGAGACCTGCGGGGATCGGTGGACATCGGGGCGGGCGTTGAACACGCTCGGATTCATGAGCGGCAGTCGCGACCCGGCCGGCGGCCGGCCGATGCTCCAGCGCAGCATCGAGCTGGCCACCCTCAGCGGGGACGACTGGTGCCTGATCAGTTCGTCGCAGATCCTCGGAATCGCCTCCTGCTGGGTTGACGATTTCGACGCTGCCCGCCCGATACTCGACGAGGCCTACGCAGCCGCACAGCGGCTCGGCTACCGCAGGGGCCTGGCGCTGCACTGGTTCTGCCTGGCCTGGGAAGCGACGGTGCGCGGGCGGCTGACCGAGGCACGCGAACTGCTCGCACGTTCCGCTGCGGCAATCAACAAGGTCCGTGACCCCTTGCAGAGCTGCATGGCCAACAGCCTGCTGACCCACGTGCACGTGCGGTCCGGCGATACTCAACTCGCGTACTCGCTAGGCAACCGGACACTCACCCAGGTACGCGAGACCGGTGTCGGATTCATCCTGGGCCTGATCAGTCAGACGCTGGCCAGGGCCGAGATGGTCTTAGGTGAGCTCGCCGCGGCGCGCGAGCACCTGGAGACCGCCGTTGCGGTAGAGCGCGGCTCCCAATTCGCTTACTTCCTGAGCCAGCATCTCAGCGTGTTGGGCACCCTGGACCGGATCGAGGGAAACCTCGATGTGGCCCATGCCGGTGCCGAGGAGTCGCTGGCGGTGGCGCAACGACTGGGCAGTGGATGGATGCAGGCGAGCGCCGAGCTGCTGCTGGGCCGTCTGTCGCTGCGCGCCGGCGAGACCGGCGAAGCGGAGCGGTACGTCCACGATGCGCTGGGCCGGCTGGTCGCGAAGAGCTTTGCGATCGACATCCCGGAGTGCCTCGATGTGCTCGGCGCGGTAGCCGCCGGGCGAGAAGGCTACGAGGAGGCCGCCCGGCTGCTGGGCGCTGCGGCGGCCGTCCGTGAGCAACTCGGCGTCGTCCGCTTTCCTCCGGAACCACAGTTCTGGGCCGGCGTCGAACTCAGCACCCGGGAAGCGCTGGGCCACGACGGCTACCAGGCCGCATTCACCGCGGGCACCGCGCTGGGAATCGACGAGGCGGTTGCCTACGCTTGCCGGGTCCGAGCCGAGCGCAGCTAGGAGCGCAGCGCCACGAAGGGTGCCAATGAGTCCGGGTTGCGCAGCGCGCCGGCGCTGACGGCTTTGGACGGATCCAGGCCGGCGAGGATCTTTTTCACCGGCACCTCGCACTTCTTGCCGTTGAGAGTCCGGGGCACCTCGTCGACCTGGATGAACCGGTTGGGCACGTGCCGCGGCGACAGGTTTTCCCGCAGCGCGGCGCGCAGTTGAGGCTCGACGTCGGCCAGTGCCACCCCGGCCGCCAGCACCACGAAGCACAGCAGCTCACCATAATCACGGCCGGCGGCAGCAGCGACTGTGGTGTCGATGACCAGCGAGTCGAGCACCTCGTCCAGGCCCTCGACCACGGTGTAGAACTCGGCGGTGCCCATCCGCACGCCACCGCGGTTGAGCGTGGCGTCAGACCGGCCGTAGATCACGCACGAGCCGCGCGGGGTGATCTTGATCCAGTCGCCGTGGCGCCACAGGCCCGGGTACACGTCGAAATACGCCTCGCGCAGCCGCGAGCCGTCCGGGTCGTTCCAGAAACACACCGGCATCGACGGCATCGGCTTGGTGATCACCAGCTCGCCTACCTCGTCGATCAGCTCGCGGCCGGCCTCGTCCAGCGCCACCACCGCGGCGCCGAGGGCGCGGCAGGAGATCTCGCCTTCCCAGACCGGCACGTCCGGCGCGGCGCAGACGAAGGCCGCGCACAGGTCGGTGCCCCCGGACACCGAGCAGATCTGCACCTCCGAACCCACCTCCGCGGCGATCCAGCGGAACCCCTCCGGCGACAGCGGCGCTCCGGTCGAGCCGATCGCCCGCAGCGCGGTGAGGTCGCAGTCCGCGCCCGGACGCAGGCCGGCCTTGCGGCAGGCCTGGATGAACGGCGCTGACGTACCGAAATAGGTGATGCGCTCCTCGTCGGCCAGCCGCCACAGCGCGCCGAGGTCCGGATACCCCGGATTGCCGTCGTAAAGCACGATGGTGGTGCCCACCAGCAGGCCGCTGATCAAGTGATTCCACATCATCCAGCCGGTCGTGGTGAACCAGAACAACCGGTCCCCCGGCTTGAGATCCGCCTGCAGCAGCAACGCCTTGAGGTACTCCACGACGATCCCGCCATGGCCCTGCACAATGCCCTTGGGCAGCCCGGTGGTGCCCGAGGAGTAGAGCACCCACAGTGGATGGTCGAACTCGACGGCCTCGAACTCCAGGTCCGCGCCGGCGTGCTCGGCGAGCAGCTGAGCCCAGTCCGCCGGTCGCACCGTGGCGCGCAGCGAGGGCATCTCGGGCGCCAGCGTCTTGACCGTGGAGCGGATGTCGAAGTGCTTGCCGCCGTAGACGTAACCGTCCACGGCCAGCAGCACGCTGGGTGCCAGCTGGGTGAACCGGTCAGCGATGGCCCGCCTCCCGAAATCCGGCGAGCAGGACGACCAGATCGCGCCCAGGCTGGCCGTGGCCAGGAAGGCCACCAGGGTGTCCGGCGAGTTCGGCGCCAGGGCGACCACCCGGTCTCCCCGGCCGACCCCCAGCGACGCCAGCGCCGACCGGGCCGCGGCCACTTGCTGCCGTAGCGTGCCGAAGCTGCACTGCCGGCGCACTCCGTCCTCCCGGCGAAAGATCACCGCGAGGTCCTCGTCTGCCTTGCCGGGCCCGGGCGCCAGCGCGTGCTCGGCGTAGTTCAACGTGGCGCCGGGAAACCAGCGCGCCCCCGGCATGGCGGCGTCGGTGAGCACGCCGCGCGGCGGGGCGTGAAAGCGGGCACCGGCGAACTCGGCCAATGCCCCCCAGAATCCCGCCAGGTCGGCCACCGACCAGCGCCACAGCGCCTCGTAATCAGTCAGCTCGACGCCGCGGTGGGAGACCAACCACGCCCGGAAGGCGGCGATCTGGGACCGAGCCACCACGTCCGGGTCAGGCTGCCAGAGAATTCGGGGCTCGTTCATACCCTGTTGGTAGCACGGGATCGCTAGCGCAAGTGGCTGCCGAACCAGTTCAGCGTGCGGGCCCACGCCTCGGGTGCGACGGATCGGTCGGCGTCGTAACAGCAGTGCACCAGATCGGTGGCCACGTGCGCGGAATGCGCGGCGTCGCGCAGCTTGTGGATTTCTTCCTCGGGCACTGCACCGTCCCAGCCGTAGATGCCCAGCCACGGGCAGCGCAGGTCCGGCGCGATGTCGACCAGCGCGGGCAACGTCGCCGCCACCGGCGCCACCACCCCGATCCCGCCGACGGTGACGGCAGCACCGAGATCACGTTGGGTGGCGACCATGAGCGCCACGGCGCCACCCAGGCCGAAGCCCACCACCCCGATCCGGTCGGTGGTCACGCCGCGCCGCGCCAGCCAGCTACATGCAGCGTCGGTGTCGGCGTAGACGGACCGCGCGGTCAGCCGCTGGACGTACCAGCGCACGGCCGCGCTCTCCTCGGGCACCTCGTCGACACCATCGCGGTGGTACAGATGCGGGATCACGGCCAGCCAGCCCTCACTGGCCAGGCCCGCCGCGAGCTGCCAGACGGCGTCGGTGACACCGCGGGTATCAGGTTCGACGACGATGCCACCGCGCACCGTAGAATCCGGCGCAGCGACGGA
Source organism: Pseudonocardiaceae bacterium (assembly GCA_035606945.1). Classification (GTDB taxonomy): domain Bacteria; phylum Actinomycetota; class Actinomycetes; order Mycobacteriales; family Pseudonocardiaceae. The sequence continues at coordinate 106,766 of DATNDR010000057.1, forward strand.
AATCGGACACCCACAGCCGTCGGAAAGCGGGATTTGCTCAAGAATGCGCCGCGTCATTGCCCCACTCACTCGTCGACGGGTGAACATAGGGTGAGCGCGCATCGTACCCGTCTCGCCGGCCGCCGACTCGAAACACCACCTGTTCGACGGACGGCGCCAAGATCCGGCATGCGACGATGGATGGCGTGATCAGAGCCGACCTCGACCAGCTGCCGAGCTACGTCCCGGGCCGCAGCATCCCGGGTGCGGTGAAGCTGGCCAGTAACGAGGTCGCCGCGGCGCCGCTGCCCAACGTCATCGCAGCGATCTGTGACGCCGCCGCGGGCGTCAACCGGTATCCGAGCAATACTGCCCCCGCGCTGGCCGACCGCCTCGGCGCCCGGCTGCACGTGCCGAGGTCCCAGGTTGCGGTGGGGCCGGGATCGGTGGCGCTGTGCGAGCACCTGGTGCAGACGACCTGCGGACCGGCCGATGAGGTGGTCTTCGCGTGGCGCTCGTTCGAGGCCTACCCGATCATCACCCAGGTGGTGGGGGCCGGCAGGCGGATGGTGCCGCTGCGCAGCGACCATACCCATGACCTGCCCGCGATGCTTGCCGCGATCACCTCGCAGACCCGGCTGGTCTTCGTCTGCAATCCCAACAACCCCACCGGCACTGCCGTGCCGCGCGAGGAACTGGTCGCCTTCCTCGATGCGGTACCCGATGGCGTGCTGGTCGTGCTCGATGAGGCCTACCACGAGTTCGTCACCGATTCCGCGGTGGCCGACGGCGTCGCGCTGAGCCTGGACCGGGACAACGTCGCCGTGCTGCGGACGTTCTCCAAGGCCTACCGGCTGGCGGGCCTGCGGGTCGGGTACTGCGTGGCGCCGGCGCCGGTCGTCACCGCGCTGCGCAAGGTGTCGGTGCCCTTCAGCGTCAACTCGGTGGCCCAGGCCGCCGCGCTGGCCAGCCTCGATGTCGCCGATGAGTTGCTCGCCCACTGCCGGGAGGTCGCCGCCGAGCGGGATCGGGTGCGCGCCGAGCTGCTCGCGATGGGTTATGCGGTGCCCGACTCGCAGACCAACTTCATCTGGCTGCCCCTGGGCCAGCGCAGCGCCGCCTTCAACGAGCACTGCCGGGCGCGCAAAATCGTGATTCGCCCATTCCCCGACGATGGCGTCCGAATCACCATCGGCAATCCCCCCGAAAACGACCTCTTTCTCTCAGCCGCCCACGACTGGCACCGAAAACCCGACAGGGAGACATATCGGGGTGGTCGGCGGCGTCAGCCGCCGATGTAGGACATTTCTACTTTGGGCAGGCCTAGGGTGGCGGTGGTGCGCTGGGCGGAGTAGCGGTCGGTTCGGGATTGCCAGACACCGGTGATCCGCGCGACGAGCTCCTCGTCGGTGGCGCCGTCGCGCAGCGGTCCTCGCAAGTCGTGGCCGAGACCGGAGAACAGGCAGGTGTACAACTCTCCCTTGGCGGACAGCCGGGCCCGGGTGCACGTGCCGCAGAACGGCTGGCTGATCGACGTGATCAGTCCCACCTCGCCGGAACCGTCGAGGTAGCGGTACCGCGCGGCCACCTCGCCGACGTAGTTGGGGTCCAACGGCTCGATCGGCCAGACGGCATTGATGGTGTCGACGATCTGCGCGGCCGGCACGACCTGGTCCAGCTGCCAGCCGTTGGTGGCACCGACGTCCATGAATTCGATGAAGCGCACCACGTAGCCGTGTTCCCGGCCGAAAGCGGCGAGATCGAGGATGCCCTGGCCGTCGTTGACCCCCCGCTTGACCACAGCGTTGATCTTCACGGGCTTCAGCCCGGCTTCCGCGGCGGCGGCAATACCTTCCACCACCCGGGCGACCGGAATCTTCACGTCACTCATGGCGCGGAAGACCTCTGGATCCAGCGAGTCCAGGCTGACCGTGACCCGAGCGAGGCCGGCATCGCGCAGCGAGCGCGCCTTCTTGGTCAGCAACGACCCGTTGGTCGTCATGGCGACCTCGTCGATGCCATCGATGTCGGTCAGCTGCTCGACGAGCCGCTCGATGCCGTGGCGCAGCAGCGGCTCCCCGCCGGTCAAACGGACCTTCCGGACGCCTAGACCGGCGAACAGCTTCGTCAGCCGAGTGATCTCTTCGAAGGTGAGCAGCTCGGAAGTCTTCATGAACGGGAAGTCGGTGCCGAAGACGTCGCGCGGCATGCAGTAGCAGCAGCGGAAGTTGCACCGATCGGTCACTGAGACCCGCAGATCTCGTAGTCCGCGCCTGAACCTATCGCGCACCGTGTTCATGGCTTCCATTCGATCAGAGTACTCCTGTTCACCTTAGGGTTCTTGTTCGTCGGCCACGCCGCACCGGTTCGCCCAGCGGGTACTCACCCGCCGCCAAAGTTCGCGAGCGTCGAGCCGGCTATCACTTTACGTAACCAGATCACCCGTTCGTGCTGCTAACGGTTCGGCGGCGCGGAGCGAGAACACAGTGACTGGTACGTGCGGTAACCGGCGTGGTGGTCGCTCGCGACAGCTGTTCCATTCCAGGAGGTCGGCGTGTCGGTACCAGCGCAGCTGAGCCCGTTGCGGGCAGGCTCCGGCGTCACAGGCTTCGTCGGCTTCGTCCTCGGCCTGTTGGCCGCGCTCGGGACGGTGGTGTACGCCGCCTGGTTGGCCGTCGCCGCAGTGGCGGCAGCGTTAGGTATGGGGGCAACAGCCGAGGACGTCAGCGGCACTGTCGTCGGTGCCCTCCATTCCGAGGGTGCCATGCACTCCACTGATGCCGTCCGATACAGCGCGGCAGCGCAGACCCGGCCACCGACGGCGGTCCTGCCCACAGCGACCCCGATGGGCTCCACGCTGGCCTTCGACCAACTGTGGATCTCCCGCAACGGCAATACGATCGTCGTCGGGGCTCCCACCGCGGGCCTCTCGGCGCTGACCGGCAAGTCGATGATCCAGGTGCCGGTGACACTGACCAACAACGGCGAACGGGACTGGGTGCCGGAGTCCACCGGCTTTGTCGGCACGCTCGACAACGCACCGATACCGGAGTCCACCGAAGGCGATTGGATGTATCGAGCCCCGATCGTTCCCCACACTTCGGTGACCCTGACCAAGGTATTCATGAGCAAGCCAGGCCAGTTCGGCCTCAAGGTGAGCACGCCAGACGGTGTCGCGTTATTCGCCGGCCAGGTGTGACACCGGGACACGCAGCGTGATGGTGGTGCCGACGCCCGGCGCGGCGTCCGACAACACCCGGTAGCGCTGGCCGAACCGGTCCCGCAGCTGGTCATCGATGGTCCGGAGGCGGGCCGCAACGTCGGCGTCCACGATCCCGGGACCATCGTCGATGACGGTGATGACGCAGTCACCGCCGTCACGCCGAGCTGTGATCGTCACCGTGCCGCCGAGCTGCTGGCATTCGACGCCGTTGCGGACCGCATTGTCGACCAGCTGCTGGAGCGCCAGGAACGGCAGCACGGCCGGCAGCACGATGGGAGCGACCTCGAGCCGTACCCGCAGCCGTTGCCCGAACCGGGTCCGCTGCAACGTCAGGTAGCGGTCGATGTTCTCCAGCTCCTCGGCGAGCGTGGTCTCGGTCGCCGAGCGCAGCGAGTACCGGGCGAACTCGGCGAAGATGATCAGCAGGTCACGCGCCCGGGTCGGATCGGTGCTGACCATAGCGACGATGGTGCTGATGGTGTTGTGCAGGAAATGCGGCGAGATCTGGTCGCGCAGCGTGCGCAGCTCGGCGCGGACCTGCGCGACGGCGCGGTCCAGCTCGGCGAGCAACCGCTGGTCCTCACGGTCGGGACCGGAGTCACGCGCCCGGACCACGACCGGCGCCTGGATGGCCGCGACGTGCTTGGCTGGTCGCAGACCGCGCCAGGTGGGGTGCCCGAGGCGGCCGTGCGCCGTCCACTGCCGGTAGGAAACCTCGCCCAGTAGCCGTGGAGCCACCCAGTGCACCATCCGGTCGACCTCGCTGGGCACCGGATCCGTGAACGGGCTCGCCGGCGCGGCCAGCCCGGCCAACCTGTCCCGCAAGTCCCGCCGGGTTGCCTCGGTGAAACCGGTGCCGACCTGGCCGACGTAGCGCAAACCGCCCTCGGTGGGTACGCCGACCAGCAACGCGCCGATCGACGCGGCTCGGCGGCGTTCGGGAAGCCACCCCCCGATGATCACTTCCTGGGTCTGCCGCAGCGTGGTCTGTACCCAGTGGCGGGATCGGCCGGGCTGGTAGGTCGACTCGACCCGTTTGGCGATCACCGCGTGCAGCCCGTGCTGGGCGGCGGTGTCCAGCACGGTCTGGCCGTCGGTGCTCAGAAAGCACGGCGGCGCCACGACGGAACCGTCGCTGAGCTCCAGTTCCGCCAGCAGCTCACGACGGCGCCGGTAGGGCAGCTCGGCGGTGGACTGGCCGTCCAGACTCAGCAGATCGAACACGTAGTAGGTCACCGGTGCCCGGCGCACCACCAGCGACGTGGGGCGCTGCACGTTCATCCGTCGCTGCAGCTGGGAAAAGCTGGGCCGCCCGCACGAGTCCAGCGCCACGATCTTTCCGTCCAGCAGCATCCGGCGGCCCGCCGTGAATGCTCCCAGCTCGGGGTATGCGGCCGTGATATCGCGCTGCCGGACGCTGAACAACTCGGTTCCGGTCGGCTGCGCGCACGCCAACGCGCGGATCCCGTCCCAACTGAACTCGAACGCCCACCCGGGCTGCGTGGGCAATGGCCCCGCCACCGGCAACATCGGCCGCACCAGCTCCATTCATCTCCCTCACTGACTGCGGTTCAGCGGCGCCGGGCGGGCTTGTCGGAAGGGTCGCGTTGGGAGGGGACGTCGACTGGTTTGGTGCGGGCGGCCTTGGCGGCCTCGACGGAGGCCTGCAGGGCGGTGATGAGATCGACCGACGGGGCGGGTTCCTCGGGCGCAGCCCGGGCCGGGAACACCTGGCCGGTGGTCTTGGCTTCGATGACGGACAGCAACGCCTCGCGATACCCGTCGTGGTACTCCTCGGGCGCGAAGTCACCCGACATCGCTTCGATGAGCGTGTCGGCCATCCGGCTCTCCGCGTCGCTGACGGCGACCTCCCGGTCCAGCACGTCGAACTGGGCCTTGCGCACCTCATCCGGCCACACCATGGTCTGCAGCGCCAGCAGGTTGCCGCGCGGCCGCAGCACGGCCAGTGACTCCTTGCTGCGCACTGCGATCTTGGCCAGGCCCACCCGCTGGGTGCGCTCCAGCGCGGCCCGGAGCAGTTCGTAGGGCTTGCGACCAGCCGCTTCGGGTTCCAGGTAATACCCGCGGGCCAGCGCCAGCGGGTCAACCTGGTCGGCCGGGACGAAGGCGACCAGCTCCACGGTCTTGGTGGTGGGCAGCGGCAGGTTGGCGAAATCCTCGTCGGTGAGCAGCACCGTCTCACCCGAGGGCAGCTCGTACCCCTTGGCGATATCGGCATAGGCGACGTCCTCGCCGCACTCCTCGCACACCCGGCGGTAGCGCACCCGGCCGGCATCCTCCTCGTGCACCTGATGGAAGGAGACGTCGCGATCCTCGGTCGCCGAGTACAGCCGGACCGGAATGCTGACCATGCCGAAGGCCAGCGCACCCTTCCATATTGCCCGCATAGCACCACACTGCGACACTCCGCGGCGCGTGTCCACCCCAAGCTGTGAGCAACGGCGTACCGTGATGTGGTTTGGGCAGTTTCCTCGACTAGTTCCGCCTCCAGACGGAGGTTCGCTATGGCCGTCATCATCATCGCGGCGCTGATCGCGATCGTGGCTGTCGGGGCGTTGTGGCTGGTCTCCGGGGTCCGGGTGGTCAGCCAGTTCGAGCGCGGCGTGGTGTTCCGGTTCGGCCGGGTCACCAGCGCACCGCGGCAACCGGGACTGACCTGGGTCACTCCCGGGGTGGAGAAGCTGCGCAAGGTCAACATGCAGATCGTCACCATGCCGGTGCCCGCCCAGGACGGCATCACCCGCGACAACGTGTCGGTGCGGGTCGACGCGGTGGTGTACTTCCGGGTGATCGACCCGGTGAAGGTCGTCGTCGACGTGCAGGACTACCTGCAGGCCGTCTCCCAGGTCGCGCAGACGTCGCTGCGCTCAATCATCGGCAAGAGCGACCTGGACGATCTGCTGTCCAACCGGGAGCGGCTCAACGAGGGCCTGGAGCTGTTGATCGACAGCCCGGCGCTGGGCTGGGGTGTGCAGATCGACCGGGTGGAGATCAAGGACGTCGCGCTGCCCGAGTCGATGAAGCGGTCGATGTCCCGTCAGGCGGAGGCCGAGCGGGAGCGGCGGGCGCGAGTGATCAGCGCCGACGGCGAGCTCCAAGCGTCGGAGAAGCTGGCTGCGGCCGCCGCCACCATGTCGGAAACCCCCGCCGCACTTCAGCTGCGCCTGCTAGAAACGGTCGTGCAGGTCGCCTCCGAGCGCAACTCCATCCTCGTCCTACCCTTCCCCGTCGAGCTCCTGCGCTTCCTCGACCGCAACACCGGCCCGGACTGAACCCGCAGTCTGGGGGTCACTCGGGGGCGAGGCCTACCTGGTTGAGGTAGGTGCTCATGTTCCAGTAGTCGCGGTTTTCTCGGATGCGGCCGTTGTGGAGGGTGCCGATGGAGACGCCGGGGATCTCGAAACGCTCTCCGGTGGCGGGAAAACCGTGCTCCTCGTCGTCACCGTCGTTAGTGCCCGTCATGGTCCATTCGTAGGCGTAGGCGTCCTCGGTCACGATGGCCAGCTCGAGCGTGAAGCGGTAGTTGCTCGAAAAGCCGAGTTCCATGCCCGCGACGAAGTCTCGTACTGCCTCGATACCGCGGTATTCCTCGCCAAGCCCGAAATCGAGATAAATCACGTTGTTCGTCATGAAGTCGGTGACGGCGACCGGGTCGTGGGCGTTCCATGCCGCGACATAGTCGTCGATCCACGCCGCTGCCGGATCCCGGCGAAATCCCAGCCTCATAGCCGCCACCCTTCTCTCACCGGACGCTGATCGCGACCACACCGGTAGTGGTACCCAGATAGGCATGCTCGCCAACCAGTGTCGGCGAGGCGAAGTGCGGCAGCTCACCGACATTGATCTGGGCGCGGGGCGCGCCGGACGCCGGATCCAGCGCGTAGAGCACGCCGCGGTCGGTGTCGGCCACCCAGACCGCGCCGCCACCGACGACCGGTGAGCCGTCGGAGGCAACCGGCGCTTTCCAGCGCACCCGCAGCCCTCCAGCGGGGGTGACCTCCACCGCGCGGGTGCTGTCGCTGCACGGGACGTAGACCGTCGAGCCGGTCACCGCGCTGCCACCGAAGGCGGCGCAGACCGGCGCCCTGGTCAGCTGACCGCCGATACCGCCGAGCTGCTTGGCGTCGAGCAGGTAACCGACGCCGCGCTTGCCCACGATGAGCACCCGATCTCCCACCACGGCCGGACTCATCGCGCCCAGATCGAGGTCGGCGGCGTTGTCCTGGGCCCATTGCGCCGGGCTGAAACTGTCCGCGAGGGCCAGCTCGGGGGTCAGCGCGAGCACCGAGTCGCTGTGGTCGTAGTCGCCGGTCGACTCGCCGTTGCCCACCGCGTAGTACAGCCGTCCATTGTGGACGACGCCGCCGCCGGTCCCCCAGATGCCGGCTTCCCGGGTGGTCGGCACGGCGTAGCTGCGCAGCGGGCCGATGCCGGTGGTCGGCGCGGCGACCACCGAGCCGATGTAGTTGCCGCAGTCGCCGAACAGGCCGCCGTAGGCCACGTAGACCCAGCCGTCGAGCACCGTCAGCGCGGCGCGTTGCTGGTGGGCGATCTCGTCGCCCTTGGGCGGCGGCAGCGCTCGGCGCAGCATCACCGCACCGCTGGCCAGGTCCACGCCGGCCAGGGTGTGCCGACCGCCTTCGGTCTCGGCGACGACGAAGATCAGCCCGGTCGCCTGGTCGTAGGCCGGCGTGCCGGTGATGCCCAGCGGATCGATATTGCCGCAGGGCAGGTCCGAGCCTTTTATCGGCCTGCCCAGCGGCGCCGACCACAGCACGTGGCCGTCCGCGGCGGACATGGCGTAAACCGTGTTGTGCTCCGTCGCCGCGATCACCTTGTCGCCGATCACCAGCGGTTGGCCGTACACCGCGCCGTCCAGCTCGGCCTGCCAGCCACGTCGCAGCGTGCCCGGTGGGGCGAGTTGGCCGGCGACACCGCTACGGGCGTTGTCGTGGTGGTAGGTCGGCCAGTCGGCTGGACCGACGGTGGCGGGCGGAGGCGCCCCCGGGGGCCGGGCGCTGCTCACCGGCGGTGGCGCCGGGGGTGCAGGTTGAGGGGCCGCGCAACCGGCGACTGGGGCGAGCGAAGCGACCAGGGCGAGCAGGACCAGCGCGGGGGCGGCTCTCATAGCCGCCAGTCTGGTGCAGCGCGAAGGATCTTCAACGATTGGGCCGAACGGCCGTAGCGGTGGCCGCGCTGGCGAGTGAACGCTGCATAGGGGGACTTCGTAACGTCGTCAGGAGGCGGAAATGGCGGGGTTCATCCAGATCATCGAGTTCAAGACATCCCGGATCGACGAGGTCGAGGCGCTCGCCGACGAGCGTTCACCCGCGCTGCAGTCCGGCACCACCGTCCATCGGGTCACCATCACCGCGGACCGGGATCGACCGGGCTACTATCTCTCCTTCGCCGAATTCGATTCCTACGAATCGGCCATGGAAAACTCCAACCGGCCCGAGACCTCTGAATTCGCCGCCCAGATGGCGAAACTGTGCGATGGTCCACCGAAGTTCTACAACCTGGACGTGCACCGGGTCATGGAGATCGCCGGATGATCCAGCGCGTCCGCTGCCACCCGGCCATCGGGGTCGCCGGCTGCATCAGCGTCTAGAGCGGTGATGTCGCGGCCGTGACCCGCAGGCCGCTTCGGGGTTGAGCTAGCTCGTCGCTGACGGCCCCAGATTGTCGGGGGTCGGTCCTATGGTCGGGTTATGTCGACGGCGCCGGTGTGGCACAGCAGCGATGAGCAGTTGCTTGCTGAGCTGGGCGCGTTGGAAACCCAGTTGCACGCCACCTGGTCGCAGATGTTGTCGGTGGTCGCGGAAATCGATTCCCGGGCCATCGCCGCCGCCAAAGGTTATGCCACGACGGTGGAGCTGGTGCGCGCCGTCGCGCGGGTGCCCCGCAGTGAGGCGCGGTCGCGGGTCGACGCCGCGGCTGATGTCCTGCCGAGCCGCGGGTTAGGCGGCGCGCCCGTGCAGCCCCGGTTGCCGGAGACGGCGGC
>DATNDR010000075.1:0-9795 GCA_035606945.1 Pseudonocardiaceae bacterium
CCAGCTGCATCAGCCTCGTCTGGGCCGTGCTCGACCGCTCCTCCCGCGGCGCGCGCGGATTCACCATGACCCCCACCGGACTGCGGTTGCTCCAAGACCTGCGCCGCACCCTGCTCCAACCACCCACCCCGCTACGACACCCCGAACCCGCCCCCGCCGCCGAGCCCAACACTGCCGGGGCCGTGGCCTAACATCAACCCCAGCGAGAGGATCTCTACGTTCCCTCATTTACACCGCTCGTGAGACGCGACCTTTCGGTTGCTTGTTCGACTTCACGACGCAACATCGCCAGCGACTCTTGATGCACCTGCTGGCTTGATGTCTCCGTGAAGTAATCCGCCATTGGGTCAAAGGTCCAGGCGTGCACGACCTGGACCGGGCAGTCACGGACTTGCGCTTCCCGCAGCGCCCAGTCAAGCGCTCGCCGCCCCGTTTCAAGGCCGTCAACTCCGACCACTATCGGGAGCCTCTCTTGCTCAGCCACGATCGCTACTCCTTTCTGTGACGCAGCCTCCACCTCGACAGTTCATCCACTCCCCACACGATGACGGGAAACGGAACCATGAGAAGCAGGAGCCATGACGGAAGTACCGCGGTGCCGAAGCGCAGCGCGGCAGCAGCTCCTCCGGAGCTCCTTGACGTGCACCCACGCGCCGAGTTCGGTGTGCGCACCGGTGGCGTGCACCACCGCCCCGGCCGACCCCGCCGTACACACCGTGCCGCTGAACACCAGCACGGGCGACTCCAGCGCGCGATTCGCTTCGTCGGGCACGTCCACCCCTCGCGGGACCGGCACCGACTCACCGGTCAACGCGGACATGTCCACCTCGATGCTTCCGGTGAGCAATTCGCGCGTCGGCTGAGATCCAGTTTCCCTCATCGATCACCAGCACGTCGCCGCGCACCGGGTCCCTGGCCGGGACGTGCTGCCGGTGACCATTGCGGATGACCCAGACCTGCTGCGGCAGGTAATGGCCGAGTGCCTCGACGGCGTGCTCAGCCTGCTGTTCCTGCGCGAAGGCCAGCACGGCGTTGAGCACGATCACTACCAGAATCGCGATCGACAACTGCGTGGAACCAGACAGCATCGCCAGCAGGGCAGCAACCCACAGCAACAAGGCCAGTGGATGGGTGAACTAGCGCATGAGTTGTTTCCACCAGCACCGCGAACCGCGCTGCGGCAGCTCGTTCGGGGACACGAGCGCAGGTCGTGCAACAGCATGGCGACTGGTTCCCCGGGGATCGGAAATCTTCGGAGTCGAGGTGGTCGGCAAATTGGGTCCCGGCCACGACAACCTCCCGCTGACACCACCGCCTGTCGCATCGAGCATCCCGGCGGTCCGTGGCCATCGACCAAGTGACAAAGGTTCCCTGCCAACGCGGCTCGTCGATGCTTTCAGCGCAACTGATCGCCAAGGCCCTGGCAGGGAGCTGACCGCCCTATCAGCTAGGGACCTTCGGCTGTGTCCGGCTTGGCTGGCCGCGCCCATCATGGGGTAAGCACGCCCGTCGGCTCGGTTGACCGCTGCGGGGCGGCAGGACAAAGCAGTAGAGGTGCATGGATCATGAATGCGATACCCGCGGCTCTCGGGCTTTCCGGCGCCGACATCAGCGGTGTGCTGCAGGCCGCGTCGCTGGCGCCGTCGCTGCACAACAGCCAGCCGTGGCGGTTCCGGGTCCGGCCAGACCAGATCGAGCTGCATGCAGACCTGGAGCGCACCCTGCCCGCGACCGACCCGGAGCGCCGTGAGCTGCGGCTGTCCTGCGGGGCGGCCCTGTTGAATTTGAGGTTAGCGCTCCAGGAGCACGGAGTCCGCCCGCTGGTGACGTTGCTGCCCAGCGGCTACCGGGCCGGAGTCGACGGGTCAGGCGCGCTGGCCGTGGTTCGTTACGGCGGGCACATCCACCCGTCACGAGAGCTCACTGGGCTGGTCCAGGCGGTCGGCACCCGGCGAACCAACCGCCGGCCCTTCATCGACGCGCCGGTTCCCGCCAGCCACCGCACTGCGCTCATCCGCGCGGCAGAGTCGGAACGGGGGTGGTTGTATGCGCTGTCCGACCGTGAACAGCAGGCCACGGTTCGTGACCTTGTGGTGTGCGCGCACCGCGAGCAGATGGCCGACCCGCACTTCCAAGCCGAGCTGGCCGCCTGGACCGGACGTGAGAGTGCCCATTGGGATGGCGTGCCCGTCAGCGCGGGTGGCCCGCGGCCGGAACCCCAAGACGAGTGGGTCCTGCGGGACTTCACCGCTGGCCGAGGTCGTATCCGAACAGCGGGCAAGGACTTCGAACCCGAACCCCTCCTGGTCGTGGTGTGCTCGTTCCACGAAGGTGCCCTCGCCGAACTTCAATCCGGCCAGGCACTTCAGCAGGTGCTGCTGACCGCCGCCACCCTGGGCCTGTCCGCGTCATTCCTGTCTCAACCCATCGAGGTGCCCCACATCCGCGCCAAGCTACGCCGTGCCCTGGGCACCACCCTGGAGCCGCAAGCCATCCTGCGCATCGGTTACGGATCACCCGTCACGGCCACGCCCAGACGCCCCGTCGCCGACCTGCTCATCCCGGAGACCGTGTACACCACCTAGCCGCCCAGCCACGGGAGCACGACAGCCATGGCGGTACCCGCAAGACAGGCACTGCTGACCGACGGTCGCATCGTCTCGATCAGGCAACTGGACGCGTCCGACACGCCCGCGGTCCTACGTCTGCATGAGCAACTGCCGGAACGGGACCGGTACCTGCGGTTTTTCACCCTCGGATCGGCTCACCTGGCCACCTTCGCCACCCGCCTGACCACGGCGGACGACGCCCACCGGGGCGCGCTCGGCGCCTTTAGTGACGGCGAGTTGGTCGGGGTAGCCCACTACGAGGTGCTCGACGACCCGGCCGAGGCCGAGGTCGCCCTGGTGGTCGCCCACGCCGTCCAGGCCCACGGCGCGGGCACCTTGTTACTGGAGCATCTGGTGTCACTGGCCCGCGATCGCGGGGTGCGGCGCTTTGTGGCCGAGGTGTTGGCCGAAAACCGCCGGATGATGGACATTTTTGTGCACTGTGGGCTGGCCGTGTCGGTTTCCCACGACGGCCCGGTGCTGCACCTGAGGATGCCGCTCGACCTGGGTGAACGCTACCTGGACGCGGTCACCGAACGGGAGCGGCAAGCCGACTCGGCCAGCTTGCGGCCGGTCCTGGCGCCGCGCGTGGTCGCGGTCATCGGGGCTAGCCGCCGCGACGGTTCGATCGGGCACGCGATCCTGCGCAGGATCGACGAGGGTGGCTTCACCGGCCGGCTGTTCGCGGTCAACCCGCACACCACACAGATCGCCGGGATACCCAGCTATCCGAGCGTGGCAGCCCTACCCGAGGTCCCTGATCTTGCGGTGGTGTGCGTGCCGGCACCGGCCGTGCCAGACATCGCGCAGCAGTGCGGGCGCCGGGGTGTACGGGGACTGCTGGTGATCACCGCAGGGCTCACCGGCGACCAGCCGCTGCGACACGTCCTGCTCGACGCGGTGCGCCAGCACGGGATGCGCCTGATCGGCCCCAACTGCCTCGGCCTGGTCAACACCGACCCCCAGGTGCGGCTGGATGCGACGTTCTCCGATCAGCCCGCGCCGGATGGCCCGGTGGGCGTGGCCACCCAGTACGACGTCAGCAGCAACGACGTGCTCCGCTGGTGGCTAGGCGACGACCGCACCAAGATTGCCGTGCTGTATCTGGAATCGTTCGGCAACCCACACAAGTTCAGCCGGCTCGCACGCCGGCTCGCCCAGCGAAAACCCCTCATCGCGGTGCGCACCGGGACCACCGAGAAAGCCCCGCAGGCCGCAGCATCGCACACCGCCGCCGCAGCCACCCCCGCCGCTACCCGGGACGCGCTGTACCGCCAGGCAGGCGTCATCGCCGTCTACACGATCACCGAACTGGTCGCGACCACCGCCTTGCTGTGCTGGCAACCGGTACCCGCCGGCTCAGCGGTGGCGGTGCTCAGCAACGCCGGAGGCGCCGGGGTACTCGCCGCGGACGCCTGCGCCGTGGAGCACCTCGACCTCGCGGCGCCGTCCGAGCGCACCCGCACGACGCTGCGGAAACTGCTACCGCCGCACGCGAGCGTGCACAACCCGATCGACACCACCGCCGGCATCGACCCCGCCACTTTCGGTGCCTGCCTGGAGGCCATCCTCGCCGACGACACCATCCACGCAGTGCTGGCGCTCGCCGCCCCCACCGCTGTCAGCAACCCAGCCACTGCGATCACCGACGCAGTCACCCGCGCCCGCAGCAAGGGCATCACCACACCAGTTCTCGCGGTCCAGCTCAGCCAGCGAGAGGCCATCCGTGTGCTGCAGGACGACTCACTGCGGCCGGTGCCCAGTTACGCCGACCCCGCCGTCGCGGTCCACGCGCTGACCGCCGCAGTCCGATACGGGCAGTGGCGTACCCGGCCAGCAGGACGAGTTCCCGACCTGCCCGAAATCAGGCTGGACGAGGCACGGACACTGGTGCGCCAGTTCCTCACCGACCATCCCACTGGCGGGTGGCTGAGCCCCTCATCCGTGCAGACCGCGTTCCGGCGTCTCGGTGGTCCCGTTGCGCTCAAAGCAGTGGCACGAGACTTGCTGCACAAAAGCCGTGACGGCGGTGTCATCCTCGGCATCCGCGACGAACAGCAGCTGCGCACCGAAGTAGCGGCCATGCGGGAGCGGTTCAAAGACACGCTGGACGCAGTATTCATCCAGCCCATGGCAGCACCAGGGCGAGAGCTGCTGATCGGGATCAACAGCGACCGCACATTCGGCCCGCTGGTGGTGCTCGGTCTGGGTGGCGTGGATACCGACCTCGTCGCGGACCGGACCTGCCGGCTGATCCCGCTGACCGACGTCGACGCCGACGAGATGATGCGATCACTGCGCAGTTTCCCTCTCCTGTTCGGCAGCAAACAGCCTCACCGACTCGACGCCCAAGCTGTGCGTGACGTGCTGCTGCGCATCGGGCGGCTAGCCGAACTGCTACCCGAGGGCACCGAACTGGACCTCAACCCCGTAATCGCCGGCGAGCGAGGTTTCCTGATCGTGGACGCTCGGATCCTGCTGTGTCGCGCGGTGCACGACGATCCCCTGCTGCCTGCCCTACCCAGCTGACCTACCGTTTTGCCGTCTTGTGCGCAACCTCAGCAGCACGATCATTCCGTCAGCACGGTCATCCGTCATGGAGCGCGAAGTTGCGGTGATCGGGCGGGTGACGAGAAGCAGGCGGGGTGCGTGGTGGATCAGGGCGCGACTCGTCGAGCCCAGCAGCATGCCAGAGATCCCACCCCGCCCTCGGCTGCCGACGACCAACAGTTGGGCGTGCACGGCCTGTTCCAGCAGATGGTGAACTGAGCGAGCAACTCTCGTTCCTCGGTTTCGATCCGGTCCCAATCCATCACGAATTGGTGGGCGTAGGCATAGGAGTGGTCGTCAGAGAAGTCGATCCAGGTATGTGCCGCTACCAGGTCAACAGTGCGTATCGACGCCTCCTCAAAAGGCCAGCGCGATGGCTGCTTCGCTGGCCCGGCGATCCGTCTGCGCCGACCACGACCGGTACTTCATCTGGCGGGGCCGCGCCGAACGCCGGGCCACGGATTACCGCAATCGGGCAGTGGCCGTGCGCGGCCCGCGCAGCCGCAGTCGAACCGACCAAGATCCCGCTGAACCCGCGAAGCTGACCCGTCCACCCCCGCCACGATGGAGTGGCCAACGATGTTGCTGGTCACGTTGGCCCTCCTCAGTGGTGATCAAGGCCGACCCCGGCTTCCCGGCCTGGACTCGGCCAGCGACACCGCGAGGTCGTAGGCGGTGACGATGCTGAGCAGGCGGTCGTTGTCCAGCACAACCACCGCGTCGCTGCCCGTGGCCAGCATCATCTGGGCCGCGATGGCCCGGGTGCTCCACACCGGTACCGTCGGGGCGGGCCGGCGGCACACCTCCCCGGCGGTGAGCCGCATCGAGCATCGCGGCCGCAGCAGACCCTGCGTGACCAGCTGGCGCAGCATGTCGATCTCGGCGAGCAGGCCCATACAGCGGTTGCCTTCAACGACCGGCAAGTGGCGCACCCCGGCCGAATCCATCACCCGCAGGGCATCAATCAGTCTCGTACCGGGCAAGACGGCCACCGCCCGGTGGGTCATCAACGTGCTGATCGCGGGATCTGCAGCAGCACCCTGCTGGTGTTTCGTCTCGGACGTCGCAACAGTCACCATGCGCTTGAGGATGATCGCGTGCGCTGGCCACCGGCAGTGCCGAAGGACCGCGCGAACCGGGCCGTTGGGCTCCTTTCCGGAGTCGCTCCACGACTGCGCAGGGGCGTTGGTCCCCGACCGTGGGCCTTTCGTCCGTGCCATCGCCACGGCTGATCCACCTACGTTCGGGGGTGGGAGGGAAAGGAGGTCGGCGGTGGTTCACTTATCGGGACTGCACACGCTGGACCGCGCCGAGTGCATTGAATTGCTGCGGACGGTGACCGTGGGGCGGATTGCCTTCACGGAACGCGGGTTGCCGGCGATCCAACCGGTGAACTTCAGCATGGACGGCAGCAATGTGATCATTCGAACGTCTAGCGGTGGGAAGCTCGCCGCCGCCGTCACCGGCGCGATGGTGGCCTTCGAGACCGACGAGGTCGACGCCGCCACCCGCAGCGGGTGGAGTGTGGTCGTGATGGGCCATGCATCCCTCATCCGCGATATAGACGAGTTGGTCGCGGTGGCCGGGCCCGATAGTCAACCCTGGGTCCCGGGCCGCACCAACCATGTCATCCGTATTAAGACCGAACGGATCACTGGCCGGTGCATCGTGCCGGGCTGAGCGAGAGCAGGGACTTTCGCAGTGGTCTCCGTGGCCAAAGTCCGGTGCCTGGCGATCGGTACCGGGTCATGATGGGATTAGCCGGCCAAACAGGGAAGGGAATCGACATGATGTGGTGGTATGGCAGTCCGATGGGCGGTTGGGGTCCCCTTTTCATGACCATTAATACGGTGCTGTTCTGGGGTCTGATCATTCTCGGGGTGATCGCTTTGTTCCGCTACCTCAACCGCGGTGATCGGTCCACCATGTCTCGGTCTACGCCTGAGCAGGTGCTGGCCGAGCGGTTCGCCCGTGGTGAGATCGATGAGCAGGAGTACCGCCAGCGCCTAGACACGCTCCGGGGCACATCCCGGCCCAACGTCAGGCCGTGAACGCTTCTCACCCAGGGTCTCATGGATGCTTGGGCACCCGCTCGGCGCAGTTGAGGCAGGGTCATCAGCGCAGGGGCACGCGCCAGGTCAGCCTCGTACCGCCAGGTTGGGCGACGACGGTGAAGGTGCCGTTGCAGGCCGCCGCGCGCTGTTCCAGGTTGGCTAGGCCGCTGCGGGCCACGCCCTCGGGGATGCCGATCCCGTTATCGACCACCTCGATGACCAGGTCGGCACCCGCTTCGGCGGTGACCGTGATAGCGCTGGCGTGGGCGTGCCGGATGGCGTTGCTGACCCCTTCCCGGACCACCGCTTCAGCATGCTCGGCGATGGCCGCCGACACCAGCGTGTCGACAGCTCCCGACATGCGTACCGACGGGGCTGGTCCGGCACCTGCCGAGACCTCGGCGGCGGCGTCGAGCAGCCGGCGACGCAGGCTGCCCGGTTTCTCTTCGCCGGTGGTGTGCAGGTCGAAGATCGTGGTCCTGATGTCCCGGATCGTGTCGTCGAGTTGTTCAACCACCTGCTGAATCCGGCCGCGGGCGTCGTGCCCGTTCACCAGACGTAGCGTGCCCTGCAGGCTCATCCCGGAGGCGTAGAGGCGTTGGATCACGTGATCGTGCAGATCCCGAGCGATCCGGTCGCGATCGGCGAGCAGCTCCAGCAACTGTTGGGCCCGCTGCGTCTGGGCGGCTTCCAGGGCCAGCGCCGCCTGGTCGGCGAAGGAGGCGAGCACCGGGACCTGCTCCGGCTCGAACGGGGCGGCGCCCTTGCCCCGCGCGGCCAGCAACACGCCGCTGGTGCCGGCGGCCGAGCGCAACGGCACGGCCAGCGCTGGGCCGAAGGTGGCGGCCTGCGCACCGAGGTCATCGCTGAGGACGGTAGCGAGGTCGGGGATGAGCGTGGGCGCCCCACATCCGAATACCTCGTCCAGTGCCGTCGCGGCGATGGTTGATTGGATCAGGTGTTGACTTCGCTGTCCCGCTACCGCGTGGGCGGTCAGGGTGTCACGTGGGTCTTTGTCGGCGAGCAGGATGAGCACGTCACCGGCGGCGGACAGCTCCAGGGCGCGCTGGGCGACCAGGCGCAGCGCATCCTCCGTGGACGCCCCGCCCAACAGCTCCGCCCTGATCTCGGAGGATGCCTCCAGCCAGCGTTGCCGCATCCGGGCTTGTTCGAACAGCCGGGCGTTTTCCACCGCGACACCGGCCGCCGCGGCCAGCGCTTGCAGCACCACCTCGTCCTCAGCGGTGAACTCGGCGCCCCCTTGCTTCTCGGACAAGTACAGGTTGCCGAACACCTCGTTGCGCACCCGCACCGGAGCACCGAGGAAGCTGCGCATCGGGGGATGGTTCGGCGGGAACCCGACCGACGCCGAGTGCTGGGAGATGTCGGGCAGCCGGATCACTTGCGGGTCGTTGATCAGCAGTCCGAGCAGGCCTCGTCCTTCGGGGAGGTGACCCATCCGGGCCCGCTGCTCGGGGCTGATACCGACGTAGACGAACTCCGACAGTCCGCCACGCCGGCCCAGCACCCCCAACGCGCCGTAGCGGGCATCGACCAGCTGCACGGCGGCCTGCACGATGCGCTGCAGAGTGGAATCCAATTCCAGCCCAGCACCGACCGCAATGACTGCATCGAGCAACCCCTGCAACCGGTCCCTGGTCTTGACGATCTCGGTAAGGCGGTCCTGGACTTCCTTGAGCAACTCGTCCAACCGCAGCCCGGACAGCCCAGCCGTCAGCGAAGCGCGAGTGGTGTCGCTCGACGGTGACGGTGGCCGTTCTGACATTGCTGCTCCGGGCTGCTCCGGTTCCGGGAAACGACCGGCCGTGCTGGTCCACCACCAGCCTGGCATGAATGATCGCTATCAGCCAAGGCCCGTCACCGAGTGTCAGAGCAACCGAGCTTGGCCACGGTGAGCAGCACCGCGCTGTCGTCGATGGCTTCGAGGCTGTGCGAGGCGTCCAGAATGATCAGAAAATCTCCGGTCCGGCCGTCCCAGGTGATGTCCCCGCTGATGAGCTGGACTCGCCCGGTGAGCACGTGGAGGGTTGCTTCCCCGGGGTTCTGGTGCTCGGCAAGGGAATGCCCGGCGCATAGCCCGATCACGGTCTGGCGGAGCACATGCTCGTGGCCGCCGTAGACGGTGCGCGCAGCGCGCCCGCTCGACGCGCCGTGAGCCGCCTCCAGTTGCTCGCGTGCCAGGGCATCCAAAGAGGTTTTCTGCATAGTGCTCATCCGGTCCTTCCCAGCCGCGGCGTTCCCGGGTGGCAGGTCCGCCTTGCAATGACCGGCAGACGATGTAGGGCCGGAACAGGTATCCCACCGGCGCGGTGAACGCGTGCGCCAGGCGAGTGAACCGCCAGATCGCAAACAGCAGCATCCCGATCAACGTGTGCACCTGAACCCCGCTGCACGATCGACGCACTTGCCCGGTTAGTAGCGGACGCCGATGCGCCGCCAGCGGCGGCCGCTGGTGCCGGGTTCGTTGGGTCGGGTGGGGGTTTTGTGCCGGTAGAGGATGTAGGGGCGCCATAGGTAGTACAGCGGGTAGCTCCAGGCGTGCACGAGCCGGCTGAACGGCC
>DATNDR010000032.1:0-44898 GCA_035606945.1 Pseudonocardiaceae bacterium
CTAGACGTCGCGCTGACGGAGTCAGTCGCAGGGGAGATGGGTCAGGCGACGACGGCGAGCGCGCCCGGTTCGCAGTGCACGGTCACCGGCAAGGTGCCCTGCGGCTCCCCATCCGCGTACACTGGCCAACCCGGGTCGCCGTCGATGCGCACGGTGTCGCCCCGCAGCACGGTCACCTCTGGCTCATGGACGTGGGCACCGGCTCGCACCGACGGGAACACGCGCAACAGCCGGCGCCGGCTCACCGCGGCGATGGCGATCACGTCGAGCAGGCCGTCGGTCAGCGTGGCATCCGGGCAGATCCGTAACCCGCCGCCGTAGCAGGGTCCGTTGCCGACCGCCACGAGGATCGCCTCCAGTTCCACCGCGCGACCGCCTACCTGCACCCGCACCGGCCGGGGAGCCAGCGCGGCGAGCTCGGCCAGTACCGCCAGCTCGTACCGGCGCGGACCGGCAGGCCAGCGCATCGCATTGGCCCGCGCGTTCACCGAGGCGTCGAAGCCGGTGCACAGCACCGTGGAAAAACACGCTGCGCCGACGATGCGACCCACGTCGATCCGCCGGCGCCGCCCCGACCGCAGCATCCCCGCGACGTGCTCAGCGGCCGCGACCGCATCGGTGGGTAAGCCCAGCGCCGCCGCCAGGTCGTTGCCGCTGCCGCTGGGCAGCACCGCCAACGCGGTTGCGGTGCCGGCCACGGCCTGGGCGGCAAGGTGCACGGTGCCATCACCACCGAGAACGGCGATCACGTCATCACCGCACTGCACCGCTTGCGTGGCGAGCCTGCTGGTGTCGGCAGCATCCGAAGTTTCCGTGGCCACCAGGCCGGGCACCGCAGCCCGCAGTGCACTCGCCACGCTGCCGGCCACTCTGCCCGCCGCTCCCCGCCCAGAACGCGGATTCACAATCAACGTGGCGCGCACGGCCGGGAATCATACGGTTCGTCTTGGGTCCGCAGCACATGCTGGACCGGGTCGGTGAGATCTGCTCGTCGATGGCGGCTACGTCGGCATGGGCCGATCGCCGCGACGCGCAGACCCCCTATGACCATCCACCATCGACGGCTTACGTCGCTTCGTCGTAGCGGGGGGCCGGATCGTCCGACGGCGGCATGGAGTCGACGTGGTGATCGAGCGGTGAGGGCTCGTCGGGGTCGAGATCGTCCCAGCCCTGTTCGGCCCGGCGCCGGGCCACTGCGCGATCATGCGACCGCGCGATCAACACCGCCGACTCGAACAGCACGATCAAGGCGAAAGCCAAGGCCAGCATCGAGATCGGATCGTTGCCCGGGGTGGCCACCGCGGCCAGCACGAAAAGGCCGAACACGATGCCGCGTTGCCAGCGCTTCAACTTCGCGTAGGGCAGCACACCGACCCTGTTGAGCATCACCACCAGCAGCGGCAGTTCGAAGGTCAACCCGAAGACCGCCAGCATGGTCAGCAGGAAACTGATGTAGGCGTCACCGGTCAGCGCCGTGATGAACTGGCCGCCACCGAGATTCGCCAGAAAGGACAGGCCGGTAGGCACCACGTAGTAGGCAAGCACCGCACCTGCGGCGAACAACACGCTGGCCGTACCGACGAAGCTCATCGCGAACTTGCGCTCATTGGCATACAAGCCAGGGGTGATGAAGGCCCATACCTGGTAGATCCAGATCGGGGCGGTCATTACCGCACCGGCGGCCAGGCCCACCTGCATCCGCAGGGTGAACACCTCGAAGGGGGCGGTCTGCAGCAGTTGGCACCGCCCCGGATTCGGGGTCAGCCGCAGTGTGGGGGGCAAGGCGCAATACGGCTCGGTGAGCAGGTTTCCCAGGCTCGGTAAGCCGAACGGTGCCACCCCCCACCAGATGAAACCCAGCACGCCGCCGACCGCGATCGCGCACAACGCGACGAACAGCCGGTTACGCAGCTCATACAGGTGCTCCATGAGCGTCATGGAGCCATCCGGGTTGATCTTGCGTCGGCGGCGCGGGCCGGTGAACAGACCTCCCGCCGCGAAACGCATCCCGCTCACCGATCCTTGCCGTCAGCGAATGGTGTCGTCGTGGCGGCGGGGTTGATGGCTCGCAGTGGTGGTCGGCCCCGCCGGCGGCAGGGACTGCTGCTCGGACGCCGGCGGCGAGCTCGCGTGATCCTGATCTTCAGAACGTGAGCCCCTGGTCTCGGCCTTGAATATCCGGATGGATTGCCCGATGGACCGGGCAGCCGTCGGCAGCTTGGTCGCCCCGAACAGCACAACCAGGACGGCAAGGAGTATGACGAGCTCCCAGCCAGTTGGAATACCCATGGTGGTCTCCTCACGTGCCTCCAGGTGCAACTTTGATGCTACGCGGCACGGGTTGGGGGTGAGCTGTCCCCATCGCGGTGGCGCCGCCGGTTCACGGCGACCCGCAGTGCGGCGATCCGCGCGGCCAGCGCCCCGGTGCGGTCGGCGAGATGGGCGCGGCTCTGGCGCGCTGTGTCCGCGAGCCGGCGGAGCGGACCTCCCAGCCGCACCAGCACCGTGACCAGCACCATGGCACCCGCGGCGACCGCCAGCACGCTGATCAGGTAAAGCACGGCGATGACCTTAACCGGTCTGGTGAACAGCAGCGGCCGCGGACCTCCGTAGGGCTGCGAGAGCCCGCTGCGCCACCGCGGTGGCCAATTCGGGAGGATCCCGGACGATGACGTCACCGCCCAGCCCTAGCACCAGACGCACCATCCAGTCGGGCTCGGCGTAGCGCATCCGTACCGTCGCGGTGCCGCCTTCCCCCTCGATCAGCTCCTCAACCGGGTAGTACTCGCCGACCCAGCGGGCATCCGGTGCGAGGGTGAGCACCGCGGTCTGCTGATCGGGCTGGGCCCGGAACAGACCGGCGGATACGTCGGCGGGGCGAGCATGCGGCGGTGGCTGTGCCGGCTCGTCCAACGTAGTGACGTGTTCGATGCGGTCCAGCCGGAACAGCCGCGTGTCCTCGACGGCGCGGCACCAGCCCTCCAGGTAGCTGCGGCCTTCGACCAGCAGTAGCCGCATCGGATCCACGGTGCGTTCGCTGACCGTGTCACGGGATGGTGTGTAGTAGCGGATGTGCAGGGCGCGCCGCTGGTCCAGCGCGTCGCGCACCGTGGCGAGTGCGGCCTCCTCCCGGGTGGCCAAGCCGAGTACCACACCGTCGGTCTGCCCCGCCGCTGCCTCGATCTTGGCCAGCGCCCGGCGCACCGATCCGGTGTCGGCCACGCCAGGCGTCTCGGCGAGCGCTCGCAGCGCCACGACCAGCGCGGTCGCCTCCGCCCTGGACAGCCGCAGCGGGCGTCGCATTCCGGCGTCGAAGGTGACGGTCACCGTGTCGCCCTCGAAGGACAGGTCGATCAGATCACCGGGGCCGTAACCGGGCAGCCCGCACATCCACAGCAGCTCCAGATCGCGGCGCAGTTGCCGGACCGTGATGGCGAAGTCTGCGGCCACTTCCTCGATCGGCACGCCGGGCCGGACCAGCAGGTAGGGCACCAGGGCCAGCAGCCGGGGCAACCGCTCCGCCACGCCCTGCATCAGCTGACGTTCCCAGCGCCCGCCAGCAAGCGGGCCCGCACCGCGTCAGCGAGCTCGGCCGGCTCCAGCACCACGGCGTCCGGTCCGAGCCCTGCTATCCACCGAGCGGCGACGTCGTGACCGGGCAGTTCCACCGCAACGACGTCGCCGGCCACGCCATCCATGGTCTTGCTCTCCACAACCTTGGCATACCTGCGCAGACCGTTGGCGCGGCCGCTGGCCAGCCACAAGCGCGCCGTGTGTGCCACCGGCGGGGGTCCCGCGGAACCCGCGACGATCTTGAGGAGGTCCGTTCCCGCCGGGCGCCGGACCGCACCCGCGGTGCCGAGCGTGCGTACCGGACCGACAATCCGGGAGACCCGGAAACAACGCGTCGCCCGCCGGTCTCGATCATGTCCGACCACATACCATCGACCCCGCCAGGACACCACTCCCCATGGTTCGAGGGTACGCGCCACGGGGGACTCGGCAGGATGCCTGCGGTGCGCGAACGTCACGGCCTGACCCGCCTGCACCGCGGTGATCAGTGGGATCAATGCCGGCTCGGTGGCTCGTACCCGGGGTTGGACGACCATCGACGGCTCAGGATCGACCTCCACCCCGGCAGCGCGCAGCTTCAGCACGGCACCATGTGCGGCGCCGGCCAGCTGCGGGGAATCCCATAGCCGGGCGGCGAGCGCTACCGCGGCGGCCTCATCAGGCTCAAGGTCGATATCAGGCAGCTCGTAGTCCCGGCGGGCGATGCGGTAACCCTCGCCGGTATCGAACCCCGGTGTACGCCCGGTTTCCAGCGGGACGCCCAACTCGCGTAGCTCCGCCTTGTCCCGCTCGAACATCCGGAAGAACGCCTCGTCGGAAGCCACATCGGCGTAGCCGGGCACGATCCGGCGGATCCGCTCAGCGGGCAGGTACTGCCGGCTGGACAGCAGGCAGATCACCAGGTTGACCAGTCGCTCAGCGCGGGAAGCGGCCACCGGGCAAGCCTACGGCGGGCCGCTCAGAGCGACGCTATGAGCCGCTCCACCCTTTCGTCCACCGCGCGGAACGGGTCTTTGCACAGCACAGTGCGCTGGGCCTGGTCGTTGAGCTTGAGGTGCACCCAGTCGACGGTGAAATCGCGGCCTGCGGCCTGCGCGGCGGCGATGAAGTCGCCACGCAGTTTGGCCCGAGTGGTCGCAGGCGGGGTGTCCTTGGCCGCCTCGATCTCACCGTCGTCGGTCACCCGGTCGACCAGTGCCTTGCGTTGCAGCAGATCGAACAGCCCGCGGCCGCGGCGGATGTCGTGGTAGGCGAGGTCCAGTTGTGCAATCCGCGGGTTGGACAGCTCCATTCGGTGTTTGGCTCGATAACGCTCTACGAGCCGGTGCTTGATCGCCCAGTCGATTTCCCGATCGATCCGGCTGAGGTCTTGATGTTCGACAGCGGTCAACGTGCGGTCCCAGAGCTCCATGACCCTGTCGGTCAGCGGATCGGACCCGCGCCGAACGATGTGATCCACGGCACGCGAGTAGTACTCCCGCTGGATGTCCAACGCCGAAGCCTCGCGCCCGCCGGCCAGGCGCACCCCGCGCCGGCCGGTGAGGTCATGACTGATCTCGCGGATCGCTCGGATCGGGTTGTCCAGCGTGAAGTCGCGAAACGCGACGCCCTCCTCGACCATCTCCAGAACCAGGTTGGCGGTGCCCACCTTGAGGAGGGTGGTCACCTCGGACATGTTCGAATCGCCGACGATGACGTGTAAGCGGCGGTACCGCTCGGCGTCGGCATGCGGCTCGTCCCGGGTGTTGATGATCGGGCGGGAGCGGGTGGTCGCCGAAGAGACACCCTCCCAGATGTGCTCGGCCCGCTGCGACAGGCAATACACCGCGCCGCGCGGGGTCTGCAATACCTTGCCTGCGCCGCAGACCAGCTGCCGGGTGACCAGGAAGGGCAGCAGCACATCGGCGATTCTGGAAAATTCACCAGCACGAGCCACCAAATAGTTCTCGTGGCAGCCGTAGGAGTTGCCGGCAGAGTCGGTATTGTTCTTGAACAGGAAGATGTCCCCGCCGATACCTTCGTCGGCCAACCGCCGCTCGGCATCGACCAGCAGGTCCTCGAGGATCCGTTCCCCCGCCTTGTCGTGGGTGACCAACTGGGACAGGTCGTCGCACTCCGCGGTGGCGTACTCCGGGTGCGAACCGACGTCGAGGTAGAGCCGGGAGCCGTTGCGCAAAAAGACGTTCGACGATCGACCCCACGAGACCACTCGCCGGAACAGGTAACGGGCGACCTCATCCGGCGACAGCCGGCGTTGGCCGTGGAAGGTGCAGGTAACCCCGAACTCGGTCTCGATGCCGAAGATCCGCCGCTGCATACCATCCAGCCTAGGCTGCTGCGGCCGTCTTGCAGGCCGTCCGTCCGGGCTGACTTAAGCTGTCTATGTGCAGGATTGGTTGCGCAGAGTAGCGGCGGAGATCGACCGCGTCGACCGTGCGTTGGCGGGCCGGCGCAGGATGATCGCGCGCCGGCCCGCTGACGCGGTTTTCAAGGGGCTCACCACCGCCGCGAACCACAGCCTGCTGTGGTTCGCGGTAGCCGCCGTGCTGGCCAGCCGCCACGGTGCCACCCGGCGGGCTGCGTTGCGCGGTGTGGCGGCGATCGGCGGCGCCAGTTTCACCATCAACGCCCTAGCCAAGCCGTTGTTGCCGCGCCTGCGACCGGCTTACGAAGACCTGCCCATGGCACGCCGGTTGGCTCTGCGCAATCATCCACGGTCGTCGTCGTTCCCGTCTGGACATGCCGCGTCGGCTGCCGCATTCGCCACTGCGGTGGCGATGGAATCCCCCGCGGCCGGGCTTGCGGTAGCACCGATCGCGGCAGCAGTGGCGTACTCCCGCGTGCATACCGGCGTCCACTGGCCCTCGGACGTGGCTGCGGGGATGCTGATGGGCAGCGGTATCGCGCTGGCCACCCGCCGGTGGTGGCCGCTGCGGGTCGGCGAATCCGCAGACAGCAGGCATCTGACCCGGGCACCCGCGCTGCCCGACGGTTCGGATCTGGTCATCGCCATCAATCCCAGCTCGGGAAGCGAGGGTGAGCACCCCGGTGCGGAGTTGGCCGCTGCCTGGCCCGCGGCCCGGCAGGTGCTCATCGAGCCTGGTGGCGATCTGACCAAGCAACTGGAGACCGAGCTCGACGCCGCCGAGGCGCCGGTGCGCGCGTTGGGAGTCGCCGGTGGCGATGGCACGGTGGCTGCGGTGGCCGCGATGGCCGCGGAACGGGGGCTGCCGCTGGTGGTGGTACCTGCCGGCACCCTCAACCACTTCGCGCGTGATGTCGGGGTGTCTGAGGTGTCCGACGCCGTCGACGCGGTGCGCGATGGCAGCGCGGTGGCCGTGGACCTGGGCGGGGTGCGCATCGACCGGGCGCCACCACACTGGTTCGTCAACACGGCCAGCCTTGGTGGGTACCCCGACCTGGTGGAGCTGCGGGAGGGCCGGCAAGCGCGTTGGGGTAAGTGGCCGGCGGCCGCGCTGGCCCTGATGCAGGTGCTGCGGAAGTCCGACCCGCTGGTGGCGCGCATCGACGGGAAGCACCGCAAGGTGTGGTTGGTGTTCGTGGGCAACGGGCTTTACCGCCCCCGCGGCTTCGCGGCCGCAGCCCGGCACCGGCTGGATTCCGGCTTGATCGATGTCCGCTATGTCCGGGCCGACGTGCAGCTGTCCCGGACCCGGTTTTTGATCGGGGCCCTGACCGGGGCGCTGCGGCAAAGTCGCACCTACGTCCAGCAGGAACGTGCCGAACTGCTCGTCGAGGTCTTGGGGCCGCCGGTTGCGCTGGCCACCGACGGCGAGGTGGTGGCAGAGGGCAGCCGGTTCGAGTTCTTCACCCAACCGGCTGCGCTGAAGGTCTACCGCCCGGAAGCGAATTCGTCAGCGCTGCGGGGCCACTAACGATCTTCGGTCGCTGCGCCTGCCAGTTGGCTCACGCGGAGCCGTCAGACGGCGTGCCGTCGGTGCCGTCGGCGGGGTCTGGCGGGCTGGCGTCGGCGGTGTCTTCGGCCACCGCCGGGTTGGCCTTGGTAAGCAACGCGGTAAGGGCCGCTCCCGTGATGCGACGGAACGCGCGACGCGGGCGGGACCGGTCCAAGACCGCGACCTCGAGCTGGCCGACACCCAGAGTGCGCGTGCCGGCCCCATTGACGTTGGTGGAGACTGAACTCAGCGCGGCCACCGCAGCCGCAACGGCCTCCGCGGTGTCCATGTCCTGCCGGAAAGATTCCTTCAACGCCGTAGCGATCACGTCGGCCTGCCCACCCATCACCACGAAGTCGGGCTCGTCGCCGATGGATCCGTCATAAGTGAGGTGGTAAAGCTGGTCGGCGTCCGGGATGGCCCCCACCTCAGCGACGCACAACTCCACCTCGAAGGGCTTCTGCTGTTCCGAGAAAATCGTGCCGAGGGTCTGTGCGTAAGCGTTGGCCAGGCCGCGCCCTGTCACGTCACGCCGATCGTAGGAGTAACCGCGAAGGTCGGCGAGCCGGATTCCGGCCTGGCGGAGGTTCTCGTACTCGTTGTAGCGGCCGACCGCGGCAAATCCGATCCGATCGTAGATTTCGGAGATCTTGTGCAGCGCCGTGGACAGGTTCTCGGCGACGAACAGCACCCCGCGTGAGTAACTGAGCACAGCGACACCGCGACCCCGAGCGATGCCCTTACGGGCGAGCTCCGATCGGTCGCGCATGACCTGCTCGACCGAGGCATAGAACGGCATCGTCACAGCGGGAGCTCCTGAGTGGACATCGGATCAACCAGGAAGGCGAGGTTAGCGTCCGCCGCCGGGCTTGCGTTTGCGGGCGTCTATCACCAGGTTCGCGACCTGGCCGGCCTGCTCGTCGGGCATCCGGACGGCTCCATCCGCCGCGGTGATATTGATCAGCACTGGATAGATCTGGCGGACGGGATCCGGACCGCCGGTCGCGCTGTCGTCGTCAGCTGCGTCGTAGAGGGCCTCCATCGCAACCCGGGCGGCAGTTTCGACGTCCATCATCGGATCATGCAGCTTCTTCAACGATGATCGGGCGAACAACGAACCGGAACCCACCGAGTGGTACCCGAGCGTCTCGTCGTACCGGCCGCCGACAACGTCGTAGGACACGATCCGACCCGCCCGGTCCGGGTCGGCGGCATCAACGTCATAGCCCACGAAAAGGGGCACCGCCGCCAGCCCCCGCATGGCGCCGCCGAGGTTGCCCCGGACCATGCCGGCCAGCTTGTTGGCCTTGCCGTCGAGGGTCAGCGACACGCCTTCGATTTTCTCGTAGTG
The DNA here is from genome assembly GCA_035606945.1 of Pseudonocardiaceae bacterium. Classification (GTDB taxonomy): domain Bacteria; phylum Actinomycetota; class Actinomycetes; order Mycobacteriales; family Pseudonocardiaceae. The sequence goes on from DATNDR010000032.1 coordinate 8,842, forward strand.
CTGCATCTCGACGGTGAACAGTCGCACCATCTCCACCGCGATACCGGCCGTGCCGGCGATGCCGATCGCGGAGTAGTCATCGACGACGAACACCTTGTCCATGTCGCGCTGGGCTATCAGGTTGCCGGCTGTCGCGCGGCGGTCCCCCGCGATGAGCACGCCACCGCGGAAGGTGGCCGCCACGATGGTCGTGCCGTGCCGGCTCATCACCGGCTCGGGGCTTGCCGGCATGTTGCCTGTGCGGTATCCGGGCAACAGCTCCGGTGAGGTGGCAGCGAGGAAATCGGTGAACGACGAACTGCCCACCATGAAATGCGACGCTGGCAGGGCTGCGCCCGGGTAGCGCCCGACCGAGGACTGATCCATCGGCTGCAATCGTCTCCTAGCTCCCGTTGTCGCAGTCTGTCGAGTGCCGGACCTTCCAGCACCAGTCTGTCACAATGCCATCACACTCTGTACCGAGCATGCTGCCCGGCCCGGTGTACTGGCAGGTCACTGGCCACCCTTCTGAACATAGGCGCGGACGAAGTCCTCAGCGTTCTCCTCGAGCACATCGTCGATCTCGTCAAGAATGGCGTCCACGTCCTCGCCGAGCTTCTCCCGACGTTCCTGACCAGCCGGAGCAGCGCCAGTCGTCTCGTCGTCTCCGCCGCCGCCTTGGCGCTGCACCTTCTCCTGGGACATTTCGCCTCCCGGACCGAGTTGTCTAGAGCCAAACATTACCCAGCAACACCGACAATCGCTGCCACGCCAGTCGGGTGATCAGCCTCGAGTGAGCGCTTCCACCAGCTGAGCAGCGGTCTCCGAGGCGTCCAGCAGCGCCCCGACATGCGCCCGGGTACCCCTCAGCGGTTCCAGGGTAGGGATGCGGACCAGGGACTCGCGACCCAAATCGAAGATCACCGAATCCCACGATGCCGCGGCGACCTCCGTGGCGTAGCGCTCCAGGCACCGACCGCGGAAGTAGGCGCGGGTATCCTCCGGCGGCCGGGTGATGGCTGCCCGCACCTCCTCCTCGGTGACCAGCCGTTTCATCGAACCGCGAGCCACCAAGCGGTTGTACAGGCCCTTGTGTAGCCGCACATCGGAGTACTGCAGGTCCACCAGTTGCAGCCGGGACGATGCCCATCCCAGACCATCCCGGGCCCGGTAGCCCTCCAGGAGCTGCAGCTTGGCCGGCCAGTCCAGCCGGTCAGCGCACTCCATCGGATCCCGCGCGAGCGCATCGAGCACCTCGCCCCAGGTGCTCAGCACATGCTCAGCGATATCGGTGCTGCTGTCGGTGCCCTCGTCGGTGCCGTTTTCTGGGCCTCCATTGCGCGCAATGAAGGCTGCAACCCGCTCGTGATACGCCCGCTGCAGGTCCAGCCCGGTGAGGTGGCGGCCACCGGCTACCTCCACCGTCGCCTGCAAAGACGGGTCGCGACTGATCGTGTGCACCGCCCGCACCGCATCGACCAGCCGCAGATCGTCGAAGCGTTCACCGGCCTCGATCAGGTCCAGGACCAGCGCCGTGGTGCCGAGCTTGAGATAGGTCGAGTACTCGGCCAGGTTGGCGTCACCGATGATGACATGCAGGCGCCGGTACTTGTCGGCGTCGGCGTGCGGCTCGTCACGGGTATTGATGATGCCGCGCTTGAGGGTGGTCTCCAGGCCGACCTCGACTTCGATGTAGTCCGCCCGCTGGGACAGCTGGAACCCGGGATGCTCACCGGCCGGCCCGATGCCCACCCGGCCCGATCCACAGATCACCTGGCGGGACGCGAAGAAGGGCGTCAGCCCGGCGATCACCATGGTGAACGGGGTGGAGCGGGCCATCAGGTAGTTCTCGTGAGTGCCGTAAGAGGCACCCTTACCGTCGACATTGTTCTTGTACAGCTGGAACAGCGGCTGATCGGGCACGGTGCGGGCGCGCACCGCGGCCTCTTCCATGATCCGCTCACCAGCTTTGTCCCAGATCACCGCGTCGCGCGGGTTGGTGACCTCGGGGCCGGAGAACTCCGGGTGCGCGTGATCGACGTAGAGCCGGGCGCCGTTGGTGAGGATGACGTTCGCCGCACCGAGATCGTCCAGCTCCGGATCGGGCTGCGCGAGCCCGGGAACGCCCAAGTCGAACCCGCGCGCGTCGCGTAGCGGGGACTCCACCTCGTAGTCCCATCGAGCCCGCTTGGCTCGCGGCACCTCGGCCGCGGCGGCATAGGCCAACACCACCTGGGTCGAGGTCAGCACGGGGTTGGCGGTGCTGTCTCCGGGCACGGAGATGCCGTACTCCACTTCAGTGCCCATGATCCGGCGCATACCCGCAGAGTACGTGCTCGGCCACGCCGAGGCCCGGCTGGCCGCGGGCCAATCCGCTCATGCCGGGTAGAGGGCCGCCGGATGGTCGCCGGTGAACGGCGTGGTCTTCCTCACATCTCAGAAATAATTGAACATTCAACTTGTTGTGGTGGATAGAGTCCCGCAGTACCGCGCGGGACCTCACCACTACGGAGGGTTTCCGATGACCACTGTTATGACCGCGCTTCCGGGGTACGTTGCCGGCACCTGGGACATCGACGCCGCCCATTCCGACGTCTCGTTCTCCGTCCGCCACCTGATGGTCAGCAAGGTGCGGGGCCGGTTCAACGGCGTCTCCGGTCGCGTTGTCACCGGCGACGACCTGCTGGACTCGTCGGTCACCGCGGAGATCGACGTCACCAGCTTCGACACCGGCAATCCGCAGCGCGACGAACACGTCCGCTCGGCTGACTTCCTGCACGCGGCGCAGTACCCGACGATGACCTACCGGTCGACCGGTGTCCGGCGAGACGGCGACAACCTGGTGGTAGACGGCGAGCTCACCTTGCACGGGATCACCCGCCAGGTCGCGCTCACCGTCGAGTTGACCGGCTTCGGCCCCGATCCCTACGGCGGCACGCGGGCCGGCTTCTCCGCCACCACCGAGATCAACCGCAAGGACTTCGGCATCGACACCGAACTGCCACTGGACGGCGGCGGTGTGGTGATCGGCGACACCGTGCACATCTCGCTGGACATCGAGGCCGTGCTGCAGAACTCTTGACCCGTGGATTCGTGGGTGGTTGCCCGAGCGGCGGCAACCACCCACGGATGCCTCGGCTGGACGAGATCAGCTGGCTCGCAGCACGTTCCTGCGCTGCCGCAGCTCGTCCTCGCTGATCTCGCCGCGGGCATACCGCTCGGCGAGAGTCCGCTCGGCTGCGCTTCGCGCCTGCTGTTTCGGTGACCTCCGGTAGATCAGGTACCCGGCCACCGACAACACCAGCGCCCAGAACACGATCGGAAAGATGAGCCACCAGCCGGGTCCGCCGGCTCCGGGGCCGTGACCCCATATCGGGTACGCGTCCACCGCATAGCTTGCCGCTTGCGCCACCATGACGATCTCCTGTGATTTGACGTGCACTGACCGGGTTCCTCAATGCTGCGTCGCAGGCATGGGGCTCGTCGTCGGCCGGCCAGAGGCAGTTCTCGTACGTCAGGCAGCGCAGCCGCGGTCCGCGGCGTACCTCGGCAGTGGTACGACAGCCGTCTTGTCGCCGAGTTCGACAGGATGGCTGCTGGAGATGAGCCGGTCGCCGCCAATGGTGCGGCGGCCGAGCGGGCGTGCCGCCTCGCGGACCAGCGCGCGTGGGTCAGTGATGCCGGTCGTCTCGGCTGATAGCGAGCCGGGACCGGTGCTCACTGATGATCTGCTCAAGCTGGGTGGCATCCTCAGACAAGCGCGACACATCCCGGATCAACACCAGATCCGCGAGGCCAGCTGCGACGCCAGCGAGTCACAGCATTCCTCCAGCTCTCGAACCTGCCGGTCGAGGTTCTCGCAACGGTTCGACCGGGCATGGAGGATCGCAGTGCGCCGCACGCGGTCAGTGTGAGACAGCATGCGGGGCTACGTCGAGGGTCCCAGGCGTCGTGTGCGCGCCCGCTACAGGTACTGCCCGGTGTTGGTGGCGGTGTCGATGGCTCGGCCGGACTCGGCGTTCTTGCCGGTGACCAGGGTACGGATGTAGACGATGCGTTCTCCCTTCTTGCCCGAGATCCGCGCCCAGTCGTCCGGGTTGGTGGTGTTGGGGAGGTCTTCGTTCTCGGCGAACTCGTCGACGATCGAGTCGAGCAGGTGGGTCATGCGTAACCCGGGCTGACCGGTCTCCAAGACCGACTTGATGGCCTTCTTCTTCGCCCGATCGACGATGTTCTGGATCATCGCGCCGGAGTTGAAGTCCCGGAAGTACAGAACCTCCTTGTCACCGTTGGCGTAGGTGACTTCCAGGAACCGGTTGTCCTCACTCTCGGCGTACATCCGTTCGACGGTGCCCTGAATCATCGCCTGAATGCAGGCCTGGCGGTCCCGCCCGAATTCCGCGAGATCGTCAGCGTGTAGTGGCAGCGTGGTCGTCAGGTACTTGGAGAAGACGTCCTTGGCCGCCTCCGCGTCCGGACGCTCGATCTTGATCTTCACGTCCAGCCGGCCTGGGCGCAGGATCGCCGGATCGATCATGTCTTCGCGGTTGGAGGCACCGATGACGATGACGTTCTCCAGGCCCTCCACACCATCGATCTCGCTGAGCAACTGCGGCACGATCGTCGTTTCGACATCGGAGGACACCCCCGACCCGCGGGTCCGGAAGATCGAGTCCATCTCGTCGAAGAACACGATGACCGGGGTACCCTCTGATGCCTTCTCCCGCGCTCGCTGGAAGATCATCCGAATGTGCCGCTCGGTTTCGCCGACGTACTTGTTGAGCAGCTCCGGTCCCTTGATGTTGAGGAAGTAACTCTTGGCCTCGTTATCTCCACGGACCTGGGCAACTTTCTTGGCCAGGGAGTTGGCTACCGCCTTGGCTATCAGCGTCTTGCCGCATCCGGGAGGACCGTAGAGCAGCACACCCTTGGGTGGGCGCAGCTCGTAGGTGCGGAACAGGTCAGCGTGCAGGAATGGCAGCTCGACGGCATCACGGATCTGCTCGATCTGGTTGGCCAGGCCGCCGATGTCCTCGTAGCCGACGTCGGGCACCTCCTCCAGGACGAGGTCTTCCACCTCGGCCTTGGGCACCCGCTCGTAGGCATAGGCGGCCTTGGTGTCCACTACCAGAGAATCCCCCGGCTTGAGCGGCACCGTGTCGGGATTGTCCGGTCCGGGAAGCAGGGGCTCGGCCAGCCACACCACCCGCTCCTCGTCGGCATGGCCCACGACCAGCGCGCGCTGGCCGCAGTGCAGCACCTCACGCAATGCGCAGACCTCGCCGGTGGCCTCGAACGCGCCTGCTTCCACGACGGTCAGCGCCTCATTGAGCCGCACGCTCTGCCCCCGCCGCAGCTGCGGGATCTCCACCGCGGGCGATACCGCCACCCGCATCCGGCGACCCGAGGTGAACACGTCCACGGAGCCGTCGTCGAAGCAGGCGAGGAACACGCCGTAGCCGCTGGGGGGCTGGGCCAGGCGGTCGACCTCTTCGCGCAATGCAAGCAGCTGGCTGCGCGCCTCGCGCAGGGTCTCGACCAGCTTGGCGTTACGTTCGGTGAGCTGGGCGACCGATGCGGATGCCTCGGCCAGTCGCTCTTCGAGCAACCGGACGTGCCGGGGAGACTCAGTCAACCGGCGGCGCAGCAGTGTCACCTCGTCCTCGAGGACCCTGATCTGGGCGGCAAGCGCGGGGTCGACGCGGTTTCGACCCTCAGCGGCTCGGTCGCCTGGATATTCGTGCGGCACGAGGCACCTCCTCCCGCATGGTTCTGCCAGACCATCAACGGTACGGGACAGCAGGCCGAAACCGTGAGTCAAGCGCAGATCAACTACCCGGGCATTTCGGACGCTGCGGCTACAGGCGCCGGTTGGAGCGGCTGGGTCGCCGCTGTGGGGTAGGTGCGACGACGCCGGGCGCCAAGCGCCGAGCGGTGAGCAAGAACGCGGTATGTCCGACCATCCGATGCTCGGGACGGACCGCAAGCCCGACCGTATGCCAGGGCCGCTGCAGCGTCTCCCAGGCCTGCGGCTCGGTGTAGGAGCCGGCTTCCCGCAGCGCCTCGGCACTGCGGGACAGCTGGGTAGTGGTCGCCACGTAGACGGTGAGCACCCCACCGGGGACCAGCGCGGCCGACACGGCCGGCAACGCCGCCCACGGATGGAGCATGTCGAGCACCGCACGATCGACCGGCTCCTCAGCGAGGTGAATGGCCAGATCTGCCACTCGCAACTGCCAGTTGGGCACCGCGGACCCGAAGAATCGTTCGACATTGGCCGCGGCATGCTCGGCGTGGTCCGCGCGCACCTCGTAGGAAGTCACGCTGCCGCGCTCCCCCACCGCTTGGAGCAGCGAGCAAGTCAGCGCGCCGGATCCGGCGCCGGCTTCGAGCACCCGGGCACCGGGAAAGATGTCCCCGAACATCAAGATCTGGGCAGCGTCCTTGGGATAGATCACCTGTGCACCGCGGGGCATGGACAACACGTAGTCGGCCAGCAGCGGACGCAACGCCAGGTACTGCGTACCCGCGGTGGAGGTGACGACGCTGCCCTCGGGCAATCCGATGAGATCGTCATGAGCCAGCGCACCGCGGTGGGTGTGAAACTGTGCTCCGCATTCCAGGACCACCGTGTGCCGTCGTCCCTTGGGATCGGTGATCTGCACCCGATCGCCGGGTTGGAACGGTCCGCTGCCTCGACTCACAGACGGTCATGGTGACAGACCGCGGGCGGTGCAGCGCTGTCGGTGGGCTGGCCTACTCTCCCAGCCATGACGGACATCCTGGCCGACCGGCAGCTCGCCACCAGCACGGTTGCCCGCAGGCGCCCGGCGCTGTCACCGTCGCGGGCAGCCGACTTCAAGCAGTGCCCGCTGCTGTACCGGTTCCGGGTGGTCGACCGGCTGCCCGAGACACCGAGCCGGGCGCAGGTTCGTGGCACGGTGGTGCACGCGGTACTGGAGCGGCTTTTTACGCTGCCCGCAGACCGTCGCGATTCCGCGGTCGGGCGTGAGCTGGTTGATCCGGCCTGGCGCGACGTCTTGGCCGGCAACCCGGAGCTGGCTGAGCTGTTCGCAGGCCCCGAGGATCCGGAGCACGCGGACTGGCTCGAGTCGGCGCGCGAGCTTGTCGAGGGCTATTTCGCGCTGGAAGACCCGCGATCGGTTCAGCCGGAGGCCTGCGAACTGCTCGTAGAGGCGGAGCTGGCCACCAGCAACCTGGAAGATGGCGAGTCACTGCTGCTCCGGGGATACATCGATCGACTCGATGTCGCCACCACCGGGGAAATCCGGGTGGTGGACTACAAGACCGGCGCCGCCCCGCGGGACGTCTTCGAGGCCAAGGCCTTGTTCCAGATGAAGTTCTACGCGCTGGCACTGCTGCGGATCCGCGGGGTGGTACCGCGCCAGTTGCGGCTGCTGTATCTGGCCGATCGGCAGGCCCTGAGCTACACCCCGGACGAGGCGGAACTGATTCGTTTCGAGCGCACCCTCACCGCGATCTGGGCGGCGATCCGCCGGGCCGCGCGCAGCGGTGACTTCCGCCCCAACCCCAGCCGGATGTGCGACTGGTGCGATCACAAGCCATCCTGTCCCGCGTTCGGCGGCAACCCACCCCCCTACCCCGGCTGGCCAGATCCCTCCAGTGACCCGCCCGTGCCCCGACATGGAGACATATCGGGGTGACACGGGGGGTCAGGACCCCGACATGTCTCCATGTCAGGAGCTGCGGGACGAGGATCGCCGGTCAGAAGCGGCAGGAACGGATGTCGCTGGTCAGGATAGCCTTCGCGCCGCAGGCGGATAGCTCGTCCATGATCCGGTTGGCGTCTTTTCGCGGCACCATCGCGCGTACCGCCACCCAGTCGGGATCGGCAAGCGGGGCCAGAGTCGGCGACTCCAGCCCGGGCGTGATGGCAATCGCTGCGTCCAGCAGGGTGCGCGGGCAGTCGTAGTCGAGCATCACGTACTGCTGAGCGAACACCACGCCTTGCAGGCGCGCGGCGAGTTGGGACCGTTCCGGAGATGGCTCGGCGTCGGATCGCTCCACGAGCACCGCCTCGGAGGTGCAGATCGGGTCGCCGAAAGCCGCAAGGCCGTGCTGCCGCAGGGTTCGCCCAGACCCCACTACGTCGGCGATGGCGTCCGCTACACCCAGCTGCACGGAGATCTCCACCGCACCATCCAACTGGATCAGGGTGACGCGGACGCCGTGCCGGGCCAGATCTGCTGTGACCAGCCGCGGGTACGCCGTGGCCACCCGCAACCCGTCGAGGTCGCCGACCTTCCACTCGCGACCCGTAGGGGCGGCGTAACGGAAGGAAGATCCGCCGAACCCCAACGCGAGCCGTTCGGTGACCGGCGCTTCGGAGTCCAGCACCAGATCCCGGCCGGTGATCCCCAGGTCCAACTCACCCGACCCCACATACACCGAGATGTCCCGAGGCCGGAGGAAGAAGAACTCCACGTCGTTGGCCGTGTCGATGACGGTCAGGTCCTTGGCGTCGTGGCGTTGCCGGTAGCCCGCCTCGGCGAGCATTTCCGAGGCGGGTGCCGCCAGGGTGCCCTTGCTGGGTAAGGCGACCCGCAGCATCTTGGCCCCTCCGTTCATCGACGCCCTGTTCATCGGCACCTCACAGGTAGCGGTAGACGTCGGCGGTGCCGATTCCCCGGCCGAGCATGAGCACCTGAACCCGGTACAGCAGCTGGGAGATCTCCTCTGCCAACCGTTCGTCGGACTCGTGTTCAGCGGCTATCCACACCTCGCCGGCCTCCTCGAGTACCTTCTTGCCCTGCGAGTGCACGCCCTCGTCCAGCGCCGCGACGGTGCCCGATCCCGCCGGCCGGTTCCGGGCCCGCTCGCTGAGTTCGGCGAACAGCTCGTCGAACGTCTTCATCCGCAAATGTCGACCCCTTCTCACGCATTGAAGTATTTCGCCTCCGGGTGGTGCGCGACGATGGCGTCGGTGGACTGCTCCGGGTGCAGCTGGAACTCCTCGGACAGCGTCACGCCGATCCGGTCCGGCCGCAGCAGCGCGACGATCTTCGCCCGATCCTCCAGCTCCGGGCAGGCACCGTAGCCCAGCGAGTACCGGGCGCCCCGGTACCCGAGCTTGAAGAACTCCTCCACGTCAGCGGGGTCTTCCTCGGCGACCGCTGCCCCGGAGGAAAACCTCAGCTGCTGGCGGATCCGCTGGTGCCAGTACTCCGCCAACGCCTCGGTCAGCTGCACGCCGAGGCCATGTACCTCCAGATAATCGCGGTAGGCGTCCTTGGCGAACAGCTCAGCGGCGTAGTCGGCGATCGGCTGGCCCATTGTGACCAGCTGCAACGGCAGCACGTCCACCTCGCCGGCGGCCACCGACGCCGCCCGCGGCCGGTAGAAATCCGCCAGACACAGCCGACGATCGCGGCGCTGGCGAGGGAACGTGAAACGCAACCGCTCAGCTGCATCCGGCCGGGGCTCAGCGAGCACGGTCAGCGCGTCGGAATCCGCGACCGCCGGAAAGTACCCATAGACGACCGCGGCGTGCGCGAGGACTCCTTCGGTGGTCAGCCGGTCCAACCAGTAACGCAGCCGTGGCCGGCCCTCTGTCTCCACCAGCTCCTCGAAGGACGGGCCGTCCTTGGCGCGGGATCCGCGCAGGCCCCACTGGCCCAGGAAGGTGGCTCGTTCGTCGAGCAGCGCGGCGAACTCGGCCACTGCTATTCCTTTGACCACCCGCGAGCCCCAAAACGGTGGGAGGGGAATCGGCACGTCGGTGGCCACGTCGGAACGGGCCGGTACCGGTTCGTCAGGATCGGCCTCCCGCGCCCGGCGCGCCTGCGCGATACGCAGCGACCGCTCCCGGCGCGCCTTGCGCTCCGCCGCTTGGGCCTCCTCCTTCGGGTCGGCGGCCACGACGCCGCCCCGCTTACGGGTCATGATCGAGTCCATCAGTCGCAGGCCCTCGAACGCGTCCCGGGCGTAACGAACCTCCCCTGTATAGAGTTCGGCGAGGTCGTTCTCCACGTAGGCGCGGGTCAGCGCCGCCCCACCGAGCAGTACCGGGGTGCCGGACAAACCCCGGGAGTTCATCTCCTCCAGGTTTTCCTTCATGATCACCGTGGACTTGACGAGCAGCCCCGACATCCCAATGGCGTCGGCGTGGTGCTCCACAGCGGCCTGCAGGATGGTGCTGATGGGCTGCTTGATACCGAGGTTGATCACCTCGTAGCCATTGTTGGACAGGATGATGTCCACCAGGTTCTTGCCGATGTCATGGACGTCGCCCTTGACCGTGGCCAGCACCAGCCTGCCCTTGGTGTCGGCAGCGCCGTTTTCAGATCGCTCCATGTGCGGTTCGAGGTGCCCGACGGAGGCCTTCATCACCTCGGCCGACTGCAGCACGAACGGCAGCTGCATCTGGCCCGAGCCGAACAGTTCGCCCACCGTCCGCATGCCGGACAGCAGGGTGTCATTGATGATCTGCAGCGCGGGCCGCTGCTCCAGCGCGGTGTCCAGGTCCTCGAACAATCCGTTGCGCTCGCCGTCGACGATCCGCCGCTCCAAGCGCTCGAACAGCGGCAACGCGGCGAGTTCGGCCGCCCGGGACTGCCTTGATGACGACGTCGTCACGCCCTCGAACAGCGACATCAACTGTTGCAGCGGGTCGTACCCAGCGCGCCGCCGGTCGTACACCAGATCGAGCGCAGCGGCACGCTGCTCGTCCGGGATCCGGGCCATCGGGAGGATCTTCGACGGGTGCACGATCGCGGTATCCAACCCAGCCTGCACACATTCATGCAGGAACACCGAGTTGAGCACCTGACGGGCCGCGGGGTTCAGCCCGAACGACACATTGGAGACCCCGAGGATGGTATGCACCTCCGGGTAGCGTCGGGTGACCTCACGGATCGCCTCGATGGTCTCCACGGCGTCACGACGTGTTTCTTCCTGGCCGGTGGAGACGGGAAAGGTCAGGCAGTCGACGATGACGTCGCAGGTGCGCAGACCCCAGGTGGCGGTCAGGTCGTCGATCAGCCGGGAGGCCACCCGGACTTTCCACTCCGCGGTGCGAGCCTGCCCCTGCTCGTCGATGCACAGCGCCACCACGGCGGCACCGTGCTCGCGGACCAGCTGCATGACGCGCTGGTAGCGCGAACCGGGCCCGTCGCCGTCCTCGTAGTTCACTGAGTTGATCACGCACCGCCCGCCGAGGCGTTCCAGACCGGCGCGCAGCACCTCGGGCTCGGTGGAATCCAGCATGATCGGTAGCGTCGACGCGGTCGCCAGCCGCCCGGCCAGCCCGGCCATGTCAACGGCGCCGTCCCGGCCGACGTAGTCCACGCACAGATCGATCAGGTGCGCGCCGTCTCGCGTCTGGGCGCGAGCGATCTGCACGCAGTCCTCGAAGCGCTCGGCGAGCATCGCCTCGCGAAACGCCTTCGATCCGTTGGCGTTGGTCCGCTCGCCGATCATCAACACGCTGGCGTCCTGACGGAATGGAACCGCGGCGTAGAGCGACGACACTCCCGGCTCGGGACGCGGCCGCCGGCACCGGGGGGCCAGTTCGGCCACCGCCTGCGCCACCGCGGCGATGTGTTCCCGGGTCGTGCCACAGCAGCCACCGACCAGCCGCACGCCGAACTCGGTGACGAAACCGGCCAGCGCGGTGGCCAACTCCTCCGGAGTCAGCGGGTACACCGCCCCACCGGAGCGAAGTTCGGGTAGGCCGGCATTGGGCATCACCGACAGCGGGATCCGAGAGTGTTTCGCGAGCTGGCGTAGGTGCTCGCTCATCTCGGCCGGGCCGGTGGCGCAGTTCAGCCCGATCAGGTCGATGCCCAAGGGTTCCAACGCGGTGAGTGCGGCGCCGATCTCGGTACCCAGCAGCATCGTGCCGGTGGTCTCCACGGTGACCTGGGTGATGATCGGAACGTGCCGGCCCTCGGCAACCATGGCGCGCCGCGCGGCGACCACGGCGGCCTTGCACTGCAGCAAGTCCTGGCTGGTCTCCACCAACACCGCGTCGGCTCCACCGGCGAGCAACCCACGGACCTGCTCGACGTAGGCGTCACGCAACTCGGGAAAATCGATGTGCCCCAGGGTGGGCAGCTTGGTGCCGGGCCCGACCGATCCGAGGACGAACCGGGGACGCTGCGGCTCGGTGAATTCGTCGGCTACCTCGCGCGCCAGCCTCGCACCCACCTCGGCTAGTTCGCGGATCCGGTCGGCGATGCCGTATTCGGCGAGGTTGGCCAGATTGGCGCCGAAGGTGTTGGACTCCACCGCGTCGGCACCCGCCTCCAGGTAGCCCCGGTGCACGGCGCGAACGACATCCGGGCGGGTGACGTTGAGAATTTCGTTGCAGCCCTCCAGCCCGGCGAAGTCATCCAGGGTCAGGGCCACCGACTGCAGCATCGTGCCCATCGCCCCATCAGCGACTACGACACGATGCACCAGGACGTCGAGCAGCGATGACTGGACCATGAGATTCAGCCTAGAGCAGCGTTTTCGGGTCCCGGCGGGAATTGGCAGTATCGGGGCACGGCCACCGGGGCGCGGGAGCCGTAGGCTAACGCGGTGACCTATCCCGACCGCTCCGGCAGCGACTCGGCCGCCCGCCGATCGCCGCTGCCCCAGCTCACCTCGCCGGTGCTGGTCGCCGCGTTCGAGGGCTGGAATGACGCCGGGGACGCTGCGAGCACCGCGATCGAGCATCTACAGCTGAGCTGGGATGCCACCCCACTGGCCGAGCTCGACCCCGAGGACTATTACGACTTCCAGGTCACCAGACCCACCACGAAGCTGGTGGACGGGATCACGCGACGTATCGACTGGCCCACCACGCGCCTGTCGGTGTGCCGCCCCCCTGGAGCCGACTTCGACGTGGTGCTGGTGCACGGCATCGAACCGAACATGCGCTGGCGGTCGTTCTGCAACGAGCTGCTGCGCTATGTCATGGACCTCGGGATCACCAGTGTGGTGACCCTGGGAGCGCTGCTCGCCGACACCCCGCACACCCGCCCGGTGCCCGTCACCGGCACCTCCTTCGACGCGGCCTCGGCCGCCCAATTCCAGTTGGAACGCTCCAAGTACGAGGGTCCTACCGGGATTGTGGGAGTTTTCCAGGACGCGTGCGTACAGGCCGGGATACCGGCTATCTCGTTCTGGGCCGCAGTGCCGCACTACGTCTCCGCCCCGCCGTCGCCCAAGGCCACCTTGGCGTTGCTGCACCGGGTGGAGGAGGTGCTCGACCTCGAGGTACCACTCGGCGCGCTGCCCGAGGAATCCGAGGAGTGGGAGGCGACCGTCAGCGAGATGGCCGACGAGGACGACGAGGTCGCCAGCTACGTGCGTGCATTGGAGGAACGCGGCGACACCGACCTCACCTTGCATGAGGCCAGCGGGGACGCCATCGCCGCGGACTTCGAGCGCTACCTGCGCCGCCGGCGCCCTGGCGGCACTTCGGGCCCCCGGGGACCTCGCGACAACCGGTAGCCACGGCACAACCGGCATAAGCCGACAGCACATAGCTGGAGCCAAGTCATTGGTGAACTTAACGGGACCCGGCCTATTCGACTTCTTCGGTTGCTGTGTAGAGGCCAGACGAGGAGCTCAGATACACGGGGCGGGCGGTCATGCCTATTTCGAGCAACTGGGCGTCGGCTGGCTAGTCTTAGTTTCGCCTCATTCAACCTGACTCGTGCACCAGTAGCGGCACCAGTTGCTCGTCGGCGGTCAAGGAACCGTGGTGGCCGATCAGGCGGCTCAGTTTAGGTGTGGCCTGGGATCGGATGACCGCGAAGTCGGCGCGAGCAGCGACGATGATGTCGCCGATGCGATCGCGGATATGGTCCTCGACTACGGGACCGAACCACCCGGCTGCGATGGCGTCATCGCGCGTGAGTATCCACGCTCGATCTCCGATCAGTCCACGCCAGGTCGCCAGCACATCAGAAATGGCGTCCGGCTCGGTGTAGACGTAACGGGCGCGCGGGTCTCCACCCAGTAGGCGAACCCCGGCCTGCAGCGCCGGTACGGTGTCGAAGTCGAGCCGGCTTTGCTCGGGCACGGTGACCATCCCGTGGTCTGCGATCACCACGAGCTGGACGCCGGGCGGAAGACCCTCGGCGATCGCGGCCGCCAGCCGGTCGACGTGGCTCAGCTGCAGCCGCCATGGCAGCGACCCGACGCCATAGAGGTGGCCGAGCAGGTCCAGGTCACCGTGATAGGCGTAGCAGAACGTCCGCTCGCGGCCGGATACCGCTGCCAACGCATTGCCCGCCAGATCTCCCAGCGCATGCACGCCCTTCACCTCGCCACCGCGCAGTGCCGCCCGGTTCAAGCCCGACCCTCGATGTACCTCGGGAACGGCCAGGGTCACCCGCACTCCGGCGGCCGCGGCGCGCTCCAGGGCGGTAGGTCGTGGCTGGATGTCCTCGGGCACGAACCGTTCGCGAAGGTCGATCCGGTCGCCGCCGCCGTGCGTGTGCCAGCTCAGCGCGTTGATGAGCACGCCGTCGGGCACAGCGAAGGAGAAGCCGACGATCCCGTGCTGGCCGGTGGGCACACCCGTACCGATGGCGGCCACGCTGGCGGCTGTTGTGGCGGGAAATCCAGCCGTGATCGGCTTGCTGGCCTCGGCCAAAGAGGCCAGGAACGGGGCGTCGGTGGGATGCTCCCGCAACGCGCGCCATCCGAGACCGTCCACCAGCAGCAGGCAAACACCGTGCGCAGGATGCAGCCCTAACTCATCGGTGAACCCGGCAACCCCTAGACCGGCCAGCAGCGAGGGCACGACGTCAGCGAGTGACGTGCGCTGACCATCGGGTAGCCGCGGTGTCTCCGTCATCACAGCGCGATGCCCAGCAAGGCATCCACTGCGGTGCGCAGCAGCGCGGGGGCGAGCCTGTCGGAGCCGGGGCGGGACAGCGTCTCGGTGGCCCACACGTCGACCGCGGCCAGCGCACCGGGAGTGTTCAGGTCGTCGGCCAGCCGGTCGCGCAAGCGGCGCACGGTGTCCCGCGCCGGCGCTCCCGCAGGTTCCGCGACGGCCTGCCGCCAGCGGGTCAAACGGGCCTGCGCCTCGTCGAGCATGCCGGTGTTCCAGCTGCGGTCGATGCGGTAATGCTCGGACAGCAACGCCAGCCGCAGCGCCATCGGGTCCACCTGGTCCGCCCGTAGCCGGGAAACGAAGACCAGGTTGCCCTTCGACTTGGACATCTTCTCGCCGTTGAGGCCGATCATGCCGGTGTGCACGTAGTGCCGCGCCATCGGAAATTCGCCGGTGAGCGCCTCGGCGTGGGCCGCGGAGAACTCGTGATGCGGAAAGATAAGATCCGAGCCACCGCCCTGGACGTCGAAGCCGGTGCCCAACCGGTTGAGCCCGATCGCGCAGCACTCCACATGCCAGCCGGGACGCCCCGGGCCCAGCTCGGAATCCCAGGAGGGTTCGCCCTCGCGGGCACTACGCCACATCAGCGCGTCCAGCGGGTGCCGCTTGCCGGGGCGCTGCGGGTCGCCACCGCGCTCAGCGGACAGCCGGGCCATGGTGAGATCGTCGTAACCCGATTCGGAGCCGAAATGCGGGGCCGTTCGGTGGTCGAAGTAGACGTCCGGGTGCTCGGGATCGTCGATGCGGTAGGCCGCGCCGCAGGCGAGCAGCTTGGCGATGACCTCGACGATCTCGCCGATGGCTTCGACGGCACCGACGAAGTCCCGTGGCGGCAGCACCCGAAGTGACTCCATGTCTTCCCGGAACAGCGCGGTCTCGCGCATCCCGAGAACGACCCAGTCGTCCTGGTCGCGGATCGCCCGTTCCAGCAGTGGGTCGTCGACGTCGGTGACGTTCTGCACGTAGTGCACCTCGTGGCCGGCGTCGCGCCAGTACCGGTGCACCAGATCGAAAGCGAGGTAGGTGGCGGCATGGCCGAGGTGGGTCGCGTCGTACGGGGTGATCCCGCACACGTACATCCGCGCAGTGGGGCCCGGCGCGGTGGGCCGGACCCGCCCAGCGGCGGTGTCGTGCAGGCGCAGCGGGGGGCCCTGGCCAGGTAGCTCTGGCAATGCTGTCGATGCCCAGGGCTGCATGGGTTCGACACTACGTCACCGCAGGAGGGCGCCCGTGCGCTGTCGCTGGCGTGCCAGGGAGCACGACACACCGGGCACCAGAGCGCGACACGCGGTGCAGGGGCCGCGACACGCCGGGCTACGGGCGGCGTTTCCGGTGCCGGAGGTAGTCGCCGACTACGGCGGCGCCTAGGCCGTCTACGCCGGGGTCGAGGACCCGGCCGCCGCAGCGGCGGGCCAGGGCGTGCACGAACACCGCGAGGCGCGGATCGCGGCCGAGCATGACAATGCTCACCGCGGCGCCGTTGCGGGCCAGCCCGTCCATCTCGCGCACGGTCAGCGCCAGGGTTTGCGGCTGCGGTGGGTAGCTGAACACTGCCTCACCGTCAGGTTCCAGATGGGCGGTGGGCTCTCCATCGGTGACCACCAGCAGCACCTGGGCGGCATCGGGGTGGCGGCGCAGGTGCCGGCCGGCGAGCAGCAGCGCGTGGTGCAGGTTGGTGCCCTGCTCCCACACCCCGGTCAGGCCGGTCAGTTCCGCGATGTTCACCCGCTGGGCGTGCCGCCCAAAGGTGATCAGTTCCAGTGCGTCCGAGCGAAACCGGGTGCGGACCAGGTGATGCAGCGCCAGCGCGGTGCGTTTCATCGGCACCCAGTGCCCGTCTTGCACCATCGACCACGAGGTATCGACACACAGCGCCACCGCCGCGCGCGCCCGCTGCTCGGTGTCCACGACCTCGATGTCCTCGACGGTCAGCAGCGGGCCTGCGCTGCGGGTCCCGGCACGGCGCAGCACGCTGTTGCGCACGGTGCGGGGTGCGTCCCAGGGCTCGGAGTCGCCGAATTGCCAGGGCCGGGTGCCTCCGCTGGGTTCCCCGGCAGCGCCGGCCCGGCGCAACTCCCGCTCACCGCGCCGGCTACGCAGCACCTGGACCACGTCGGCCAGGGCTTGGGAGCCGAGCCGGCGCATCGCCTTGGGTGACAACCGCAGCGACCCGTCAGGGGCGCGTTCGAAAAAGCCGTGGCGCTCCAGCTCACGTTCCAGCTCGGCGAGCCGGCGGGCGTCGATGCGGGCCTCGTCGCCCAGCTGACGGGCCAGCGCGTCGAGGTCGACGTCCTCGGCGCGGGCCCCGGCATACGACTGGGAGAACTGCTCGGCCAACGCATCGAGTTCGGCGAGGTCGGCCATCGCCTGCGCGCCCTCCCCCAGGCCGAGCGGATCCTGGCCGCGGAACCGTTCGGAGCCTTGCCAGTCCTCGCCGGGCCGTAGCGCCTGAAGGTGGGCGTCCAGTGTCGCCAACTGCGCAGCCAGCCGGGGGTCACCAAACGCCTGCTGAATGAGCTCGGCGAGTTCAGCGCGTTGCTGTGCGCTCATCGAGTTGAGCATCCGCTGCGCCGCCGAAGCCCGGGCGGCCAGCGCATCGATCAACTCCTCGACGTCGCGGGGCCGCTCGGGAAAGAAGTCCCCGTGCTTGCGCATGAACTCCTCGAACCGCTGGGCAGTGTCCGGGGCGCCGCGAGCATGGGCGGCGAGCAGATCGTTGAGGTCAGACAGCATCCGCCGGATCCGCTCGACGTCCTCGGGGGAGCTGGACTGCAGCGCCTGCTTCATGCCCTCGAAGCGCTGCTCGAGCAGTTGCTGGCCGAGAAGGTCGCGGATCTGCTGGTAGGCCTGGGCGGCTTCGGAGCTGCGCCAGTCGTAGTCGGCAAGCTCGGTGACGGCGCGGGCGGTGTCCGGCGGTAACGCGTCGAGCCGGGCTTCGCGGAACCGGGCGTCGTCGTCGGGGTCGGGAAACAGTGCCTGCCGCTCCGCGGCCAGGGCCCTGTTCAGCAGCTCGCGGACCTGCTGGAGGGTGCCGTCGAGCCGGTGGCGGCGGGTGATCTCGGCGCGGCGCTGCCAGATCCGGCGGGCCAGCTCGTCCATCCCCCTGGTGCCGGGCAGCCCGCGGCGCAGCAGTTCCCGCATCGCTGCCCGGGGTGATGCCCCGTCCATTACGTCGCGGCCGATCTGGTCCAGCGCCGCGGACAGGTCCGGTGGGGGCGCCAACGGGTCCGGGCCACCGTGCCAGGGCCCGTAGCTGTACCGGCTCGCCGAGGTCATTGCCGCGATCCGTACACCGTACGGCCGTCTTCGACGTCCTTGCCCAGCTTGCGGGTGAGATACAGCGACTCCAGCGCGAGTTCGACGGCGGCGGCGATCGGACCCGGCGGCCCGCCCGGGGCGGCGCCGAGCCGGGTCGCGACCTCGTGAAGCACCGGCAGTTCGGGCAGCGCGGCGAGCACCTCGGCGGCGGGGACCTGCTCGCCGGTGGCGACCCGGTGGCCGCCGGAGACCGCCGCGGCCAGCGGCGCGAGGTTCAGGCCCCGCAACCGCGCGCGGGCCGTGTCGGCCACCGCGCGGCGCAGCAGGTGGGTGAGCACGTCACCCTGCTCGTCGCGTCCGGTGCTGTTTTCGGACGGTTGGTCATAACCGGATTCGAACTCCAGCTTGCCGCGCAGCACCACCGGCACCGACTCCAGGTCGACGGGCCGGGCCACCGCGTGGTTCTCACCGGTCAGCGCGGCCCGGCGCAGCGCAGCGGCGGCGACGGTCTCCGCGCCGGCCACCGCGAAGCGCGCCGACACCCCGGAACGCTGGTCGATCGCGGCACTGGCGCGCAGGTGCCGGGCGAACCGGGCCAGCACCTCCAGCAGTGGCTCTCCGACCTGCGCACCGATGCTGTCGAGGTCGGCTTCCTGGGCCACCAGCGCAATCTCGTCGACCATCTGCCGCGGGTAGTGAGTGCGGATCTCGGCGCCGAAGCGGTCCTTGAGCGGGGTGATGATCCGGCCCCGGTTGGTGTAGTCCTCGGGATTGGCGCTGGCGACCACTAGCACATCCAGCGGTAACCGCAGGGTGTAGCCACGAACCTGGATGTCGCGCTCCTCCATCACGTTGAGTAGCGCGACCTGGATTCGCTCGGCCAGGTCGGGTAGCTCGTTGATCGCGACGATGCCGCGGTGCGCGCGGGGCACCAGCCCGTAATGGATCGTCTCCGGGTCACCCAGCCTGCGACCTTCCGCAACCTTCACCGGGTCGACATCACCCACCAGGTCACCGACGGACGTGTCGGGGGTGGCGAGTTTCTCGGTGTAGCGCAGCGACCGGTGCAACCAGGCCACCGGCAGCTCGTCACCGAGCTCGGCCGCGCGGCGGATCGAAGCCGGGGTGATCGGCTGGTAGGGGTGTTCGGGCAGCTCTGCGCCTTCGATGACCGGCGTCCACTCGTCGAGCAAGCCGCCCAGCGTGCGTAGTACCCGGGTCTTGCCCTGGCCGCGCTCCCCCAGCAGCACCACGTCGTGCCCGGCCAGCAGTGCCCGCTCCAACTGCGGCAACACGGTATCGGCGAATCCGATGATGCCCGGCCATGGATCACGGCGCGTGCGCAACGCGTCCAGCAGGTTCGCCCGTATTTCGCTCTTGATCTCACGCTGCACGTGCCCGGAGGCGCGCAGTGCGCCCACCGTGCGCGCCAGATTGGTCGGGGGCTGCGCGGATCCGCGCTGCAGGGTGACGGCCACAGCCCCACGCTACGCAACACCCCAGCCGTGCAGCACCCCAGCTGAGTAGAACGTGTGCTCAAGCGCGGACCAGGCGCCGCGCGCGTCACTATCGCACATTATATTTACCAGACATTCATCCGGGCCTTAATTATGCGGTCATTCGGTATTCATTATGCGACTACATGATCTACGTACAGGCCGGACGGCTACTCGAACGTGCCGTATTTATGTACTCACTTAATCGTGACATGCTAGACCGTACGAGTGGTTCGCGTCGATTTATGGTTACGCTTGAAGATCCCCCGCGATGAATCCTCACGACAGGCTCAATCACCCGATAGCAGTTCGGATGGGTGGACTCACGACACGCTCTGTCCCCGGTTCACCGGGATCACGTTTCTACTGGAGGAATTGATGTCTGACGCGATGACCTTTGCTGAGCTGGATGGCCAGCACGTTGAGCTGCTGCCAAGCCGTACCGTTCTTTCCCTCATTGCCATGACCGGCGACGGCGGCACCGCAACGGGTGGCGCGGGCGGCACCAACAACGGCAACAACACCGGGGGCATGGGCGGCACCGGGGGCGCGGGCGGCGCCGCAACCGGCGGTCCCGGGCTGATCATTCTCCCGATCAACTACGGTTCCGGTTCCCAGACCAACAGCGCTGGCAACGCCGTGGGTGGCCACGGCGGCAACGCCCATGGCGGCAACGCATTTGGCGGGGCCAACGGCGGCAACGCCCCCGGCGCCAACGGCGGCCTCAATTTCCATCTCAAGGATTTCCTCAACTCATGGGGATTCTGAGTCGCACCGGTCCGCTGATGACCGTCTGATATCCGGGCAGTACTACTGGCGAGGGAGGGGCGGCCGTTATGGCGCCCCTCCCTTAATAAGTGTTCACGGCAAGGCACTGGAAATAGCCGGTGCTGTGGATTTCAAGTCGGGAGGGCATCATCATCGATACCGAGTGTCCCATACCGGAGCGGGCAAGCGCGGTGGCCGAAGTCGCACGGAGAATGCCGCGTTTGGCGGACAGAACGGAACTGATCGGAGAGTATCAGGGGTCCGGTTTCCAGGAGCCGAAGTTTATCGTTCGCCGGGTTGATGGCCAGGTTATCCAGCTGTCTCGCCTGTTGTATCTGCTGGCTGCCAGCCTCGACGGCAAACGCGATCTCAAGCAGATAGCGGCGGCGCTCGGCGACGAGCTCGAGCGGACCTTACGGGCTGATCAGCTGGCATTTTTGATCGACCAGAGGCTGCGTCCGGCCGGCCTCGTGGACGATTCACCGGCCGGTACCGTCGAGCCACCTGCGAAGATGATGGTGAAGCCGGATCCGCTGCTGGCGTTGAGATTCCGGGTTGGGGTGGTCCCCGAGCGGGTGGTGTGGCGCATCGCTGGGCTTTTCCAGCTGATGTTCTGGCCGTCAGTGATCGCCAGCGCACTGGCTGCGTTCGTCGGCCTGGATGTGGCGATCATCGCGCGCGGCGGCACAGCTCAGATCGTGCCCAGCGCGCTGGCATTGGTCTCGCGCCCGGGGCTGACCCTGTTGGTTATCGCGATGATCGTGGCCGCGGCGGCGTTTCACGAGTGCGGGCATGTCGCTGGCTGCCGGTACGGCGGCGCCCGGCCTGGGAAGATGGGCGTTGGCCTGTACTTGGTGTGGCCAGCGCTCTACAGCACCGTGACCGACTCCTACCGGCTAGATCGGGTCGGCAGGCTTCGTACCGACCTCGGCGGGGTGTACTTCAATGCGGTCTTCATCGCCGCGCTGGACGTCGCGTACCTCAACTCGGGGTCGCAGTGGGTCCTGGTGACCATCGTATTTTTGCACTTTGAGACCGCGACCCAGTTCTTGCCGATGATCCGACTTGACGGCTACTACATCCTTAGCGACCTGATCGGAGTGCCCGACCTGTTCAGCCGGATGGGACCGGTGCTGATCAGCATGATCCCCGGGCGGCCTTCTCATCCCCGCGTGCTGGAACTCAAACGCTGGGTCCGTTACGCGATCACGTTGTGGGTCCTCATTGTGGTGCCCTCGCTGCTGTACTGGGTAATCGGGTTTGTGATGGTGGCACCGCAGGTGTTACCAGCGGTGTTGCACAGAGTGGGTGAACTGGCCCACACGGTGGCTACGTTGGCGACCGCCGGGCAGGTGGCGGAGACCACCGTGGGCGTGATCCAAATCTTCCTACTGTTGCTGCCCTGGGCCGGAGGACTACTTCTGCTGGGCACGATCGTGCACGACCCTCTCCGGTGGGCGTTGTCCCGCTGGACCGCGGCGCGCGTACAGGCAGGACGGTCATCGTGTTAACCCCCCAGCATCGCGTCGTGCCCAGATCGGTTGCTCGGCTCGTCCCGGCAGCGGCCATCCTGGCGGCAATAGGACTCCTAGGCGGCTGGCCATATCAAGCCGGCGATGGCAGCACCAGCAGCGAAGGCGCGACCCACACCCTCGTCGCCAATGCAGCCGATAGCAGTAGCGGCAACGCCGTTGGCGGAAACGGTGGGGACGCCAACGGCGGGAACGCTAGCGGCGGCAACAGTGGGAATACCACCGGAGGCAACGGCGGCACTGGCGGTAATGGCGGCAACGCCACCAGCGGTCCTCGCGGCACTGCTGTCGGCGGCAACGGTGGCGACGCCAACGGCGGCAACGGTGCCCAAGGTGGCAGCGGCGGCACCGGTGGCATTGGGGGCACCGGAACCGACGCCAATGGCGCCAACGGCAACGCGGTCGGCGGCAACGGTGCCAACGCCAACGGCCAAGACGCTACCGGGGGCTCTTCTGGCGTATCCAGTCCTGGTGGCGTGTTCGACGCGAGCAAGCTGTTTGGCAGCGACGGTGTATTCGGCCTTAGCGGGCTGTTCGGTCCCGGTGGCTTGATAGACACTGCTATCACAGCGGGAAGCGACAATGCCAGCGACGGCTCGGTGACGGGCTCCAGTCACCTGATCAGCCGGCATATCGATCTGTCTGGCGTGCACTCCGTTGTGGTCGGCGCCAACTTCGTCGTTCACCTCACGGTGGGTAGCCCGGAGCAGGCGACCATACAGATGGACGACAACATCGCAGACCTGGTCGACGCCACCGTCACCGGCGGCCAGTTGCGGCTGGGTCTCAAATCCGGTAGCGGCATCCGCAATGCCACGCTATCCGCCGACATCACTGTGGCCCACCTCGACCAGCTCATTACGGGCGGCGCCAGCCAGATCACCCTGACTTCCGCACCAACAGGTTCAACACTGACGCTCGTCGCTAGCGGGGCCAGCCAGATCACCGGTCCTGTGGAGGTTGACGATCTCCAGGCCGGCGCCTCGGGGGCCAGCACGCTGGCGCTATCGGGTCATGTCAAGAGTCTTCAGCTCAGTGGCTCCGGCGCCGGTCAGCTGCAGTTGTCCGCCCTCAATGCGCAAACCGGCGATGCGGAGCTCACCGGAGCCAGCGACGCCGACGTGACGGTAAGCGACACGCTGGCCGCCCAGGCGGCTGGAGCGTCGGTGCTGCACTACCACGGCAGCCCCAACATCACCCACAAGGAGACCTCTGGGACCGCAGTAATCGCGCCGGCTTCTCCGTAACGCGCGATTACTTCTCTGCACTGATCGGGCTGCGCAACTTCGCTGCGCAGCCCGATCAGTGCGAACAAACGCCGGCTCAAATCCCTTGTCCTCCCACAGTGCTCGATCGCAGCAGCACTACAGACCAATGTGCGTGATTAGTGCTACAGGTGGCCACCTCGACCACACCTGAGCTGTCCAGTCGTTGCAACGCCTCGGTGACCAACATCAGATTTAGGCCGCTACCCAGGGCGCTTTGCGCCACGACGAGCCAGCTGATCCCTCACTGCAGCGACTGAACGTTGAACGAGATGCCGCCGCAGCGAAACCGCCTGGTCCAGTGCGTGACTTCGGCATCAAGCACCTCGGCGATGATAACGGGGTGGCGGTGCTGGTGCTGGATAGGACCGGCGACGAGACCGGTACGCACGCTGAGAGCAAGACTTCTACCGCGATGGGCATCCTGGCAAGGCTTGTCTTCGCCATCGGATCGCAGCGGGGGATGCAGATACTCGCCGAACATCTCGCCCAGCGCATCCGAGTGCCGCGGTGAACCGCGTACGCGGTGTCTTCCGCCGCCACGGCAAGCTACGCCAGTAACTGCGAGTGCAACGCAATTAGCTACGTCTTCGATATGCCCTGCTCGTTCAAGGTCGCGCTCAACACCCACACCGACCTGCGCGTCGACGCCCCGGTGAAACTGTGGACTACCATGCCGTCGCCTGCCGCGGGCCGGTTTCAAGGCGAACACCGCTACCCGGGACGTCGCTGTCCACCGCCTACACCACCTTCTGCTGCTACGCCGGAGGTTGTCAACTAATTCCGACATTCCACCCAGAGACGATTAAAAAGCCGTCTTCAGCCGCCGGTGAAGTGAAAACCGGCCCTCGGCACAGCGCCGGCGCGGTTTGATCTTTGCTTACCCACAATCGCTTGTGCCCACTTTAGTGACGCAGCGTGAGAACGTGCGCTCGAAAAGTAGCCGAGTCGCCGGGCCGATGAGCTGAAAGTACGCAACTCGTCACCGACCATAATTATTACTCCATTCGAGTGCTTCCGCGATGTATAGGTTACGTTTCGTCCCTCGCCGCGATGAATCAATGCAGGCGTCACCACCCGACCAGGACCCGCTCAGCGCAGGCGAATTTTACGAGCGGGTTCCATGAATTGTGATCCCTGCACCCGACCTGAGAATTCACACTAACCACCACGGAGAAAATCGATGTCTGAGACACTGAGCTTCACCGAGCTCGAAGCGCAGCATCTGGAACTGCTGCCGGCCCGTACCGTTCTGTCGCTAATGTTCATGACAAGCCCTAAGGGACCCGGCAACGCCAACGGCGGCAACGGCACCGGCATCGGCCACGGCGGCACCAATGTGAACACCCAACTCAACAACGTCGGTGTCTTCACCCATGGCAACGGTAACCACATCGGCGGCAGTCAGCATAGCTTCCAGTCCGCTAATGGAACCGGTGTCGGCATCGGCGGCCCCGGCGGCATCGCCATCGACCACGGCGGCGCCGCCAGCGCCAACGGCGGCAACGGCACCGGCATCGGCACCGGCGGCATCAACGTCAACACCCAACTCAACAACGTCGGTGTCGTCACCCTAGGCAACGGTAACGTCATCGGTGGTAGCCAGTCTAGCTTCCAGTCCGCTAATGGCACCGGCGTCGGCGTCGGCGGCCCCGGCGGCTTCGCCTTCAGCAGGCACTAAGACTTCTGCTCGTTCGCGAAGTGCAACTGATCGTTTGATCGGGTGCAGCGCCGGTTGGCTAGGGAGGGGTGGCCGAGTTGCGGTCGCCCCTCCTTCACTCTCATCGCATCATCTAGACCCGGTGTCTTGGGTTTGAGTCGGGGAGGACATCATTAATACCGAACGTGTAGTAATCGAACATGAGGCTAAGGTCCATCCCGCACCGCGGTTGGCTGATGGGCTTGAGTTGATCGGGGAGTACCAGGGCTCGGGATTTCAGGAACCTCCCTACATTGTGCGCCGGGCTGATGGTCAGGTGATCCAGCTGCCCAGGCTAATGTATCTGGTAGCGACCAGCTTGGATGGTAAACGTGACCTGGCGCAGGTGGCCGGCGCGCTCAGCAGCGAGTTCGGCAAGGTGGTACAGGCTGAGCAGGTGGCATATCTGATCGACAAACGGTTGCGTCCGGCGGGGATCGTGGCGGCTGATCCGCAGGCAGTGCAGGCCGACGTGGCACCCGCCATGGCCGTTACATCAGATCCATTGTTGGCGTTCAAGTTCCGGATCGCAATCATCCCGGAACGAGTGGTGTGGCGAATCGCCGGGCTCTTCCAGCCGATGTTTTGGCCGCCGGTGATTCTGGCCATGCTAGCCAGCTTTGTCGGCCTCGACGTGCTGATCATCACCCAAGGCGGCCTCGGGCAGATCGTGCCAGCCACTCTATCGCTGGTTTACCAGCCGATCTTGGCGCTACTGGTGCTGGCGTTAGTTTTGGCCTCCGCGGCCTTTCACGAGTGTGGGCATGTCAGCGCGTGCCGCTACGGCGGCGCTAGACCCGGTGCGATGGGATTTGGGCTATATCTAGTCTGGCCGGCGCTCTACAGCACGGTAACCGACTCCTACCGGTTGAACCGCATCGGGCGGCTACGCACCGACCTGGGTGGGGTTTACTTCAACGCAGTGTTCATCATCGGGATGGACCTAGCCTATCTGGACACCAGGACACCGTGGCTACTGATAGCCACCGTCCTGCTACACATCGAGACCGCCACCCAGTTCCTGCCAATGATCCGCCTGGACGGCTACTACATCCTGTCCGATTTGATCGGCGTGCCGGACTTGTTCAGCCGGATGGGCCCAGTGCTAGCCGGTCTGATTCCCGGACGGCCCACCCATCCCCGGGTACGGGAGCTCAAACCCTGGGTCCGTCGAACGATCATCTTGTGGGTGCTTATCGTACTGCCCTCATTGCTGTACTGGGTGATCGGGTTTGTGATCATCGTGCCGCAGGTGCTGCCAGTGCTGTGGCATCAACTGATCCGGCTCATCCAGGCGGTGGGCACAGCGACAGCGACCGGGCAGTTAGCGTTAGCTGCCTTGGGAGCGGTCAACATCCTTCTCTTGTTGTTGCCATGTCTGGGATCACTACTGCTGCTCAGCATGCTGCTGCGAGACCCGGCGCATTGGGTGTTGGCCCGTTTCCGTCGGCTCCTGTTGCAGAAGGGGTGGTTGTGATGAGGTCCGGCTCGAACAGTGGTGCGCCGCGGCGAACTATTTGGGCAGCAAGGGCGGTGGCGGCGATGGCCGCAGTGGCGCTATTGGCCGGGTGTGGAGGTACCTCGACCGGTGCCACCGGGAAGAGTGGAGGTGTCAGTATTTCCGGTAATGGCTTCAACTTCAATAGCGATGGCACAAACGCCAACGGCAGTGATGGTGTTTCAATTGCCGACAGTGCCGATGGTACTGCCGGTGGCAGCTACTCCTACTCCAGCCCTGGCGGGTATTCCTACTCGTATTCCAGCCCCGGCGGGTACTCCTACTCTTCGTCGGACCCCGATGGCGTAACCGGGTCCGGCAAGCTGACCACCCGCACGATCGACCTATCCGGGGTCACCTCGGTGGTGGCAGGAGCCGATTTCACGGTTCACCTCAAGACGGGCGGAACCGAGCAGGCGAAGGTGACGATGGATGACAACCTGGTTGATCGGGTCGAGGCCACCGTCAGCGGTCACGAACTACGTCTCGGACTCAAGCCGGGCAGCAACGTTCGCAACGCCACGCTGCGCGCCGAGGTCACCGTGAACCACCTCAACCGGCTCGCCGCCAATGGCGCCAGCCACGCGACGTTGGACTCCCCGGTGACCGGGTCTGCTCTGCAGCTCGTTGCCGACGGGGCCAGCCAGATCAGCGGTCCGGTGTCAGTCGATCGCCTCGAGGCCTCCGAGTCGGGGGCCAGTGTGCTGACACTGTCGGGCCGCGCCGGCTCCATGCATCTCAGTTCCGTGGGTACCAGCCAGTTACACGGGTCGGACCTTGCAGTCGCGGATCTCGACGCCGCGCTCTCCGGGGTCAGCCAAGCCACTGTGACGGTGAATAACACTCTCGCCGTGACCGCGGATGGGGTGTCGGTGCTGCGCTACCGCGGCAACCCGACCATCACCCGCCAGGAGACCTCCGGCGTCTCCTCCATAGTGGCGGATTCATCGTAGGTGGGAGGTGTCCATCCGCCGAGTTCGACCGTGGCGACTGGTCGAACTCGGCGGCATTAGCGCGACAAAGGACGGCTCTCCCCCACCGCGATGTCCCACAGGTCCGCGCGGTTCCGACCGGCGCCCACCCAGGCGGCGCTTGTGCGTTGGATAGGTTCCAACGCCGGTTCCCGGGACAGCCAGAAGGTTCCCCAGTGCATCGGCACCATGATGCGAGCCCCGAGATCCTGAAAGGCCTGCACGGCCTCCTCCGGGTCCATGTGCATGTTGCGCAGGAACCAGCGTGGCGCGTACGCCCCGATCGGCAGCATCGCGGCGTCGATCCCCGGATAGCGCGATCCGACCTCGGCGAAAAACGGCCCATGGGCACTGTCCCCGGCGTGGTAGACCCGCAGACCACCGGGCACGGTCAGCACCCAGCCACCCCACAGGGTGGCGCAATGGTCGAAAATGCCGCGACGGCTCCAGTGGTGCGCCGGCACGAACGCCACTTCCAGAGCGCCGCATCGCACCGACTCCCACCAGTCCAGCTCGGTGACCGACAGGAAACCACGGCGGCGGAACCACCGCCCGAGCCGAGCGGGGACCATCACCGGCGTATCCCGGGGCAGCGTGCGCATCGTCGGCGCATCCAGATGGTCGTAGTGGTTGTGGCTGATCAGCAGCAGGTCCAGCGGCGGCAGCCGATCCAAACCGGGTGGGGTGAACCGCCGGCCGGCGCCCAGGATGCGCTGAGACAGCACCGGATCGATCGCCACCGTGCATCCACCGAGCCGCAGCAAGAACGACGCGTGCCCCAGCCAGGCAAGCCAGGCGTCATCGGCCGGCAGCGGTGCCCGGGCAGCCACCGGAATCCGCGTCACACCGTCGGTAGCGCCGGCGAAACCGCCCTCCCACCACAACCGCAGAAACTGCGGCGGTCCGGGTAGCGGGGCGGTGACCCGATCGGCGAAGGAATGGGGCCACCTCTTGATCAGAAGGCTGGCCAAGGGATCGCCGGCCAGGCCCCATTGGGCGCCGGGAACGTCTTGGTGGTCAGCAACTGGTCAGCGCGTTCCCGCACCGCCCGGACCTCCGCTCGGGTCACATGCTCGGACAGCGCCACGCCCAGCCCACCGTCCAACTCAGACCGCACCCGGCGCAGCACATCGAGCACCGCGGGGGACAACCGGTCACCGAGGAAGCCCCACAACACCGTGCGCAGCTTGGTCTCGCGGTGCAGGCAAATCCCGTGGTCCACGCCGTACACGCACCCGTCCAGCCCGGCGAGGACATGCCCGCCCTTGCGGTCGGCGTTGTTGAGCAGCACGTCCAGCACGGCCAGCTGGCGCATCCCCTCGGTGTCGGCGTGCACCAGTAGCGCCGGCTTCCCGAAGCGGTCCTGCGCCCGCAGCACGGTGCGCCAACCCCGGGGCACGGCGTCCAGGGACACCACATCGATCAGGCCGTGCTCGTCCTCGGTGTCGACCCACAGCTGCACCATGCCCCGCCCCAGGGGTCCGGACCGCATCACGGTGGGGGGCACCAGCGACCAGCCGGTGGCCTCGGACAGCAGCCAGCTCGCCACCTCGCGGCCGGCCAGCGTGCCGTCCGGGAAGTCCCACAGCGGGCGCTCACCGCGGATCGGCTTGTAGACGCACTCGGCGCTGACCCCGTCGCAGCACACCGTGCACAACAAGGTGACATTGGACGCGTCGACGATCCGGCCGGTCACGTCGAGGCGGCCGTGGTGCAGTAACGGCAGCGCGGCCGGATCGGTGGGCAACACCAGGGCTCGCTTAAGCCTCGACCTGGCGGCGGTAGCCATTCTGCCGAGGGCAGATGTGCCCGTGGGGTCCCAACGGTTCCGCGCACAGCGGGCACGGCTTACGCCCAGCCAAGATCACCCGTTCGGCACGCACCGCGAAGGCTCGGGCCTGCTCGAGTGACAGGAATACCCGCACCGCATCGGGTCCTTCCTCGGCGTCATCGAGCACCATCGACTCGTCCACCTCCTGCTCGCTGACAGCGAGCAGCTCGACGACGATGGCCCGCGACTCGATATCCCAACCCAGCCCCATCGTGCCGACCCGGAACTCCTGCTCGACGGGTGCGCGCAACGGCTCCGTGTCGACCGGGAGCTCCTCCAGATCAGCGGGGGCGTCAGCGCCCAATCGTCGAACGACCTCGTTGAGCAGGGCGGAAAGCCGTTCAGCGAGAACCGCGACCTGCTCCTTCTCCAACGCAACGCTGATCACTTTGGCGTCGTCGACGGCCTGCAGGTAGAACGTGCGGTCGCCGGGCTCCCCGACCGTGCCCGCAACGAACCGGTCGGGGGTGCGAAACACATGAATGACACGGGCCATGGCACTACCGACACTAGAGCACCACGCGCTGTGCGGCAGTGGCGTCCCCACTCAGCTCGCGCCGCTAGACCCCCCGGGGGTGGCGTCCGACGACAGCCGACGCCGGCGCCGGCGTTTCGGTGTGACCAGCGCCCGCAAATCATCACCACAGTCATTGATCCGCTGCACGAACGGACGGGTCTCGGTATAGGTCACAGCGCTGATAGAGCAGGGGTGCGCGACGATGCGCTGGAAACTGTCCAGGTGCACCCCCAGCGCATCGGCGAGCACCGCCTTGATGAGGTCGCCGTGCGTACAGATCAGCCACAACACCGCAGCGCCGTGCTCGGCCGCCAGCTTGGCGTCCCACTCCCGCACCGCCTCCACCGCCCGAGCCTGCATCGCGGCCATACCCTCACCGCCGGGAAACACCACCCCAGAAGGGTGCGCCTGCACCACCTTCCACAGCGGTTCTTTCGCCAGGGCGCGTAGTTCTCGCCCCGTCCATTCGCCGTAGTCCATCTCCACGAACCGGTCGTCGACGGACACCTCGAGCTCGCGCGCCTGCGCCAACGGGGCCAGCGTGTCCTGGCAACGCTGCAGCGGGGAACTCACCAACGCCGCCAGCGGTACCTGCGCCAGACGCCCGACCAGCGTCTGGGCCTGCGCTTGACCGTGCTCGTCGAGGGTCACTTCCGGAGTACGCCCGGCGAGAATCCCTGCGGTGTTCGCCGTGGAGCGGCCATGTCGTAGCAGGATCACGGTGCCCACGCCGCCACCCTACGCACCCGCTAGCGTGCATCCCCGTGCAACAGCGTTATCTGGGCCGCAGCGGGCTGCGCGTGTCCCGGCTCGCGCTGGGCACCATGACCTGGGGTCGCGACACCGACGCCGAGGAGGCTGCCACCGAGCTGGTCGCCTTCGTCGATGCCGGCGGAACGTTCGTCGACACCGCCGATGTGTACAACGACGGCGAATCAGAGCGAATCCTGGGTAAGTTGCTGACCGACCTCATCCCCCGGGATGAGGTCGTACTCGCGACCAAAGCGGTGGTGCGGCGCGACGAGGGACCATTCGGCGGCGGCGCGTCGCGGGGATCGTTGTTCGCGGCACTGGAAGGGTCGCTGCGCCGGTTGCGCACCGACCACATCGATCTGTGGCAGCTGCACACCTGGGATCCGGCGGTGCCGCTGGACGAGACGCTGTCTGCGGTCGCCGATGCGGTGCGGTCGGGCAAGGTCCGTTACGTCGGGGTGTCCAACTACACCGGGTGGCAGCTGGCCACCGCGAAGGCGTCCTGCGAGGTGCCACTGGTGTCTGCCCAGATGGAGTACTCGCTGCTGGAACGGGGGGTAGAACGCGAGCTGGTGCCGGCAGCGGCGCACCATGGGGTCGGGCTGCTGGCGTGGGCGCCGCTGGCCCGCGGGGTACTCACCGGCAAGTACCGCAACGGCACCCCGTCGAACTCCAGAGCGGCATCGTCGCACTATGCAGGGTATGTCGAGCATCACCGCACCGACCGGGCCAACCGAATCGTGCAGGCTGTGGTCACCGCCGCTGACGGTCTGGGTGTATCGCCGCTGGAAGTGGCCCTGGCCTGGGTGCGGGACCAGCCGGGGGTGGTCGCACCGGTCGTCGGCGCGCGGGACACCACCCAGCTGGCCGGCTCGCTAGCCGCTGAAGGAGTTGAGCTCGCCCCCGCGATCCGGGCCGCCTTGGATGACGTCAGCGCAATCGAGCTGGGCTACCCCGAACGCCCGCTCGGCTGACCCGCCGCATCGCGCACTGGACCAACGCGCCGCATCGCGGCGGTCATGTCGCGGGCGGCTCGCACCGTGCCGCGGATCGACCCCGACACCTTGGACTGCCCGCCCGCCCGCGGCCGGTACTCGACGTCGAACTCGCGCACCCGCCAGCCAGCCGCAGCGGCCCGCAGCAGCAGCTCGAAGGGGTAGCCGAACCCGCGGTCGGTGATGCCCAGGTCGAGCAGAGCCTGTCGGCGCGCGACCCGGATGGGCGCGATGTCGTGCACGGGTAACCCCCGATGCCGAAGCACTGCGGCCAGCGCCACGTTGCCGGCCCTGGCATGCCACGGCCACGCCCCGGCCTGCGGTATGCGGCGCCCGACGGCGAGATCGATGCCCTTGCACACCTCCGCAACCAGCAGGGGCAACGCGCGTGGCGCCAGCGATCCGTCGGCGTCCAGTACGCCGACCAGCTCGGCAGTCGCGGCGAGCAAGCCGGCGTGCACCGCGGCACCGTAGCCGCGCCTCGGCTCAGACACCACCGTGGCACCGCACGCGGTCGCGACCGCGACAGTGTCATCGGTACTGCCGTTGTCGACGACAACGGCACGGTAGCCGGCCGGCATGGCGGCCAGCACAGCCGGCAGCGCCTCGGCCTCATCAAGGCAGGGCAGCACGATGTCTACCGTGGTAGCCACGATTGATGACGTTATCCCTAAGACGGAGCAAACAGCGACCAAACTGGTTACAGGTCGATCACGGCTCGCTGCGTACGGTCATCGATATCGGGTGCGGGCGGCCGTCATCTAGCGTATTAACGCCAACATCCGGCTACCTGGGGATGACGTGGGGGTGTCAGGTCAGGAATGCTTGACTAACGCCCTACTCCACTACCGACGAGGAGGTCGGTGTGCCCGGTGCCCTGCGCGCGGCTGCGCCGGCCGCGTTGCTCGTCGCCGGGCTGGTTGTGGCGGGATGTGGCACCGTCGGCGGCTCAGCCAACCAGCAAACCGTTCCGCCGGCCGAGCCCGCGGTGGCCCCCCCGGGTGGACCGACCCCCGCCGGGACCGTGACGCCGCTAGCCGCACCGGCCACCGAGGTGCTCGTCGATCCCCGCACCCGGACGATGGCGGTCACCCTCCTCGGCCCGCCGCGGCTGTTGCTGAGGACGCTGGATGGCACGGAGCCGCCCCGTCAGGTCCCGCTGCCGGGCCCAGCCGCGGGCCTTGTGCTCGCCGCTGGAAGCGGTGAGTTGTTGGTGCCGGTGACCACACCGGGGTGCTTGATCCGGGTGCCGATCGATGGCGGGGCACCTAAGCGGATTGATCTCGACGGCCCGGCGCAGGGGGCGGTCGCGGTGGGTGGTGTCACCGTGATCGCGCTGGGAGACCGGCTGGTCGTGCTCGACGGGAACCGGCCACGCGCGCCGATTCGGGGGTTTTCCGACGCTGCGCGGTTGGTGCCGGCCCCCTCTGCGACCGCAACCAAGATCTGGGTACTCGATCGGGCACGCAGCGCGGTCAGCGTGGTCGACGTGTCCTCCGGCGAGATCAGTCCCGAGCTGCGCGCGGGCAACGGCGCGGCCGATGCGGTGGCCGACCGATTCGGCCGGCTTCTGGTGACTGATACCCGCGACGGGGAGTTGCTCGCTTTCGCCGGCGATCCACCGATGTTGCGACAACGTTTTCCGCTGCCGGGCGCGCCTTACGGGGTGGCCTACGACGCCCGGCGCGACCTCGCATGGGTGACTCTGACCGGCCGCGATGAGGTGGTCGGACTCGGCGTCGCTGGCGGTGAGCCGGTAGTGATCCACCGGTTCCCGACCGTACATCAACCCGAGGCGGTAGCCGTCGACCCGGTCAGTGGCCGGGTCCTGGTCGTTTCCGCGGCAGGAATGGGACTGCAGATGATCGATCCCGAACGGGTGGTGCAGTAATGATCGAAACAGTAGACGGTGATGGCCTCGACTGGGAGTACCAGCCGCTGCGGCTGCCGCGAGAGGTATCCCGGCGGACCGCAGCGACGCAGCTCGCTGTGCAGGCGGAATTCGCGGGCTGGGAGCTGTCCCGGGTGCGGATGTACCGCGACGGCACGCGAACCGTGTGGTTGCGCAGGCAGCGCACCCCGTTCGCGTTGCCCAAGCTGTCGTTGTAGGCGTTGTCTTCGCACGACGTAGGGCCCGCACCAGCTGGCGCGGACCCTATGCGTGAGTCTGGTCGATCCGGGCCGTGAGCAACGACCCTACGAGCAGCCCTCAGGCTCGAAGCGTGCGGATCTGGTCGGCCTGCGGACCCTTGGGTCCCTGAGTGATCTCGAATTCCACCCGCTGGTTTTCCTCCAGCGTGCGGTAGCCGGTCGCCTGGATCGCCGAGAAGTGGGCGAAAACGTCGGGGCCGCCCCCATCTTGGGTGATGAAGCCGTAACCCTTCTCCGCGTTGAACCACTTGACCGTGCCGGTCGCCATCTTCCATCTCCTTCTCGGGCCCCCTGTGCGGCCCGTAATGCGGGTGTCCCGGATCGTTGTCGTGATCACACGCTGGCACCGTGCACGCACCGCGCCAGCCGGACACAACGAACGCCTGTGGCGCGCTTGCTCCACAGGCGTCCTTGGAACCAAGACTGCTACGGGCGCAGACGTTAGCAGAATCAACAGCTCCGCAGGAACCGGTCGAGGACCCGGGTACCAAAGATCAGCCCGTCGACTGGCACCCGCTCGTCGACACCATGGAACAGCGAGCCGAAATCGAGATCGGCCGGCAGCCGCAAGGGCGAGAATCCGAAACAGCGCATTCCCAGCTTGCTGAACGCCTTGGCATCAGTACCGCCGAACATCATGTAGGGCACCGTGCGTGCGCCAGGATCCTCCTGCACGATCGCGGCATCCATGGCGGCCACCAGGTCGCCGTCGAAGGTCGTCTCCACCGGAGGCTGGTGCACGACCCACTCCCGGGTGACGTCGGGGCCGAGCAACTCGTCCACTTCCCGCTCGAACGCCGCCTGGCGCCCCGGCAACACCCGGCAGTCCACTACCGCCTCCGCCGACGACGGAATGACGTTGGGCTTGTAGCCGGCGTCGAGCATCGTCGGGTTAGCCGTGTCGCGCAGCGTCGCGCCGATGATCCTCGCCAGCGCACCGAGCTTGGCGACCGCACCCTCGAGGTCATGGCCGGAGAAGTCCAGCCCAGTCTCCTCACCGACGGCAGCCAAGAACTGTTGTACCGAGTCGGTCATCACCAGCGGGAAACGATGGTTACCCAGCCGCGAGACCGCCTCACAGAGGGCCGTCACGGCGTTGTCCTCGTGCACCACCGCACCGTGTCCGGCCCGGCCGCGCACCCGCAACCGCATCCAGGCAATGCCCTTCTCGGCGGTCTGGATCAAGTACAGCCGGCGGCCGTCACGTACCGTCAGGGAGAAACCGCCGACTTCGCTGACCGCCTCGGTGCAGCCGTCGAACAGTTCTGGTCGGTGCTCGACGAGCCAGTGCGAACCCTGCAACCCGCCGGCCTCCTCATCGGCCAGGAAGGCGAACACGAGGTCGCGCGGTGGGATGACGCCGTCGCGCCGGAACCGGCGTGCGACAGCCAGGGTCATCGCGACCATGTCCTTCATGTCGACCGCGCCGCGACCCCACAGGTAGCCGTCATGCACCGCGCCGGAGAACGGGTGCACCGACCACTCGGCGGCGTCGGCCGGCACCACATCGAGATGGCCGTGGATGAGCAGCGCCCCGCGTCCGGAGTCGGCGCCGGGCAGCCGAGCGACCACGTTGCCCCGCCCCGGCGCTCCGGATTCAAGATAAGTGATCTCGAAACCGACCTCGTCGAGCTTGCCGGCGACGTACTCCGCCGCGGCCCGTTCCCCGACGAGAGTGTCCGGGTCGCCGGTGTTGGTGCTGTCGATTCGGATCAGGTCACTGGCCAGGCCGACGACCTCGTCCTCCGCCACGCTGATGCTGCTTGCGGGTCCCTCCATCTGGTCTTCCTACCATCGCTGATCTGCAGGATCTACGATGGTTACACCGAGTTGGGTAGCCGGATGGCGATCAGCTACCCTCGTTGCGCGCCGCACCGCGCTCCTGGTGTGTGTGCGGTCCGGTGACGAAGTCCGAGTGGCGGAATGGCAGACGCGCTAGCTTGAGGTGCTAGTCCCCGACTAGGGGGTGGGGGTTCAAGTCCCCCCTCGGACACAGAAGCGTGGCATGTCTGCCACATCTGACGTATCAGTGTTCAAGTGCGCTCTACCACGCAGAGTGCGCAGCTCCTATCGCTGGTCGCCCTGCAACGGGGCGGTGTCGGCCATGAGTGCGGCCGTCATCAGTCCCGTCATCCCTCCGCTGCTGCCCAGGGACAGTGACCGGGTGGCGGCGGCTATCTTCGGCAGGCTACTGGCCTGCCGGCAACAGCCTGTGGGATACCGAAAGTCAGCCATCCACGCTGAGCAGCGGCTTTACGCGGCCCGTTCGTACTCGTTGATCAGCCCACCGAGGACCGGTCGTCGCGTGATGCGTTGATGGTGGAAATTCGGGGTGTGGTGGGTCGGTCGGGGTGGGTGAAGGTCGCGAGCGCGGTGAGGTCGTCGGTCGTTGTAGTGGCGAACATATTCGGTGAGTACGGCACGTAGGTGGCGCTGGTTGACGATCAGCATGCGGTCGGACAGTTC
>DATNDR010000101.1:0-15895 GCA_035606945.1 Pseudonocardiaceae bacterium
CCGCGGTCGAGACCGCCGCGCGAACGCGCCGGGACCTGATCCCCCAACATGGTCACCCGCGGCCGCCCCGACCCACTCCGAGCAAGACTGACCTGATCGAGGAACGAACCATGGCGGGCCGCGCCACCCCGCGCCGCGGACGGTGCCCCTCGATGCGCAGACCGAGAATCCACAAGCCGCCGCTCGTGCCGCCCGCAACATTGAGGAGGTCGCCGTCAAGCTGTCCGAACGCAGGGCCACGCTGCTTGGCATCGACGACCCGGACAGACCAAGGCCACCGTCACCGAAGTGGCTCAGCAGGACATAGCGCTCGCCGAGCTGATGCGACAGGCTCAGACTGCGGCTGCGGTGGCCGAGCAACAGCTACGCGAGGGGACAAATCCATGAACTACTACCCGCTGTTGATCGCGCTCG
The DNA here is from genome assembly GCA_035606945.1 of Pseudonocardiaceae bacterium. Taxonomy (GTDB): domain Bacteria; phylum Actinomycetota; class Actinomycetes; order Mycobacteriales; family Pseudonocardiaceae. The sequence continues at coordinate 415 of DATNDR010000101.1, forward strand.
GTCTGCTGTTTCTGGCCGCGAGCTTCCTGGTGATGCACCGGACAGGGCGTATCGCCCTGGTCGTGCTGTCCTGCGTGGCGTTCCTCGTGGCCGCGATCCTGACCGTCGTCGGGACTGCCGGGGTGCCGGGCGGCTAAGTGACCACCACCCTCGCCTCGCCGCCACAGGCCGCCACGATCGACCTGGACACCTACCGGTCGGTTCGACGCTGACGCACTGGCGCAGTCACCGGACTACCGCCGCGCGTCTCTCGGGCAGACCCGCTGGCGTCGCGCTGCTCGATCCCCCGCATCACCTGCGCGGAGACGGCGGCCGGATCACGTTTTCGGAGTTCCACCGAGACCTGCCCGAGAGCACGCATTTCCCTCACGGACCACGGTGCACCGCATCCTACGCTGGCACGGGCTGATCGAACCCCGATCACCACGCCGCAAGCGCAGCGACTAAATCCGGGGGGAACGTGAGGCGCCAATGGCGCCCTCGCAGCGATGGTGTTTTCCCTTGGCGAGGGTCGTGCTCTCGCTATCCGGTGACCCAACAGCTGTTGGCGAACCGGTGCCGGAGAAGCGCCGGGAGGCCGACCGTCGGCCATGTCCACCGGGTTGGCTGCTCAGCGACGCCGCTATGGTGAATCCTTTCTCGTCGTCAGCCGCAGGGGGAACGTGATCAGGATGTACCGTCATCGGCATCCGGCGAACCGGCGCCGATACGACCTGCGGACCTTCGGCGAACGGCTGGCCGACCAGGTGACTGCGCGGTTCGGCTCGTGGACGTTTATCTCAGCGCAGAGCGTTGTGGTGGTCGGGTGGATTGTGGTGAACCTCGTGGCGTTCATCCACCGGTGGGATCCATATCCGTTCATCCTGCTCAACCTGTTGTTCTCCACGCAGGCCGCGTACGCGGCTCCGTTGTTGCTGCTCTCGCAGAACCGTCAGGCCGACCGAGACCGGATCGAGGCCGAGCACGACTACCGGGTCAACCAGCTCGCCCTCCAATTCCTCATCGCCTGGCACCGCGACGCGCACCAACCCGGTTGCCAGTGCATACGCGGTCTCCGTCCGGCTGCTGATGAGATCCTTGCTGAGCTGGACCGCGATCTGCTGGCCGCCACAGTGGACAACCAGGCCAACGGAGCGCAGGACGAGCCAGGTTTACACTCGAATAAGATTCCGGCTCCGTAGTCGTAACCAACGAAATCAGCCCACTTCCGCGAGAATGCTCGACGAATTCGCATATCACTACAACTGTCGAACGTCCCATCGACCAGTGGTACTGCGGCCTCCACGACCCGATCGGCCGGTCACCGACCTGAGCTTTGAGCGCATCCATCGTCGACCATTCCTCGCAGGACTGATCAACGAGTATGCGAGAAGTCCTGGCGGGACTGCGGTGTCGCGTTCACAGCACCAGATCGGTGACAGTCCCACCCCAACACCGCCCAGCCCGGGCCCACGAAGCTGGGACCGATCATCCGGGGGCGGGCGTCACGTGGCGTCGGTGGCTTTCGATCCTGGCAGCGTCCCAGCTCCTGCTAGGTCCTACAAGGCGATCTCGCGTTCGAGCACCTTGGTGCCGTCCGCCAGGTGGATCGTCTCGGCGAGGTGCGGCCCTTCGAACTCCAGCGACACGTACCCATGCGCGCCGTACTCCTGCTCGTGACCCGAGACGTACATGTTTGGCGCATCGAGCATGGTGCCGCCGGGCACGAGGGCACAGGGAGGCAGCCGCCGCCACCGTTGGTCTCGTTCTCGCTGGGAAACCGTGCCATCTGGTCGCGGAACGCGGGAAACCCGCCGTTGCCGACGCAGCGGCCCAGCAGATGCCACACTAGACAGCGGTCGTACAAGATGCAGCGGTGTTCGTGACCCCAGTACCAGGCGAACACCCGCCGCCGATCGAGAAACTGTCCCAGCTTGGCCACGAGCTTTGGGCCCTGACGGTCCAGCAGCGAAAACGGCTGGTGGTGGGAGACAGGATCAGCTTGCGGTCGCCGGCGGCCGCCAGCAGCTGCCGCAACCACTCCACTTGCGCACGTCGGGAGCCGTGGTCCATCACATGGCGGGTGGACCCATGACCCAGCACGTTCTACTCGGCTGAGGCCCCCGGCCGGATCGCGTCTCACCTCGATGAGGGGCCCATCGAGGCTCTCAGCATCGTGCGTCGTGCCGGTGGGAAGGTGCAGTGCCCACCATGTGTCCGGACGCGCCTTGTCGAGCTCGGCCCCAGATCAGTGCGGCGAGAGTCAAGGAGACAGTGATGGAGTGATGGGTCAGACGGCGGCGCAGGGGCACCCCGGCTGCCGTGTGTTCACCTTGCCGGTCTCGGCGGCGTGGGTCTACCGGTGGTGGGGATGGGTCGACCTCTTCGCCAGCCGCCTTATCGCCATTAGACGAACATGTCAGAGTCCGCGCGGTCATCGATCACAATGGGCACAACGGGTGGCCGCCGTGGAGCTAGGGTTGGTCCCGGCAGGAGGTCCAGCCGGATTAGGGAGGGTCCGAGCGGGACTACCCGGACCTCGGCAATACCGAGGTTGTATGCGATCGTCGGGGCGTGTGCGGCGAAGTCGTCGGGCATCTGGCCGGGAAGGATCCGGATGTCCAGCCCCACCGGGGGCCCGTCGGTCACCGAGACCACTTGCGGAATGTGCTCCATCCGCCCGCAAGCGTTGCTGAAGCCGGTATGGGTCAGCCCGAGCCCGGCGATGATGTCCTGCACGCGCCAGGCGAGGATCTGGTCGTGCTCCTGGTGTCTGCGTTCGCGCTGCCGGGCGCGGCGCCGTGCTAGCGGGTGGCACAGCAGCGATGGGAGGGGCGCGAGGGTCTTCATTGGGTCTTCTAACAAAACGGTTGGGGAAAAGTCTTCTCTTAATAGAAGCGGTGTGGACGTTCCCATAATTCTCCGGGCCTGCGCTCACGTAATTCCGCAGAGGGTGGAACCAGGTGATGCTCTTTCCAGGAGCGGGCCTAGCTAAAATTCTCTCACGATGAGAGTCTACCACGCTCGATACCCTCAAAGGAGCTGGAAACCGCGCCGGACGCCGATTTTTGAGCGCCACCCGAACGCCGAAATCCTGTTCAACCTGCCCGGATTCGTCCTGATCTTCGCCGCCCAGGTGATCGGCGAGTTCGGTGATGACCGGACCCGCTCTTTTTTGCACTGGACGCCGATTTTCGAGCACCACCGGTACCCCGAGATCCTGGGCAGTCTGCCCGGCCTCGGACTGATCCTTTTCGATGCTGCCAGCCGACGCACCTACTCCCGAAGCGCCCCGATTCCCCGCACCTGCGGAAAAGCAGCGTGGCGCCGCTACACGGATCCTCCCAACCGCCGGCTGGCCGATACCTGCCGCTGGTCGCGAAAGCCGTGTTGCTGCGTCGCCGCGCTGCCGGTGATGGCCACGAGGGCGCGCTACGTCGGCTGGCCAACAAACTGCCCGCCAGCTGCACCACTGCCGCACCCACCGCGTCCACGACAACGAACAGGCCGCCTGGACCGACCAGCAACCCCGGTCACCAACGCCGCGCCGATGCGCTCCCCCGGTGGGATAGCCTGCCCGGTGCTGCAAGCTGGTCAGCACGATGACCAGCTGCGCGGCAAGCGCGTCAACGCCGATGTCTCCGCCACCGGGCTGACCCGCGCCCGGTGCATCACCCGGGCAACACCATCTGGTCGCCGACGCGCCGGTTCCGGCGGCGGTGTTCGAGCCACCAGGCGCAGGAGCTGATCTCGCCGCGAACCAGCCGCATCACGTGCGCACGAACCCGGCCAACCAGCCAGCCGGTGACGAACCTCAGGGGCGGTCTGGCGCTATCCACCAACTACGACAACGGTCCGAGAATCCTTGGTTCTGGGGTGCTGAAGCTCCAGCCGCATGCCGAGGTCGAATTGCTAGAGAGGGCCCAAGTCGTAGATGACGGTACAGGCCGGGCTGAACTCACCATCGAGGCCGCTTGGAATCAGCCAAGCCTCAACGGCTGACCGTCTCTTGCTGCCTGGGCAGCGCAGCTAACTAGTATCGACGGCGATGGCGACGAGTACCCCGCCCGCGGAATGCGTCTTTGACCTTCTCGCCAGCCTGCTTCAGGTTGCCCATCACCTTATCGGCGCTGCCCTCAGCCTGAAGACTCCTGTTGCCGGTGACCTCGCCAGTGCTCCGCTTGATCCGGCCGCGCAGCACCTGAACCTTGTCCCTGAACTTGTCCGCGAAGCCCACAACAGCCTCCCTACCTCATCGTCGGCGAACATACCCCGATCCGAACCGCGCCAGTCCTGTGAGGAACTGCCTCCAACTCGGGCCAGACCGGCGAGGTGCCGGATCGATGCCGGCGTCATGCAGGATCTGCCACAACCGTGGAGGCGGCGATCCGATGACCGAGCCGGACCAGTTCACCTGCACGCGCCGGTGTCCCCAGGTGGTGTCCTCTCTTGCCCTGCGTATCACCAGGTTCTTGATCGCTGTTGCAGTCGGGGGACGTCCGGGCGGGCGGCGGGCGGTGTAGTCCCATTTCCCTGAGACGAGCCTGCGGTGCCAGGCGAGGACCGTGGCGGGAGTGACCGCGAAAACCTCTACCCAGCGGCGACGCGGCACCAGCCGGGATAAGGCGGCCAGCCATACCCGGTCGGCGGGCGTCTAGCGGACCCGGGAGACCAGGCGGCGCACACGGCATTCTCGTGCCGTAAGACCAGCAGTTCAGCCTCCTTGCCCAGGTCTCGCCGCACCAGCACGGCCATCAGACCGAGCAGACAGCGCACCAGTTGATACCAGATCGACAGCAGCAGCATCCAACGATGATCCATGCTCAGACAGCACACGAGGAGCGCAGGTCAGGACGCTGCAACGAGTCCTTGAGCCCACAGGCTGCGCCCCCAGCCCGACGAGCAGCGACGCAGAGGAACCGATCTAATCCCATCGACGCGGGCCACCCGCATAGTGTCGCGGTCGGTCCGCCCGGCAGGCTGGGCGCTCGGCAGCGGAGTCGGGTCTGTGGCAACCGCTGTCCGGCCGGGGAGCCGAGCACGTCGACGCCGAGATCGTCCGGCTCCGAACAACGCCAGCGGCACCACCGCCAGCTGCTTGTGCCGATCCAAAATTCGTGACACGTCGGTGACCTGCTTCTCTGTTGAGCGGATCAAGCGGCTGGGTGATATTCATTGATCACACCGCCGAGTACGCGGTGGCGTCGGATCGGGCCGTCGATTGGCATGGTGACTGGCCAGTGGTCGTCGTTGGGGGCGTGTTGGTCTAGAGCCTGTCTGGTGTGGCCGCGCAACTCGCCCGGCAGCACGGCGCATACAGCATCCGCACGAAACCGTACCCACTGTGAACTGCTGATTTCTGCCACCGTCGATGTTGTGCGGCGTCGCCGCCGTCAAAGCAGTGTGCGTTAACACCGAGAAGGTCATCGCCAGCTTGACGTCAGCATAGGTTGACGGATCAAGGGACGAGAGCCACTGGCCTGGCATCGGCCGGATTGCCTATAACGTCCTTCCGCCTTCCCGACACGGCCCACGGGGAGGTCGAAGGACAGCAAGAATGGACGCAACAGCCATGCTAGCGAGATCAACTCCCACAATATCCCACCTTTGACGCGATTCGCTGGCTGCCCATGGATGCATGGATGTCTGTGGGGGTGGCATCGGCGTGGTACCACTTCCGTGCCCCGTCTCCCGATCCCTATTCGTACACCGATGATGGCGACAGGCACACGGTCAGGCGGTTTCAGCCTCCTGAAGTGCCCCAAGCGCACGGGGGACGACGTCGCGGAGTGCGGGGGTGCGGGGGTGCGGGGTCCTTGCCATAATCATCGATCACGTGCGGCTGCTGCCGAGCGGTCACAGACGGGGCTACTCTCTGCATCGGCCTGCTCCTCTCGTCGGTCCAAGACACCCGACATGAGCAGGCCACCTTTATTTACAGTCGTCGGTGTCCCTGGCGCGACGCCCGTGCCGGGGGTGGAAGTTCGTCCCATCAGCACCATCAGTTCCAGGGGCACCTATTTCCGAGCCAGAAACAGTAGGACGTCACCGGTTGACACTGCTGGGGTGTTGGTTGCCTGGTGTGAGGGGGGTCAGACTGGGTTCGTGGAGGCCCACGCCGTCGTCGTTGTGCAAGGGGCACCGGTATCCGGTAGAGATCATTAGTCACTGTGTGTGGCTATATCACCGGTTCTCGCTGAGTTTGCGGGAGGTGGAGGAGATGTTACTTGCGCGCGGTGTTCGGCTCACCCACGAGACCATTCATCAGTGGTGCCGCAAGTTCGGTCAGGCCTTCGCGAACGGGCTGCGTCACCGTCGGCCTCGGCCAGGCGATACAAGGGCATCTAGACGAGGTGTTCATCAAGATCCAGGGGAAGAACCACTACTTGTGGCGTGCTGTCGACCAGGACGGTGTCGTGCTGGACATCCTGGTCACTTCCCGGCGTGATGCCAAGGCCGCCACCAGGTTCTTCCATAAGCTTTTGAAAGGATTGCGGTTCGTGCCGCGGGCGCTGATTACCGACAAGTTGGCAGCCCAATACCGAGAGGAGATGAACACCCGATTCACCACCTGGAACCAGGTCGTCGGCCTTCCCCACCGCCGCCTGACCCACCCACCGCATAGCCACATCCTGGGCCTCAGGACAGCCCGGCACACCCCAGCTGCGTCAACCTGACAGGGCCCTCGGGTCGCTGTGTTCGCCTATCACCAGCTTCCCCGCCTCGACAGCGGCCAGGATCCGTCGTGCCAGCCGGTGATCTATACGCAGACTTGCTGATCCCCGTGGTCAACTGGGTCAAGATAGGCTGTGGCGTACTTCCGGTGCCTCGGCCTGGGTGGCCAGCGTGCTGACCGCGGTCGGCTGGTTGCTGCTGTCCACCGGCGCCGCAGGGGCGACCCGGACCCTCACCCGCTGCTGACCGCGCTCCCGTGCCGGTGTGTCGCGTTCCCGTGCCCGTTGTGTCGCGGGCAGCCGGTGCTCAAGCCAGCATCCATGAGACCTGTTCGCGCCTGAGGTGAGGAGGAGGTGCCGATGCCTACCGACCCGGCCAGCATCCGGACTGCCATCGTCTTGCAAGGGGGAGGTGCACTGGGCGCATACGAGCTCGGCGTACTCAAGGCCATCTACGACCAGCGTCCGGGGTTCACGCCAGCGGCCGTGTCCGGTGTCTCGATCGGTGCCGTGACCGCCGCCGTCCTCGGCGGGGCCCGCGGCGAGCCCATCGTCACCCTGGAAACGCTGTGGCGCGAGAAATTGACCGTGCTTGCCCAGGTGCCCGGCTTTCCGGCGGCGACGATCCCGTTCATGCCGCGCAACATCGAGCGATCTCTGGCGATCCTGGGCAACCCTGGCATGTACGGGCTGAATCCCGAGCTACTGACCATGCCGTGGGCGAGCACGAGCATCTACCAGACGGGGCCACTGCGCCGGACTCTGGCGGAGCTGGCTGACGTGAACAAACTGAACTACGGCGGTATCCGAGTGATCGTGGGGGCCGTCGACCTCGAGACCGCGTTGATCAGGTATTTCGACAATGCGGAGCACGACCTCACGTTCGATGCGGTGGTAGCCAGCGGTAGCCTGCCGCCCGGATTTCCCATGACCGAAGTCGGCGACCACTGGTATTGGGACGGAGGCCTTTTCGCCAATACCCCGCTCAGTCCGGCTATCAACTTCCTCGAGTCATGCGAGCCGGATAATCCCGCGATCCACCGGGAACTGATCGTCGTGGAGCTGTTTCCCATGGAAGCTCCCCTGCCGAAGTCGCTACCGGAAGTCGTCAACCGGATGGTTCAACTTCAATACACAAGCCGGATCAAGCTCGACGAGAAGCTTTTCACCAAGATGGACAGACTCATCGGGATCATCGAACGCGTCGACGCCGAGCTCCCGGCTGACAGCCCGCTGCGAGCAGACGAGGACTACCGGAGCATGCTGAGCCACCGGCGGATCGACAGCTTCACGGTGATCACGGCCCAACTCGATCACAATCTGACCAACGCCGGTGACTTCTCCCGCTCCTCGATGGAGGCCCGGATCCAGGCCGGTTACCACGATGCCACGCGCCAAGGCGTGGCCTGGCCCTCGGCCGGTTCCCCACGACCAGCCCAGACACCCCAGCGTCGGGCAGGCCCGCGGCTGGCGACCCCTCGACGCGCACCCACCCGGCCAGGTCCAGATCAGGTTGACGGGACCAGCTCGGCGGCCCGCGGCTCCTTGGTACGTCTGAGCCTGAAGCCGAGTGGTTCCGCCAGGGGTGCTTTGGACGGGGCGTGGTGGCCACGGTCGACAGATCCCGTCCTCGAGCTCGTCGCGTTGAGTGAGGAAATGGGAACCCGGCGCGCCCGGGTCCGTCGGATCGGGCTGAACATGGCCGGATGGGACAGCGCTCCTCGCCGCATCTGGCTGGCCAGCGGCCGAAGGGTCGCCGTGGACTGGTTCCGGATTTCGGGTGGTGGCCTGGTCAGGATCCTTGGCGCGGATAATCAGTGGATCGATCTGCTGCTCATCCCCGTCGCAACCACCCCAGCCAGCGCTGAGCTGGCGCTGACGATGGCTACCGATGGCCACGATCCTGAGATCACCGCTCCGGGTGGCCATCACCCTGCGCTCGTGCGCGCTCCGGAGGATGCCTAGGCATCCTCCGGTGATCGGTTTGACCCGCTCACCGACCAACTTCCACGCGGGACACCGAAGGCAACCCGGCGCGGTGGGGGATTTGGCGTGTTTGTGCTGGCTGGAGCGCAGCCGGTAGAACTGGTGGCACAGTTGCATTGAGCGATCGGACCACTCAAGCTGGTCTCATCTGCCCGCCCAGAAGCCCCGCGGCAGGGCCCGGATGCCCAGTTTGTCATAGTTCTCCACGGGGATCGGGAGCCTGCTTTGCTGCTTTGAGCCGTGGCAAGGACGCCCTTTGGCTCAATGCAACAGACCCACGAAAGGCCATCGAGAGGGGGGGAACGTACGTACCGGTGCAAGAACTTATTAGGATGTCTTTCCTAATCACGTGTGTGTGTTTTAAGTGTTCTCTAGCGCCCTGCGCTCCGACTTGTGATGTGACCCGCCCATCCCCGCACCGGATTCGATTCCACGGGCAGGAAAAGCTGAGGTGCCGGGAGCAGGGATGCAGCTTGGGGGTCGCAGCGGGGTAGCCATAGACGGTGTCGGCGGAGGCGTTCATCTCTTGCGTGGCACAGACATGAATCGTCTCCTACGAGGTGCCTTTTACGATCGAGCGAGCCGGGGACGATGGTCTACCCGGGAGCCTGCTCCTGGACGGCCAGCCAGCGGCCCCGATCCTTCTTTGTGTGGACGAGGGCCCGAAGTCGGGATAATTCTGGCGCCGGTTTCACTCTACTAGGGCGTATTCAGATTGGACCGATGCCGGGAATAGTCCGTTAATATTGTCACCCATCGTGGGGGTTCCGCGGGTAAGCGGTTGTTTCGTGACCGTCAGCGACCCGGGGCTTCTCCCCGGCTCTTCACCGGTCACGCCAGTTGACCAGTCAAGGACTGTGTGTGAGGTGATCTGATGCCGTTGACCTCGGCGCAGGTGCGCGGTGTGGTATTCAGTAAGCCGCTGATCGGCAAGCGGGGCTACCACGAGAACGAAGTGGATGCCTTCCTCGAGGCGGTAGCGGTCGAACTGGCCCGGTTACTGGCTGAAAACACCGATCTGAGCACCCGGCTTGCGCAGTGTGACCAGCAGCCGCTGCCGGGTCCACTCGACACCACAGTGGCCCCGCTCCAGCCCGCGTCCCCGCCGATGAGGCAGCCACCCGGGGCGGGTGAAGACGATTACCAGGACCACGACGCCAGGGTGCTGAATCTGGCTCAGCAGAGCGCCGACCGGGTGACCAGCCAGGCCCAGGCCGACGCTGCCGCCCTGCTCCACCGGGCACACGCCAACGCCGAGCAGCTGCTGCGGGAGGCGCACTGGGCGGCTGAGGGCATGATCAGCGAGGCCACCACGCGGACCGAGACCATCCTCCACGACGCCCGTGCCCGCGCCGAAACCGTGGAGCAGCAGTCCCGGGACAAGTTCACCAAGGTCGCGTCCCAGCAGCAGGAACAGCTGCGTCAGCACACCGCACTCATCACTGCCCTGGGCGCAGACAAGGCGGCCCTGGACAACAGCATCGTGCACCTGCGCATGTTCGCAGACGACTATCGCACCCGGATGATGCGTTTTCTGCATATCCAGCTTCAACGGCTAGGCGCCCACGAGCTTGCCGACCCGCAGACTCCCTCAGTGCCCAGCAAGCCCCTGCGGTCGCCGGGTCTGGCGCGCGCCCCGAGACATTCCCGCCGTGGTCCGCCCCGGACAAACACCGCTGGCGACCTGCGGTGGGCGCCTAAGAATGCTACTGCCCGCCCGGGCCACAAGGTGTGCGTGCCCAGCGGGGGAATGGCCTCGGCAGTGTCACGGCGCAGGCGGAGGGTGAGTTCGGCGACCGGGACGCGGTGGTGGCCTGAGAGCTGGACCCGGTCTCGCCCTGGGTGATGTTCTGCCCTGCCGCTACCCGTGCATTCCCCGTAGTGGATCACTACAGTGCCTGAGCCGGCATCTGGCCAATGCTCTGCTCAGGGGGCCGGTCGTCTGCTCACGGGCGCGGACCTCGACGGGCTGGACGTACCCCAGGGGTAGCCGGTTGCGGAGGTGGGAGGGCTGCCGCCGGTGAGGTGCGGCGCGGGTGCACCGCAGGTAAGGGGTGCTCTGCCTGGGTGATATGCCTCTGGAGGCAGCTTGCCGGCGATGTCCACTCTGGCGGGTGGTGGGTGGCCAGTCGATCACCGAACCCTGGAATCCCTTTTTTCGATCTCCGGTCGGAGCGATATGCCAGCGGGTTCACTCATCTGGCTCGCAGAGTGGGTAGAGAACTCAGCGGACCAAGCGGTGCGCGGAGCCGCCTTGGTGCGGCGGGTCTTGTTGCGGAGCTGGTCGGTTCATGATGTGATGCGGAATCCGCTGGTCAAGACTTGGAGAGGCAGGCTTGGCCAGCGGCGAGTGGGAAATAATCCAGGCCAGGAACACAACGGCCTCTCCGCGGATACGAGACGACGTTGTTGCTGTTGCGCCGGGTCTGCTGGGACCACCGTGGTCACCACGCAGTTGAGCCGTAAGGGCCAGACGCCGGGCGCCCGGCCCGGCGATCCACGGCGGACCGGTCAAGTCCTACACCCTGCGGGCCTACGCCGTGACGGCAGGGCCTGCCTACAGCCAGTCATCAGCTCCGGTGTCCCGAACTTTACGACGAGCGTGCCGTCGATGCCCAGGCAGAGCCGGGCGGTCGTTTGCACGGCTTTCGAGTAGTCCCGCCGACCCTCCGATGTGACGACGATAGTAGACAAAGATCGACATAAAACTGGTCGACACCAGCACCGCGTGGCAGAGGAGTTGACGACAGCTCCTCATTGTCTTAAAACTTGTCGAGGGTGTTTCGGAGAAATGTGCTTGCCTGGGCGGGTGGTTGGGCTTGGATGCACAACCGGTCCATGGCCAGCAAGTAATGTTCCACATCCTGGATCTTATCGAGATACAACGCGCTGGTGAGGTGTTCAAGGTAGACAATATCGGGCAGGTCGGGTTCGGAGAACCGGAGGATCGTGAAGGGGCCTTCCACTGCCGCGTAGGTGCTCGAGCGGATTGGTAGTACTTGGAGTGTGATGTTGGGAAGCTTGGTCATCTCGATCAGGTGTTGGATTTGTGCTCGCATCGCCGAGCGCCGATCCGAGCGCCATAGTGCACTCTCGTCGATGACCGCCCACAAGTTCGGTGCCGCCGGTTGAATGAGGACTTGTTGCCGAGTCAACCGCAGCGTGACTCGGCGGTCAATATCGTCTGCGGAGGCATTCGGATGGTTGAGCTGGATAAGTGCGCGGGCAACGTCGCGACTTTGCAGCAACTCGGGCACAGTGTGGGGTTGGTAGGTTCGAATGACGGAACTCGCCTGCTCCAGACCGAGGTAGGTTTCAAACCAGCTCGGCACGAGGTCGCTGTACTGGTGCCACCAACCGGGCACGTTGGCCCGCTGGAGCAGCGCCAGAAACGCTTGCCGTTCGTCGGCGTCGGTCACGCCGTAGAGCGTGAGCAGATCGGCCACGTCACGGTGTTTGAAGCTGACCCGCCCAAGTTCCATACGGCTGATCTTGGCGTGAGAGGCCCGGATCGCGTGACCGGCTGCGGCGGCCGTGAGTCCCCGCGCTTCCCGAAGTCGACGTAGCTGAGTTCCCAACACGATCCGCAGCGCCGTCGGGCCCTGTGGCCGTGAAGTTCGCTCAGCGACCGGATCCTGACTTGCCCACGGTCCGCCCACGCCATCCCTATCCTTCTACTGAACTAGTCCCCAAGGGCGCCTGACTCTAGAGCGGCAGCAATGCCAGGTGGACCGATTCTCATCCGGCCACCGGCGCAGGCACCAGCCGGCATGATCACTTTTTTCCGATGCCGCTGAAATGAAATACCGGCTTGGGAACACCGACTTCGGATGGATCGGGTCGCCACAGCGAACACGAGACCACACCAGGCTCCAACAGTTCCAAACCGTCGAAAAAACGAACGAGTTGTCCGGAGCTACGGGCCACAATCGGCGCTGCACCGCTGTCATTCCACAGTCGCATGGCCTCGGTCATCGCGTCACCGTCAATCTCAGCGGTGGGATGGGATATCACCAGATAACTGCCTGACGGTACAGCTGCTACTAGTCGGTTGACAATCTCGTGGACCTCATCGGTATTTGTGATAAAGTTGAGGATCCCGAGGAGTATAAGTCCCACAGGTTGGGTAAAGTCCAGCGTCCGGGCAGCTTCGTGCAAAATGACACCTGGTTCGCGAATGTCGGCGTGAATATAGCTAGTGGCGCCTTCGGGCGTCGTGGTGAGTAGCGCGCGCGCGTGAGCCATGATCAGTGGGTCATTGTCTACATAGACGACCCGAGACTCCGGTGAGGTGGTTTGGGCCACTTCGTGAGTGTTGTTGGCAGTTGGCAGACCAGTGCCGATGTCCAAAAACTGGCGAATCCCTACCCCTGCTAGGTAGTGTACGGCACGGATTAAAAACCTGCGCTCGGCGCGGACCGTGTCTCGCAGGCTCGGGATAACAGCAAGGACCTGATTTGCCACCTCGCGATCGATCGCATAATTGTCCTTGCCGCCCAACAGGTAGTTCCAGAACCGGGCAGAATGCGCCACGGTAGGATCTATATCGTGAAGTCGCTCCTGCGTTGACGTGCCTGCACTATTCGTTGACGTGCTCCTTCTCGACGCCGCCTGTTGACCCACCAATAGCCCTCATTCTGCCGTTTGCCTACTAAGAACACCGCGCGTGCGTTAGACTTGACCATTCGACAACAACTTAATCCCACTAATTTCCGATAAGAAAGTCACTTCAGATCCCCCTCGACTTGTGCATCAACCCACTGCTGCCTACCTCGTGTACACCGGCTTGTGTCGGTGTCGACGTGAGACCCAACCGCGATGCCACAGGGTTCAACGCCGGCAGCGCCGCTCGGATACCGACGGAGCAGCTCTGGCGGGAGATCAGTACCGAGTTGGCCCGCTCCGAGGGCCGAGGGTTTCCAGAACAGCTGCGAACTGATAGCCGCATGGGGTGTGAAGTAACCCCATCGTGGTCGCGGCCACCACCGTCGACACGGTCGGCGAACTCGCTGCCAGACCGGGCCCCGCGGCCAGTGACCGCGCTTTCCCTGAGCGGACGTCACACATGTCGTGGGTAGCTACCGTGGGGTACCACGCAGCTCACAACGGAGGTCGATGAACATCCGGGGTAGGTGTTGTGATAGAACAGGAGGATAAAGGCGGTCCAGTCGCATGCGGCGACTAGCTTTAGTTTGTTCCCCCAGGAGGAACTTGCATGGCGCAGAAAGTTATCCGTGAGTTCGTCGACGACATTGATGGTTCACTAGCCGAGCGGACGTTATCGTTCGCTGTCGATGGAGTCTCTTACGAGATCGATCTGTCCGCGCAGCATATTGCGGAGTTCAAGTCTGCTATCGGTGGATTCATCGAAAGCGCCCGGAAGGTCAAGGGCGGCAGCGGATCTCGTGCTCGCAGCGCCGGACATGGTAGCGGTGGGCAGTCCCGTGAGCAGACCCGAGCGGTGCGGGAGTGGGCTCGCCAGCACGGCCACAACGTCAGCGAGCGGGGCAGGATCCCGGCGTCAATCCGGCAGGCGTTCGACCAAGCGCACGCAGCCGCGTAGTTGGTGATCAATAATCGAGGTCGGGTTGCGGCGGCACTGAAAAAGTAGCCCGCCGCAACCACCGACCACACGGCAACCAACAGCCATGTAGCGGGCGGAGAATGCATCGTCGCGGGCGCGCTAATATCGGCAACACTGTACACGGGACATGCTCACCGGCTCTGCTGTGGCGCTTGGCCATGGAGAATGTGCTCCATCGACCAAGATCCCCGAAGACCGGGCCACGTGCTCACCGGTAAATCGGTCTGGTTTCCCGTTGAACAGGGCGGCGAGCAGCGCACTGGCCGCAGTGCATGACTGGTCAGTGGGCCATGCTACTGGTAAAAGTTACGATTTACTCGGGTGAGCATGGAAACTGGAGTGTCTAGATCAGCTGCGGCTAACGTGGCATCCGTATCCGGCGTTAGCAAGATTGCCGCAAAGACGTCTGGCGGTATCGTCGAGCTTTCGACCCATCTCCGCGCGGCCACTCTCCGAGGGAATATGCACTGCATGCGGTGATTGACCGTTGGTAACTATGTCGCACCGTCCGCCTTGGGCACGGTCTTTGGCGCAGTTCTCGTTGGCTATTTGCTGGTATTGTTCCCACGTGCACTCGATCGAGTGGTCAGACTCGCAAGGGAAAGGGGCCCGTGACGTAGCTTGACCGTTAGGCCCCGCATCATGCGGCGATGCCATCTGCCCACGGGCAATAACAACAACGCGGCCGCGATGATACCTATCGCGATCAAAACGTTCTTTACGTTCACTAGCTCCCCTTAACCATCCCGTACCGATACGACCACTAGTTGGTAACGATGGTGTGCCAGGTCGGATGCGGCCCGGCGGCGGCGTATACGAACATCATGCTCGATGGCGGACAGCAGGATTGACCTGAGCTTCACCCACCGCGAGAACCATTCTATACAGATCGGAAATACCATCATCGCCAACGATTCCCATCGCATGGAAGCCCCGACCTCGTTGTTACGCAAATCGCTCCGCGCAGCAGTTCAACGTGTCGGGTGCCGAAAACCTCGTTCCCTTAGGCACTTGCTGATATTCGTCGTCAAGCCACCGAGTAGGCTCAGGTGCCGAGAGGGTATGGCGCCCGCGGATCTCATGTGTCGGTAGCTTTGAGCCCGGGCACTCACAAGAGCGCAACCGCGGGTCGTCGTCACCGGTATGACTGGGGCCTAGCGTCGGACGGGGTGGGCGAGGCCGGTTGATGAGGGAGCGGTGGCAGCTGTGGACCGGGAGGCGCGGGTATTGGCGGCGATCAATGAGGTCGCCAGTGCTG
>DATNDR010000121.1:0-21219 GCA_035606945.1 Pseudonocardiaceae bacterium
TGGTTGTTGTTTCGGTGTTTGCGGGTGTGGCTAGTTGTTGGATTCTTGGGATGGTGTGGGCGGCGATGTCGATGTTGAAGTCGGCGTGGTGGGTGTGTTTGTTGTAGGTGATGTGGAGGGCGAAGGCGTCGCAGAGTTGCCACGATGGCGCGCGCGGGGTCGGGTGGCAGGGGTGGGGGGTAGCGGTCGGGGTCGTGGTTGAGCCGGTCGGCGATGGCGCGGTAGCCGAGTTTTTCGTCGATGCGCCAGGTGTAGATTTGCTCGACGACGGGTGCCCGGTGGGGGTCGTCGAAGGTGACCCTGGACGCGGCCGTGGGGTCGTAACGTTGGGCTCGGGATCGGCCGAGGCCATCGATCCCACCTAAACCGCCAGCCCGGCGGCCCTGGTTGCCGCCATCCGTTCAAGTGGACCGTCGGGAACGGCCAAGGCAAAGCCGAGCCGGCAGGTGCGCGAGCCGCGCTTGATCTCCCAAAGAACCGCGACGCCCGGTGGTTGCATTTCTGGTGGTTCACCCCTTGTCGGCGGCGGCCGCAGGCGGCCGCGCTAGCCGTGCCACGTGCGAATAGCACTCCGGCGATCACCGCTGGTCAGTGCATCGCGGACCTCGAAAGCGCGTGAGGGTTCACGCCCTCCGTGGGTTCAAATCCCACCGGTACCGCCATCTACCAGTCCGAACGCCGATCACTTACTTTTGGCAATGATCAGCGTTCGGACGTTTGCCTGTTGAGCGGCCGGTGTGGGGATCAGGGCCGGGTCTCGGGGCTGTCCGCGTGACGGTCGTCGATCGAGGGGTGGATCAGCGCGGTGGACTTAACTCGCTCGCGGCGGCCTGCTTATGCACCAGTGCAGCACTGACTGGGGCACGGGCGTGCTGGCCACGGGGTCCGGGTCGACGTCGGTCTTCCACCGGGCGTGCTCGATGTCCTGCTCGGGTCGCGGAGTTGGCAGCATCTTTAAGGGGGGACGCCTGCGGGAAATCCCTTAACATCCGCCGCTGCGAGGAGGAGACCATGACCGTCGCGTCGCCTGTGTTATCTGTGCTGGCTGGCCTGGGCGCCGTGCGGGGGTGGCAGGAGGATTTCTACCGGGACTTGCATCGGCACCCGGAGCTATCCCACCAGGAGCGGCGGACCGCCGCGAAGGTCGGCGAGCGTCTGGGCCAGGCCGGCTACCGGGTGCACCGGGGTGTCGGTGGCACAGGTGTGGTCGGGGTGCTGGGTAGTGGGGATGGCCCGACGGTGCTGCTGCGGGCGGACATGGACGCCCTGCCGGTGCGCGAGGCGACCGACCTGCCGTATGCCAGCACCGTTGCGACCCCCGATGCGAGCGGGAACCAAGTACCGGTGGCGCACGCCTGCGGACACGATGTGCACGTCACCTGCCTGCTTGGCGCCGCCCAGCTGCTTGCCGAGGGGACCGCCCGGTGGAGCGGCACGGTGGTGGCGCTGTTCCAACCTGCGGAGGAGACCGGCGACGGCGCCCGGGGCATGCTTGACGACGGCCTGGCGGGACTGATCCCGACCCCGGACGTGGCGCTGGCCCAACATGTGCTGCCGGCACCGGCCGGACACGTCGGCACCCACGCCGGCCCGGTGCTCTCCGCCGCCGACAGTATGCGGGTCACCGTGCACGGGCGTGGCGCCCATGGCTCGATGCCGCAGGCGGCCGTCGACCCTGTGGTACTCGCCGCGATGATCGTGGTCCGGTTGCAGACCATCGTCTCCCGCGAGATCCCGCCGGCGCAGACCGCGGTGCTGACGGTCGGCAGCATTCAGGCCGGCATGAAGAGCAACGTCATTCCCGACCACGCTGTGCTGCAACTCAACATCCGCACCTACAGCGAGCAGACCAGAAGCGCGATTCTGGACGCGGTGCGCCGTATCGTCACCGCGGAGTGTCAGGCGTCGGGCTGCTCGAAAGACCCGGAGTTCGAGCTGTTCGACCGCTTCCCTCTGACCGATAACGACCCTGCAACCACCGACCGGGTGGCCGCCGCGTTCGGCGAGTTTTTCGGCGACCGAGCCGGGCCGATGGGCCAGCAGACCGCCAGCGAGGATTTCAGCGACATCCCGACCGCCCTGGGCGTCCCGTACACCTACTGGGGCATCGGTGGCATCGACGGGCAGACCTACCGCAGGGCCGAGGCCGCTGGCCGGGTGGCGCAGGACATCCCCGTGAACCACTCCGCCAACTTCGCCCCGGTCATCCAGCCCACCCTCGACACCGGCACCCAAGCCCTGGTCGTGGCCGCCTTGGCCTGGCTCGCCCGCTGACTTACTGCCCGTCCGGAGAACCGGGGTCGCCGCGCGCGCCCGGTGGGCCCGGTGCGTTGAGACCGAAGTGGACGCCCACCAGCCGGACGACGAAGCACAGGGCGGCGGCTGCGATCGCGGCGGGGATTCCATAGACACCGGTGCGGCTGGTGGCGGCCGTGACCGCGGCGCCGATCAGGGCGGGGATGGCGTACAACTCGCTGCGCAGCACCGTGGGGATCTGCCGGATGAGCACGTCGCGCAGCGTGCCGCCACCCACGGCCGTGATCGCACCGAGGATGATGGCCTGCCCGACGCCGAGCCCGAAGCCCAGCGCCTTGCTCGCCCCGGTAACCGCGAACAGGCTTAACCCGACGGCGTCCAGCACGGTGATCGGTCCGGCCAGCCGGTCCAGCCGCTGGCCCAGCGCGAACGCGACCAGGCCACCCGCCGCCGCGACCGCCAGGTAGCGCCAGTCGCTGAACGTGGCGGGCGGCAGCGAGTCGATCAAGACGTCGCGGATGATGCCGCCACCCAACGCGGTGATCATGGCGAGGGTGACCACGCCGACGATGTCGAGCCGGGCGGCATGCACCGCGGTCAGCGCGCCGTTGAGCCCGAACGCGAAGGTGCCGGTCAGATCCAGCGCGAGCAGCAGCGGCGGTTCAGCGTTCACGTGGCGTGCCTACCCGTCCTGACGCATCTCTGTTCAAAGCGACCCGGGTGGTGGTGGATGCGGCCTCGAGCCATCACGAAGTCCACCCGCGCCGTCGCGGTGATGTCGGCGGTGGGGTCGCCGGGCATCGCGACCAGATCGGCAGATCGGCCTGGCTCAAGCACTCCGAGATCGTCGCGGCCGAGCAGTTCGGCGGCCACGCTCGTGGCGGCGCGCAGTGCCCGGGCCGGGCTCATCTCGGCCGCGGTCATGGCCTGGAACTCGCCCACGCCGTGGCTGAACGGGAACATCCCGCAGTCGGTACCGAAGGCGATCTTGACGGTGCTGGCGGCGATGCGTCGCTGGGCGCCCTGGATCAGCTCGTGGTCGCGGCGGAACTTGCCCACCGCTTGCGCGGGCAGCGTCCCCTGTTGCAGTTGTGCGAGGTCCTCTCGGGTCATCTGCATCGTCGGGACGATGTAGATGCCGGCCTGTTCGGCCAGCGCGAGGGCCTGCTGGTCGATCAGGTAGGCGTGCTCCAGGCTGCGCACCCCGGCGCGGATGGCCTGGGTGCAGGCTTGCGCGGCGCCGGTGTGCACCGCGACCGGCAGCCCCAGCTGGGTGGCTGTGTCGACCAGCGTGGCGATTTCGTCGTCGAACCAGGTCATCGGGGCAGGGTCGTCCCCTGCGCTGTAGTAGCCGCCGGCGTTGGCGGTTTTGATCCAGTCGCTGCCGTATTTGTGTTCGGTGCGCACCCGGGCCCGGATCTGCGCGGGCCCGGGTGCCGGGTCGCAGACGTGCAGCGCCCAGCGCGGTGGGTACATGCCGCCGACATTGGCGTGGCTGCCGGTCGGTCCGATCAGGTGCCCGGCCACGATCAACCTCGGCCCGGGCACGAGCCCGGCGTTGATCGCGTTGCGCAGGTCCACCGTCGGCCAGCCCAGGTCCATGGTGCCCAGGTCGCGCAGCGTGGTGAACCCCGCGCCAGATAGGCCTGGGCCAGGCCCAGCCCGGTCAACGCCTTAGCCGCCGCGGACGCCAGCGTCTGGGTGCAGATGGCCGAGCTGTCCATCGTCAGATGCACGTGGCTGTCGATGAACCCGGGCATCATGGTCCGCGCGGTCAAATCCACCACCGCGGCGCCGGCCGGGCGGCCCACCGATGCGGCGACCTCGACGATCCGGTCACCGTCGACCAGGACCTCGCCCGGTCCCGCCTCCGCCTCCGCCTGCCCGTCGAAGATGTTGCCGCACACCAGCACCATGGCCATGACCAGACCCCTACCCGCTCGAAGCCCGCCCATACCCGTCGCCTCGAGCCGAGGCCGGGAGGTGGTCTGCCGCACCAGGTGATCGACCCCCGGCCGGCCCAGTCGCCGCCGACGAGCCGGTGAGCAAAACGCTCCCATAGCACGCCCGCCATGCAGCAGACGCGGTCCGCGCCAGCTTAACCGGCAGCCGATGACAGCGACCAGCGCAGCCCGATGCGGGGTGCCGCGAGCGCGTTCTTCGTTGATGCGCTGGACGCGGTCGTGCTCTACGACACCCTGCCGGCCAACGCGGAACCCAACTCGGGCCCGGCCTTGGAGCAGCGCATGGGTATGCCCGCGGGCACCCGTGAGAGCCGGATGCGGATCTGCGCCTCGCCGACGGTCCCGACCTGGAGCTGTTCGAGTTCGACGGAACCGAGCAACGCCCACCGGCGCGCCCGTGCGATCTGTGCCTGCAGCATCTCGCGCTCTACGTCGAGGGATCCGACGGCGGTCGCCGGGCGTGTCAGGCAGCCGGTGGCGAGCAGCTGGACCAGCTCGCGCCGCTGCCCGGTCCGCAGCGCGGGCTCCGGCAACGAGTTCGTCTACTGCCGCGCGCCGTGGGGAATGACCATCGAGCTGCTGCGCTACCCGTCCCCGCAGCCCTACCAGCAGACGACCGCAACCCTCCGATGGCAGCCTCGGCCCTGATGCCTGCGCACCCGCCGTCGCGTCGCGGGAGTCCAGCGCCCCCACGACCCGGCCGGTAACGGCGAGCAGGCGGGACAGGCCCGGTCCGCAGCGATGCGCCGTTCCCGATCACGACGAGCCGGTCCGCGGTGGCCCTCCCCGGCCACGGTGCCGCAGCCCGTGGCGAAACCTGGCGCCACTGCTGCCCGCTACAGTGCGCCCAGGGCATGCAGGCCGGTGTCGAGGCGGCGGCGCAGCGTGAGGCTGTCGGCGGTCAGCGCGCTGATCAGGACCGCGGGCCCGTTGAGGGGCAGCAGGGCGGTGTCGTCGTCGAGCGCGGTGGCGGCTGGGCTGGCGTGGGTCCAGGCGGGGTCGACGACCAGGATCGATCCCAGCGCCCGGTGGCCTCCGGTCACGGCCGGGCCGTCCCAGCCTGCGGCGTCGGGGCCGATGGCCAGGTGTTGGTGCAGCAGCGGGTGCCCGCCGCGGCGGACCCGTAGCCGTTGGTGCAGGTTGCCGGGTTGTTCGTGGTGGCGGCCCAGCAGCAGCTCCTCGCGCAGCAGCAGCCGGGCGTCGGGGTCGAGGTCGACGCGGACGTCGGTGGCGTGGTGGCAGCCGTGCGCGGCGATCACCAGTTTGGGGAGCCAGATCAGGGTGGCGCCGGCGCCGACATGCACCCAGACCTGGGTCCGGGACTGCGCGCCGTGCGGTCCGGGGAGCAGCAGGGTGGCCGAGACCTCGCCCAGTATCAGCGTGCTGCCCGGGCCGACGTTGACGTGCAGGGCGAGTTGGTCGCCGCCGATCGGTCCGGCCGCACCGGCGGCCAGGCAGACCCGGGCGGGCTCCGAGGCATCCGCGGTCCACGGTTCGGGCCCGCTGGGCATGGTGAGCCGGAGCATCAGGGGAGGCTGTGAGCGCAGTACGGTGACGTGGCTGCGCCCGCGCCCGCCGGTGCGGGCGCAATGCTCGGTGGCCAGGCGGGCGCGGGCGCGCATCAGATCGACAGAGGTGCAAGGCAGCCGCGGACCCAGCCGGCGACCGGGGTGGCGGCGGGATCGTCGACCAGGGACAGGAAACAGGTGGGCAGCTCGCCGCGCTGGGCGCGGGCGTCGCGGTCCATCACTGCCAGGTCCGCGCCGACGCGGTCGGCCAGATCGGTTTTGTTGATCACGAGGAGGTCGGCGCGGGTCACTCCCGGTCCGCCTTTGCGGGGCACCTTGTCGCCGCCAGCGACGTCGAGGACGTAGATCTGGCGGTGGACCAGGCCGCGGCTGAAAGTCGCGGTGAGGTTGTCCCCACCGCTCTCAACGAGCAGCAAATCCAGGGTGGGCAGGGTGGTCTCGAGGTCCTCGACGGCCTCCAGATTCGCGGAGATGTCATCGCGGATGGCGGTGTGCGGGCAGCAGCCGGTCTCCACGGCGCGTACCCGATCCGCGGGCAGGACACCGTTGCGCAGCAGGAAGTCGGCGTCCTCGGTGGTGTAAATGTCGTTGGTCACCACGGCAAGCTCCAGTTGACCACCGAGGGTGCGGCACAACGCGGCGACCAGCGCAGTCTTGCCGGAGCCGACGGGGCCACCGATCCCGATGCGTAGCGGCCTGCCCGGCGTGCGTGGCAGCGAGGCGGCGGTATCGCTGTGCGGATGCGGGTGCTCGTGATCCGGCCCGCGATCATGGGAGTGCTCGTGGCCGTGGGGTTGGTTAGGACGCAAACAAACGCACCTCCCAGGCGGCGTGGTGTTCGGCGGCGACGTCAAGCAGCGGGGCGCTGAAGGCGGGCAGCTCGGCGGGCTCGGTTCGGGCGTGCTGAGCCGCGTGGTCAGCGACCTGGTCAAGCAGCGGCCCGAGCCGGGCGAGCGCAGCGTGGGTGGCGAACGGGTCCAGGCCAAGCAGCCGTACCGCGGCGGTAGCCGATCCGGCCACCGCGTCGTGGACGGCGGCCAGCGCCGCCGCCCACGGACTCAGACCGAACGCGGCACACGCGGCGCCGAACACGACAGGCTGGTGCGGACCGGAGCTGAGGTCGTCGAGGCGGGGATAAGGCCGGATGACGCGCACGGCGCGCAGCAGCTGGCGTCCCAGCTTGCGGG
The DNA here is from genome assembly GCA_035606945.1 of Pseudonocardiaceae bacterium. Taxonomy (GTDB): domain Bacteria; phylum Actinomycetota; class Actinomycetes; order Mycobacteriales; family Pseudonocardiaceae. Next base: position 6,937 of record DATNDR010000121.1, read on the forward strand.
ACGCGGCCCGTAGCGCCGGGGACGGCAGCCGGGCGTCGAGCTCGGCGTCGAGGACCTGGAAGCGGCCGGTATCGCAGGAAGTCAGGGCGTCGCAGGCGGCGGCAGCGAACGCGGCCGACACCGCCCCGGTGGTGGTGGCCCGGCCGCGGAGGAACTCTTCCAACGTGGCCACGTCGGCAACCCGACCGGCGGCCACGGTCACCTCCAGCCCGCCAGAGTGGGCATGCCCGCCGGCCGGGAACCGGCCGTCGGCGAGCAGCAGCAGCGCGGCGGACCCGTCGTGCATGATCAGAACAGGAAATAGCGCTGCGCCATGGGCAGCTCGGTGGCGGGGTCGTGCTCGATCAGCTCGCCGTCGACCCGCACGCTGTAGGTATCCGGGTCGACCTCGATGCGAGGCATCGCGATGTTCTCGGGTAGATCCTGCTTGCTGCGCCTGCGGACGTTCTCTACGGCGACGAGCTTGCGCCCGATCGCAAGCCGGTCGGCCAGACCGTCCTCGATGGCGGCGGGGGCGACGAACGCGACGCTGGTGGTGGCGGCGGTGGGGCTCTTGGCGTTGAACCCGAGCCGAGGCAGCACCGGATGCGGAGTGGGCACGGAGGCGTTAGGGTCGCCGAGAGCCGCCATGGCGGCCATGCCGCCCTTGAGCACCATGGTGGGCCGGATGCCGAACAGCGCTGGCTGCCACAGCACCAGGTCGGCCATCTTGCCCGGCTCGACCGAGCCGATCTCGCGCTCCAGCCCGTGCGCGATGGCCGGGCAGATCGTGTACTTGGCGACATAGCGTCGGGCCCGGTGATTATCGGCCCGCCCGTCGCCGGGGAGCGCGCCGCGCAGCAGCTTCATCTGGTGGGCGGTCTGCCAGGTCCGGATCACGACCTCGCCCACCCGGCCCATCGCCTGGGCGTCCGAGGACATGATCGACAGCGCGCCGAGGTCGTGCAGCACGTCCTCGGCGGCGATCGTGCCGGCACGCACCCGGCTCTCGGCAAACGCGAGATCGTTGGGAACCTGCGGGTTGAGGTGGTGCGCGACCATCACCATGTCCAGGTGCTCGGCGATGGTGTTGCGGGTGAACGGCCGAGTCGGGTTGGTCGATGCCGGCAGCACGTAGGGCTCGCTGGCGATCCGGATGATGTCCGGGGCGTGCCCGCCGCCGGCGCCCTCGGTGTGGTAAGCGTGGAAGGTCCGGCCGCGCACCGCAGCGAGCAAGTCCTCCACAAAGCCGGCTTCGTTGAGGGTGTCGCTGTGGATCGCGACTTGCACGCCGGACTCATCGGCGACGGCGAGTGCGGCGTCGACGGCGGCCGGAGTGGCGCCCCAGTCCTCGTGGACCTTGAACCCGCCGGCGCCACCGCGCAGCTGCTCCCACAGCGCGTCGTGGGACACGGTGTTGCCGCGGGCGAGGAACAGCACATTGACCGGCCAGGGCTCAAAGGCCTCGAGCATCCGCTGCGTCCACCACGAGCCGGGAGTGGCCAGGGTGGCCTTGGATCCCTCGGTCGGGCCGGTGCCACCGCCGACCACGGTGGTTGTGCCGGCGGCCAGGGCCTCCTCAAGCGCGTCCGGACCGATGAAGTGCACATGCGTGTCCACCGTGCCAGCCGTCAGGATCAGACCGTTGCCCGCGGCGACCTCGGTGGACGGCCCGATCACCAAGTCCGGGTGGACTCCGTCCATGGTCTCGGGGTTGCCGGCCTTGCCCAACGCCACGATCCGCCCATCCCGGATCCCGACGTCAGCCTTGATAACCCCCCAGTGGTCCAGCACCACCGCACCGGTGATGACCAGGTCGGGGGTGCCCTCCGCACGGGTGGCCCGGGACTGACCCATCGATTCCCGCACCGACTTGCCGCCGCCGAACACGGCTTCGTCCCCACCGACGCAATGGTCCTCGGTGACCTCGATGAACAGGTTAGTGTCCGCCAGGCGGATCCGGTCGCCCGTGGTCGGGCCGAACGCGGAGTTGTACTCCTGCCGATTGATCTCAGTCATCGAGCTTGCCTCCGCACTCGCCACGCAGCCCGGCCACGATCCGCTGCCCAGCGATTGGGATCAGCTCCACCTGCTCGGCGGCGCCAGGCTCGAAGCGCATCGACCCGCCGGAGAGCACGTTCAGCCGCCGCCCCCAGGCCGCCTTGCGGTCGAACTCCAACGCGGGATTGACCTCCGCGAAGTGGTAGTGCGACCCCACTTGGACCGGGCGGTCTGCGGTGTTCTCGACCCGCAGCGTGATCACTTCCTTGCCGGCGTTGATCACTACCGGGTCGTCGCCGTAGACCACCTCGCCGGGGATCAGCGGCTCGTCGACATGCGGCTGCTCGCCGGTGTAGTGCCGGCGCTCCGCTTGGCGCTCACCAGTGCCGCAGCGGCGCGGCAGGCTTGGCCCGCCGGGCCCGCTGCTGGGGTGCCGGTCCGCCTCCAGCCGGTGAGCCCGCTCGCGGCCGCCGGGGTCGTCGCTGGGGTGCTCGCCGCGACGGGTCATGAGATCGGCGCCGTGACGGTGATCAGCTTGGTGCCGTCCGGGAACGTCGCTTCGACCTGCAGCTGCCCCAGCATCTCCGGCACCCCCTCCATCACCTCGTCGCGGCGGAGCACGTCGCGGCCGGCGTCCATTAGGTCGGCGACCGTGCGGCCGTCCCGGGCGCCCTCGAGCAGGAAGGAGGTGATCAGCGCGGTGGCTTCCGGCAGGTTGAGCTTGACGCCGCGGTCTCTGCGTTCGACGGCGAGCTTCGCCGCCGTGTAAATCATCAACCGCTCGCGTTCGTGCAACGTCAACAGCACGCGACACTCCCTCACGTCGACGACGAACAGCATTAGATACCCATGGCTGATCTGTGGTGCAGGCTGGGGTTGTCGAAACTCGATCTATCAGTCGCGGGAGCGAGCCAGGCGGTGGGACACGCCGTGACTCCCCGCCTTTGCAGGCTCGGCCCCGCGACCTCGGTACACAGCTCACCGGAGCCGACGACGGTTGCCGTCAGTGTCCCAGCTCCGCTCTTCCGGACAGCGGGACGAACCGGCGGAGCCAAACCTATGGCGATCACCGGGCCGCAAGGCGCCTCACCGCAACCCTGGGTCGACAAGCCGTTGCGAGGTCAATGCCGCAGCACGTTCTCAGCCAGGACCTTCAGTCCGAAGGGTAGGCGGTCAACATTGTCGAGCCGATCGAGACGGTAGATCGTGTAGGAGGTGCCGGCGACGGTGAGGGTATCGCGGGCGCCGAAACTGTGTACGGACATGAGGACGCTCCCTCATGTATAGACATGGAACGCCGGTCACGCGTCTCTAGCGTATTGATGTCCAGTTCGACGTGCCTGACGACGACACGGTGACAGGCGAAAGCGCCTGGTTGTCCTCGTGGTCGCGGACGATATGGCAGACGTTCTGGCACAGCCGACGCTCGATGCGCTTGCGAACCTCTATGATTCCTCCTGCACTGAGTAGCCACTGGGGGTGGGCCTGTCATGGTGGAACCCGGCAAGGCGGGCAGGCTGGCCACACCGTTGAAGCGGTTTCGAGTGATCGGGGCGACGTGAGCTATGGCCGGTGGAGGCGATCCCCACTTGGTTGCCAAGTTCGCTCCTTTGGTCCGACAGGATGGTGGCTACCTTCCGATCGAGGACCATGGGCTGATCGGTGACGGCGAGACGGCTGCACTGGTGGCGCGAGACGGCACGGTGTGCTGGTTGTGCCTACCCCGGTTCGACTCGCCGGCCGTGTTCTGCTCGCTCCTCGACACCACCCAAGGCGGGGCCTTTCGGTTGGCCCCGGAGGCGATTGTCGAAGCACGGCAACGCTATGAGCTTGATAGCGGTGTGCTCGTCACTGAGCTGCGTAGCGCAACCGGGCTGGTACGGATCACCGACGCGCTCACCTTGCACCGGGGCGCTGATCTCACCGAGGACGGGTCGGCGGCGCGCCAGGAGCTTTTGCGTCACGCGGTGGTCCTTGACGGCGAGGTTCGGCTGGTCGTCGATGTCGCCCCGCGCGGTGGCGCCCAGTGGCGCCGCCGTCGTGGCGGCTGGCAGCTGCAGATGGCCGATCGCCCGGATCTGGACCTGCACCTCAGCGCCAGCGCGGAACTCCGAGGGACCCGAACCGAGATCCAGCTGAAACAGGGCGACCAGTTCCATGTGGTGCTGCACTGGGGTCCGTACGGCCGGGCCAGCAGTGCCGATGCTCCGGCGCTCATCGAACAGACCCTCGCCGCGTGGCGCCAGTGGATGCGCGGTGTCGACTACGAGGGCCCGGAGACAGGGTTGGTCCGACGCTCGGCGATTACGCTGAAGCTGCTCGACCACTTCGCCGGTGGGGCCATCTTGGCCGCACCCACCTCGTCGCTGCCCGAGACGATAGCCGGACACCGCAACTGGGACTACCGCTACACCTGGGTCCGGGATGCCGCGTTCTCGGTATACGCCCTACGACGCATCGGTCTGCACCACGACGCGCAGCGCTTCTTGGGCTGGGTGCTCGACGCCGTGGAGACTGCCGGCCAGGCGCAGGTGCTCTACGATCTCGACGGGCGCCAGCCGCCACCGGAATGCGAAGACCCGAAGCTGGAGGGCTACCGCCGATCCCGCCCGGTCCGGTGGGGCAATGGCGCCGCCAACCAGCGCCAACACGACGCCTACGGCGAGATCCTCGACTGCGCCTACCAGTGGGTGGCAGGCGGCGGCAGCATCGATGAACCCTACTGGTCACGCCTGGTCGAGCTGATCGAGGCGGCGCGCACCGATTGGCGCACGCCCGACCAGGGCATCTGGGAGGTCCGCCGCGCTGGGCGGCCCTTCACCTACTCCGCCGCGATGTGTCAGGTGGCGCTCGACCGGGGAGCGCGGATGGCCGAACGGCTCGGGCTACCCGGTGACACCTCCGGCTGGCACGCCGAAGCAGATCACATCCGCGACACCATCCTCACCCAGGCATGGAACCCCACCGTCAAGTCGATCACCGAGCACATCGATGGCACCGGCGGACTCGATGCCAGCGTCCTCGCGCTTCCCCTGCGACGAGTGCTGTCAGCCAACGACCCTCACATGGCCGCCACCACTGATGCCGTCATGCGGCGTCTCGACGCCGGCGGCGGGCTGCTCTACCGATACCATTACGACGAGTCGCCCGACGGGCTCGCCGGCCAGGAGGGCGCCTTCCTGCTGTGCAGTTTCTGGCTGGTCGACAACCTGGCCTACCAGGCACGTCTGGACGAGGCGTTCGAGCTGTACCACTCATTGTGCAGCCGAGCCGGGCCGCTGGGGTTGCTGCCCGAGGAGATCGAACCCTCCACGGGCCAATACCTCGGCAACTACCCCCAAGCGTTCAGCCATGTCGGAGTCATCTCAAGCGGCATCAACCTGGCCCGCCTGTCCCGGAGGACCAGGTGAGCGACCTGCTGATCCTCGGGGCGTCGGGTGACCTGACCGGCCGCTATCTCCTGCCAGCCTTGGTAGAGCTGGCCGCCGCGGATCGCCTTCCGGTCGGCCGCATCGTCGGCATCGCCCGCAGTGACTTCGACACGCGCTCATTCCGCCATGAGGCCACCGCCCGACTCGCTCGCCATGCTCCCAACGCCCCGGCCTCCGCTGTCCGTGCCGTCCTCGATCGGCTCCACTACCGACGAGGCAACGCCAGCAACGCGAATGATCTCGCCACCGCGATCGGCTCGGAACCCATCGTCGCCTACCTGGCACTGCCCCCCACGCTCTTCCCACCCACGATCGAGGCGCTGGCCGCCGCGCCAACCCCGCCCGACAGCCGGATCGTGGTGGAGAAGCCCTTCGGCGAAGACCTCGCTTCCGCCCGAGCGCTCAACGACCTGCTGCACGCTGCGTTTCCCGAGAACCTGGTCTTCCGCATCGACCACTTCCTTGGCATGCAGACGGTGCAGAACATCCTTGCGCTGCGCTTCGCCAACCGCATGTTCGAGCCACTTTGGAATAACCACCACATCGATCAGGTCGAGATCGTCTGGGACGAGACGCTCGCCCTCGAAGGACGCGCCGAATACTACGACCATGCCGGTGCCCTGCGCGACATGGTCCAGAACCATCTGCTTCAACTCCTCGCACTCGTGGCCATGGAACCTCCCACTCGACTAGACGAGCAGGACCTGCGGGACCGCAAGGTCGAGGTACTTCGGGCTGTCGGGCGCCTCTCGACTCACGAGGTGGTCAGGCGCACCGTGCGGGCGCGGTACACCGCCGGAACCATCTCCGGTCGACTCGTGCCCGACTATTGTGACGAGAACGGCGTCGATCCGACGCGAAATACCGAGACGTTTGCCGCCGTCGAACTGCGCGTCGAGAACTGGCGCTGGGCGGGCGTCCCTTTCCTTCTGCGCACCAGCAAGGCGCTCGACCGCGACCGCCAAGAAATTCGTATCCACTTCAAGCCGGTTCCGCACCTGGCTTTTTCAAGCGCGGAGCAGCCAGAGCCAAATGTGCTCACCCTCTCGTTGGTCCCCGATCAAATGTCCCTCGAGATCAGCATCACAAACAGCCAGAATGCGTTGCACCTCGATCGCGCCCAGCTCGCTCTCGACCTCGCGCCGCCCGGCCTTCCCGCCTACGCACGGTTGCTCATCAACGTGCTCGAAGGTGACCCGACGTTCACGGTGCGAGACGACGAAGTGGAGGAGTCGTGGGCTATCGTCGAACCCATCCTCAAGGCCTGGGATGCGGGCAGGACACCACTCCGGACCTACCCCGCCGGCTCCCCAGGCCCCCTCACGCAGTAGTGTTTGTCACCCGCGCGGCCAAACCTGCAGAAGAATGCGGGGTTACGGTCCCGCAACGCCGTGCAGGGTGAGGACGAAGCTAAGCGGTGGCGGGTGGAAGGGGCACGCCCCGAAGACTCTCCGGCGTCGGCCAAAGGTGGCCGCCGACGACCGCCCGGTGGCTGGTTCTGGTGGGTATTGCTGCTCATGCTGGTGATCAACTGGCTGTTGTCACCGGCCCTACTCGGTCCACCCGTCGCTCTTGTCGGTGTCGGTCGGCGCTGTGCTGGTCTGTCCGGTGCTGGGCGTGTTAGTTCGCGCCGCGGCGGTGCTCTCAGTGCCAGTCTTCAGGGCTGGCCCGGAATCGGCCTGGCGTGCTGTGTCGGCTTGCACGGGGATGCGCTGACGGGCGCCCGAGGAAGCCTTGGGCAGGCGCAACCGCAGCACACCGTGCTCCAGGTTGGCTGAGCAGGACTCGCTTTTCACCTCACCGGGCAGTGTCACCCGGTAGTCGAAGCGGCCGCTGCGACGGACTCGCTGCTGCTCACCCTCGCCTTCCTCGGCTCCGCCGTACTGTCCCAGGATGCGCAGTTCTCTGCCTTCTAAGTCGATCGTGACGTCGTCGGGCTGAACCCCGGGCAGGTCGGCCTCAACCATGTACTCGTCGTCGGTTTCCTGAATGTCCACCGGCGGTGACCAGGAGTTGATGCTGATCCTTGCCACGTCGGGAAGCGCGCTGGTCAGCATCCGGCTCATCTGATCGAACAAGTCATCGAATCCGGGCAATCCGGCCAGCGGGTCCCACCGGCGGGCGGGGTAGCGGCCTCGTCTCATGGGCAGCGTCATCGTGAGTCCTTTCTACAGAGTGGTGCCAACGAGGCTTCCCTGTGGGCAAGGCATTCAATCGATACGGCCTAGCGATTGCTAAAGGAAATTCCATAGCGGCCGGATGCGGTGCACCAAAGAAGAGCCTTCTGGCGCATAGCCACAGTCAGGGGTCAGGAGTTGGGTCCGGTTGGTCATGGGGACGCTCTATCCCACGTGCGGTGATCATGGAGGTATGGTGTTATAGCAAGGCGGTTGGTTGATTGGAGTACCGCCAACCCCGTCATCGCGGTGTAGCCGGTCAGTGCGCCTAATGTGTGCGCGAACGCGGAAGCTACCCGCCCGACGCGGTGTGGTCGCGTTCACCGAGGCCGCGGAGCGGCTGGTAGGGGTCACGAACCAGTCTGTGCCCGCCACGCCGTCGCCCGGAGCCTTGAAGACCACGACGCCGCGCAATCCGCTGAATTGACGACTTCGCGGCCGCAGCGCTTCACTGTCCGCGAGTTGGGCGTGCGCTATGCGGTGGTGGGCTGGTCGATCATGTCAAGTTGGCGGGGTGTCCGCCTCGGTGGGCGTAGCCAATGATCCACATTGACTAGGGATGACCCCGACACGGACCCCCGCGATGCGCCCCAGATGAAAAGCTGCTGCTCTCATGCTGATCACATGACCATGGACTGGGATTGCGGGTATAAGCCCGATGTGCCAGTACCGACCCGGAGGCATACGGCGGCTCCTCAGCCGTGGCGCTGAGACGCACGGCGTCCGGGCGGCGGCGGCCGCCCGGTCGGCAGCGGGCCAGGCGGGAAGGTCGACGTCGGTCACCTGGAGTTCCGCGGCCCACAGCGCGGCGTCCAGCGCATCGTCCACCGCCGATCCGGCACGGTGGCGGTCACGGTGCTCATACGTGCCCCCGTCAACTGCCGGCCGCGGCGGCCGCATCCGCACGTCGGTCTGGGCCACCCGCTCGCGCCTCAATAACGGAACACTGCCGCGACGTCCCCGCCACCTGGCACCGGTGTCTCGGAGAACGCGTAGATGTGCCCGCCGCGCGATAGCGTGTCCGCGGCGGCCCGGTCCACCAGCTCGCAGTGCGCGAAGGCGTCGTCGGCGCCGAGTTGCACGACCGCCGGTGACTCGGTGGCGGCCTGTTCCCAGCACAATGGACCGCCGGCGAGGAGCAGGGTGTCGACCCGGCCTTCGCCGGCGGCCTTCTCGATCTTGACCGGGTCGGTGGACGCGCGGCCGGTGCCGTGCAGTTCCTCGAACCGCTCGACCGTGCGCTGCTTGTCCGCACGCAGCCGCTGCGCGACCACCGGCCAGGCGGCGGCGTGCAGTTCCTCGGCGGAGAGCTGGTCGGGATTGGTCGACACCGCGTCGTCCACGATGTGGGAGTAGCGGCTGACGTCTCGGTAGATGGACACCAGGCGATCCAGACCCACCAGCACCATGGGCAGGTCCTGGCCTGCAAGGTAGCCCTCGAGCCCGTCGGCTACGTGGCGCAGGAAACGCTCGATCTCATTCGTCTTGTAATGCTCGTCTGCCACCCTGTGTCCGTAGAAGACCGCGGGACCGCCACGGCCGGCGGGAGTCGTGGAATGGGCCATCGTGTTCGACCGCGCCTCCGGTGGCGCGACGACATCCCGCAGGCCGGCCGGGACATCGCGAAGTACGACTTCCTCCACCCTGTGCCGGCTGCCCTCCAGCAGGCGAAGCCGGCGCTGGCTCACCGCCAGCAGCAGGAAGTGCTCGTCACCGGTGAGGATCCGCAGCAGCGGGCCCACGACGAACTGTGCACCGACGGTGGCGACCGCAGGAACGTCGACCGGAACCCGGAACGTCTGCTCCTGCCCCGGGCGCAGGAACATCGCCAAGCCGTCACTCATGTACTGCCAGGCGGGGGTGTCGCGCTGCAGCGACCACGCCGGCGCCAGGAGGTCATCGATGTCCGACTGACGCATCCCGCGCTCGATCAGCACGGATTGCATGCCGGTGACGATGTTCTTCCACTGGATCGGGTCGGCCTCGGTGCCGCTCCCGAACCGGTGCGTCGGCATGAACAACGATACGTGCTCACCGTCCTGGTCACGCCTGGACAGCAAGTCGAGATTGGTCCTGGTCAGGAGATCCATACCGTTTTCTCCCTCGCTGACCTCGGTGTCGTCCGAAGCCGTCGGTTCCGACGCCGGCCCCGAACGAAGCCGCCTAGCCTACCGGATGTCGGAGCGGCTGTGGGAGCAGAAGCGGGTGATCCGCTACTACCTGCACCGGTGGCCCTCGCAGCGGGCGATGAAGCGGCTTCGAGAGAAAGGTCCGAGACCGCACCGGTCGCCGTCGCGCCGGTACCAGGATCGAGACGGTGATCGACGATCTCAACCCGATCCTGTGCGGTAGGAGAAAATACTTCCGCACCGGAAACGCCGCAAAGAAGTTCCGCCAGGTCGACCGCTACGTGCGCCCTGACCCGATCCTCCGGTGAATCGTTGGCGCTGACGCTGCGCCCGGGGTGCGCCGGGTCCAACACCACCGCCGATCACATCCAGATGCTCGACGAAGCCATCAGGCAGATCCCCGTCCGGTATCGCCGCGACCTGCTGATCACCCTCGACGGTGCCGGCGCCTCCCACGGCCTAGTCGAGCACATCACCACGCTCAACGCCGCACCGTGACGCAGGGTGCATTACTCCATCGGCTGAGAGCTCGGCGCCCGGGAACGCGCCGCATCAGCCGGGTACCCGCATCCGCCTGGGGCGCCGTCCTCGACGGCCACGGCCAGCCCCGGGGCCTCGACAAAGCCGGTGTCGTAGAGCTCACCGCCCTGCTGCGCGAACATCCCCACGGCGACCAGTTGGCGAGCTGGCCAAAAGACCTGCGCATCGTCTGCCGCCGCGAGAAACCCCACCCCGGCGCGCAACTGTCCCTATTCGAGGACGCCGACGGGTGGCGCTACCAACTCCTGGCCATCAACACCCCAGTACGACCGCGCAGCTTGAGGCCCGCCATCGACCCCACGCGCGGGCAGCGCCTGACGCGACAGTCGGGCCAGTAGCCTGAACCGCACCTCGACGACAACACCAGCGAACATCACGAAGATCAACGCCCGAGGGCGGGAGCCGCGCCTGTCAGCCCCGCGAATGATCTATGAGTGAAGACTAAATCTGGTTATTACTGACTGGTCGGGTTGACAATTCGCGAAGTAGGCTGGCGACTGAGAGGTTGGGGTCATGATCGGCTGCGATGAGCTCGGATGCGAGGCCTACGCGGTTGTTATGAGAATGGACCGCGCAGGATTATCGGCGCTGCCGGACGAGCAGGTGCCGGCGCGCTCGCGGGTCAACATGGTCACCGTCGGCCTCCGGGCCCAAAAAGCCGAACATGCCTGACGCGCCGCCGCCGAGCCCCGATAACCGTCCGGCGCGGCTGCGGGACTCCGCGCGGTCGCGGCTGAGTCGTGAACCCCCGCCGCGTCCACCGTGGCGGGTGGAGGGTCTGCCGGAGCAGCAAACGGAACCGCCGCGACCGCAGCGGCCGAACTGGTCTCGGTTCTGGTGGCTGCTGCTGGGGTTGTTGGCGATCAACTGGATCTTCTCCGCGCTGCTGCTCGGTCCGGCACCGCGCACGGCAGTGTCCTACACCTACTTCGTCAGTCAGGTTGATGCGAGCAACGTCAAGGAGATCACCTCCACCGGGGACCTGATCGAAGGGGCTTTCACGAAGGCGGTGGCCTACCCCCCGGGCTCGCGCGACGCCAAGCAGGTCGACCGGTTCACCACCCAGCGGCCGTCATTCGCCAACGACGCGCTGTTCCAAAAGCTGCAGGCGACCGGTGTGGTGATCAACGCCAATCCGCCAGATAAAGGGCCACCCCTGTGGGAGCAGTTGCTGGCCGGGTTCGGTCCAACACTGCTGTTTCTGGGCCTGATGGTGTGGTTATTCCGGCGCAGCGCCGCCGCAGCTGGTGGCCTTGGCGGGCTTGGCGGTATCGGCCGATCCCGCGCCAGGCTCTACCAACCAGAGGCGGGACCACGCACGACCTTTGCCGATGTCGCGGGTATCGATGAGGTCGAAAACGAGGTCATGGAGATCGTCGATTTCCTGCGTAACCCCGATCGGTACCGCCGGCTGGGTGCGCAGATCCCGCGCGGGGTGTTGCTGTCGGGGGCACCGGGCACCGGCAAGACGCTGCTCGCCCGTGCCGTTGCCGGCGAGGCAGATGTTCCGTTCTTTTCGATGTCCGCGTCGGAGTTCATCGAAATGATCGTCGGCGTGGGCGCGAGCCGGGTACGTGACCTGTTCGAGCAGGCCAAGAAAGTAGCGCCATCGATCATCTTCATCGATGAGCTCGACGCCATCGGACGCTCCCGTGGGGGAGCGCAGTCGATCGGGGGCCACGACGAGCGGGAGCAGACACTCAACCAGATCCTTACCGAGATGGACGGGTTCACCGGCAACGAGGGGGTCGTGGTGCTCGCGGCTACCAACCGCCCGGAGATTCTCGATGCGGCGTTGCTGCGCCCTGGTCGGTTCGACCGGCGGGTGACGGTCAGCCCGCCGGACCTCAAGGGCCGCCGACAGATCCTCGACGTGCACGTCCGTGGCGTGCCGCTGGCCGCAGACGTCGATCTAAACGACGTGGCGGCCTCGACGCCGGGAATGGTGGGCGCAGATTTGAAAAACCTGGTCAACGAGGCAGCACTGCTCGCTGCCCGGCGCGACCACCAACGGGTCACCGCGGCCGACTTCAGTGACGCCTTGGAGAAGATCGTGCTGGGCACGGTACGCGGCATCATGCTCTCGGCAGAGGACAAACAGCGCACCGCGTTTCATGAGTCGGGGCACGCGCTGCTGGGCATGCTCACACCTGGGGCGGACCCGGTGCGCAAGGTCTCGATCATCCCTCGCGGCCAAGCCCTCGGAGTGACCTTCCAAAGTCCGCAGGTGGATCGGTACGGCTACTCCGCGAAGTACCTGCGGGGCAGGATCGTCGGGGCGCTCGGCGGCCGAGCCGCCGAGGACCTCGTCTACGGCGACATGACCACAGGCGCGGAAAGCGACCTCGAGCAGGTCACCCGCATCGCTCGCCAGATGGTCGGTAGGTGGGGGATGTCCCCGGCGATCGGCCCGGTATCAGTGCTGCCACCGCCGGGACAGGAGGCCCCGTTCGGTCAGGACGGCGCCGCCCCGGCGACCAAGCAGCTAGTCGATGAGGAGGTTCGTCGAATCGTCGACGACTGCTACGCGCAGGCCCTGGAAACGTTGCGTGAGCACCGCGAGCAACTCGACCAACTGGCACACACCTTGCTGCAGCGAGAAACCCTCGCCGAGGACGAGGCCTACGCGGCAGCCGGAATCCGTCGGGAAACCGCCCCGGCTGCGATCGCTCGCGGCGAGACGCCCGGCGCTGAGCCGGCCCCGGGCCTACCGCCAGAGGACACGCCGATCGATACCCAGAACGGACTGCCGCTACGCACCCGCCACGACAGCTGACCGCACAGCCGCTTCGCCGAGCTATCCCGCCAGTTGACCTGTGGAGGGGCCAGCCAATGATCACGGATATTGCTGTGGAACGAGTGCGGTTTCGCTGCCCGCAGTCGCACATGTCCGGCTGATCATGACGTGCTGCTCGGTGACCGCTCGCTGTTCGGTATTGGCCCTCGGTGACGACCTGAACGGGATCTGGGGCCGCGCCGACCACCACCGATAAGGACCGTAAGCAACTCCTGCACACCCTCCTTGACGAAGTCGTCGTCACCATCACATCCGATGACGCCGGGCGCCACGCCGACCTGCAGATCCGTTGGAAAGGCGGCGCGATCAGCGAATTGACGGTCCGTTCAAACGGGCCCAACACAAGATCCGCACCGATGACAACACAATCGAGTTGATCCGCCGCCTGGCCCTCACCCGAAGGCTGGCTGGCCATCCTTGAAGCCACTATGGCGCACGGCGTCTCCCGCCAGACGCTGTTGCACCGTGTCAAGCGCGGCGAGCTCCGCGCCGTCCATGTCCGCACCGGACGCACGAAAGGCCTACGTATCGAGCCCCAACCGCCCCAGAAGGACTGTTTTGATCACGACAATCAGTCAAAGGAGCAGTGTGACGACGCGCCCAACGTGGCTGCTTCAAGTGGGGGCGGGGCTCACCTACGAAGCCACCCAATGGACACGACCTCGTCCGAACGCCGTGAACTGACGCACACATACCTGCGGACCGCGCGCGTTGATGTCCGCTGCAGCGCGTGCCTGGGCAATGTCGGACCCGCGTTCGGCGCCGCTGGGCCGTTCGGCTCCTACGCCGGCTTCGGCGGTCTCTTCACCGCAGTGCTGACCACGCTGATGTGGCTCGGCCGCGCGTAGATCATGCCCGTCGCAGCGCTGCTGACGTGTGTCTTCTGGTGTGTTTGACCGCTTGCCGCCCGTCCCGTCGGCGCGCGCGCACTGGATGGGCGGGATACCGTGGATTGGAACCCGAGTGGAAGCAGAGTCGCGCCATGGCCAGCTACGACTACGTGTGCGGGCAGTGCGGCGTGTTCGAAGTCGTCCGTGCGATCGATGCCCCGGTGTGCGAGCAGGTATGCCCTGCCTGCGGCGGTGCGACAGCCAGTCCGACTCCGCCAGAACACCCCGTTGATCACCATCCGGTGATCGGTCCACCGCCCACCCCGACGCGGCGTGCGATCCGGCAACAGCGGCTCCAACCGAGCCCATTCCTCATCAGTCAGATCATGACGATCAAGC
>DATNDR010000124.1:0-15805 GCA_035606945.1 Pseudonocardiaceae bacterium
CCTCGCCCGCGAGATCTACCAGATCATCACCTCCCCACCCGAAGCCGAGCCGTCACCAGCTTGACATCTATAGGGGCGTCAGTGCCGTTTAGCTGGTCACCTGAGCGCCGGGCCGTTGTCGGTGCGAAAAACATAGCTGGAGCAACCTTTGGCTACGGCATAGCACGGATCACCAGCCACTCGCGGTACAGACGTTGTATTAGAGAACCGATTGACGCAATCACCAAGGGATTCTAACATCAATAACGTATATTTTTAGACCCAGCTGAGGAATACCCTCGAGCGGACTCGGTAGGAGGAGGTCATGCGGATCAGACTCATGAAGGTGGCGGTGACAGTCTTCGCGCTGGTAGCGACGGCGGTTGCGTGCGGCCAGACGTCCACCAACAATCAGCCCGCGGCCCAGCCGCCTGCTGCCCAGCCGGCAGCCAACCAGCAGTCCCCGGCGGCTATCACGCTGAACCAAACGATGCGCAAATTGTGGGAAGAGCACGTCACCTGGACGCGGCTCTATATCGTCTCGGCGCTGGCCGGATTGCCCGACGCCCAGCCGACGGCCGCTCGGCTGCTTCGCAATCAGGACGACATGGGCAACGCGATCAAGCCATTCTACGGCGCGGCCGCTGGTGATCAACTGACAGCCCTGCTCCGTACCCACATCACCCAAGCCGCGGACCTGGTCAAGGCGGCCAAGGCGGGTGACCAGCCCGCCCTGGCCAAGGCCAAGGACGCCTGGTTCGCCAACGCCGACGACATCGCCACGTTCCTCTCCCACGCCAACCCCCAGAACTGGCCGGTCGACCAGGTCAAGGCGATGATGCACACCCACCTCGACCAGACCATCGCCGAGACCACCGACCGCCTCAAGGGCAACACCACACAAGAGATCGCCGACTACGACGCCATCGAAAATCACATCCTGAAACTGGCCGACACCCTGTCAACCGGCATCGTGGCCCAGTTCCCCGATAAGTTCACCACCTGACCATTGCCCACCGACTCGCCGATAGGTGGCAGGCCCACCGTGGGCCTGCCACCTATCGGCGGCCCCACACCGGCCCCGACGGTTGACCCGGAAGGCGGCCGCTGTCCACCGGTCGGCCGGGGAGTTGAGATCAGCCGAAAAGCAGCCCTAGTACCGGAGAGGCATTGCCACGAACCGCCGAGTCATGATCGACTTGATTTTGGCCACTTGCTGCAGTTTTGTTACTGCGCTTGCCGATGACGGTGATCGATCACCTGCCGAGACAGCACAAGGCCAAGGCCGGGTCTGCCGTAGAGAATAGAGTTTGGGCGGTCAAGGTTGGTCAGGTTTCCTGGTGTGCTTGGGCCGGGACATTGAGGGCCGTGGAGCCTTCGACGATGCGTCGGGCGAGGTCGCTGAGTCGCATTCTGTTTCTGCGGGCGTGGGCCCGGAGCTGGGTGAAGACGTCCGGGATGCTGAGTCCGGTGCGTGCGGTGAGCACGCCGAGAGCCTCTTCGATGATGACGCGGTTGTCGAGTGCGCTCTGTAGTTGTTCGGCGAGGATTTCGCTGCGGCGAGCGCGCGCTCGTGCAGGATCCGATCACCCAGCACCTGCACCTCAACCAGCAGCGGAGCAATCCCGGGCAATATCTCACCCCTCCGACCCAAGCGCCAAATCCCAGCCCGAACCACCCCGCCTATCTGCTCGCGCGCTGCGCTCGATCGCTGGGTAACCGCACGTTTCACTTGCCGCTGGACCGATCCGGCCAACCACGGCGCTTCTCCTCAACCCGCCGCCGGGTCGCGGGCATCGCTGGCTTCGCTCACGGCCATGGCTCCCGGTCAGCGCACGCTGCTTCACATCAGAGGAGGAACCACCCCGAACGGACCTTGACACAGACGCGATCACGATCAGCCGCCGGCCGGCCGAGGTGTTCAGGTTCCTCGCCGACTTCGCAAACGTGCCGCTGTGGAACTACGCGATCAGCGAGACCCGGAAGGTCACCGGCGACCCGGTGGGTGTCGGCTCGCGCTACCGGCAGACCCGAACACTTCCCGAAGCAAGGAGACCTTTGTCGACGGTCACCGAGTTCGAGCCGGACCGCAGGCTCTCAATACGAGGTGCTCTCGGGCCTTTGCGCGGCGAGGTCGCTTACCTGCTCGCGCCAGCGGGAAACGACACCGCCCTCACCAACCCCATGAACCTCCAGCCCCCGGGTCCACTGCGGTTCGTTGCGCCACTGGCAGCTTCCCGCGTCAAGTCGGCGGCGGCTGCGAACCACGACACACTCAAGCAGATCCTCGAAGGGCGGGCGGCCGACCTGACGACGGATGAATGCAGAAAGCGCTCCGGAAGCAGATCGGCTTGCGAACGACGCCGCTCTCTGCCGACTCTCACGCGCCAGACCAGCCGGTGCCGCAGCGGAGGTTCGTCCAGCGGGACCGGAACCGCTTTGCATAACGTAACGACGCCGGTGCGCGTCACCTGTCCGCGAGCTCGATGATTGGGTATTCGGGCCACCACATGGCCTGGTGCACCTGCAGGACGGGGTCGTCCACGGACACTTGCGCCAGCCCCTCCTCGGTCGCGGTGACCGCGACCGCCACAGCCACGGCGGCCGAGACGGTGCGCAGGTCCTCAATCGGCGGGAGTAGCGGTGCTCCGGGGGCGGTAGCGTCCGACAACCGGGCAATGGCGTCGGCGGCCGCGGCGATCATCGGTGGGTTGATCCGTCGGGCACGGGCTACTGTGACGCCGAGGCCGATGCCGGGAAAGACCAGGGCGTTGTTGGCCTGGGCGATGCGATGGGTGATCCCGCCGTGGGCGACCGGGGGAAACGGGCTGCCCGTGGCGACCAATGCCCGGCCGCCTGTCCACCGGATCAGATCTTCGGGCAGCGCTTCGCACTTCGACGTGGGGTTGGACAGTGGCATGATGATTGGCCGTTCGGTGTGTGCGGCCATGTCTTTGACGATGGCTTCGGTGAACGCGCTGGCCTGCGTCGAGGTGCCGATAAGCATGGTGGGCCGCACGGCTGACACAACGTTGGCGAGGGTGACCCCGGTGCCGAGGGTGATTCCGGTACCCGCACCAGTGGACCAGCTGGCCACCTCGGCCGCGGTCCGTGCGTAGGAAACCTGGAAGTCGCGCAGGTTGGGCGCATCGTCGACTAGCAGGCCTCGGCTGCCCAGGGCGTAGAAGCGCGCGGTGGCCTCGGCTGGGGACAGTCCTTCGCGGATCATGACATCGCGGATCATGTCGGCGATGCCTAGCCCGGCAGTGCCGGCGCCGTGGATGACCACCCGCTGGTCGCGTATCCGGCTCCCCACCGCCCGTACAGCGGAGAGCGCTGCGGCCAACACGACCGCGGCGGTGCCCTGCAGGTCGTCGTTGAAGGTGCACACCTGGTCGGCGTACGTGTTCAGGATGCGCCGCGCGTTGCCGGCCCCGAAGTCCTCCCAGTGCAGCATCGCATTCGGGAACAGGTTCGTGGCCGTGGTGACGTAGGCCTCGATGAGATCGTCGTAGCGCTGATCGCGGACCCGGGCGTGTCGGGCACCAAGGTACGTCTCGTCATTGAGAAGCCCCATGTTGTCGGTTCCTGTGTCCAACACCACGGGGAGCACCCGGTGTGGATGTATACCCGCGGCGGCGGTGTAGACCGCGAGCTTGCCAATCGCGATCTCAATGCCGCCCACTCCTTGATCCCCGATGCCCAGGATGCCCTCTGAGTCGGTGGCCACGATGAGGTCGACGTCCTCGGCGCTCATGCCACAGTTACGGAAGGACGCCTCCACGTCGTTAGGCCGGTCAAGGGACAGGAACACTCCACGCGGGCGACGGAACTCGTGGCTGAACCGCTCGATCGCCAGCCCGACCGTCGGGGTGTAGACCACCGGCAGCATCTCGGCGATGTGCTCGCACAGCAGCCGGTAGAACAGCACCTCGTTGCGGTCCCGCAGATTGGCCAGGTATACCCAGCGACGCAGATCATCGGTCTGCGCGCAGTACTGGCCATAGACCCGCCTCAGCTGCCCGTCCAATGTGCTCACCGCGGTGGGCAGCCGGCCGGTCAGCCCTAAGGCCTCGCGTTCTTCGATGGTGAACGCTGTCCCGCGGTTGATCGTCGGACAGGCCAGCACGGCGCTGCCCCTTGCGTGGATACGCGCAACCACGCCGTCAGCAGTTGGAATAAGCTCATATGGCGGGTGCATGCCCCTCTCCTTTTTCGTCCGCAGCCAGCGCGAGCCCACCGAGCCGGACGCCGCCTGTGGGTATCGCCGTCGACCCATTGCACTCCACCGTCCGCGCACCCGACGGGCACATCCTCATTGGACCCGACGGAAAGATTGGATCCGACGGAAAGCGTCGCCGACATGGGTGACGCGCGAACTGGGTGTCCGTGAGTACTGCGCGGCGCTCGGTGTCACGCAACCATTGCAGAGGTGAGTCCCGTACGTGACCAGGGATCGGTGGCGTCGGGGCTTGGTCGATGAGAGGAGGATCCGGCATGCCGAGCGCACCCATCGGATTGCATCATGTGACCCCGACGGGTTGGCCCTGGAGCTGGTCGCCCACACCCAGCCCGAGTCGGCATCGGCATGGGAACACGGGCCCATCCCCCCGGAGCACGCCATCCGGGGCCTGCATTCGGTCACGCTGACCGAGCCCGGCTACGAACACACCGCCGAGCTGCTCACCGGCACACTCGGTTTCCGGCTCGCAGCCGAGCAAGGCGACCGCTTCCGCTTCGCCACCGGCGACGGCGGTGCCGGGTCCCTGGTCGACGTGCTGTGCCGCCCCGAGGCTCCTCATGGCCTGGTGGCCGCGGGCACGGTGCACCACATCGCCTGGCGCACCCCCGGCGAGGCCGAGCAGATCCAGTGGCGCAACACCCTGCTCGGCCAGGGACTCAACGTGACCCCGATCATCGACCGGCAGTACTTCCACTCGATCTACTTCCGCGAGCCCGGCGGGGTGCTGCTCGAAATCGCCACCGACCCGCCCGAATTCACCGTCGACGAACCGCTGATGCAGTTGGGCCGGGCGTTGAAGCTACCGCCGTGGCTGGAGCCCTCCCGAGCCGAGATCGAACACGCGTTGCCCACCCTGAAGATCCCCGGTCCCGACGAGGAGCTGGTCCTCGGCGGCATCGGCGGGGCAGGTGGCACATGAGCACCAGGGAGGTGGAAGCGTTCACCCACCGCTTCCTTCCGGCTCACACTGCCGGTGCGCTGACCTTAGCTGTTGCTGCACGGCACCGACGGTGACGAAAATGACCTGCTGCAGCTCGGCCGTGCTCTCGACGGTCAGGCGGCACTGTTGTCACCCCGCGGCCAGGTCAGCGAGCGGGGCGCGAACCGGTGGTTTCGCCGCCTGGCCGAAGGCGTCTTCGACATCGACGACCTGCTCGCCCGCACCGATCAGCTCGCCGCGTTTGTCACCAGTGCTGCCGCCCACTACCGGCTGGATGCCTCCGGCTGGTCGCGGTGGGGTTTTCCAACGGCGCCAACATCGCTGCCACGCTGCTGTTGCGCCACCCCCAGCTGCTGCCGGCAGCAGTGCTGTTCGCCCCGACGGTCACCTTGAATGACCCGCCAATGGTTGACCTGTCCGCAGTGGGGGTGTTCCTCGCCGCCGGGCGCGTCGACCCCATCGCGCCACCCGAACAGGCCCAACGCCTCGCCGAACAGTTCATCGAGCGGGGCGCAGCCGTTGAGCTGCGCTGGCACCCCGGCGGGCACGGGATCAACCCCCAGATCCTTGCCCAGGCCACCACCGACACCGCCCCACTGCCCTGAACGCGAGTCCGATACTCCCGAGCCCCGGAGGGAAATCACGACCGCCCCGAGACGGCGTCGGGGTGCCCGTGTCTGTCAAGCATGGCGGACCGAGCAACCTGATAGCGAGGTCAGCCGAGGGTCGCGCCGAACAGGAGCCCTAGCAGGCAGGTGCATGCCGCGGCGCCGAGCCCAATCACGAGCTGGCGCAGGGCGCGGCGCAGCGGCGGGCCGTCCGCGAACACCCCGACGATAGCCCCGGTGAGCATCACGCCGCGTTGGAGGGCTGCCGCGACCGGCTGGCCGCTGACGCGTTGCTGCTGGCCCGCGCCACCGGGCTGCGCGTGGGTGAGCTGGTCGACCTCGAGCTCGACTGTGTGCACGAGATCCCCGGCCAGGGCGCCTGGCTGAAGGTGCCGCTGGGCAAGCTCGCGACCGAGCGGATGGTGCCGCTTGACGAGGAGACCGTGACGCTGGTCGACCGCATCTGCTCCCACCGCTCCCCGGGCCGGCCGCTGCGCCATCCGCGCACCGGGCGCCCCACCGAGTTCCTGCTCACCCACCACGGCCGTCGGGTCACCGCCGATCAACTACGTGAGGTGCTCAGCCGGGTCACCCAAGATGCCGGGCTGCCCCACATCACCCCCCACCAGCTCAGGCACACCTGCGCCACCGCCCTGGTCAACGCCGGTGTCTCGCTGCAAAGCCTGATGGCGCTGCTCGGGCATGTGTCAGCGGAAATGAGCCTGCGCTACGGGCGATTATTCGACGCCACCGTGAAGGCGGAGTACGAGCGGGCGCTGACCGCGGCGAAAGCCCACCTCCGGTCGCTGCCCGCCGAGCCACCCGCCGGGCGGACCCTGCTGCCGGTCCTCGCTGACGACTGGAAAGAGGCGCCCGCCGTCAAGGCCCGCCTCGCCGGTGGGTTCTGCGTCCGCGCCCAGGTCCAAGGCCCCTGCGCCTACGCCAACATCTGTGAGCACTGCCCGAACTTCCGCACCGACGCCGGCTACCTACCAGTGCTCGCCGCGCAACGCGCCGACGTCGAAACTCTCGCCCGCGACGCCGAGGCCGCCTGCGCCGCCCTGCTCGCCGCCGGACAACCCGTGACCTTCGACGAGGTCGCCACCCGCGCCGGCCTCGGCCGGGCCACCTTCTACCGCAACCCCGACCTACGAGCCATCGTCGAAGAACACCGCACCCACGCACGAGAAGCCCACACCCTCACCGGCCTGACCACCGAGATCGAACATCTGCGCATCGCTCTGGAAGCCCTCGCCGCCAAGGTCCGCCGCCACGAAGAACAACTCCGCCGACTACACCACCATCAGCGCACCGGCAGCTGACCTCCTCCGCCGCCATCCAGCGCCACCAAAGCAACCAGATTAGCCGGATAACCGCAGGCGAACTGTTTCGCCGAACGGTTCGTCCGCACCCTCAGAGCCGAACCCACCGACCACATACTGATCTTCAGTCAGCGGCACTTGCGTGTGGTGCTCACGGAGTACGTTCGGCACTACAACGGTCGACGGCCGCACCGTGCCCGCGACCTTCGCCCTCCGCAACCGACCCACCCCGTGGCGGACCTCAGCTATGAACGGATCAAGCGTCGACCGATTCTCGGTGGCCTGATCAACGAGTACGAACGAGCAGCGTGAACCCGCTGATCAGCACAGACGACTGACTTCTGGAACCCCACAGGGTTCAGCGCAGCGCACTCAGCAACCGGATCAAGGCCTGAGGGCCCCGCGCCCAGAGAGCAAGGAGGAAGCCTGATGACCTCACCCGCTTCGTGGAACCTGGCCCATGACCGAACCGATGCCGCCAGATGCAGGTAACTACGCCGACGATGTCGGGCCGGGCGGTCCGCACCACAGTGAGCGCGCCGTTGAGCGCGAACGCGAGCGTGCCGGCCAGATCCAGAGCGAGCAGCAGCGTGTCGGTCCTCATGCGCGGTGTCTACCGCGTCCGCCGATGTCGCGCTCTACAGACTGGACCGCAACTGGCCCACCCTTCCCGGCGGCGATCGACCAGCCTGGAGAAGTCGCCTGACATCACTCGAATCGTCCACCGCAGGTGAATCAGGCAGAGGGGGCACGAGAAACCGGGATTGGATCCCCCAATTGGCCGGGGCTTATTGCCAATACCGAGTGCAAGCGGAAGGCTCTGATGCGGAGTGGGGTTCCATGGGAAGTGCGGTGGGACGAGTGTGTCGATGTCGACGGTGACAACAATCGCAGGCAAGCCGGCCGGCAGTGCGGGACCCGCAGTCCTCGGCGCACCCGCATACCTCGGCGTCGCTGTCTGGGAACCAGCTGTCTGGGAAGCATCCGCCGAGCAGAAGGCGCGGCATGGCCGAACACCGCCCGAAGGTACGGGTCTTCGGTGGTGGTTTCGTCGGGTTCGACGCAGCACAAGACGGTGCTGATCTTCGAGCTCGGCGCCGTCGATGTCAGTGTTCTGGATGTCGGCGACGGGGTGGTCGAGGTACAGGCCGTAGCGGACCTGGACGGGGACGACTTCGACCAGCGACTGATCGACCACCTCGCCGACGACTTCCAGCGCGGTGACGGGATTAATCTGCGCGCCGACCCGCAAGCGCCGCAGCGCGTCAGCGGTGATGATCATGCCTGTGATGTCGACCACCTGACGAGCCCCAGCGGGGGCCGGTGCCGCGGTAGATCGTCGAATCGCGCGGTGCGGAGGCCAGGTGTTGGGCCCACTCGGCGATCGCGGTGAACACCCAGGCGCCGGCCAACACCGTGCAGACCCGACCGCGAGGACCGCCACGAACCCGTGACGGACACCGCGGAGCGCCCCCGAATCGACGACCATGGCCAACCGCCCAACAGGGCGGCCGGCATCCCGGCCGGATCGGCTGGGGACTGCCCGAACTGGGCAGCAGTAACCGGGATCGGCGAGAATGCACAGGCAGGCACGGCAGTAGCTCGGGTGATCATGCCGCCATAACAACTGTCATGATCACCAGCGGCGTCGCGCCGGCGCTGGCCTTATACACTGTCCCGACGTCTCCCCAGCCACGCCGAAACCCACGACTTGCCGGGCCCCTGCTGCAGTACTTGAGCTGGACTCGGAGATGGGAGAGTTAGCCGCGCGATGCAAAGGAGCAGCGCATGGATGGCGAATTGCTTCGGAACAGCCATAAATCCGGATCAGTAGTTCAATCAGCGCCTCATGGGCGTCTTAGCGAACATCGGCGTCGGACTATGGCAGCCTGGGAGCGTTTCGTTTCCGGCGACGACGATGTGCAAGGAATTTCTTCGTCGGTGCTTATGTCGTGGTACCGATGTCGGGATCTATATAAGGTTGACCCGCTGCTGGCGAGCGCGCCAAGAGCGGCGGGCCGGGGATGCTCAGTGCTTTTGCATAACAGCGTCTTCGCTGAACTAGGGGGAATCGCTGCTGCAATCGTCGAGCGCAACGGGAATTGTTTGACGACGATCACCGACGGCGATGGCAGCATACTTGCTTCATGGGGTGCTGGTGCGACCATGCGAAAAGCGGTGGATAGCAGTCTGGCGCCCCTTTTTGCCTGGTCAGAATTAGCTGTTGGCACTAATGGCATGGGTACGGCCCTCAGGCAGCGTGGACCGGTGTCGGTTCGGGGGCCAGAGCACTGGTGTGAAGCTCTACACGGCTGGGACTGTATGGGGCTCGCGATATATGACTCAGTGACCCAGGACCCGGTTGCTGCACTTAATATTTCCAGCTGGGAGTGCGAAGTTCCGGTGCATC
Organism: Pseudonocardiaceae bacterium; assembly: GCA_035606945.1. GTDB lineage: Bacteria > Actinomycetota > Actinomycetes > Mycobacteriales > Pseudonocardiaceae. Next base: position 9,503 of record DATNDR010000124.1, read on the forward strand.
CAAGTGCCCTGACCGAGCCGATCAAAATTGTTCGTCAAGGACTCCGCAAACGGGCTCTTCAGGATGCCACAGAAGTTGCGCGCGCGTTCGTTGAAGCCGATCGACATGCACGCGGAGCCCTGCTGGCTATCGATGTCGCCGGAAGTATCATTGCAGCTAATGAGAAAGCCCGATCTTTTCTCGGCAGGCTTCCGCGAGGCCTTATGCTGGATCCAGCCGATCGCTGGCAGGCAGAGCATTCGGAACTGCGAGAGATAACGAGGAGATCGACACTGTGCGCTCGGCGTGAGCCACGGTGGCGGGGCGCGGTAGACCTCGGGTTTCTCGTCGGTGGCGATGATCAGATGTTTGACATCACTCCGCTTTTTTCGCCAGATGGCGTAATCGGTCTACTTCTTTCGAGCGAGCATTCCCGGGACGGCGCAGAGAGAATAGGTGCTGAAACCGATGCACCCTGCACTCACGATCTTCCCAGGAGAATTCCAGCCGTGCGTGACGGGCGAATCCTGCTTTTGCTACCAGAGGAGATCCGGTATGCAGAGGCGGTCCGTCACGATGTTTGGCTTATGACAGATCGAGGGCGCGTACGGGCAGCGATACATGGAATGGGCAACGTAGAGCGAGAGCTTGTCCCGTTTGGCTTCATGCGCATCCACAGGAGCTACGTCGTCAATTTGGCACGAATCCGCGAAATCAGCCGTCGCGGCAAGGGAGTATTGACGCTGAGCACCCATCCTCAGAAACAAGAGGCGATTCCCGTATCGCGACGTTGTGCGGTCGAGCTAAGACAACACCTGGGGTTGTAAATATTGGTCAAATTGATCAGGGTTCAGGCGACAGCTCAGGGATATCTGCGAGGTATTGGAGTAGTCCGTGTGCTGTCTCACCATCGAACTTCACCTGGTCATCAATAACCTTGGTGAGCCCGGTGTCGGAGGATCCACCTGACGTACGGCCTGTCCTACCGAGACGTAGAGGAACTGCTGGCCGAGCCCGGCCTCGCCGTCGACCACCGTGTTCCGCTGGGTACAGCGATGTACCCTCTTGTCGATCGACGCCGCGCGGCCGTGCCTGCACGCCTCGATCGATCACTGGTTCATCGACGAGACCTAGATCAAGGTCGCCGACGAGTGGGTTTGCGTGTACCGCACGATCGACCAGTTCGTCCAGGTCATCGATGTCCTCGCCTCCTAGAGGCGGGATCCGGACCAGGACCCACGGCTGGGGAAGGTGCCGACCGAGCACCGGCCTACCCCCGGGGTGGTCGATGAGCTGCTGGGCGCAACACATACACACCCCGGTTCGCTTGCTGATCCGATCATGTCGGCTGGAATAGACGACCGACTCCTATCCCATAGGCCACACATCCAACTCCCGCGCCGAACGACTTCTGACGATGTGCCGCGAGGAACCCACCAGCAGGTGCCAGGTGCCCGCAAACCACTCCACATCCAGGAGCTCACGCGGCGGATCACACCGTTCCGCACCTCCGGATCATCCCAGCCACAGCGCGAACCACCGGTACGACCTCCTAAATGGGATCTAGCTGGCGATCATCGCGTGGGGGTCGAGGACGTACTTCCTCGCGGCACCCCGGTCGAAGTCACGGTAGCCCAGCGGACCGTCCTCGAGGGGAAGGACCGTGGCGTTAACGGCTTTGGCGATCTGCGCCTTGTCCGACAGAATCAGGTTCATCAGCCGACGGTTGTAGCGCTTGACTGGGCACTGGCCAGTGGTGAACGTATGAGACTTCGCCCACCCGAGGCCGAGCCGCAGCCCGAGTTGACCGATCTTGGCGTGGTCGTCGACGGCACGCGGGTCACCGGTCACGTATAGGCCAGGGATGCCCAGCCCAGCGCCGACGCGCGCAACACCCATGATGTCGTTCAGCACAGTCGCCGGTGCCTCCGCCGCGTCCTTGCCGTGGCCGCGGGCCTCGAAACCCACGGCATCGACCGCCGCGTCGACTTCCGGCTCGCCGAGAATCTGGTCGATCTTCTCGGGCAGCGTCCCGGACTCGGTCAAGTCGATCGTCTCGCAGCCGAAGCTGCGGGCCTGGCTGAGGCGAGACTCGATCATGTCCCCGACGATGACCACGGAGGCGCCGAGCAATTGCGCTGCGTAAGCTGCGGCTAGACCGACGGGGCCAGCGCCGGCGATGTATACACTCGAGCCGGTTGTTACCCCTGCCGTGTATGCGCCGTGGTAGCCGGTCGGGAAGATGTCCGAGAGCATGGTGAGATCGAGAATCTTCTCGAGGGCCTGGTCGCGGTCAGGGAACTTGAGGAGGTTGAAGTCCGCGAATGGCACCATAACGTACTCAGCCTGCCCGCCGATCCAGCCACCCATATCAACGTAGCCGTAGGCTGCGCCGGGGCGCGCAGGATTTACATTCAGGCAGACGCCGGTCTTACCTTCGTTGCACATGCGACAACGTCCGCACGCGATATTGAACGGGGCGCTGCAGATGTCGCCCGGCCTGATGAACAGCACATCATTGCCGACCTCAACCACTTCGCCGGTGATCTCGTGTCCGAGGGTCTGACCGATGGGCGCGGTCGTGCGACCCCGTACCATATGCTGGTCACTGCCACAGATGTTGGTCGCCACCAGCTTGAGAATTGCCCCGTGCGGAGCCTCCCGCTTAATGCCCATCTCCTTCACCACATCGTCGGGGACTTCCAGCCTCGGATAGTCGATATCCTCGACACTAACCTTTCCCGGTCCCTGGTAGACAATTACCCGGTTTCGCGACATTGCCGTTACCCCTTAGCCTGGATCGTTTCGTGGCATCGCCGTCCTCCGGCTGATACTGCCCTCGGTTTAGCGGCAGGTTTTCCGCCTGGTCCGCACGTTCGTATTAAAATAGGCGAGATAACGTTGCCCGATGCTGTGGGCAGACGTGGTGCCGTATCGCCTGCCATCCGAAGTCTGACGACCGTCCAGGTTCAGGGCAGTGCGTCCGCGCCGGCGGTGGCAACGGCGTGGTCGTTTTCGACGGTGCTGCCGCTCACACCGATCGCGCCGATGACCTCCCCACTGGCGTTCTTCAACGGCACGCCACCGGGAAATGTGATCAGCCCGCCGTTGGAGATCTCGATGTTGTAGAGAGGGCCGCCGGGCTGGGATAGCTTGCCGATCTCTCCCGAGTCCATGTCGAAGAAACGAGCGGTACGGGCTTTCTTGGCGGAGATGTCGATGCTTCCCAGCCACGCTCCGTCCATGCGAGCGAAGGCCTTAAGATTGCCTCCCGCGTCAATGACCGTGACGTTCATGAGAGTGCCGATCTGTTGGGCCTTCTTCACTGCGGCGTCGACGACCAACTGGGCCTGACCCAGACCAATATCAGACATTCCATCATCCTTCCATTGAGACCGATGGGCGGGCCTGTGCATCACGGGCCTCATGATGCTATGCGGTTTTCTTGGTCTCCCAGAAGATCGTGTCGATCTGGGCGATATAGTCCAGCAGCTCCTCACCGCTCTTCGGGTCGGTGGACGCCTTGACGCCGGACGCGCCTGCCGCCTTCGTTGCTTTATTGAACAGCTCATGCAGCTGGGGGTACTTCTCGAAGTGCGACGGCTTGAAGTAGTCGGTCCACAGCACCCACAGGTGGTGCTTGACTAGCTCGCTGCGCTGCTCCTTGATATCGATACAGCGCTGGTGAAAGACGGGATCGTCGTTGCTCTGGTACTTTTCCTGGATCGCCTTCACAGATTCGGCCTCAATACGGGCTTGTGCCGGATCGTAAACCCCGCAGGGGAGGTCGCAGTGCGCCGTGACCTCCAGCCTCGGGCGCAGGATTCGGATCAACAAGGCCATCGTTCTCCTTAGGATCAGCGCCAATAGTCGTTGGCGGCCGCGATGGTGGCGAATTCGGTTGAGACTACTTGTGCGATGGCGACGAGCGAGGCGGCGTGCTGTGCATACTCCGGCCGGAGTTTCTCGCGCACGTCGCTGTCGGGTTGTGTCGCTTTAACGGTAAGACGCGCCATCTTTATTGCCAAGGCGCGACCTTCCTCCGGACTGGCGGTAAGGAGTGAGTTGCCCGGCACGAGCTCGATGCTGTTACTCAAGATCCTTCCTTCGTTGTCAAAAATATCGAATGTCAGCAGTGATGCGGGGAAATGCTTCTGGCCAGCGCCGGAGGTGCCCTCACTTAGCACGTTGAGCGCCCCCGGCGCGGCCCCTCGCGAGGCGATGTTGTCGTAGTGCCGCTACTGGCTTACGACACCTTGGTAATTGCCTCGTCCGTCGTGGGTCCGGGGATGGTGCCGATGCCCTCCATCGCCTTGGTGAACTCGATGGCCTCGTCATCCATGACGGAGCGCGGGTTGAACGAGGGATCGGCCATGACGCCATGAACGCGTCGTCGCTGCATCCCGAAGTTCCCCGCGTCATATACTGGCAGCAGCGACGCCTCCCGCAGATAGCGGTGGAACTGGTACTTCTTGTCCATCGAGTTCACGCCGACCACCTGCATGCACTTGTACACGCAGTCAAACAACATTTCCGTACAGTGGATCTTGCACATTGCGCCGAGCATCTCGCCGTGGTAATCGTGCTGGTCCAGGTAGTGGGCGCTCTTCCAGCAGAAGTATCGTGCGGCCTCAATCTTTGCGGCGACGTCGCCGAGCACGTAGCCCGGATACTGGTAGTTGATGATGGGCTTGGGTCCGCCGCCGGTGTAGGTCTTCGCCCACTGCAGCGCGTCCTCGTAGGCGGCCCGCGCCACCGCGACAGCCCCGATACCCGCCACCGGACCCGACCATGCGAAGTTGCGGTTGATCAGCAGGTCACCGTTGCCCTTGGCGCCCTCAATCATATTGGCTGCCGGTACGCGGGCGTTGTCGAAGATGATCTCGCAGTTCGGAGCGCTGCGCTGAGCGGAGGTGCTGATCGAGTTGTAGGTGATACCAGGAGTTCCGCGCTCGATCACAATCGCGGACAGGCCCGACGTCCCACCAGCGGAGGAGTCGGTGCGCACAACGACGAGGTTGAGGTTCGCGCCGCCATTATCCCAGCCCCCGACATTGCACGGCCAGTATTTGCGGCCATTGATGACGTATTCGTCGCCATCGAGCGTCGCAGTGACGCCCATGCCCGCCCCGCCGATCGCTGGGGCGTCAAAATTCGCGGTGCCCCCCGGCGATCCAGGCGGTTCGCTCGCGGCGTACCCAACAATGAACTCGCCGCTGGTATCGGTGGTCGCCGTCCGGATGAACCGCTCCTTCTGCTCCTCGGTGCCGTAGTACCACACCGGCAGCAGACCCAAACCGTTGACCAGTACAGTCGTCCCGAAGCCGGGGTCGACTGCCTGAATCTCTTCCGCAGCGATCACAAAGTCAACGTTGGACAGCCCGCCGCCGCCATAATTCTTGGGCAGCATGGAGAACGCGATGCCCCGTTTGCACGCCTCCGCGTAAGCGGGTTTGGCGAGCTGGAAACCGCGCAACGGATCCGGCTCCTCGTCGATCTTCTGCGTTACAGGGGCGAGGACGTCCTGCGCGAAATCGCGTGCTGCCGCCTGGATTTTCTTCTGTTCAGTAGTAAGTGTGAAATCAATAGCCATGCCGTCTCCTCACGTTGGACGACCAGTTGAGGCAAACCGGGCCTCGCCTAGGATCCATGTGGCCGCTGGGATGCCTGGGGCCAGCGCTGTCCTTGCTCACTATCGTGTTCCCTGCGCGTCCAGGGAAGCCAGCCCGCACGAACAGCGCCCTAGCGTGCACAAACGACGACTTACGACTGACTGATCATCCGATTGTCCGGAGGCTCCGCTTCGTGAGGAGACGGATCTCCCGCTACATCGTGCCGGTGGCCCCGCCCGCCGCGCGTCGCGACCCCGCCACCACCTGCCACCGAGCTGGTCGAAACCCTGGCTTGGGGCTAGATCAACTAGGTCTCCAAAGACTTTGACATTGAGCCCCGCGGACCGGGTCGTCAGGTCCGTCTGTCCGTATTGCGCTGTCGGCTGCGCGCAGAACGTGTACGTCACCGATGGGCAGGTGGTTCAGATCGAGGGCAACCCCGACAGTCCAGTTTCGCGGGGGCGGCTGTGTCCGAAGGGATCGGCGAGCAAGCAATTGGTCACCGGCCCGCAGCGGGTGCAGAAGGTGCTCCCCGGCTGCATGTCTGTTTCGGGGTTAGGGTTGTGTGGCAGGGCTCGCGGTGATCGTGAGGTGGTGTCCCATGCGGTCGCGCTTGGTGCGTAGGTAGCGGATGTTGTGCGGGGTTTCGATGGTGGGCAGGTTTACCTGGTCGACGATTTGTAGTCCGTAGCCGTCTAGGCCGCTGTGTTTC
>DATNDR010000125.1:0-42411 GCA_035606945.1 Pseudonocardiaceae bacterium
GGGTTGTCGCCCGCGGGGTTGTCGCCCGCGGGGTTGTCGCCCGCGGGGTTGTCGCCCGCGGGGTTGTCGCCCGCGGGGTTGTCGCCCGCGGGGTTGTCGCCCGCGGGCGACTGGCGGGTGTTGTCAGCCGCCGGCGCCTGCGCGCTCGTGTCGTCGCCCACCGGCGCCGGCGCACCAGCGTCGTCAAGATCGTCGGGCTGGGCGCGCCGGCGGGGCGGGAGCAGGGTGGTCGTGCAGCCGCCGAGCACCGTCGCCCCCAGCAGAGCTACCGCGAGCGCACCGGCGGGGATGTCGACGGGATCGACGGCGGCTGCGCCGAGCCGGCCGCCGGCGAGCAGCCCGAGCACGACGCCGCCCAGTGCGATCACCACGCCGGCCACGCCGAGCACTCGAAGGCGCTCATGCAGGTCGCCGCCGGAGGCGCAACGGCGCCCCACTGCGGCGCCGACTAGTAGCGGCACCGCGACAACCATCACCCACCAGGACTGCGGGGGGCCCGGCGGTAGCGCGGCGAGCAAGGGCACCGCCGGCACCGCAGCGTCCTGGACGCCGAATGGACTGACCGACAACGCGCCGATCGAGAAACCGGGTCCGGCTAGCCAGGACAGTCCGGCGATCGCCGCGTTGGGGAGGTACCCGATGGACAGCATGATCAATCCGAAGACGCTCCCCGCGCCGGATCCCGAGAGCTGGACGACCTCAGGTGCCGACGCCACCTCGGCGATCAGCACTGTGGCGAGGCCGGCGATGAGCAGTGCTGCCAGGCCCCACAACCCGGCCAGCACACCGGGCAGCACCCAGCCCGGCGCCTGGCGTAGCGCTGCCGGAACCAGCGCGCACGGACCGATCAGCCCCACCACTGCTGCGGCGCCCGCGATCAGCGCACAGCCCACAGCGGCCAGCGCGGGATCCACCGTGATCGTCGCCGGGGTGGCAACCAGCGCCAAGACGGCACCGCCGACGCCGTGCACGCCGGCGATCATCCCCGCCACCCACCCGGCGTCGGTGGTCCGGTGGAACCCGGACCGCTTCGCCATCCCAGCCGCGCCGCGGGCGACCAACGTGCCGAGAAGCAGAGTGAATAGCAGAGGCAGAACGCCGAGCGGGGCACCGTCGATCGTCAGCGGGATGTGATGTGCCGCCAGCCAGCCCGCTGCTCCCACCCGAGCCAGCCACGCCACCGAACTGTCTGCCCCAGCGGCCGCGGTGAGTGCCGCCAGCAGCACGGCAACGGCGAGGTAACAGAACAGCGCCGGTAGGCAGGCAGCGCCGAGCAAACTGCCCCACCGAAGGCGGAGACGTTCACCCGCGGGCTCGTCATGGGCTGCCGGCGACAGCAGCAGGCTCACAGCTATCACCCTCGCAGGGGGGTAGCGGCCTCGCGGTGATCACCCGGCCGACGCGCCCCGGATGTAACCGGATCGGAGTATCCGGGCGACCTCCGTGGCAACGTTGGTCGCGGTTAGCGGCGCCCGGTAGCCGGGTTGGTGGTACTTGAAGGGCTGCCGACTCCGGTTAGGGCAGCGAGTGCATGATCTCGCGCATCAGGTCCGCGGTGTCACTGGGTGTGGTGCCGACCCGCACGCCCACCGCCTCCAGCGCGTCCTTCTTGGCGGCGGCGGTGCCGGAGGAGCCGGACACGATGGCGCCGGCATGACCCATGGTCTTGCCTTCCGGGGCGGTGAAGCCGGCGATGTAACCGACGACCGGTTTGGTGATGTGGGCCTTGATGTACTCGGCGGCGCGCTCCTCGGCGTCCCCGCCGATTTCTCCGATCATCACCATGGCGGCGGTGTCGGGGTCGTGTTCGAAGGCTTGCAGGGCGTCGATGTGCGTGGTGCCGATCACCGGATCACCACCGATTCCGACACACGTGGAAAAACCGATATCGCGCAGCTCATACATCATCTGGTAGGTCAGGGTGCCCGATTTCGACACCAGCCCGATCCGGCCCGGGCCGGTGATGTCGGCGGGGATGATCCCCGCATTCGACGCACCGGGACTGATCACGCCAGGGCAGTTCGGGCCGACAATCCGGGTCCGCACGCCACCCGCCGCCAGACCGGTGGCGCCGGCGTGCGCGCAGAAGGCGGCCGCGTCGTGCACCGGGATCCCCTCGGTGATCACCACGATCAGCCCGATCCCGGCGTCGATCGCTTCGAGCACCGCGGCCTTGGCGAAGCGCGGCGGTACGAAGACCACGCTGACGTCGGCACCGGTGGCGGCGATCGATTCGGCCACCGTGCCGAACACCGGCAGCGAAGCGCCGTCGAAGTCGACGGTCTGACCACCCTTACCGGGGGTGACCCCGCCGACCACCTGGCTACCGGCCCGCAGCATCCGCTGGGTGTGCCTGCGGCCCTCGGCGCCGGTCATGCCCTGGACGATGATCCTCGAGTCCTTGGTCAGCAAGATTGCCACCGGTCAGGCTCCCTTGGCGAAAATCACTGTGGCCAGCTCAGCGGCTTTGTCTGCGGCGGCATCCATGGTGTCGACCATCGTGACCAGTGGGTGGGCCGCCCGCGCCAAGATCCGGCGACCCTCGGCGACGTTGTTGCCATCCAACCGCACCACCAGCGGTTTAGCTGCGGCTTCACCCAGCATGTCCAACGCTTGCACGATACCGGCGGCCACCTGGTCGCACGCGGTGATCCCGCCGAACACGTTGACGAAAACCGACAGCACGTCCGGGTCACCGAGCACGATCTCCAGCCCGTCGGCCATCACCTGCGCGTTCGCGCCGCCGCCGATATCCAGAAAGTTCGCCGGCCGCATCCCCCCGTGCACTCGGCCGGCAGCGGCGACCACATCCAGCGTGGACATCACCAGTCCGGCGCCGTTGCCGATGATGCCGACCTGCCCGTCGACAAGTTTGACGTAGTTGAGGTGCCGGGCTTTGGCTGCGGCCTCGAGCGGATCTTGCCCGGCCGAGTCGACCAGTTCCGCGTGGCCGGGGTGGCGGAAGGCGGCGTTGTCGTCGAGAGTGACCTTCCCGTCCAGCGCGATGATCGATCCGTGCGTGTCACGGACCAGCGGGTTCACCTCCACCAGCGTCGCATCCTCGGCGACGAAGACCTCCCACAACTTCAGGGCCGTGTCAGCCGCCGCCTGCGCCACCTCCGCCGGGAAGGCGGCGGCCGCAATGATCTCGGCGGCCTTGGCGGCGTCCACGCCGAAGCGGGGATCCACCGGAACCTTGGCCAGCGCCTCGGGGGCCGTTGCGGCGACCTCCTCGATGTCCATGCCGCCCTGCACGCTGGCCATCGCAAGAAACGTGCGATGGGCGCGATCGAGCAGGAATGACAGGTAGTACTCCTCGGCGATCTCGCAAGCGGGCGTTACCAGGACCCGGTGCACGCGATGGCCCTTGATGTCCATGCCCAGAATCCCCGCCGCTTTGCGCTGTGCTTCGTCCGGAGTACTGGCCAGCTGCACACCACCAGCCTTGCCGCGGCCTCCGGTCTTCACCTGAGCCTTGACCACCACGGCGCCACCCAGCTCCGCCGCGGCGGCTCGGGCCTGCGCGGCGGTGGTGACGACGCGACCGGGCAGCACCGGAACGCCATGGGCCCCGAACAGATCCTTGGCCTGGTATTCGTACAGATCCACGCGATCGACCCTATCCAGCCGCGGCGCGGCAGCAGCTGCCCGGCGCCGGTGACCGTGATCACTCCACCCGTGATCACTCCACCGACGCGGCGGCCACCGCCGCACGCACCCAGTCGACGATCTCGTGAGTGGTGGCGCCGGGCGTGAAAACCTTCGCCACGCCGAGCTTGGTGAGCTCGGGAATGTCCTGCTCAGGGATGATTCCCCCGCCGAAGACCAGCACATCCGTGGCGCCCTTGGCCTCAAGTAGTTCGATGACCCGGGCGAACAGCGTCATATGAGCACCGGAAAGCACGGAGAGTCCGACGGCGTCGGCGTCTTCTTGTAGCGCCGTTTCCACGATCTGTTCCGGGGTCTGGTGCAGTCCCGTGTAAACGACCTCCATGCCGGCGTCACGCAGCGCACGGGCGACTACCTTGGCGCCGCGGTCGTGTCCGTCGAGCCCCGGTTTGGCGACGACCACCCGGATGCGTCCGCTCATTGAGCCCAGGGTAACTCCTGCTGCGCGACACGGTGGCGCCCAGCGCAAGCTCGCCCCCCAGCGTCCCCTCATAGCCGGAGCAGCCGACCGTCTGGCGCGGCAGACCGGACGCTGGCCGATACAGCCGGACGTATTACGGAACGGCGCCTTGCTCGCCCATGTCGCTCTTCGTTACCTTCCGCCGGTCCACGACCACGGTACGAGTACGGCTGGCCGGTGGCTGCTTCTCGCCAGCCATCTCGGTTGCCCCACCCATCGTCAGCACGCACTCCCAAGCAGGAAGGCAGGTCTTGGCTCGACACCGTTCGCCACGCGGCCAACGACCATCTCCGGTGGTTGCGGCGGCGCTGGCACGCGGTTCCTCGGGTGTCAGCCCATCGAACCCTGGCCCGTCGAACCCTGACGTCGTAGGCCTCACCGTTGAAGATCCTCGGGTGAGGCACCGGATCACGGCACCGTCACCCACTGTGCGCGGTCGAGTGGTGGTGGCAGCTGTCGCTGCGGGTGCCTTCGTGGCTGCGGGCCAGACCGTCGACAAGGCGGCCGTCACCATCTCTGACGACGCCACTCTGGTGGCGTCAGCAAAAGAGGCGTCGACGGCAGTGGGGCTCGGTGGGGCGGCCCCTGCACCGGAGTATCTTCCGCTGACCCGACCCGCTGATCCTGCCACCGCCGAGGCCGTGCAGGCGATGGCTAAAGGTCAGCGTCTGGTCGACGAGCGCGTCGCACAGGAAGCCGAAGCAAACCGGATTCGGTTCGTCCTGCCGACGAAGGGCATCTTCACCTCGGGATACGGGGCACGGTGGGGCGTGTTCCATTACGGAATCGATCTCGCTAATTCCATCGGGACGCCGATCCTGGCCGCCGCCGACGGCGTGGTTGTGGAATCCGGACCGGCGAGTGGCTTCGGCCTCTGGGTGCGCATCCGACATTCCGACGGAATGACCACCGTCTACGGGCACATCAATCGCTCGCTGGTCACCGAGGGCCAGCGGGTGCGAGCGGGCCAGGAAATCGCCGAAATGGGTAACCGCGGCAACTCGACCGGACCGCATCTGCACTTTGAGGTATGGAATGCCGCCGGCCAGAAGATCAATCCAATAATCTGGTTGCACCAGCACGGCATCGACTTCTGATCGCGCTGCTCGCCGGATCACCCGCCGCTCGCCGGCCAGCCGCCGACTAGATGGGCGTGGGCCGTACGCCACACCGAACAGAGTGCACGCCGGCTGTGCCACTGGCGAAGCGCCCGGTCGCAGTGCCGGCAGCGCCCCCGCAGACCAGAACGGTGCTGCACCAAAAGACTTCGCCAACCCAGCGCCAACGGCAACAGCCCAGCCCGTATCGCCGGCCAGGACCCTCCCGGGTCCGCTCCGCGCAGCACCCGCTCGGCATCGTGTAGGTAGGCTTCCACACGTTCGGTCAGCACCCGTCTCAACCGCTCGTCCATTCCTCACCTCCACTAGCGTAATCGAACATGCGTTCGAAGGCTAGTGGGTAAGCATGACAAGCGGAGGGGCCGCCGGGGTCGGTCGGGCAGCGGCGCGCGCGTCGCATCTATCAGTCCCGACGTTTGGTGAGCGCGACGAGGTAGCGGCAGGTCTCGCGGGTTGGATTGATGAACGAGCACGGCGCCGGGGGGCCGAGCTGGAGGCAGTCACCGACGTTGAGCTCGGTTTCTCCCTCGCAGAAGCGTAGACGACCCCGGTCTACGTCGGCTGGTCCGCGGCACGCACGAGTCGCTGACACCCAAGCCTGCGCGGAGATCTACGCGCCCTACGTCAGCGATACCGCGATCACCTTCGAGACCGACCCACCGCCACCAATGGAGATGGCCGAGCGCGGCTTCCGCACCGCCGTCGCAGGCATGACACTGCCCAACGATGCAAGCGTCGGCCTGCACCGGGCCATGGGTTTCAGACCGGTCCGGATCTACCGGCGCATCGGCTGGAAGCACGGCAGATGGCACGACGTGGCGTGGGTTCAGCGGACGCTCGCCACCGGCCAGGATCCGCCAGTCGAGCTGCGCTGACCCTGCGTCGCACGTCGGTAGTCGTTTCACGGGTCTCGAGCCTGGGTAGCCGCTAACCAGTGGGTAGCGCACGAGGGCGGGAGGCGTAGATGGCTGGGGCCAGCCTGGCACCAAGCAGGCGGGAACCAACACGGTGAGGGCCGGCATCGCCGGTGCGTTGGCCGCCGAGGCGGTCGGCACGTTCATGTTCGTCTTCGCCGGGACGGCGACCATATTGGCGGTGCACAAGCTGAATGCTGTGCCGACCGGATTCACCGCCGTGGATGACATCGCGATCAGCGTCGCTTTCGCGTTCGGATTGGTCGCGGCGGTTTACGTGGTTGCCTCGGTATCCGGTGCGCACCTCAATCCGGCGGTCACGGTGGCGCTGGCCACGGTCCGCAAATTCCCCTGGTCAATGGTGCCCGGCTACCTCGTCGCGCAGTTCACCGGCGCGATCCTGGCGGGATTGATGAACTGGTTCATGTTTGGTGGCCGGCTCCGAGAGACCCTCATTCTGGGCGCGACCGCTCCGGGACCGGGTGTCCCCTGGTACACGGCGCTGGTCACCGAGTTCGTCATCACTCTGGTACTGATGATGGTGATCATGGCCACGGCGGTGTACCAGCGGAAACCGGGCGGGGCGAATCAGTCCGGACTGGCAATCGGGCTGTGGGTGGGTGCCGCCATCTTTTTGGCGCTGCCGATTACGGGCGGCTCGCTGAATCCGGCGCGCACGCTGGGTCCGGACATCGCCGCATTGCAGTTCCCGTTTTGGTGGATCTACATCGTCGGGCCGGTGACCGGGGCGGTGGTCGGCGCTGCGCTGTGGACGTACGTACTGGCCAAAGGTGACAAGGACGTCGTGGAGGCCGGCGGCGCGCCGCAGCCCGTGCCGGCGCAGCGTGCGCACTCCGGTTCCGACGGCTGGCGAAGCGAAGGAGGAAGGCGTGAAGGCGCTGACGTGGCAAGGCAAGCGCGACGTGCGGGTAGAGAACGTCCCTGACCCGAAAATTCAGGAGCCGACCGACGCGATTGTGCGCATCACGAGTACCAACATCTGCGGCTCAGACCTGCATCTCTATGAAGTGCTCGGGGCGTTCCTCGAGCCGGGCGACATCCTCGGCCACGAGCCGATGGGCATCGTCGAGGAGGTCGGCCCGCAAGCCGCTGAGCACATCCGGCCCGGGGATCGGGTGGTGCTGCCCTTCAACATCTCTTGCGGGCACTGCTGGATGTGCCAACGCCACCTCTACGCACAGTGTGAGACCACCCAGGTGCGCGACCAGGGCAAGGGTGCGGCCCTGTTCGGGTACACCAAGCTCTACGGCGGCGTGCCTGGCGGGCAGGCTGAGTACCTGCGCGTCCCGCAGGCCCAGTTCGGCCCGATCAAGGTGCCTGAGGGCCCACCCGACGATCGGTTCGTCTATCTGTCCGACGTCCTGCCCACGTCCTGGCAGGCAGTGGTATATGCGAACGTGCCCAAGGGCGGCTCGATCGCGGTCTTCGGCCTAGGCCCGATCGGCCAGGCGTGCACCCGGATCGCCCGACATCTGGGCGCCGAGCGGGTCTTCGGTGTCGACCTGGTACCCGAACGGCTGGAGACGGCCCGGCGGCACGGCATCGAGATGGTCGACATCAACTCCGTCGACGACGTCCCCGGGTACATCAAGGACGCCACCGACGGCCGCGGCCCGGACGGGGTGATCGATGCCGTCGGCATGGAAAGCCACGGCAATCCGGTCGAAAAGCTCGGGCAGCAGATGGCGACGATGCTCCCGGATGCCATCGGCGGTCCGATGGCCGAGAAGTTCGGGATCGATCGGCTCGGAGCTCTGATCGACTCGATTGAGACCGTCCGCCGCGGCGGCACCGTGTCGATCATCGGTGTCTACGGCGGGGCGCTGGACCCGATGCCGATGCTGCAGATGTTCGACAAGGGCATCCAGCTGCGCATGGGGCAATGCCACGTCAAGCGCTGGATCGACGACATCATGCCGCTGTTGCTCGACGATGCCGACCCGCTGGGCACCGAGGGCCTGGCTACCCACCACCTGCCGCTGGACCAGGCTGCGCACGGGTACGAGATCTTCCAGAAGAAGCAGGACGGCTGCGAGAAGGTCGTGCTTCGGCCCTGAGCGAACTGCCCTAGCCGCCGAATTAGGAAGGTGGAAGGTGAAGCGGGCGGTTTCCGAGTCGGTGGTGGTCATCACCGGCGCCTCCAGCGGTATCGCGCGGGCCGCGGCGCTTGCCTTCGCCGAACGCGGGGCGAGGGTGGTGCTGGCCGCGCGTACCGAGGAGTCGCTGCGTGCGGCGGCCCAGGAGTGCGAGCGTGCGGGTGGCCGGGCGCTGGCGGTGCCGACCGATGTGACCGACGAGGCTGCGGTGCAGGCGCTGGCCCAGCGGGCGGGCGAGGCGTTCGGCCGGATCGACGTGTGGGTCAATGCTGCGGCGGTCATCGCTTACGGCGAGTTCGAGAAGACCCCGACCGACGTCTACCGGCGGGTGATCGAGACCAACCTGTTCGGGCAGATCCACGGGGCCCGCGCTGTGCTGCCCTACTTCCGGCGGCAGGGCAGCGGCGTTTTAATCAACATCGCCTCAATCTGGGGCAGCGTCACCTCGCCGTACGTCAGCGCCTACGTGGTGAGCAAGTTCGGGGTGCGGGCCTTCTCCGAGTCCCTGCAGGAGGCGCTGCGACTGGAGCGACGAACCCGCGACATCCACGTCTGCACGATCCTGCCGCAGTGTGTGGACACTCCGATCTTCCAGCACGCCGCCACCTATACCGACCGGCGACCCAAGGCGGTGCCTCCCGTCATCGGGCCGAACCGGGTGGTGCGGGCAATCCTTCGCAGTGTGGAGCATCCGCGCCGGCAGCGCAGCGTCGGCGCCTTCGCTCGATTTCTGGAGTTCGGGCACGCGGTCGTCCCGGGTTTCTACAGCCGGTCGGTGCCCACCGTGATGAACCTGGTTGCGTTCAGCCGCCACCGGGCCACCCCCAACCCCGGCAACCTCTTCGAGCCGATGCGCGAGTGGAACAAGGTGGAGGGCGGCTGGCGGCGTACTCCGGTCCGCGTCATTGTCGGGGCTGGTGCCGCCACTGCCGTGATCGGAACTGTTATCACCGCACGGCGGTGGGCGCACCACTGACTGATGCCGCTGCGAAGGAGGTGGATCGCCTGGGCGTCCCGGCGCTGCGCCCAGGCGGATCGACCGAATAGGTATAGGCTGCCGCGCCGCGCCACCCGGCTCCTGAGGGGTTCCCCCTACCTGGACCCTGGTTTTCCTACCCGGAAGACCCGAGGGCCACGCCACTGTCGAGCTGACGGCGCACCTAGCACGGCGATTCGCCGGGATCCATCCGCTCCGGTTGGGGCGCCGCTGTAACCCCAGGTCGGAGCCATCTGAGCTCCGCCGCGCCTGCGAATGCTTGGGAGTCTCGCTTCTTGAGCGGCTCGGCTACCACGACTCCGGCATGGCGGATTGGGATCCTCGGCACCGCGAAGGCACCTTCTGCGCGGTACCCGTCGAGTCGGCCGCCTCCCGGATCGTGCAACTCATCGAACGCTACCGACCAGAGGTGGTCGTCACCTGGGTAGCAAGCTCCGCGACAGGCCCCGATCGGCCCACCGCAGACTCGGACACGCCCACCTGGCACCGCCCCACGCTCGGGTTGGTGGCGGTTAGCGACGTAAGAATCCCAGGTTGGCGGTACTTGAAGGGCACCCGACTACAGCTTGACCAGGGGGACGCCGCCGATGAGCATCAACCGGACGGTGCCCGACGAGCCGAAGTCGATGGTCGCGGTGGCGCGCGGACCACTGCCGTCGGTGGCCACCACGGTGCCCAGGCCGTACTTGTCGTGGGTCACCCGGTCACCGACGTCCAGCGCCAGCACAGGGGTGTCCTGCCAGCCCCGGAACGGGGTCGAGCGCAATCCGCGGGCCGCCACGCCCGCCTGTGCCGAATCATGGCCAGTGACATCAGCGCTCTGAGCGGACAACCTGGCACCGAACACTGTGCGCTCGACCGGTCCGGCCCGGCCGGGGTCCACCCGCCGCCAGTGCACCAGCGACTCGGGCACGTCAGCCAGAAAGCGCGACGCCGGATTGCTCATCGGCGATCCCCACGCGGACCGGGTGATCGCCCGGGACAGGTAAAGCCGGTGCTGCGCCCGGGTCAACCCGACGTAGGCGAGCCGGCGCTCCTCAGCGAGCTCGGTGGTGTCACCCAGCGCGCGCAGATGCGGGAACAGGCCGTCCTCCCAGCCGGTGAGGAACACCACCGGGAACTCCAAGCCCTTCGCGGTGTGCAAGGTCATCAAGGTCACCACACCGCTGGATGACCCATCGTCATCGGGAACCTGGTCCGCGTCCGCAACCAGCGCCACCCGCTCCAGGAACGCTGCCAGCGAGCCCGGCTCAGCGCCACCGTCCTGGACCGCCGCCACCGGCGAAGGCTCAGCAGCGAATTCCCGCGCTACCGTGATCAGCTCGTTGAGATTGTCCAGCCGGGAGCCGTCCTGCGGATCCTCTGACACATCCAGCTCGGCCCGGTAGCCGGTGCGGTCCAGCACCGCGTCGAGAACCTCGGCAACTTCCGCCCCGGCCGCTTTCTCCCGCAGCTCATCCAGCAACACCACGAATGCAGTGATCGCATTGCGAGATCGGGGATTGAGCAGCGGGATGTCCTGGCCGGCTGCGGCGGCCCGCAGTGCTGCGGCGAAGGAGATCCGTTCCCGCTCGGCGTAGGTGGCTATCACCGCCTCCGCGCGGTCGCCGATTCCCCGGCGCGGTGTGTTGAGAATCCGGCGCAACGACACGGTGTCCTCGGGGTTATCCAGCACCCGCAGGTAGGCCAGCGCGTCGCGGACCTCGCGGCGCTCGTAGAAGCGCACCCCGCCGACCACCTTGTAGGGCAGCCCGAGCCGGATGAACACCTCCTCGAACACCCGGGAGGAGTTGTTGGTCCGGTAGAACACCGCCACGTCGCCGAACCGGGCCTGACTTCTGTCGACCAGCTGGTCGATCTCCGAGGCGACGAATGCCGCCTCGTCGTGCTCGTTGTCGGCGACGTAGCCGACGATCAGCTCGCCGTCTCCTGCCGCCGACCACAGGCGTTTATCCCGGCGGCCGGGGTTGCGCGCGATCACCGCGTTCGCCGCGGACAGGATCGTCTGGGTGGACCGGTAGTTCTGTTCCAGCAAGATCGTGCGGGCGGTCGGGAAGTCGCGCTCGAACTCCTCGATGTTGCGGATGGTGGCGCCCCGGAAGGCGTAGATGGACTGGTCAGCATCGCCCACCACGCACAACTCCGCCGACTCTGCCGTTTCCGGGCCGACCAGTTCCCGGATCAACACGTATTGCGCGTGGTTGGTGTCCTGGTATTCGTCGACCAGGATGTGCCTGAATCGACGCCGGTAATGCTCGGCGACATCGGGCAAGGTCTGCAGCAGCTCGACAGTACGCATGATCAGATCGTCGAAATCCACCGCGTTCGACGCCACCAGCCGGCGCTGGTAACCGGCGTAGACTTCCGCCACCCGGCGTTCGAGATCGTTGCCCGCCACGCCGGCTGCTGTGTCCGGATCAACCAGGTCGTTCTTCAGGTTGGAGATCTTGGCCGCCAGGGTGCGCGCGGGATAGCGCTTGGGGTCCAGATCCAGGTCACGGGCCACCATGGTGACCAGGCGGCGGGTGTCGTCGGCGTCGTAGATGGAGAAGTTCGACGTCAGCCCGGACAGCTTGGCGGCTTCCCGGCGCAGGATCCGCACGCACATCGAGTGGAAGGTCGACACCCACATCACCGCGGCGCGCCCGCCGACCAGCGCGCTGACTCGCTGCCTCATCTCCGCGGCAGCCTTGTTCGTGAAGGTGATCGCCAGCACCTGTCCGGGCTCGACGCCGCGGTGCGCGAGCAGGTAGGCGATGCGGTGCGCGAGTACCCGGGTCTTGCCGGAACCGGCTCCCGCAACGATGAGCAGCGGCGAGCCGGCGTGCTCCACCGCCGCGTGTTGCTGCGGGTTGAGCCCGGCGAGCAGGCCTTGTTGCCCGGGTGCGGGTGTCCCGCTCGGCTCGGGTGCGGGTGTCCCGCAGGACGTGGAGGCACTCATCGTGACGACCACGGTACCGGGTGCTGAGATTGAGTCGTGAGTGCGAAACGGTGTCATAGCACCGAATGCCACTCACGAGCTGCTAAGCAGGTGGACGGCGCAGCGCGCAACGTGGCAGACTCGAGGTGTGCTGAGCCGTCAACGCTTTTTTTACGGGTACCGAATCCGGTGCCCGTGATGGTGTGACGCACGAGACAGACCACCACAACGCCCCGGAGTCCAAGGACCCGGGGCGTTGTTGCTGCCAGGGAACGCGGGCTCCGAGCCAGAATGAGGAGACCATCGAGATGTCTCACCAGGCCACCAGCAAGGCAGCGACCACGGCTCTGGACAGTTCAGTCCCCGACCTCACCGCGCTGCGCACTGAGATCGACTACCTCGACGCGGAGATCCTGCGGTTGGTGCAGCGACGCACCGCGGTATCTCAAACCATCGGTCAGGTGCGCCGGGCCGCCGGCGGACCGCGGGTGGTGCACGGTCGTGAGATGGCCGTGCTGGACCGCTACCGCGCGCTCGGCCCAGAGGGTCACGAGCTGGCGATGCTGCTTTTGCGGCTGGGACGCGGCCGGCTCGGTCGCTGATCGACGCTGGGCGGCGGCCTACCACGGCGCCGCCGGCACCGGGACAGGCACACTGTCTCCCATGGTGCTCAATGTGATTGCGGTGCTCACCGCGCTGGCCGGATTGCTGGCTGCGGTGGCCCACGGCGGATACCTCGCGATGCTGGGCTCGGCGGCCAACCGGCGGGCCGGAGGCGAACCGGTCAGCCAGTACGTCCGCAGCAGGGTTCCGGTAGCGGCGGTCACCCTCGGCGTCGCGCTGCTGGCGCTGTTGCTGTCCACCGGCGGCCCAGCGGCCGACATCCTCGCCATCCTGGCCGGTGCCGGTAGCGGCGTAGTGGGCTACCAGGCATTGCAGAGCACCCGGACCCGCTACCGCAGCGGTGGTTGAGCTAGTCAGGCACGCACCGCCCGTCTTGCCGGAGCTACCGGACAGCGACGCGGCTTGCGCGGGCGAGTTCCGCCGCTGGCGAAAGCCCTAGCCTGAGGTGGTGAGTGAGGAGCGAAGTAGGTGAATCCCGGCACCCGGCTGGTCTCCGGTCGCTACCGGCTGGACCGGCAGGTCGGCACCGGCGCGATGGGGGTGGTCTGGCGAGCGCACGACGAGCGGCTGGACCGCACGGTTGCGCTCAAGGAACTGGTTATGCAGCCAGGCCTGACCGAGGCGGCGGCGGAGACGGCCAGGGCCAGGGCGATGCGTGAGGGCCGCATCGCGGCTCGTTTGCAGCACCCGCACGCCATCTGCGTCTACGACGTGGCTCTCGATTCTGGCACTGGGATGGGCGATCAGGTGGTGCCGTGGCTGGTGATGGAGTACCTGCCGTCGCACAGCCTGGCCACGATTCTCGCCGAGCAGGGTCCACTGCCGCCGCATGAGGTCGCCAGGATCGGCTGGCAGGTCGCCGCAGCGCTGACTGCCGCGCACCAATCGGGCATCGTGCACCGGGACATCAAGCCCGGCAACGTGCTGCTGGGCCAGGACGGCACCGCCAAGATCACCGACTTCGGCATCTCCCGGGCCAGCTGGGATGCCACCGTGACCGGCACCGGCGTGCTGGCCGGCACTCCCGCCTACTTCGCTCCGGAGGTGGCCCGCGGTGAGCAGCCCGGTCCCGCGAGCGACGTGTTCTCGTTGGGTTCGATGCTGTATGTCGCGGTGGAAGGCGAGCCCCCGTTCGGGCTGGACGACAACGCCCTGGCCCTGCTGCGCACCGTCGCCGAAGGCCAGGTACGGCCGCCGCGCCGAGCCGGCCCGTTGGCGCCGATTCTGATGCAGTTACTGGCCGACGATCCGGCAGCGCGCCCGTCAATGCCGGACGCGGCAGCGGCGCTCGGCGCGGTGGCGGCTCGGGGCCCTTCCGCCGCCGTCGCGCCCCCACTGTTCACCTCGCCCACCGTCAGGGCGCCACGTCCGCCGACGGCCGCGCCCCCACAAGCCACGCCGACCGCAGTCGGTCTGCCCGCCAGTCCCCGGGCGAGCACCCCGCGACGGCCAGGTCACCGCGTTGCGGGGTGGCAGCGGCGTGCCCGGCCCGCCACGTTGTTCGGCGCCGCCGCCTGCCTTGCCGTGGTAGCGGTCGTGCTGGCCGTGCTGGGGAACATGTCGACTACCGGTCGGGATCAGTTGGCGGCCGCCAGGTCCGCAGCCCCGGCCGTGCGGGCCCCGCAGCCGGCTCAGTCACCGCAAGTCGCACAGCCCGCACCCGCACAGCCGCAGCCCGCCCAGCTGGAGCAGACCGTCCGTAGCTACTACGGCCTGTTGCCCGAGGACGCCGCCGTGGCCTGGCAATACCTCGGCGCCGCCGAGCAGGCCCAGGGCTTCCACCACTACACCCACTTCTGGAACGGGATCAACCGGATCAGCATCCGCGGACCCGTTGCCGTGCAGGGCAACAGCGTGCTGGTGAACCTGGTGTTCGAGCCGACCAACCGCAAGCCCACCGTCGAGCGGTACCGCCTCAACATGACGACCTCCCCCGTCGGCCGAGTCATCATCGAGTCCGCCGCCCGTATCACGCGCTGACGCCCGCGCCCGTCCGAAACCCCGATATGTCTCCATGTCGGGGAGAGAGATCAGACCAGGCGGCGGTCGGAGGCCCACCGGGAGAGTTCGTAGCGGTTGGACAGTTGGGTCTTGCGCAGGACCGAGGAGACGTGGGTCTCCACAGTTTTGATCGAGATGAACAGTTCGGCGGCGATCTCCTTGTAGGCGTAGCCGCGGGCCAGCAGGCGCAGCACGTCGCGCTCCCGGGGGGTGAGCAGATCCACTTCCGGGTCTCCGACCGGCGCCGCCCCGGGCCGTTGGGCGAAGGCGTCGAGGACGAAACCGGCCAACCGCGGGGAGAACACCGGATCCCCTCCGTGCACCCGGCGCACCGCGTCGACCAATTCCCGCCCGGAGATCGTCTTGGTCACATACCCACGGGCTCCGCCGCGGATCACCGCGATCACATCTTCGGCCGCGTCGGACACCGACAGCGCGAGGAACACCACATCGGGCTGCTCGGGACGCACCCTGCGCAGAACCTCCGCGCCGCCCCCGTCGGGCATGTGGACGTCGAGAAGCACGACGTCGGGACGCAGGTGCGCGATCCCGGCGACCGCCTCGGCCACTGAACCGCCCTCGCCGACGACCACCACCGGCGGCAGGTCCGGATCGCCGGAACCGGCCCGGTCCAACTCGGCCTTGACCCCGGTACGGAACAGCGCGTGGTCGTCAACGAGGAATACCCGGATGCCCGCCTGCACGGCTATGTCTCCTCCCCGCCCTTCCGGCGAGCGATGGCCAGCTGAACCTCGGTGCCCTCGCCGGGCGCGGTGCGCAGCGTCACCGTACCCCCGTGCCGTTGCATCCGGCCGCGAATCGAGTCGGCCAAGCCGTGCCGGTCGGCAGCGATCGCCGCCGGATCGAACCCGACGCCCCGGTCCCGGATGAACACATGCACCTGACCCGGCTCGACCTCGGCGTACACGCTGACCTCGGCGACCCCGGCGTGTTTGGCCGCATTGACCATCGCCTCCCGGCTGGCCTGCACCAGCGCGGGCAGCGGTTGCTCCAGCGCGCAGTCACCCACCACCACAACGTGCATGCTGACCGCGTAGGTGTCCTCCACCTCACCGGCAGCGGCGTGCAAGGTCGCCGCGAAAGCCGGGAGGGCACCGTTGGTCCGCGGCTGCCCGTAACCCTGCGGACCGTAAAGCCACGAGCGGAGCTCCCGTTCCTGGCCGCGGGCCAGCCGGCGAACCTCCCGGGCCGAATCGGACTGCTGCTGGATCAGGGCCAGCGTCTGCAGCACCGAGTCATGCAGGTGCGCGGCGATCTCGGCCCGTTCCTCGGTGCGGATCCGGGCCCGGCGCTCCTCGCCCAGCGCGCGCATCAGCCGCAACCACCAGGGCACCGTGAGCACCGCCACCCCGACCAGCGTCGCCGCGGCGGCGAGCAGGGCGAACCGGGCCTGGCCCAGGTTGCCCTGGTTGAGCAGGAACACCGCGATCCCGCTGGTCACCAGGGCGGCGCCGGCCAGCACCCGTAGCAGTGCCATCCTTCCGCCGAGCAAGACTCCCGAGACCGCTCCCGCCCCGCTGCGCCAGCGGGTCCGCTGGCTGGCGTCCGCCTCCCGCCACACCACACCCGCGCCGACCAGGGCGACGCCCAACGGTCCGGTCACCCAGCCGGCCCACGCGGTGCCCAGCGCGGCTCCGGCCAGCGCCAGGCCGGCGCCGAGCACCACCAGACCGACCGCCTGTTGCCGATCCCGCGCGGTACTCGGCCGCCGGGTCCGGCTATCGGTGGCCGGCAGCAACGCCCACAGCAGCGCGTACCCGATCAGCCCGGTGCCGCCGAGACCGGCGAGCGCGACGAAGACCACCCGCACCCACAGCACCGGCACGCCGAGGTGCTCGGCGATCCCGCTGGACACCCCCGCGATGACCCGGTCCGATCGATGCCGGCACAACCTCGGAGGACCATGATCCTGGCCTGGAGCCTGACCAGCCGCCGGCCCAGGAACCGGCCCAGGAACCGGCCGGGTGCCGGTCGCCTCGTCTGCCGGTGTGCTCACACCTGCCATGGTCACACGTTCAGTGAGGACAGGGGTATCAGGGTCGCCCCCGGTATCCCCCGACCCGGGGACGGATCAGGGTGACCCCCGATGGTGCCGGCCGTCCCGCAAGCTCAGGCTGAGCAGCGTGAGTCAGATCAACGTGGAGCACACCGCCCGGGAGTTCTGGGCCACCAGGCCACGCCGGCGCTCCAGCGACCGCAAGATCGCCGGAGTGGCCGCGGCGATCGCGCGGCGGTATGCCGTCGATCCGGTGCTGGTTCGGGTGGCCTTCGTGGTGGCCACCATCTCCGGTGGCGCGGGAGTGCTGCTGTACCTGCTGGGATGGCTGTTACTGCCAGCGGAGCGCGACCACGCCTCCGGGGCGCAAGGCGTGGCCGGACGCGGCCGAAGCTCGATGTCCGCACTGCTCACGATCGTGCTCGTGCTGCTGCTGATCCTGACCGCCGCGGCTGTGCTCGACGGCCACGGATCGGGCGTCATCGCAGTCGCCGTGGCGTTGGGTGCGCTGTTCCTGCTGCATCGCTCCCGGGCCGGGTTGGGCGAAGTTCCCGAATCGCGGCCGGACGGAACCCAGCAACCCGGTACTCAGCAACCCGATACGGAACCGGCTGCCCGCACCCCAGCCACAGCGGACGATCCGGAGCGGCCCGGCCCGCCCACATGGGACCCGCTGGGTGCCGCACCCTTCGCCTGGGACCTGCCGGAACCCTCAGCGCAGCCCGACTCCACCGCACCACAGGGTGCCCGCTGGAAGATCACGCCGATCACGCTGGGCCTCGCGCTTCTCGCCGGCGGCATTTCGCTGGCCTTCGCGCCGGGATTGTCGGCGGCCCAGAACGCCGCGCTGTTGCTGGGTGTGGTGGGGCTGGGCCTGGTGGTCGGTGCGTTCCTCCAGGGTGGCCGGGGGCTGATTCCCATCGCGATACCCCTGGCACTGCTCACGTGGGTACTCAGCGCGGTCCCGACAGCCGGCTTCAAGCTCGGTGGCAGCCATTGGATGCCGGCCAGCGCCGCCCAGGTACAGCCGCGCTATGCGACCACGATCGGTAACGGGAATCTCGATCTGAGTGCGTTGCGGCTGACCGACGGCCAGACCGTGAAGACCAGCGTCGGGGTGGGCATCGGTCAGACGTACGTCTACCTGCCACCGAATGTCGACGCCCAGGTGACCTGCCAGACACAGCTCGGCGACGTCGACTGCCTCGGCCAGCGCGACGCCGACGGCAGTCCGTCCCGGGTCACCGTCACCGACAACGGGCCCGACGGTCCCGGCGGCGGAAAACTGGTCCTGGACGTGCATTCCGGCGTCGGCCAGATACGAGTGGATCGGGAATCATGACCGAAACGGATCCGACCATGCCTCAGGCACACGGCCCTGACCAGACCGGCACCCTGGACTCCCGCCGCGGGCCCGACCTGCTCACTCTGGTCGTCGGGCTCGGCGCGCTGGGCATCGCGGTCGCCACCCTGCTCGGCGGCGTCGCCTGGCTGCCCGACGTCGACGGCCGGTGGGTGCTCGCGGTGCTGGCGCTGATCGTCGGTTCCCTGCTGGTGATCGGGTCGCTGCGCTCCCAGAAGCCGCCACCGCTCGACAGGTAGGCCGCTCACCACTCGCCTCTTGGAACCATGATCACGGTTTGGGTGCCCGGGACGACACATCATGTCGCCCTACGCACCCAAACCGCGATCTGCACCGGCTTCGAGGTCGGCCGCAGCCATTGCGGCCAACCTTGGATAGAGGAACAGTCATAGTCCGCCCTACCTAGAGAAGAGGTAGAGGAGGTAGGCGGCGATCGTTGCGGCATCGGTGATAGTCCCGGCTCGGATCATATTTTCCACGTCGGGCCGGGTGAACCAGCACTGCCGCATATCTTGCTCTTCGTGCTCGCGTGCGTGTTGGCATGCCTCAAGCCCGTCGGCGATGAACACGGTGCAGGCTTGGCTGCTCATACCTTTGGCTGGATGAAGGTAGCCAAGGCGGCGTATTTGCCGCGCGCGCAGACCAGTCTCCTCGGCGAGCTCGCGCCGAGCAAGATCTTCTGGGTCGGCGTCTTCCCTATTGGGAAGCGTGCCCTGAGGAAACTCCCATGAACGGTGCGAGACAGGATAACGGTATTGTTCGATGAGATGGAATCCATCTTGTTCAATCGGGATGATGAGCGCGAAGTCCGGCTTGTCGACGTAGGAGTAAATTCCCTCAGATCCGTCAGGCCGTTGAATCATGTCCTCGCGGAGTTGCATCCACGGGTTTTGGTAAACAACTCGCGAGGAGAGCTGTCGAATCGTGACATCACCGGGGTCGGCATCAGGTTGTGGAGTCATACCGGTAGATCAACTCGTGTCGGCTACCGACGACGATGCGGTGCGTCAGATCGAGGATTCGGTTGTCCTGGTCATAAGCGCGGCGCCACAGCACAAGGACGGGCTGGCGCATGTCAATCTCCAACTTCTCTCGCTCCTCCTCGGTAGGGAGCCGACATGTCACGGATTCCTCGAAATGGAGGCGGTAACCAAGCTCCTCCAGACGGGAGTACATGCCACCTGGACCGGTATTGACCGCTCGAAGCGCCGGAATCTTCTCCACCAGGTCGAGCCGAAGATAGCTCGTGGACAGCTGCACCGGTGGCCCGCCGACGACGCCTTGCCGGCGCGCTCGCCGCAGCACCGGAGTCCCGGTCGGCACCCCGAGGCCACGCCCCACCTCCACCCCAGCATCAACCTCACTCACGGTCGTCTCGGTGAACGGCTGATGTCCAGCCCTCGTGGCCGAGACGTGAAACCCACGCCACGTTCCCACCTGGCGCGTAACATCATCCGCGGCCCTGCGCATGGTGGAGCCAGGAGCCGGTATCTGCGCTCCGGCACCCGCAGTAAGGATCACAAGGTGGCGTTCGGCAAGGATCCCTAGTGCGCGGCGCACGGTCGAGCGATCCACCTGATGCTCATCGGCGAGTTCACGCTCAGACGGCAGCCACGTCCCCGGCGGGAAGATACCTTCTTCGATCTTCGCGCCGAGCTTGTTTGCCAGATTCTGCGCCTTGGCTGGAGGTCGGGGCATCGTCAGTTGTTGCTGTCCACGGTGGTTGAGGTGCTTGTCCGCCCTCGCCGCAGCGAAAGGACAGTGAAGTAACCGCACCATAGACCACCATCCGCGTCTACTACGGCATCCTTTGACACTATGTTTCCCAAGGCCGACTCCTCGACGTCGGACACTTGCCTGGGTGGTAGGTTCTTGATAGGTTATTGGTAGTGCAACCAAGAGCCTACAAGCTCGTAGCGCTGGACAGAGGGCGGCGGGCCTTGCCGGCTGACTGCCGGTTGAGCCAGCGGCCCCGGACGCTGCGCTCCCGGCGGCCAACCGGTCACCAGCGACTACGGCCTTGACTGTCCGATTCGGCCGTGGCCTGACGCGACAACCAGATCCGCCCCGATGACCGGAGAACGGGACATGGCCGGCCGGAGTTGCACGCCCCACGCGGCGGGTCGTCGCGTTGCCGTTGACCAGCGCACGGGACGGTTACGAGCATCTGATAGACGGGGACGCGGTGACGTCTGGTGTAGGTGGCCGATTCACCACGCTGTGTGGGCGTGCTGGGTGGGCGGCGGCACTTGCCTGTCCCCCAGGGCCGCTGTGCCGAGCTTGTATAGCGGCACGCGACGCCGACGCGACGGTTTGGCCGCAGCGTCGCCGGAAAGACCGACGAAAGATATGGACGCTGGCCTTCTTGCTGCATAAGCGCACGTTACCCGCCGAGAAAGACGGATCGCTCAATGGAGAGTGACCATCCGGATTTGCTTGCCGCGATGCGGTTGGTTGATCAATTGAAGCTGATCGGATTCTACTTCGAGCGATGCGCGCTAGGCGAGGATGGATCACTAGTGGGCAATCGGGCCAGTGGCGGCAAGATTGATCTTATCTACATTGAAGGGTTCAGCCACGATTGTTTTGCGCGGCGCCGACGTACGCCATCGCTCATTATTCCCGGGCGCGAACTGATCGAACGCCATGTGGAAGGCAGCGCCCTAGACGTGCTTCATGAAGTGTTGACGTGGCAGGAATCGTGAGATGCAACCGTGACAGAAGTGACACCATGGCCAAGGACGATCGCGATAAGCGTGAGCAGGATGACGGGAGGCATGAGAACGAAAATGAGAACCGGCGCGAACGCAACGGTCAGCCCACCGGGCCTATCGATCCGGATACCATCCGTGAGCCTCCACCGGGTAAGCGAGGACGGTAAGCGATGGAGCAGTGGTTGGCCGATAGGCTCTGCGCGAGTGGGCATCTGACCTCCGACTGGCGTCCGTCGCTTCTCGCCGTGCCCAGACATCAGTTCATCCCAGAGACCATCTGGCGCCCAGACACCCGCAGGCGCGGCCCAGTCCTGGTGCCACTACATCGCGCCGAGCATTCCAATCAGTGGATGAAACTGGCAGCCGGTGACGATTTTGTCATCACACAGGTTGACGATGGCCACCCCGTCGGTCCCGATGGTGCGGGCGAGATCGTCACCAGCTCGGCGAGCATGCCACGCGTAGTCGCGCTGATGCTCAAGCATCTGGACGTGCACGGCGGTGAACAGGTGTTGGAGATCGGGACCGGGACCGGGTGGAATGCGGCACTGCTGGCGCATCGGCTCGGCACCGAACGGGTGACAAGCATCGAGGTTGATCCGCAAATCGCCGCGCACGCCCGCACGGCGTTGTCTAACGCGGGATTCGGGGAGGTGACCGTCATTACTGGAGACGGGGCACGGGGATACCCGCCACGAGCTCCCTACGACAGGGTAATCGCCACAGTGGCCTGCACCCAGATGCCCTACGCCTGGGTCGAGCAGACCCTCCCCGGGGGGCGCATTGTGGCGCCCTCATGGGCGCTGGAATACCACGGGCTGCTCCTCGCGCTCACGGTGGCCGAAGACGGCACGGCAACCGGACACGCTGTCGATCACCTCTCTTTCATGCGGCTGCGCGATCAGCGGGCGGAGCCCCGCTTCGCCGCCTTCCGCTCCACCGATGAGGAGGAGCGGTGCGCCAGCGTCACCGAGACCTCCGTGCACCCTGCCGAGGTGGCCAGCGGCGATTACGCGCTGAGCGCGATCATCGCGATTGGCACCCGGGTTGCCGATTGCCAGATGGACTATTTCCCCTCCAGGGCCCCGGACAGCCGCAATGGCACGCTGCGACTCGTCGACCACCACTCTCGATCGTGGGCGCGGCTGTACTACGACCGCGATGACGGCCCGCCGTACCAGGTGCACCAGTACGGGCCGCGCAAGCTGTGGGATGAGGTCGAAGCCAGCCACAGGTGGTGGGTCGCACAGGGCCGGCCCGGCGCAGACCGCTGGCGGTTCACCGTGACACCAACGGAACAGCAGATCACGCTGATCAGCGCAGATCAGTAGCCGGAACCGGTATCGAGGCCGGCCGCAGCCAGCGCGGCCGTGGTGAGCGCCTGGCGCACGTGGCGGTGGAATTCAACACTGGCCTGGCGGTCGGTACGGACCTCGACCAGGCGGGTACCCCCGCCTTTCAACGCTCCCGGCAACTCGTCGGCAGCCGACACCAGGTGATATTCCCACCCGGTCGCGGCGGCGACGTGGGCGAAGTCCACCCCGTGGGGAGTGCCGAACAGCTTCTCGAACTGGGGCGTTCCCGCGTAGGGCAAGAATGAGAAGATCCCGCCGCCGGCGTTGTTGACGACCACCACCGTCAGGTCCGGACGCGACTCACCTGGTCCGATGATCAGGCCGTTCTGGTCGTGGAGCACCGACAGATCGCCGAGCATGGCGAAGGCGGCGCCGCCGCCGCTCGCCTGATGAGCCAGCGCCGCGCCCACAGCGGTCGAGACACACCCATCGATGCCGCTGACCCCGCGATTGGCCAGCACCCACGGACCCGGACCGGCGCGCATCGCCAGATCGAGGCACCGGATCGGCATGCTCGACCCGACGACGAGCACCGCATTGTCTCCAGCCAGCTCGACGATCTGGGCAGCCAATCCCAGTTCGCTCAAGTCAGCTTGCCGGCCTAAAAGCCGATCCAGCTCACCACGAGCGGCCGTCTCCATGCGCTGCCACGCCGCCAGCCAAGCCGACGAGGAGGCGGTGCGCTGCCGCACGGGCAGCGCGGGAACCACCCGAAACGCGGTGCGCGTCGGGTCCGCCCAGTGGGCGTTCGGGTCCACCACAAGGTGAGAAACGCGGGGGTACAGATCGAGCAGGGATCTGGCCAATCCTGGTTTCCCGACGGTGACGACCAGTTCTGGGGCGAGCCTGTCGACGACCTCGGGAATCGCAACGAGCTGGCTGTAGGTCGTGATCGCGTTCGGCCCGAGCCGGGCACCGCTCACGGGTTCCGCGAAGATCGGCCACCGGGCGGCTTCAGCGAACGCCACCGCCTGTCCGGGGGCCGCGGCGCCATCACCGACCACGAGGATCCCCCGCTCGGGCGGTTCTGCCAGTTCCGCAACCGGCTCCGCCACCCCTGACGTCGGGCTGATGTCTGTCCAGGGCTGCCCGTCCGATCGTCCCGCCAGCGACTCCGGCCAGGCCTCGTCGGCGGGATCATGTACCAGCGGCTCCCGGAACGGCACGTTGAGGTGGACGGGGCCGGTGGCAGCCGACAGCAGCGCCCGGCAGATCACCGACCGCCAGTAGGCGACCATGCCGCGCCGCGCCTCGGCGACGCCGAGATCGGTGAACAAACCAACGGCATCCCCGTACAGCTTGATCTGATCCACTGTCTGGTTGGCGCCCGTG
Organism: Pseudonocardiaceae bacterium; assembly: GCA_035606945.1. GTDB lineage: Bacteria > Actinomycetota > Actinomycetes > Mycobacteriales > Pseudonocardiaceae. The sequence goes on from DATNDR010000125.1 coordinate 23,602, forward strand.
CCACGCAGTTCAGGTGGCCGGTCTGCGGTCAGGACGACCAGGCCTACCTGGGAATGCGCAGCTTCCAGCACCGCCGGGTGGAAGTTGGCCGCGGCCGTGCCCGAGGTGCACACGATCGGCACCGGAGTGCCGGATGCTTTGGCCAACCCGAGGCCGAGGAAAGCAGCCGAACGCTCATCGATACGGACATGCAGCCTGATCCCGGGATGCTCGGCGAGCGCGATCGCCAGCGGCGCCGATCGCGAACCCGGCGCGATCACCGCCTCGGCCACCCCGCCACGGGCGAGTTCATCCACCACAACACGCGCCAGCGCAGTCCCCGGGTTCAGCATTCGAAGCTGCCGGCCCCAGCCGAGCCCTGCGACTCGATGATCTTCACGGCGACGTGCGCGACCAGCCGATCGTCCGGATCGCCGAGGTCCAGCCCGGTGATGGCCCCGACGCGGGCAATCCGGTAGGCAACGGTGTTGGTGTGCAGGTGCAGTATCCGGGCGGATTGCTTGTGACTGCCGTGGTGGCGCAGGTACACCGACAACGTACGCACCAGTTCGGTGCGGTGCTCGGTGTCGTAGTCCAGCAACGGTCCGAGCACGTCACGCGCGTAGCCCATCAAGTGCTGCATGTCGCCGATCGTGCACAGCAGCCGGTAGATGCCCAGCTCGTCGTAGCGGACTGGCAGCCCTGCCCGGCCCAGGCGCAACCCGAGATCGATCGCCCGCTCAGCCTGGCGCACCCCCTCGGGCAGCAGTTCCGGTGAGTCCACCCGCTCGCTGACCCCGCAGGTCACACCCGGACCCAGCTCGCACAGCGCAGCCAGCGCTTTGGCGGTCGGATCACCGGAAATGATGATGGCCAGGGCACCGTCTCGCACCGCGGCGCCGGCGCCGGGTAGGAGCGCCGCGATCCGCGGTGCCCAGATCGAGTCCGGCGGCACCGGGCGCAGCATCGCGACGTGCAACGCGACGCCGTCCCGCAGACCCAGCGACCGGGCCTTGCGCCGGGCATCCTGCGCGTCCAGGAAGTGGCCGGAGACCAGGGCATCGACCACGCTGGCGCGGTAGCGCAGGTCCAGCTCGGCGCTGGTCTGTTCGTGCGCCAGGGTCAACGCGAAAAGCGTGGCCGCATACGTGAGGGTGAGGAACTCGGCATCGTCGGGCGCTGCCGAATAGCCGTCGGCCGGGGCGGCTTCATCGAGCACGAGCAGGTAACCCAAGCTGGTCTCGCGCACCACCACGGGAGCCACCAGGCAGGCCTGGTCCAGCAGCGAGCCGGGGATGGCGGGGATGCGCAACGGGCGCCGCGCGGCCTGCAGCGCGCGGAGCAGCCGGTCGACGCTGGGATCGGTGCGGTTCCAGCGCAGCCCGGGCAACGATCCCGATCCACCGGCCTGGGCACGCAGCCGGAATGCGGTGTCCAGCAACACGATCCGCTTGCCGACCAATTGAGCGAAGACCTCGGTGAGCCGGATCGGGTCTGCCCCACCCAGCGCCGCATCGGCCAGCTCGTCGCAGACCGCCATGGTCCGCCGGTAGATCGAGTTCTGCCGGGACAGCCCGCTCAGCGCGGTGCCACCATCGCGCGCCGGCGCCCGCCCGGACATCCCGGGGCTGGTCATCAACTCGCCCGTAACCGGGCGAGCGCACTGATTAGCTGCACCGCATGCTCGTTGACGCCGCCGTTCACGTGCACCACGACGCCGGAGATCAGGTGCCGCAACTTCTCCACCGCGGCCACCGTGAACTCGACAGTCTGCTCGGGATTGTCCCGATGGCGCCTCTCCCGCCGGGTGGCCGCAGTCAGCACAGACAGCGGGATGGACCCATCCGGATCCTCGTAAGACAGCCGTTGCAGGGTCCGGATATCGGCGAACGGCGCGAGCGTGGCCAGCACCGGCAGCCCCACTCCACGGGCTCGCACCGTGCCCAGCACCCGGGCCGCCTCCTCCACGTCGTAGATGACGTCGGTGACCAGGAAGTGCGCGCCGGCCCGCGCCTTGGCTTCAGCTCTGTCCAGCTCGTGGGCGAGGTCGCCGGCGCTGGTATGCAAGGCGCCACCGATCACGAACCGGGTGTGCTCTGCGGTGGCCACTCCACGCCAATCAACGCCCTCGTTGAGCGCGCCGAGCATGGCGATGAGCCCGAGTGAGTCGACATCCCAGGGCGTCCCGCCAGGGCCGATGGGGTAGTCGCCGGCCACCCGCGGGCTGCCGGTGCGGCACACCACCATGCGTAGCCCGAGCGCGTGCGCGCCGAGTAGATCAGCTTGCAGTGCCGCGAGGTTCCGGTCGGCGGCTTCCACCGGTAACAGCACCTCACTGCCCACCCGTTCCCGGACCACCACGGCAGCACCGACCGGGCTGATCCGGGCCGCGGGCGGAGCCGCTTCGATAATCGCGAGCACGGCCGCGCCGGCCGCGCGCAGTGCGGTCGCCCGCTCCAGGAACTGCGGCACCTGCCCACCATTCGGAGCTTGCAATCCGACGGCGACCACCAGTTCGCCCTCCCAGGGCCAAGCCGGGGCCGGTTGCCGCACCACACCCGGTTCACCATGAGGGCCACGCCGCGCCACCACCGGCTGGGCCGGCGATCCAACCTCAGCCGGCTGGGCCGGGGGTCGCTGGATCGGGGGCAGCGCGGCGACCGCCTGGCAGATGGCCCGCACATGGGCGGGTGTGGTCCCGCAGCACCCCCCTAGCAACGTGGCCCCGGCAGTGACGAACCGGTGCACGGACTCGGCGAAATACGCCGCGTTGCGGGCGTAGCGGATCTGACCGCCGAGCCTTTGGGGCACCCCCGCGTTGGGCTGGACGGACACCGGCAGCTGAGTGTTGCGGGCCAGCTCGGCCACCACGCCCACCAGCACGGCGGGGCCGACCGTGCAGTTCGCGCCGAGTGCGGCCACCTGCAGATCGGACAGCACGGCTGCGGCCTCCGCGGGATCCTCGCCTCGCAGGGTCCGGCCGTCGTCAGCGAAAGTCAGCTGAGCCACCACCGGCAGGTGGCTTTCCGATCTCGCCACCTCAACGGCCTGAACCAGCGACTCCAGGTCGCCGTAGGTCTCCAGGATCAGCAGGTCGACCCAGTCACACAGCGCCGCGATCTGCTCCCGCAGGCTGTCCGCCCGGGCGCCGGCGGGGACCCGCCGCACCGCGGGAGCGCTCACCGCAGGTCCGATAGAACCCGCGATCAGTACTGGATGCCCGGTGCGCTGGGCCGCCTCCCGGGCCAGCCGGGCGCCCGCGATGTTGATCTCAGAGACGCTGTTCTCCAGCCCCGACCCAGCCAGCCGTAACCGGTTCGCGCCGAATGTGTTGGTCTGCAGGATCCGGGCACCGGCACTGACATACGCCGCATGCAGGTCCCGGACCAGGGCCGGGCGCGACAAATTGAGCTCGGGCAGGGAGCGGTCCAGCGAGACCCCGGCCGCGTGCAGCATCGTGCCCATCGCGCCGTCGCAGACCACCACCTGACCGGCCCGAATCTCGTCGAGTACGGCCCTGGGCTCCGGTGCATCCACTGGCCTCGCCTCCCGATCCAATTCTGCTCCGGGACCACCACGCGAAACCAGCGATCAGCGCCGGGGCTAGTCCGGGGCGATTCCGTGCTCTTTGAGTAGCAGCAGGCCGAGCTCACGAGCGCGTCTTGCGGCCTGGGTGTCGCCCTCGGCGGCGGCGATGATGGATCCCTTCATCAGGATGTGCCATTTGCGAGCGAATGAAGCGGGGTCCGCGACCCCGGCTTCGGTCGCGAGCTCGCACAGATAGCTGCGGATGTTCGCCAGGTGCTTGACGCTCGCCTGCCGGACCTGGCTTTCCCGGTTGGTCACTTCGAGCAGCGTGGTCACAAAGGAACAACCTTCGAAATCAGGCCGGGCGAACCACTCATCGAACAACTCGAAGATGGCCAGCAGGCGCTGTGCTGGGGTCTTACCCCGGCGCTGGGATTCGGCCCGCACCCAACCGTGGGTCCAGTGGGTCTCGCGCCGCTCGAGAAAGGCCAGGATGAGGTCGTCTTTGGAAGCGAAGTTGCGGTACAGCGTCATCTTCGCGACGCCGGCCCGGCCGATCACCGCATCCACTCCGACGGTGCGGGTGCCGTGGCGGCTGAACAGGTCATACGCAGCCCGCATCACCCGCTCGCGGCCGCTCTCGGTGTCGGCTCCGACGACAACCACGCCGGGGTCGTCATCGTCTCCGACAACGACGACGACATCGGCGGATTCCACCGCTTCTTCGGTAGGTTTCCGTGGTGAGTTCGGGGGCACCATCAACCAATCGTGGGAGAAAAATTGACCCAGTCTACCAGTGAGGATTTCTCCACTCAGGCTACTGGAGGTACCCACGGGATCACCGATGAAACGACACCGCAGTTGATTGAGGTGCGGCCGGCCGTTGCGGAGGACCTGCCGGAGGTGCGCCGGATCGTCACCGCGGCCTACGCGGAGTTCGAACCCTGGCTAACGCCAGCCAACTGGGCGGTGATGACCAGCAACATTGCCAAGGTCATCGAGTCCGGGCCGCCAGGCCTACTGCGAGTCGCACAGCTTGATGGTCAGCTTGCCGGCACCGTCACCTACCTGCCGCCCGGCCCCAAGGATTACCAGCGAGTACCACCGGAATGGGCGGTGATCCGGGTGCTGGGAGTCGACCCGGCGCTGCGCGGCCGGGGAGTGGCCCGCGCCCTCACCGCGGACTGCCTCGCCCTTGCACGAGCCGATCACGCCCCCGCGGTGGGGCTGCATACCGCAGAGATGATGGTCGCCGCCAGAGCGCTCTACGAGCACGCCGGCTTCGTCCACCAGCACGACTTCACCCACCTCAATCTGAGATTCAGCATCTACATGCGGCTGATGTGACACCGTGTCCGCGCTATCGGCCCCGGCATTGGTCAGCTTCGTCCTGCTCGACCTCGCCGTGATCCTGGCGATGGCCCGGTCGGTCGGCACGCTGTTCACCAGGATCGGTCAGCCCCGGGTGGTCGGCGAAATCCTCGCCGGCGTGCTGCTGGGACCAACGCTGCTGGGTCCCACGCTCTGGCCGCAATTCACCGCGCCGGCACTGCTGCATTGCACCCAGCTGGGGATGCATACCAGCCCCACATCGTGTCTGTTTCCGGCGTCGGCCCGCGTGGTGATCGGCCAGCTGGGTCAGCTCGGGTTGTTGCTGTTCAGCTTCCTCACCGCGGTGGAGCTCGACCGGGCGTCGCTGCGCCACCGCACGCTGGGTATCGCGCTGGTCGGTCCGGGCTCGGTGCTGCTGCCCATCGCGATGGGGATCCCGCTGGGAGTCGTGCTCGCGACTGGTGTGTTCAAGCCGGCGTCGGCGTCCACGCTGGGGTTCACGCTGTTTGTCGGCGTGATGCTGGCGGCCACCGCGCTACCCGTGATGGTGCGGATCTTGCAGGAGCGTGGCCTGTCCCGGTCCCCGTTGGGAGGTACCGGTATCGCGGCCTCCGCGGTGGCCACCGTGGGGCTGTTCATCGCGGTGTCCGTCGCCTCCGCGATAGCAGCCGGCACCGGAGGCACCGTGCGAGCGTTGGTTCTGGCCGCCGGGTACCTCGTTCTGATGCTGGTCGTGGTGCGCCCGCTGCTGGCCAGGTTCGCCGCATCGGCCCATGCCGGAGGCGTAGGTCTGTTGGTATGGGTACTGGTGTTGGTGCTCGCCTCGGGCCTGGCCGCGCAGCTCGCCGGGCTGACGGTGATCGTCGGCGGGTTCCTGGCCGGCCTGGTGCTGCCGACCCAGACGGCGGCGCACTGCGCAGTGGAGCAGCGGCTGGGCGAGCTCACCCGCTCGGTGCTGCTGCCGATCTTCCTCGCCTTCTCCGGGCTGCAGACGGACCTGACGGCGGTGCCGGTCGCGGCATACGGCGGCCTGGCGCTGCTGCTGGCCGGAGGGTTGGTGAGCAAATGGGGCGGTGGAGCGGTGTTGGCCCGGCTGTCGGGGCTGTCCTGGGCGGAGAGCAACGTGCTGGGCATCCTGATGAACTGCCCAGGGGTGATCGTGCTGGTGGTCGCCCTGGTCGGGCTGCAGAACGGGGTGATCACGCCTGCCCTGCAAGCCGGGGTCGTGCTGGTGGCATTGATCGCCACCGCGATGACCGGTCCGCTGCTCGACGCCTACCTGCGGCGGTTGCCCGCGACGTCACTGGTCGCTTTGCCACCGCCATCCGTGCGTAGGCTGCGGGCATGAGCAGGCCAACCGAGCGGCCGCTGCGGGTGGTCGTCGTCGATGATCATCAGATGGTGCTGGACGGGCTGCGGGCGATGCTGGCCGCCTATTCCGGCCAGGTCGCGATCGTCGGAGAAGCCACCGAACCGGACGTCGCGATCACGGTGATCACCGGGCAGGAGCCGGACATCACCCTGCTCGACGTTCGGCTCCGCGGCTCCAGCGGGTTGGACCTGTGTGCGGAGATCCGCAAGCGGCGACCGGACTGCAAAGTCGTGTTCCTGACCGTCTACGACGACGAGCAGTACCTTTACCAGGCACTGCGCCTGGGCGCCGCTGGGTTCCTGCTCAAGCGGGTCCGCGGCGCGGAACTGGTGGATCACCTGCAGCGGATCTACCAGGGCGAAGTCCTGATCGATCCCAGCCTGGCCGCCAAAGTCGCGATGTCGGTGGCCCACCTGCGCGGTGGCGAGTTCTGGCCGGGAGCCCGCCTCGGGCTGACCCAGCGCGAAAGCGAGGTACTCGCTCTCATGGTGGCCGGACTGTCCAACCGGGCCATCGCCGGCCGGCTCACCGTCAGTGAGGAGACCGTCAAAACGCACGCCCGCGGGATCTACCGCAAGCTCGACGTCACGGACCGCTCCGGTGCGGTCGCCGCCGCGCTGCGGGAGGGGATATTCCAGTGACCTCCTCGCGGCTGGGCCTGGGCATCGGAGCCGGCGCCGACTCCGACGCCCAGCTGCTGCACCGGGTGATCGAGATCCTGTCGGCGGGGCTGGACCTCGACGGTATCGCCCAGGGAGTGGCTGACCTGATCACCGAGACCACATCCACCGACGTCTGCTTCGTACATCTGCTGGATCCGGCCGGCGACCGGTTACACCTGCGCGGCGCCACACCGCCGTTCGATCGGCTCGCCCGGCGCATCGAGCTTCCGATCGGCGAGGGGATCTCCGGGTGGGTCGCGGCGCACTGCCAGCCCGTCGTGATCACCGACAACAAGCGCGACGACCCGCGCTACCGCTACATCCCCGAGCTGCGCGGTGAGGAGTTCATCTCAATGGCCTCGGTACCCATGATCACCAGGCCCGGTGATCTGGTCGGGGTGCTCAACGTGCACACCCGGGACCGCCGCGAGTTCACCGACGCCGACGTGGAGCTGCTGGGCTCGGTAGCCGGCCTGATGGCCGGGGCGATCGAGAACGCCAGCCTGCACAGCCGGCTCGCCGAACGGGAGGAGGCGATGGAGCGCTTCGCCGAGCAGATCGTGCTACTGCAGGAAACCGAGCGTCGCCGGCTCGCCGGCGAGATCCACGACGGGATCAGCCAGCGCATCGTCAGCCTCTCGTTTCACCTCTCGGCAGCGGCGGACGCGGTCGGGTCCGACCCAGCCGGCGCCGCCCAGCAGATCGCCCGCGCCCAGGAACTCGCCGCCGGGGCGCTGGAGGAGACCCGCCATGCGATTGCCGGGCTGCGCCCGCCCGTGCTGGATGATCTCGGGCTGGCGGCAAGCCTGGAGAGTCTCGCGCGGTCGACCCCGCTACCCAACGTTGAAGTGGACACCGTGAGCACCGTGCTGCCCGAGCACGTCGAGACCGCGGTATACCGGATCGCGCAAGAGGCGCTCCAGAACGTGATGAAGCACGCCAGCGCGGCACATGTCCAGCTGCGGCTGTCGGTGGCCGCCGGCGCGGTGCTACTGGAGATCTCCGACGACGGTATCGGCTTCGATCCGGCCACCGCCCCCGAGCGCGCCGGACCGGTCGGATACGGCCTGCCCGGTATGCAGCAGCGTGCCGAGCTACTGGGCGGGCAGCTCACCGCTGACAGCGCCCTCGGCCGCGGCACCGTCGTGCGCCTGCGGATACCTCTCCCGCCGGAGTACTAGCCGCGCGATTAACCCGGCGGATACGGGGAATGCCGTTGTGTCCAGATCGGACTGGCCCGCATCGCGGAGTGATCCGATCCAGCACGTCGAGCACGGGGGATGCCAACCATGAACTTTGCACGCGGCGCAGCGCTGCGCCGTCCACTCGCCGTCGCCGCCGTCGCCGCGGGGCTCACGCTGGCCGGTTGCGGCACCAACGCCGGCAATGCGCCCGCCACATCGTCCAACGCGCCATCTGGTCCTGCGGTGAACTCGACGGCACCCGCCCAAGCGCAGCCGGCCACGATCGCCTGGGCCAAGTCGATGTGCCAGGCGCTGGGCCCCGCCTTCGGCCAGCTGGGCGCGCCACCCCAACCCGACACCGCCAACCCCGCCGCAACGCGCCAGGCCTACGTCGACTATCTGAGTCGCGCGTCGAACGCCGCGCAGCAGGCCTACGATCGGCTCGCGTCCGTCGGACCCCCACCAGTACAAAACGGGCAGCAGATCCTCGATCAGGCCCGCACTCAGCTCAGCCAGCTACGTGACAACCTCAACAACGCGTTGACGCAGCTCAAGGCGGCCAGCTCAAACGAATCTGCGGCGATCGGGCCGGCTTTCAGCGCAGCGGGTAATGCCGTCAGTCTGGTCGGCACCCTCACCGACAATCCACAACTGCGTGCGGCCATCGATCAGACGCCGGAGTGCCAGAGCGTGCCTGGAGTCAGCGGCACATCCAGCACCACGACGCCGGGCCAGCCACCCCGCTGAGCTGCCACCGCCTGGCCAGTTGACCGATCGTCCCGGGCAAAGTTGCCAACCAACCCTGACGCCCTTCACGCTGGGCAGCGATGATGAAGGTTCCATGCGGCGTGGTGCTGCGCCGCCCGCTCGCCGTGCTTGTCACGATTATCGGGCTCACAGTGGCAGCATGCGCGAACAACACCAGCACCGCGCCTGGCACGGCATCCCCGGCACCGTCTCTGCCGGTGACGAGCTCGACGCCACCAGCGCCATCGCAGCCGACGGTTCGCAGCTGGGCGAAATCACTGTGCCAGGCGCTCGGGCTCACCTTCCTGCAGCTGGGTACGCCACCTGAGCCCGACCTCGCCAACCCGGGCGCGACGCGACAGGCCTTCAGCACCTACCTGGGCGACGCGGCGAACGCCACCCAGCAGGCGATAGGTCTTCTGTCCTCAGTCGGCGCTCCACCAGTCGACGACGGCCAGCGAATACTCGACCACATGCGTACGCGGCTAACGCAACTACACGGCAACCTCAACAACATGGCAGCGCAGCTCAACGCAGCCAACGCCGATGACGTAGGCGCGATCGCGCAGGCCTTCGGCGCGATCGGCAACGTTGTCGGCCTATTCGGCACTCTCACGAACGACCCACAACTGCGCGCCGCCATCGACCAGACGCCCGAGTGTCATATTTCGTCCGGTTGACCGCACCACCAGTGGTTCAGGCAGTTCGCGCATCGAGAACGGCGACTGCTTCGGTGGCAGTGTCGGCGGCCTGCGTGGCGCGGGTGACCAGGTCGCCGCCGAGGTCACCGAGTTCGACGTTGAGCCGGACCAGTTCGGCGGCCGAACGCGCCGCTGCGGCGGCTAAGGTCGCTGCCGTGAAGGCGTCGCCGCGCAAGTTGCGGTTACCCCGCTTGGCGAGCTCGACTGCCTCCACCGCCACCCCGCAGGCCGCCTCGGCGATCTCTGTCGGTACCCGCGCCGCCCGTTCCAGGCTGCGCCGGATCTGGCGGCGGCGCACCTGCGGGTCGGGCTCGCGGGGTAGCGCGAACGCGGCGAGCACCGCCTGGTAGGCATCGGCGTCCTGCTCAGCCAGCGCAGCAACCTGCGTCCGCACCCGATCGGCGTAGGCGGCGCGACTGGCCGCGTCGATCAGCTGCCCGGTGGAGAACCGGGCGGCCATCCCGAGCAGCCCGGCGGCCATCGCGGCGGTGATCGCCGCCGCGCCACCGCCGCCGGGCGTGGGCTGTTTGGCGGCGAAACGATCCAGCAGCTCGGTCACCGGGCAGTCGAGCAGCGGCGCGCTGCGATCGACAATCACGACAGTCCGACGATCTCGCCGCGGGAGTCGATGTCGATGCGAGTCGCGGCCGGGTTGGTGCTCAGACCCGGCATGGTGCGCATGTCACCGCAGATCGGGTAGATGAACCCGGCGCCCACCGAGGCCCGGGCCTCCCGCACGGGCAGCACCCATCCGGTCGGCGCACCCTTGAGCGCCGGGTCCGACGAGATCGACAGGTGCGTCTTGGCGATGCACACCGGTAGCTTGCCGAAGCCGTTGCGCTCATAGCTTTCCAGCTGCCGGGACGCCTTGAAGTCGTACTCCACCGCTTGCGCGCCGTACACTCGCAGTGCCACGGTGAGGATCTTCTCGCGCAGTGTGGCGTCGTTGGGATACAGGAAGTTGAAGGTAGACGGCTCGTCGGCGGCCTCGGCGACCGCAGTGGCCAGGTCGGCGGCTCCCTTGCCGCCCTCGGCGAAATGCGTGCACAGCGCCGACCGGACACCCATGGCGTCGGCGATCTCCCGGATGGCGGCGTGCTCCGACGCGTGATCAGTGGGGAACGCGTTGATCGCCACCACCGGTGCCACGCCGTGGATGCGTACGTTCTCGATCTGCTTGCGCAAATTGGCCGCGCCGGCATGCACGTCGTCGGGGTTCTCCGCCAGCATCGCTTCCGGCAACGCACGACCGGCGGCGACCTTGAATCGCCCGGAGTGCGTCTTGAGCGCGCGGACCGTGGCCACCAGCACCGCCGCATCCGGCCGCAATCCCGACGCTCGGCACTTGATGTTGAAGAAACGCTCGGCGCCCATGTCGGCGCCGAATCCCGCCTCGGTAACCAGGTAGTCACCGCAGTGGATCCCGATCAGATCGGCGATCACCGAGGAGTTGCCGTGCGCGATGTTGCCGAATGGCCCGGCGTGCACCAGCACCGGCGTGCCCTCCAGCGTCTGCAGCAGGTTCGGCTTGATGGCCTCCCGCATGATCACCGTCATGGCGCCTGCGGCTTTCAAATCCTCGGCGGTCACCGGCTGCCCGTCGCGGGTCTGGCCCACCACGATCCGGCCCAGCCGCGACCGCATGTCGGCCAGTGACGTCGACAGCGCGAGCACCGCCATCACCTCGCTGGCCGCGGTGATGTCGAACCCGCTTTGCCGCGGGTTGCCGTCGGCCTTCGACCCAAGCCCGATCACGATGTTGCGCAACACCCGGTCGTTGACGTCCAGCACCCGGTTCCAGGTGATGCTGTGCGGGTCGAGAGCAACGCCGTTGCGCTGCTGCAGCTGGTTGTCGATCATCGCGGCGAGCAGGTTGTGCGCCGCGGTGACCGCGTGCATGTCCCCGGTGAGGTGCAGGTTGAGCGTCTCCATCGGCACGACCTGGCTGTAGCCGCCACCTGCGGCGCCGCCCTTGATCCCGAAGGTGGGTCCCATTGACGGTTGCCGGATCGCCACCGTGGCGCGCTTGCCGATGTGCGCGAAGCCCTGGCCCAACCCCACCGTGGTGGTGGTCTTGCCCTCCCCCAGCGGTGTCGGCGTGACCGCCGTGACCACCACGTATTTCGCCTCCGGTGCCTGCGCCAGCTCGCCGATCGCTGCCGGCTTGATCTTCACCACGTGCTCGCCGTAGGGCTCGAGCAGGTGCGCACCCAGCCCCATCGCAGCCGCGACGTCCACCATCGGCGCCAGCGTCGCACCCCGGGCAATCTCAAGATCACTAGGAAAAACCACCTGACGAGCTCCCTCTCCCCGTACCCCGATATGGAGACATATCGGGATGAAAAGGGTCACAGGTTAGTAGCGGTAGTGGGTGGGTTTGTAGGGGCCCTCGACGTCGACGTCGATGTATTCGGCTTGCTCCTTGGTGAGCTTGGTGAGCTGGCCGCCGAGTGCCTCGACGTGGATCCGGGCCACCTTCTCATCGAGCACTTTGGGCAGGACGTAGACCTCCCGGTCGTATTCCTTGTGCTTGGTGAACAGCTCGACCTGGGCGATCACCTGGTTGGAGAACGAGTTCGACATCACGAAGCTGGGATGCCCGGTGGCGTTACCCAGGTTCAAAAGCCGTCCCTCGGACAGCACGATGATCGAGTGTCCGTCCTTGAACGTCCACTCGTCGACCTGTGGCTTGATGTTCAACCGGCGGGCGCCCGACCGGCGCTCCAGCCCGGCCATGTCGATCTCGTTGTCGAAATGCCCGATGTTGCCCAGGATCGCCTGGTGTTTCATCCGCGCCATGTGATCGACGGTGACGATGTCCTTGTTGCCGGTGGCGGTGACGATGATGTCCGCCTTGCCGACCACGTTGTCCAGGGTGTCGACGGTGAAGCCGTCCATCATCGCCTGCAACGCGCAGATCGGATCTACCTCGGCCACCACTACCCGGGCACCTTGACCCCGCAGTGACTCCGCGCAACCCTTGCCGACGTCGCCGTACCCACAGACCAGGGCCAGCTTGCCGGCGATCAGGACGTCGACCGCCCGGTTGATCCCATCCACCAGCGAGTGCCGGCACCCGTACTTGTTGTCGAACTTCGACTTGGTCACCGAGTCGTTGACGTTGATCGCCGGGAACAGCAGCTCCCCGGCCGCAGCCAGCTGGTACAGCCGGTGCACCCCGGTGGTGGTCTCCTCGGTGACCCCGCGGATCCCCTCGGCGATCGCCGTCCACTTCCCCGGCGTCGCGGCCAGCGAAGCCCGCAGGACGTCGAGGAACACCTTCCACTCATCGGAGTCGTTGTCGTCGGCGCTGGGAACCACCCCGGCCTTTTCGAACGCCACGCCCTTGTGCACCATCAGGGTCGCGTCGCCCCCGTCGTCCAGGATCATGTTCGGCCCGGCGCCGTCCGGCCAGCTCAACATCTGCTCGGCGCACCACCAGTACTCCGTCAGGGTCTCGCCCTTCCAGGCGAAGATCGGCACCCCCTGGGGTTCCTCCGCGGTCCCGTGCGGGCCCACCACCGCCGCCGCCGCCGCATGATCCTGAGTGGAGAAGATGTTGCACGACGCCCACCGCACCTCGGCGCCCAGACTCACCAGCGTCTCGATCAACACTGCGGTCTGGACGGTCATGTGCAGCGATCCGGAGATGCGCGCCCCCCGCAACGGGAACACGTCTGCGTACTCCCGGCGCAACGCCATCAAACCCGGCATCTCATGCTGGGCCAACCGGATCTCGTTACGGCCGAACTCAGCCAGCCCCAGATCGGCCACAGCGAAGTCAATGCCGTTGCGGCTCTGTAGCTTCTTCTCGGCGGCGGGCGCCACAGTCATTGAAATGCACTCCTTTGTGAGGTTGGAGGTCAACCGCGCACGTGGTCGGCCACCTCGGCCGCGCTGTCGGGTCCGTAGGCTTCGCTGAACCGTTCCATGAACGTCCCGGGTTCCAACTTGTGTTCCTGAGTTCCCACCGACTCGATCACCAGGGTGGCCAGCATGCAACCGAGTTGGGCGGCCCGCTCGTCACTCACACCCCACTCGACGCCGGCCAGGAAACCGGCCCGGAACGCGTCACCGACACCGGTGGGATCCGCCTTGGCCAGCTCCTGCGGCGGCGTCACCGAGACGACCGGCTCGCCCGGCCGTTGTACGGTCACGCCCTTGGCGCCGCGGGTCATCACCGAGACACCCACCCGCTCCAGCACATCCTCGTCACTCCAGCCGGTCTTGCGTTCCAGCAGGCCGCGCTCGTAGGTGTTGGTGAACAGGTAGGCCGCGCCCTCGACGAGCTCGGCGATCTGATCGCCTTCCAGGCTGGCCAGCTGCTGGGAAGGGTCGGCGGCGAACGGGTAACCGAGGTCCCGGCACTCCCGGGTGTGCCGCAACATTCCCGCCGGATCGTTAGGGCCGATCAGCACCAGATCGGCGCCGCCCAAGCGGTCCACGATCGGCTTGAGCTCGATGTCGCGAGCCTCGCTCATCGCGCCGGGGTAGAACGAGGCGATCTGGTTCTGATCGGAATCGGTGGTACACAGAAACCGGGCAGTGTGCTTGGTCTGCGAGACGTGCACCGCGCTGACGTCCACCCCATGGGCCGACAGCCACTGCCCGTACTCGGCGAAGTCGGCACCGACCGCGCCCACCAGTACCGGCGCCAACCCGAGGCAGCCCAGGTTGAACGCGATGTTGGCGCCCGCCCCGCCGCGGTGAATCGCCAGATCATCCACCAGGAACGACACCGAGATGCTGTCGAGTGCCTCCGGCAGGATCTGCTCGGTGAACCGGCCCGAATAAACCATCAGGTGATCGGTGGCGATCGACCCGGTGACGATGATGCTCACGCGCTCCCCTCTCAGACCGCTACCGGCTCAGGACTTGCGGGCAAGCCGGCGGACTCGCGCAGTTGTGCCGCCTTGTCAGTGCGCTCCCACGTGAAATCGGGATCGTTGCGTCCGAAGTGGCCGTAGGCGGCGGTCTTAGCGTAGATCGGCCGGTGCAGCCCCAGGTAGCTGCGGAACGCCGCCGGGCGCAGATCGAAGTGCTCCCCCACCAGCTTCTCGATGGTCCGGCGTGGCACCTGCTCCGTACCGAAGGTCTCCACCAGCAACGACAGCGGCCGCGCGACGCCGATCGCGTACGCGACCTGCACCTCGGCGCGGTCGGCCAGGCCGGCGGCCACGATGTTCTTGGCCACGTAGCGGGCCGCGTACGCGGCGGAACGGTCCACCTTGGACGGGTCCTTGCCGGAAAAAGCGCCGCCACCGTGGCGGGCGAAGCCACCGTAAGTGTCCACGATGATCTTCCGGCCGGTCAGCCCGGCATCGCCGACCGGGCCGCCGATGACGAACCGGCCGGTGGGGTTGATGAACAGGTTGCGCGCCAGCTCAGCCTCGTCGAAGAAGTCATGAGGCAACACAGCCAGCACGACCTGTTCCCACAGATCCGCCCGGATCTGCTCGGACGTCACGTCCTCGGCGTGCTGGGTGGAAATCAGCACCTTCTCCACCCCGATCGGCACGCCATCCCGGTACCGGACGGTGACCTGCGTCTTGCCGTCGGGCCGCAGGTAGGGCAGCGTGCCCTCCTTGCGCACCGTCGACAGCCGCTTGGACAGCCGGTGGGCCAGCGCGATCGGCATCGGCATGAGTTCGGGAGTCTCGTTGGTGGCGTACCCGAACATCATTCCCTGATCACCGGCACCGGCGCTGTCCAGCTCATCTTCGGACAGCTGCCCGCGCCGCTCGGCGGCCATGTCCACACCCTGGGCGATGTCCGGCGACTGCTTGTCCAGCGCGGTCATGACCGCGCAGCAGTGCCCGTCGAAACCGAAGTTGCCATTGTCATAGCCGATGCCGCAGATGGTGTCCCGAACGATCTGGGTGTAGTCCAGCACGCCCGGCGTGGTGATCTCACCGGCCAGCACGACCAGCCCGGTGGTGATCAGCGTTTCGCATGCCACCCGTGAGTTCGGGTCCATCTTCAGCGCCGCGTCCAGCACCGCGTCGGAGATCTGGTCGGCCATCTTGTCCGGGTGGCCCTCGGTCACCGATTCCGACGTGAAGAGAAACTCGACGGACTCCAGCTGGGTCATGCGATCACGCTCCTTGCTCGACGGTCGGTGCAGGGACCAGTTCCGGAGTGGGGTCCGGCTGGGTTGGCCCAGATTTAGCCGGGAGGGTTCGGCGGACCGCGATAGTTCCTTCTACCATCGCTACCAGCTTGGCCCTGGCCACGTCGGCGGGCAGGTGACGCAGCCCACAATCTGGATTGATAATCAGCTTTTCGGGCGGAAACGTTGCCAATGCTTTGCGGATGCGCGCCGCGATGAGGTCTGCGGATTCGATCTGCTCGGTCTTGACGTCCACCACCCCTAACCCGAGAGCACGGTCCCAACCCAGCTGCTGGATGACGTGCAGGTCCTCGTATCCCTTGCGGCCGAACTCCAGGACCAGCTGGTCGACGTTGGCATCGAGCACTGCCGGAAACAGGAAATCGTAATGGCCTTCCCACGACGGTCGGGCATAGCGGTTGCCGTAGCAGACGTGCAGCCCCCAGGTGGCGTCGACGCCGTGGGTCACGATGTTGATCGCCTCGACCGCCACGCCGACGTCCTCGGGGTAGCCGGCCAGAAACGGCTCGTCAATCTGTAACAGCTCGGCACCCTCTTGTGCCAGCGCCCGGGCCTCGGCGTTGAGCACCTGCGCCAGCGCGCGCACCAGGTCGGCCGATTTGGCATACGCCTTGTTCTGGACCCGGCGAGCCAGCGAAAAGGGTCCGGTGAAGCTGAATTTGATCGGACGGTCGGTGTGCGCCCGGGTGAAGCGGTAGTCCTCGGCGAGGCCCAGCGGCGGAGGCGGGTCGGTCGGCAGCGGCTCAGCCACGACCGGGGAGTCGTAGTAGTCATAGTAGAAAGATTTGACGGTGACCGGGATGTGCACTCCGGTGATCCGGGCCAGCAGGTAATCGATGTCGTTGTCGCGCCGCAACTCCCCGTCGGAGACGATGTCGATGCCCGCTTTCTCCTGGTCCTTGAGCGCTGCCTTGACGGCCATGTCGTGGATTTCCCCGAGATGGCTGCGGGAAATCCGGTTGCGGTAATAGTCGGTTTTGAGCCGTTCAAGCCACTCCGGAACCGAGTACGACCCCACCACCGTGGTGGGTAACACAGGCAGCATGTCAGCCCCTACTGTGTCAGTCTCGAACCTGGGCAGTCATAGTGACGATGTTCGTACCGGTCCGGTGCGCGAAGCGCTGGAAATCCACATCGAAACCTCTGCGGCGCCCGATATGTGCCAGCAGCGGACCGTTGAGCCAGTTCACCACGGAGCCGTCGTATTTCCCGGGGCCACGGAACCCGGTGCGGTAAGCATGCACATCGGTGACGAAAAGGTCGTAGCAGATCAGCCGGCCGTAGGGGTGCAGCAGCGGGACGGTGTCCACGAAGCTGGCTACCGCGCCATTGTTCACATGCATCCGGATAGCCGCGCCGGACTCCAGCAACGGCCGTAGGTTCTCCCCGCTCACCGTCGGCGCGATCTGGTAGAGGTCCAAACCTGCCAATGGCAGGTACCGCTCTTCCAAGCGCAACGCCGCCCAGCAGCGCCGCCAGAACTCCACCGCCACCTCGACTGAGGGGAAATGCGCCGGCATTGCTTCGGCCAGCAACGACGGCTGTAGCCGCAGCAGCTTGCCGATCAATTCCGGTACTTGATCCGGTAAGGCTGAGATGAACTGCGCGATATCGGCTGCGGCGTCGACGGACAGGTACGCCCGGCTCTGCACGGTATACGTGCGACCGCCAATCTGCGCCACCTCGTCGGAGGGCAAGTTGTCATAGACGTTGGAGATGTAGATGAGGAAGATTTTATAGCCCAGAAAACCCAGCGCGGTGCGTGGTTGGGTGGCGTCCAGCACGAAGGAGCTGACGTGTTGCGCGTGGTCGGCGACCGCTGCCCGGGCGAGTTCCAGTACGTGCGGGGAGTAATCGCACATCAGGTAGTGCAACCGTCGGTAATACTCTTTGCCGTGGGCCCGATCGAGCGCGGTGAACTCGTCGAGCCAGGTTTTCGCCTGAGCTCCGTTACCGGGGCCCAGCTCCACCACGTACAACTCGTCGGGCAGCGCATTTCGGTCGGCGAGGGAATCCCACAGCGCGAAGAGGTTGGCGATGATCTCGCGTACCGCGTCTCGGTTGCGGGCGTCGCTGGACCCACCAGGCAGGGTTTTCTCATACTGCTGGCCAGTGACCTGCTCCCATAAATCCAGGGCCTTCCAGTACAACGCGTTGAATTCCCAGATCAAGCTCTTGCTGGTGGCCAGCCACGGTTCGAGGTAGATCCGGGACGGGTTGGTGCCGGCAGCGTGGGCCCGGATGAGATCGCCGGTGAGCTGCCTGAGTGGCACGTCACCGCAGCGCCGGACGTCAACCGCGATCTCCATCTCGTCGGAGGTCATGACGGCCGACAACGCCACCGGCAGCACCTGCGATTCGTGACCCGAACAGGGCACTGCGGCCAGGATCGGCCGGACGTCGACGATGTCGCGGAAGTTGTTGCGGTACTGGACCCAGTCACACACCACCCGAACTCTGGACAGGTCCACCGAGTCCTCGGCGAGCGCATCCAGCACCGGACCCAGCGAGGCGGTCGCGTCCAGGGGCTTGGAGCCGCGAAGCCTGCCGGTGGGACGGAAATCAACCAGCACGGCCGCTGCCCTCCATTGTCGCTGCGTGATCCCGGGGCGCGTCCGGCTCAGGAAGCTGCCGGATTCGCCTCACGGACCCGATTCAGCGGGTTGAAGCCGGCCCCGCGCAGGCGGGCGACCGTGGCGCGGAGGTGCTCGATTTCCCGATGGAGCATCTCGACGGCATCCGCATCGGGTACCCGGACAGCGTCCTGGGTGGTGATCAAGGGGCATCCGCAGTGCGGGCAGTTGACCTCGTGCGCCATCTCACCCTCCTGATGCCGCGGCAGCCTCTCCTGTGAGGCGGACCACTCCATTAGTGAAGAGGGAGCTCGAGCTGCGCAACAACCGGGTCAGAACACGAAATTCCAGCCTGCTCACTTGTGGCAGGAGCACAACTCGCCCGCCGCCTCTCCGAGCCGTCTTGTCGCCGAGGTCGACGACAGGGTGACGCGTTAGACGGTGTGCATGCGGATTCCGAACGACGTCCGCGAGGTGCCGCCGGTAGGGCCGCCGATCGTGTGCATGGGCCGACCATCGGGGTGACCGGCCAGGCCGGGACCGCGCAGGAGCACGAGGCTGCCCTCGTCGGCCTGCCAGGTCTGGATTGGGTCGCCGGCCCG
>DATNDR010000019.1:0-44038 GCA_035606945.1 Pseudonocardiaceae bacterium
CCTGTCGTTCCAGGCGCTCCAGATAGGGCCGCATCACCTCCACCTTGCGCTGCCCCTTGGCGAAACGCACTACCGGGATGTCGTGCTCAGCGGCGAAGTCGGTGACCGCTTTACGGAACCCCAGCCCGATCCGCTCCAAGACCGCCGGAGACGGGATCGGGAACCCCAGATGCCGGGTCAGGAAACTGACCACCTGCCCAGGAACCTGCAAGGTCGGCACCCACCCATTGAGATAGATCCGGTCAAAACACTCCAGATCCAGACCCACATGCCCATCCAGAATATCGTTCACCCTCACCACACGGGTTGCCATGGCCTACCCCCAGGTCGAACACACCCCAACCCAGCAACCCTGGCATCACCCCACCGCCACGTCATCCACCAACCCAGCCACCAGCCTCGGCGGTCCGAGGCGAAGCCTCGCTAGATCGAAGCGGACTGCACGCCAGTTACCACATTAAGAACGAAGTTGGCATCAGTTTGATTCGGCACGTCGACCGGCACTTGGACGGTGCCGTCGCCGCAGGCGTTACGGTAGATTCCTGTGCCACCCACAATCGCCCAGGGGAGGGTTTCACCCCTACCGAAGATCGCAGCATTATCAAACAAGCCTTGGACTGTGATCTGTCCTCGATCGAGGACGAAGGTGGCGGTGCACAAGACATCACCAGCAGCAGCGGTGTTTCCGCTGAACGTGGTGCACTGGCCTGCGGTATGTCCGACTTTCGTTCCTCCCGCATGATCAAACAGATCACCGGCGTACAAGAATTGGTCTCCCGGACCCGTCCCCGGGGTACCAAGGTCTAAAGATGCCTGCTGCGTGTCATGCTCATAGAAGCGGAGCATCGTGACACCATTTGCGTTGTGGTCGGGTGCCGCCTTCTGGCCACACGAACCGAGTATGGGCAGTAAGATAACACCAAGCAACGCGCTGAATCCTGTTCGTTTCACCCACGGTGCTTTTTTGTAATGCTGGTCTACAGATGACATTGGTCGGCTACCTCCAGAAGCCTGATTATCGTGTACGGTCGGGCATCAAGACATCGACCGCCAATTTGAGCGGTCGCATTCATCAACGCTGTCCCGTCTTCCGCACACTGAACGTTATTCAAAACCCCAGATTATTGAGAAGAAGAACAATCCGCGTGTGGCATCATAGGCTTCGTGGTAGGTGGCGTAGGGGCGGCGGTAGTCGGTGTGAAAGATCCGCCATGACTTGAAATGAGCGACGAGTCGTTCGATGGGTGCCCGCAATGCCGAGATTTCGCCGTTGCTTTCGTTGTCGGTTTGCTGAGTTCTCCGCCGGGTGGCTTCTTTCGGGGGGTGACCATTCCCTGGCAACCTTGGTAGCCTTTGTCCCCGATCCCGCCACCGGAGTGCTCCACGATTTTCGCAACCGGGGTTTCGGTAAATGCCGTTGCGTCGTGGGTCTTGCCGGGCAGGGGTTCGGAGATGTAGACGGCGCTGCCGTCAAGCAAGCTGACCAGTTGCGCGGTGAACCCGGTCGTGCCGTGCTTACGGCTCCACAGCTCCCGGTGTTCGGTGTAGGACCAGCACGGCGTGATGGTGCCGTCGACCAGGCACACTTGCCCGGTAACCCACTCCATGGCCTGCTTGGCGTCCGGCACGAACTCCGCCAGCACCGCCTTGACGACAGGCACCAGCGTCGTGACAATCCGCGAGACCGTGGACTGGGAAACACCCAGCAAATCACCAAGAAATTCCTCCGTCCCATTGTGCCGCAGATACATACATGCGATCTCCACCGCGCGGTACAACCCGCACGCTTTCGGGCGGCCGATCCTCTTATTCCACGGCGCGGGCAAGGTGATCGCCACGCGGGCGACAAGTTCCTGCATCTGCGACAGCATCGACCCTGTAGTACGCTGATACCGCAACGGTCTTTCCTCGGTCCGATACTGGCTTCTGTGGCAAGAGACCAGATATCACCAGGAAAGGCCGTTGCCCTGTGCGACACGCCGAACTTTATCAAGCCCTCATCGGGAGGAGCCTCGCCCAAGGACACAGTCGTTCTCGGACCCATTGTTAAACTGATTTTGAATAACGTTCACTGCTTCTGGCGCGGCGCCGGAAGAGCAAACCCAACTGTATCGCGCATTCCTTCGCGATACATACAACCAGGATTGTGCCGTCCCGTCCCCATGCGTAGAGAATTATCGGGAGGGAGTCCTCATGGCCACGTGCTCAACCTGACCTGGCAGCGCCGCCGGCTCGACAGCGTGACACCAGTGGACCCGGTCGCGCCCGCTGGCCCCCGACCGACAGGCCATCGCCGAATTCGGCCGATGTATGTCCGCACCGGCGAGCCGCAAAATCGACCGCAACTGTCCTGGAACAATGCTTTCTTCGCATCGAGGAATCACCAACCTCTGACGGTGCGTGCGTGGGTTTAATCTCGCCTCCACGGGCGGTCCAAACGCTGGGCACACCGCATGGACGTGCCTAGGTTGATCACCCGCAATCCGATACACTCGTCACTCGCCAAGTTAGTTACCAGAATGCGATAGCCCAGTTTCTGCGATGAGGTCGTCGCGGTCCAGGCCAGTCTGGCGGCGGTGCGCTTTTGAACACGTCGCAACTGATGTCTCAGTCGGGTTGGTTGGGCGCTGTCGTGAGGTCCTGGGTCCATCCCATGACCGTGATATCCACGCCGGGACGGGGTTGGTAGTCGAATTCCGGTGCTCGGTGAAAGCCCAGCTGTGCGTACAGCAGCTGCGCGGCAGGCATCCGGGAGTCGGTGTGTAGACCGACAGCTCGCGCTGCTTGCCGTCGAGCCCGTCGCACACACTCTTGGGTCAGGCCCCGGCCGATCCCCCGGCGGCGGTGGTCTGGTGCGACGGCCAAAAGTCGGATGACGGCCCATTCAGGCGGCCAGTCGACGACGTTGGAGCGTGACTTTTCGGGGTAGAAGGTGACTGCTCCGACGATGCGGTCGCCGATGGCTGCCACGATGAGCTGCGCCTCGTGCGCGCGTGAGCCAACCGCGCCGATCTCGCGCCAATAGGCGTCCCAGGTACCAGTCCAGGCGGGGGGCAGCGGATCCGGTTTGTACTCTAGGTATGCGTCGAGCATCACGGCCGATGCCTGGTCGAACTCCTCGGTGGCTGCGTCGCGAACGACGAAGGTCTCCAGCGGGTGTGGCGCCGACGGTGGGCACGGGCAGGGGCGGTATCGGGCAGTGTTCATCGCTGCGGTTTCCCGGCCACGACGTGCGAGGTGGGCGCCAGTGCCGTCAGGCCCCACAGAGGCAGCGCAAGCCGACCGACGAGCTCATGGAACGTCTCGGGCGGGAAGCTGGCCCCGGCTGCGCTCATCGCAAACCTCCTTGAGGTGGCTCCATCTGACCAGCTCGTTCCAATCTGTAACGGCAGACGCACTCGCGCAGGAATAACATCGGACATGATTCTCTCGACTGATCGCGCGGTCCGCGGTCAGGTAAGCGACATGAGGGGTGTCAGCTTGCCGACACTCGATGTCATGCGCTTCAACCACGGCTGGGCTGAGGGCAGCGAGCCAGAGGTTTCTGCTGGTGGTGTGCGGGGTAGCCGGGTCGTGTTCTCGGTACGGCCGCCGGGCCTATTGAGTCGATCGCGGTGCTTCGCCCGGGGCTGGAGACAGTCCCGGTGCGGGACGGCCCAGTGGACGCAAGTACCGAAAGGATGATCAATATGGCGCAGGTGATCGCGAAGCGAGCCGAGGTGGTGCAGCGAATCCTGCGGCCTTTTTTCGACACGGTGATGCAACCACCAATCCCGGGGTTGCCGATGATCGCCGATTTCCGCGCGGGGGACCCGCAAGAGCCGGCCCTGCCGGGCCTCGTCGACGCGTTGCAGCGCTGCAGCATTCCCACCTCGACCGACTGGTTCGCCTACCGTCTCACGCACGAGCCCGCGCGCCGAGCTGCGGCGGCCTCGCTCACCTCCGAACTGGGCATCGAGTTCTCGGCCGAGGATGTGTTCCTCACGCGCGGTGCCTCTGGAGCTATCGCACTCGCTCTCCACACGGTGATCGACCCCGGTGACGAGGTCGTCTTTCTGAGCCCTCCGTGGTTCTTCTACGAGGCAATGATCCATACCAGCGGCGCCACGCCTGTCCGCGTCCGGCTGGAACCTCCGGCCTTCGACCTCGACGTCGCCGCCATCGTGTCGGTGCTGGGACCACGCACTCGCGCCGTCATCATCAACACCCCGCACAACCCCACCGGGCGGATCTACTCCGCGGCCGCGCTAAAGCGTTTAGCGCAGGGACTGGCCGAAGCAGGTGAGCAGTACGGGCGTCCTATTTGGCTGATTTCCGACGAAGCGTATTGCCGCATTCTCTTCGACAATCGCAGCTTCATCAGTCCCGGCTTGTATCACCCGTATTCGATTCTCGCCCGCACATACACCAAGAGTGCGCTGGCACCCGGCCAACGACTCGGCTTCCTGGCTCTGGCGCCTGGCCTCCCCGAGGCTGAGATCATGCGCAAAGTACTGCCCCGCGTTATCTATTCTTCAGGGCTGGCCATGCCCGACGCAGTCATGCAGTACGCCATGCCCGACATCGACGGTCTGCTCATCGACATGGCCGCGCTGCAGCGCCGTCGCGACGACATGGTCGCGGTATTGCGCGAGCAGGGCTATGAGGTGCACAGCCCTGAGGCGACCTTCTACCTGATGCCGCGGGCGCCAATGGACGATGACCGCACCTTCTGCGCGCTTCTCGCCGAGCAGGGGGTTGCCGTCCTCCCCGGCCGTGTCATCGAATTGCCGGGTTACTTCCGCATCTCCCTGACGGTGCCCGATGAGACAGCGGAACGGTCGCTTCCGATCTTTGCGCGCGCCATCGAACAAGCCCGGTCGATCGTGCGCCGCCAACCGTGAACGCGCGCAGCCAGGGGGAGCAGATTGCGCAGCGGCTCAGGCTGGAGCCGCTGCCCGGGGAAGGCGGCCTGTTTCGCCGCACCTACCGCGACGCGTACAGCTCGGTGATCTACTTCATGGTGCTCGCCCCGGACTTCTCAGCACTGCATGCGTTGGACAGCGCGGAGATCTACCACTGGTATGCCGGGTCGCCGCTGCGGATGCTGCTGCTACACCCGGACGGCCAAATCGAGCAGCCGATCCTCGGACCTGACATCGCCGGCGGAGCAACACCGCAGTGCGTCGTTTCCGCCGGGGTGTGGCAGGGATCCAGCACACTCGGCGAGTGGACCTTGACGGGTACCACTATGGCCCCGCCGTTCGAGTGGTCAGCGCTGCGTCTCGGCCGGCGCGCCGAGTTGATCGCCGGCTGGCCGGAGGCCGCGACCCAGATCCGTGCCCTCACCCGCTAAGTCGATCGGGCCACCGCGAGGCCTGGCGACGGGGAGACCAGCACACCGGCGGACTCGACGTGACGACTTGTTCGCTGGTCCGGTTGCCCGACCGGGACACTGTGCCGGCAAGCCTTCGCCGCCACGGCAGCTCGTGCGCTGCTCCCGAGGCGAGATCGGGAGGCTGAGCGCGCCTGCACGATCCAGGCGACGGCGGGAGCCGACTCCAAAACAAGGAACGCGGCCAGCACGACAAGGTAGGGGGAGCCACGCATCAGGCCCAGGACACCGAGGACGGCGCCGCCTGCTCCGCGCAGGGTGTGACCGATCGCCCAGACCAGGCCGGGACCGGATCGGGCCATCCAGTGACCGGCGAGGAAGTACAGGCCGATGCCGACCGCGCCGGACACGGCCAACATCGTGGAAACCTGGGCCTCCATCACGGTCACGCTGCCCAACAGCTGGGCGA
The DNA here is from genome assembly GCA_035606945.1 of Pseudonocardiaceae bacterium. Lineage (GTDB taxonomy): Bacteria > Actinomycetota > Actinomycetes > Mycobacteriales > Pseudonocardiaceae. Next base: position 5,784 of record DATNDR010000019.1, read on the forward strand.
CCACCGGGACGCCGAACAGCGACAGCAGCAACGTCCGCCACGGCACGGCAGTGTCGGACGGCCCGAGCGCCGCAGTGAGATCAATCTCTGGTTTGCGTATTCGCTGGGCCGCATAACGACTCGCTGCCCACACCAGCACGCCTAGCACACCGATAACGAGTCCGCCAATCGCGAACTGGGCATGTAATCCCGTTTTCTGCGTCGCCATCACGCCCAGTAGCAAACCGCCTACAATTTTGCCCAGATCCAAGTTGAGCTGCAGCCACGTCAATTGCCGAGACTGCATCCCAGCGGGCAGCTCGGCGCCCAAGACGAACGTGGGAGCCGCGACCGTCACCGCCGCGGCACCGATGCCCATCACGGCGATAGCCAGCACGATCGACACCGAGTCACCCGGCGATAGCGCCAGCATCACCAACCCCGCAGCCATCCCGAGCATGCCGACTACCTGCGCAGATCGGTGTGCCCGGCGCCGACCCGCGAGCCGGCCGATCCAGGGACCGAGCAGCGCGAACAGCCCTGCCATCGCCATCGCCACCCAGACGTCGGTGGCGCTGCCGCCGGTGGAGAGCACGTAGGACGGCAGCAGCACGGGCAGTAAGCAGTTGAACGCCAGTCCCAGTGCCAGGTTCGAGGTCATCCACAATTCGAACGGCCGAGCTGTGCTATCGATGATGGAAACCCCCTCGGCCATGGTGTGAACATTACCTCAGCTCGGGAACGATCTCGAAAGGATTGCGAGTGGGTACGCCCATATTGTTACCTGCATTGCATCATCCCACTGATGCTGTCGCGTTGCGATTCGGGCAGCATTCGGTGACCTATCGAGAACTGCCAGTGGTGGCAGCGGCGCTTGCCAGGCGATTGTCCGGGGCCACCCGTGTGGCGATCTGGGCTACACCGCAGCTGGAGACGTGCCTGGCGGTAGTGGCAGCGCTGATGGCCGGAGTGCCCGCGGTACCGATCAACCCTCGGCTCGGTAGCCGCGAGGTGCGCCATGTTGTCTCCGACGCGGGCCCCGACCTGGTCGTCGCCACCCGCGAAGCTGCGCTGCCGGATTCGCTGCGCGCACTACCGCGGCTCGACGTCGACCTGCGGGCGGCAGCTGATTCACTGCCACCCGAGCCGGATCCCGAGTCGCCGGCGCTGATCATCTACACCTCGGGCACCACCGGTCCGCCCAAGGGCGTGGTGTTGCCGCGGCGAGCGCTCGTCGCCGACCTGGACGCGCTGGCCGCAGCTTGGCGATGGAGCGCCCAGGACGTACTGGTGCATGCGTTGCCGCTGTTTCACGTGCATGGCCTGGTGCTCGGCGTGCTGGGGCCGCTGCGGGTCGGTGGCGCGCTGCATCACCTCGGTTCATTCTCGGTCGCCGGGGTGGCCGGGGAACTGGCCGGTGCCGCGACGATGTTGTTCGCGGTGCCGACGATGTATCACCGGTTGGCGGACGCGGCTGAGCGGGATCCCCAGGTGGCCGCGGCGTTGGGAGGCGCCCGGCTGCTTGTCTCGGGCTCCGCTGCGCTGTCCGTGCGCGATCACGACCGGATCGTGGCGGTGACCGGGCAGCACGTGGTCCAGCGATACGGGATGACCGAGTCACTGATCACGTGCGCGGTGCGGGCGGACGGACCGCGCCGGGCGGCTACCGTCGGGCCGCCGTTGGAGCAGGTGGCGCTGCGGCTGGTCGACGACCACGGCGAAATCCTCGAGGTCTGGGACGACGAGACTGTCGGGGAGATCGAAGTCGCCGGGCCGACGCTGTTTCAGGGCTATCTCAACCGGCCCGACGCCACCGCTGAGGTGATGCACGACGGCTGGTTGCGTACCGGAGACCTCGCCACCCGCGGCGCGGATGGCTATCTGCGGCTGGTCGGGCGCCGCAGCACGGACCTGATCTCCAGCGGTGGGTACAAGATCGGCGCGGGGGAGGTCGAGAACGCATTGCTGGAGCACCCTGGGGTGATCGAAGCGGCCGTCACCGGAGAGCCCGATCCCGACCTCGGGGAGCGGGTGGTGGCCTGGGTGGTCACCCGCAGCGATCCACCGCCCGCCGCAGCGGAACTCGCGACCTACGTCGCCGGCCTGATCGCGCCGCACAAGCGACCGCGGGTGGTGCACTTCGTCGCTGCGTTACCCCGCAACGATATGGGCAAGATCTGCAAAAACGAGCTGGTCAACACTCCTCGGTTGGACACCCGGAAGTCCCGGTAGGGTATTCGCTCGGTGCGGACATGGGGGTCGGGAGTGGGCGCAGCGCGGGCGGTTGGGTTGCTGCTCGGCGTCGCCGCCGACGCCGCGTTCGGCGATCCCCGTCGCTATCACCCGGTCGCCGCCTTCGGCTGGCTGGCCGGCAGTGCCGAACGCGCCTGTTATGCCGAGCACGAGCTGGCCGGCGTGCTCTACACCGGCGCTCTGGTCGGTGTTGCCGCGGCGGCCGGCGGCCTGCTGGAACGGGCCGGTCGCGGGCGTGCTGTCCGGCAAACGGCCGCCACCGCGCTGGCCACCTGGGTAGCGCTGGGTGCGACCTCGCTGGCTGAGGAAGGTGCGGCGATGGCCCGGGCGCTGGACGCCGGGGACCTCGACAGCGCCCGGTCCCGGCTAGGTCATCTGTGCGGCCGGGATCCGGCCGCTCTCGATCTGGCCGGGGTGGCCAGGGCAAGTGTGGAGTCGATCGCCGAGAACACCTCCGATGCCGTTGTCGCTCCGCTGATCTGGGGTGCGGTTGCCGGAGCGCCCGGGTTGCTCGGCTACCGCGCGGTGAACACCCTGGATGCGATGGTCGGCTACCGCTCGCCGCGGTACCGGCGCTTCGGTTGGGCTGCGGCGCGGCTGGATGACGTGGCCAACCTGCTGCCGTCCCGAGCCACTGCTGGACTGACCACCCTGTGCGCGCCACTGGTGGGCGGTTCGGCCCGCGGTGCGTGGGAGGTCTGGCGCCGTGACGCGGCCGCGCATCCCAGCCCCAACGCCGGGCAGGTCGAAGCGGCGTTCGCCGGGGCGCTGGAAGTGCGGTTGGGGGGCCGTACCTGCTACCCGCATGGCATCGAACAGCGGCCGGTCATGGGCCATGGTCGCATTCCCGACGCCGGCGACCTCACCCGCGGAGTCGAGTTGTCGCGGGTGATCGGCCTAGCGGCCGCAGCGCTGGCCGCCCTGGTGAGTGGTCTCCGGTGCTAGCGCCCGGATGTATTCACAACCCAGCCGCGCTGGGCGACTGCTGCAAGGTATCGCCGGCATCCGGTGACAAGCTATCCTCACGGCGACGTTCGGTCGCTTCCCGCCACGCGAAGTAGATCAGCCCGAGCGGGGCCATCGTGCCAAAAGCGATCCACTGCAGTGCGTAGGCGAACGAGGGCCCGGGGTCGAGTTGCGGCAGCGGCAGCGCGGACAGCACCCCGGGGGAGCCGTCCATCAACTGCAGGTAGCCCGGTGCCAGTGGCACGCCGGTGGCCGCACTCACGGTACGGCTACTGACCGCATACACCTGGCGGTGACCGTCCTGCTGCACGACCGTGCCGCCCTGCGGGTCCTGCTCATCGGCTCGGAGTCGGCCGGTCACGGAGACTTCGCCGGCCGGCACCGGCGGGTAACTCGGAATCCGCACACCCTCTGCCGGGCGTAGATAACCCCGGTCCACCAGCAGGTTCGATCCGTCGGCCAGCTGCATCGGCACCACGACCTCGTAGGCCGGCTCACCCTGCACGGTACGCAGCCGAACGACCATCTCAGCGCGGGGCAGGTAGTGCCCGCTGACCTGGACCGGCCGCCACTCGGTGGCCTGACCGGGCTCAGCGTGGCTGGCCAGCACGTCACGCAACGGACGTGGTGGTGTGCCGAACGACGACTCGATGGCGGTGTTGCGGTCCGCGCGTTCGGCCGCGCGACGGAACTGCCACGGCGCCAGCAGGGTGAACGCCGCGATGGTGAAGCAGATCACCCCTGCTATCAGCGCCAGCCAGCCCGGGCGCAGCAGGAAACGCCACCGCATGCCACCACGGTAGCCGGTACTACCGGCACGCCGCCCGGGCGGCGGCTGCCGCGCGGATGCCGTAGCCACCACCGAATAGCACCGCGTGCACCAGCAGCGGAAATAGCTGGTGCACCGCCACTCGCTGTCGCCAGCCGGGGGCCAGCGGGGCGACGTCGGTGTAACCGGCGAGCAACCGCTCCAAGTTCGGACAGCCGAACAGTGCCAGCATCGCCAGATCGGTTTCCCGGTGCCCGCCGTGCGCGGCCGGATCCAGCAGCCACGCCCGCCCGTCGGCCCCAGCATGCACATTGCCCGACCACAGATCGCCATGCAGGCGGGCCGGGGGCTCGTCCGGTCCGGCGAGTTCCTCGATCCGCTCGCAGGCCCGGTGCACAGCGCGGGCCCCGGCTGCGTCCACCGCGCCACGGTCGACTGCGGTGCGCAGGTAGGGCAGCACCCGGTGTTCGGCATACCACTGCGGCCACCGAGTCCCGGCGATATTGGCCATCGGGGCGGCGCCGATCCACGCTTGTTGTGGTCCTCCTGGGGGCGCGGCGCCGAAGGTTGGCGCGCCCGCGAGGTGCAGCGCGGCCAACTCGCGGCCCAGCCACTCGGACCCGGCACCATCCGTCCGTCCAGCTGGTACGAATTCGGTGATCAGCCAGTGGTCGTCATGTCCATACACCTGAGGCACCGGAGGACCACCGGGAACGTGTAGCCAGCGCAGCCCTGCCGCCTCAGCTAGCACCTGTCCGGTTTGTCCCCGCTTGGCCACCAGGGTGCACCCGTCGCCCAGCTCGACGAGCCAGATGGCGCCTCGAGGCGTCGCAGTGCGCACCCGCTGGCCGGTGATGGCAGCGACGGCGTCGGCCGGGGAGCTCACAGCCGCGCTCGCACCCACGCCACCAGCCCGGGCATCGCGGCGCGCACCATGTGCAGCACCTCGTCGAAACCGGGTTCATCGCCGAAGTACGGGTCTGGCACGTCGAGGTCCCGCCCGGCGGCCCGGTCGAACGATCGCAGTAACACCACCCGTTCCGGGTCGCGGATCATCCGGCGCAGCGCGGTGAAATGACCATGGTCCAGGGCCACCAGCAAGTCGGCGGACAGATGCTGGGCGCCGAGTTGGGCGGCGGTATGCGCGCAGTCGTACCCAGCCCGGCGCAACGATTCGGCGGCCCGCGGGTCGGCGGGGTCACCGACGTGCCAGGGGCCGGTTCCGGCGCTGCTCACCTGCACCCGATCCGCCAGACCTTCCCGGCGCAGTATGTCGGCGAAGACCACCGCAGCCATCGGGGAGCGGCAGATGTTCCCGGTGCAGACGAAGACGACAGACAGATTCTTTTGCGTGCAGCTCACCTACCCAGTCTGAACCGTCACCTTGGCGTCTGTGGTTCTACTCTGAGTGGCAGCCCGGCCCTGAGCGCCGTGCTCATCCCGCGGCTACGCCCGTGTTTCCGCTGGGCGGGATGTTGGTCGGCCATGATGTGTGCACTGGGGCAAGCGTGGCCCGCGAGCGCTGACGCGCGCTAGCGTTGATGTCCACATGGATCAGCTGCTGCGTCATCACGGTGATGTCGACGCCGCGCCGGGTCTGCTCGACTTCGCGGTGAACGTGCGGGCCAGCCGGCCTCCGGCGTGGTTGCGTGCTCGGCTGGCCGCGGCGTTGGACGGGTTGGGCGCCTACCCCTCGGCTGCGCAGGACGCCGCTGCCCGGGCTGCGGTGGCCGCCCGGCATGGGCGCGATCCTGCTGAGGTGCTCGTGCTCAGCGGGGTCGCGGAGGGCTTCGCCCTGCTGCCCGCGCTGGCACCCCGATCGGCCGCCGTGGTGCACCCGTCGTTCACCGAACCCGAAGTGACCCTGCGCAGGGCCGGCATACCGGTCCGGCGGGTGCTCACCGACATCGCGTTTCGGTTGAAGCCGAAGCGGATTCCCAGCGAGGCCGACCTCGTCGTGTTCGGCAATCCCACCAACCCGACGTCGGTGCTGCATCCGGCCGAGGTCGTGCGGGCGCTGGCCCGGCCCGGCCGGGTGCTCGTGGTGGACGAGGCTTTCGCCGATGCAGTGCCCGGCGAACAGCAATCGTTGGCTACCGATCGCGAGACCCGGGGTCTGCTGGTGTTTCGCAGTCTCACCAAGACGTGGGCCCTGCCAGGGCTGCGGGCCGGCTACGCGCTGGGCGCCCCGGAGCTGCTGGCCCGGCTGGCCGCACCGCGCCCGCCGTGGCCGGTGAGCACGCTGGTGCTCGAGGCGGTGCGGGCGTGCAGTGCCCCGGCCGCGGTCGCCGAGGCCGCTGCCGCGGCGGTCCAGATCACCCAGCATCGGGAGTGGATGGCGAACCGGCTGGCCGAGTTGCCCGGCGTCGCGGTGCACCAGCCGGCCGCGGCGCCTTTCCTGCTGTTGCGGGTGCCAGACGGACCGCGCATCCGGGCCGCGCTTGCCGATGCCGGTATCGCGGTACGGCGCGGTGACACGTTCCCCGGTCTGACCCCCGACCATCTACGGGTGGCAGTCCGGCATCCGCAGCTGGCCGGTGCGCTGATCGACGGCCTGCGCCTAGCGCTGGCGGCATCATGACTGCGACCGTGCGTGACGTGGTCGCTGCGCTGGAGGCGGCCTACCCCCCGGCGCTCGCGGAGAGCTGGGACGCCGCCGGGCTGGTCTGCGGCGATCCGGCCGAGCCGGTGCACCGCGTGCTGGTTGCGGTCGACCCGGTTGCCGAGACCGTTGCCGAGGCGCTGGAGCACGATGCCCAACTACTGGTCACCCATCATCCGCTGCTGCTGCGCGGGGTGCACGGGGTGCCCGCCGACGACCCGAAAGGCAGTCTGGTGCACCGGCTGGTTCGCGCTGGGGTGGGGCTGTTCTGCGCGCACACCAACGCCGACGCGGCCGACCCGGGAGTATCCGACGCGCTGGCCCGCGTGCTGGGACTGCGCGTCACCGGTGTGCTCGATCCTCGTGAGGGAAACTCACGCACCGGGCTGGGGCGGATCTGCGAGCTGTCCCAACCCGAGTCCTTGTGGGCGTTCACCGATCGGGTGCGTGCCGCGCTGCCCGAGACGGCGTGGGGGGTGCGGGCCGGTGGCGATCCACAGCGCACGGTGACCACGGTGGCGGTGTGCGGCGGTGCCGGAGACTCGCTACTCGGCGCAGCCGGCGCCGCTGGCGTCGATGCGTTCCTCACCGCCGATCTGCGGCACCACCCGGCGTCCGAACACCTGGCCGCCGGGGGTCCGGCGCTGGTGGACGTTGCTCACTGGGCTAGCGAGCACCCGTGGTGCGAGCAGGCCGCGACAATGCTCAGTGTGGCGCTCGGCGGTACGGTCGACGTTCATGTCTCGCATCGCCGCACCGATCCCTGGACGATCGGCTCGGCACAGCCACCTGGGAGGATCCCGCGGTGAACGCCGATTCCGCCGCACAACGCCGGCTGCTCGACCTGGCCGCGGTGGACGCCGAGCTGACCCGCGCCGCCCACCGTCGCCGGTCGCTGCCCGAGCTGGCCGAAGTCGAGCAGGCCGACCAGAGCTTACGAGCCGGCCGCGATTCGTTGATCACCGCGCAGACGGCCGCATCCGATCTGGACCGCGATATCCGCAAGCTGGAGGCGGAGATCGACCAGGTGCGGGCCAGAGGGGAACGGGATCGCGGCTTGCTGGATTCGGGATCGATCTCCTCCGGCAAGCAGCTGGAAGATCTGCAACATGAGTTGGCCACGCTGCGACGCCGGCAAACCGTGCTGGAGGACGATCTGCTCGAGGTGATGGAGCGGCGCGAGGCCGTCGACTCCGAGCTGGAGCGGGGCAGTACCGCGCTGGCCGACCTCGAACAGCGCCACCTCGATGCCATCCGCCGCCGGGATGAAGCGCTGGCGGATCTTGACTCCACCGAGCAGCGCCGTACCCGCGAGCGACAGACCATCATCGGTGAGCTGCCCACCGAACTGGTCGCGCTTTACGAGCGGATCCGGGCCCGCCACGGTACCGGCGCGGCGTTGCTGCGGGAGGGCCGTTGCGGCGCCTGCCAGCTGGAGCTGGATCGCACCGCGGTCGGGCACCTCCGGGAGGCGGCCCCCGATCAGGTGGTGCGCTGCGAGGAGTGCGGCGTCGTGCTTGTGCGTACCGCGGAGTCCGGCCTGTGATGCGGCGAGTGATCGTCGAGGCGGACGGCGGTTCCCGTGGCAACCCAGGACCAGCTGGCTACGGAGCGGTGGTTCGGGATGCCGACACCGGGGAGTTACTCACCGAAACCTCCGGGGGGCTGGGCAGCACCACCAACAATGTCGCGGAGTATTCAGGCCTCATCGCGGGGCTCCGGGCCGCGGTGAAGGAAGGCGCCGCCGCCGCCGAGGTGCGGATGGATTCCAAGCTGGTCGTGGAGCAGATGAGCGGCCGCTGGCAGATCAAACAACCGCATCTGCGCCCGCTGGCCAGTGAGGCGGCCGGGCTGGCCCGTGAGCTCGGCGACGTCACCTACACCTGGATACCGCGGGCCCGTAACGCACATGCCGACCGGTTGGCCAACGAGGCGATGGACGCCCAGGCCGGCGTCGCCCGCAAGCCCGTTGACGCCAGCGCGTCACCGCCCCGGTGGACCGGTACCATCGGCTCGCCGACCCGGCTGCTGATGCTGCGGCACGGGCAGACGGAGCTTTCCGCGCAGGGTCGTTACTCGGGGCACGCAGACCCTCCGCTGACCGAGTTGGGTGAACGCCAAGCCGCCGCGGCCGCCGCTCGGCTGGCTAGTGCCGACGGTGTCGCCGCGGTCGTCAGCTCGCCGATGCTGCGGGCGCGGCAAACCGCTGAGCCTGTCGCCGCCGCGCTGGGCGTGCCGCTGCGCGTCCACGACGGACTGGCCGAAGCTGATTTCGGAGCCTGGGACGGACTGACCTTCGCTGAGGCCAGCGCTCGCGATCCGGAGCTGCACACCAGGTGGCTCACCGACGCCTCGGTGGCGCCACCGAATGGCGAGAGTATGGATGCGGTCCATCGGCGGGTGCGCCGGGTGCGTGACCAGCTGATCGCCGAGCACTGCGCCGCCACCCTGGTCGTGGTCAGCCACGTGACGCCGATCAAGTCGCTGTTGCGGATGGCGCTGGAGGCCGGGCCATCGCTGTTGCACCGCCTGCACCTGGACATCGCATCGCTGTCGGTGGCGGAGTTCTATCCCGACGGCCCCGCCATCGTCAGGCTGGTCAACGACACCTCCTACCTCCCCTAGCCGGCGTGTCGTGCCCCAGCGCCCCGCGTGTCGTGCCCCAGTGCCCGCTGTGTCGCGCTCCGGTGTCCGGTGGTCACGTCACGAACAGGTAGATCGACACCGCTAAGCCGACCACTACCACCGCTACCCGCAACGTTGCCGCAGACAGCCGGCCAGCGAGCTTCGCGCCGAGGTAGCCCCCGACCAGAGTGGCTGGTGCGAGTAATGCGACGGCCAGCCAGTCCACCGGCGCGCCGAGCGCGAACACCACCAGGCTGACCACGCTGATGATCAGCGACAGGATGCCCTTGACGGCATTGAGCCTGCGCAGATCGTCATGCGCGGCCAGCGCCAGCACGGCGATCAAGACAACTCCCAGTGCGCCGCCGAAGTAGCCACCGTAGACGGCGGCGATGAACACCGCAGGTAGCAATACCCCGCGACGGTCCGGAAGACCGGGTTCGGGCTCGCCCATCCATCTGGCGAGCCACGGTTGTACTCCGAGTAGCAGGCTGGCCAGTGCCACCAGGGCGGGTACCACCGCATCGAACACCTTGGCGGGCAATACGAGCAGCAAGAGGCTGCCCGCCAGCGAGCCCAGCACGGCGACGCCGGTGGTCGACAGCACCCTGCCCCGCTGCCCACTGAGCTCCCGGCGGCTGCCCAGCGCGAAGCCCACATAGCCGGGGCACTGCGCCACGGAGTTCGTGACGTTCGCCGCAAGAGGGGGAAAGCCAACGGCGAGCAGCGCCGGAAACAGCAGCAGCGAGCCACCGCCGGCCAGCGCGTTGACCATGCCCGACACGATGCCCACGACAACCAGCAGGGCAAAGTGGACGGGCACGACACGCCACGCTAGCGCCAGAGGTGCTCGCGCGGCTCTCGGCAGGCTCCTGCCGAGCCGGGGTGCTTGACGAGATCACCACCGAGAGTGGTCGCCGGGATTGCCCGGCCCGCAGGGCCGAGTCGCCACGCCGACCCGGCCTCGGACGATCTATGCTTGGTGCCGCGGACGAGTTGGCCGGGCGGTCGCGTCGGGCCCGTCAGGCGGGCCTGTCGAGGAAAGTCCGGACTCCTCAGGGCAGGGTGGTTGCTAACGGCAACCCGGGGTGACCCGCGGGACAGTGCCACAGAAAACAAACCGCCTCGCCCCATGAGATCGACGGGGCCGGGGTAAGGGTGAAACGGTGGTGTAAGAGACCACCAGCATCCCGGGTGACCGGGATGGCTCGGTAAACCCCACCTGGAGCAAGGCCAAAAGGCGCGCCGCCTCCGGCGCGCTGCGCAGGCGATTGAGGGTGGCCCGCCCGATGCCTGCGGGTAGGCCGCTAGAGCCTGCCGGCGACGGCAGGCCGAGATGGATGACCGCCGGCCGGGAAGCCGCGAGGCGCCCGGTGTACAGGATCCGGCTTACAGGCCAGCTCGTCCGCGCCAGTCTGATGACCCGGGGTTTCACACTCCTTCGGCCCGGCACGGCACCTTCGGTGAATAACTGCGAGCACATCAGCGTGCATACAACCACAAGCGCCAACATCAACTGTTTCATAGGGGCTTATGGATGCTTGTGCACCTAATGACTGGCCGGACGCGATCACTGGCTCGGGTTTCAACCCCAAGACAGTCGCCCGGCGAACTACTGACCTACCGACCGGCCGCGCATTCGCACGCAGGTGCCGTGATCCGTGCCGTTAATGGCAAGCTCCGCCACCGATGCCTCCATCAGGAGAATGCCACGCCGGCGATCCTCCGGCTGCTCGGGAGCCGGCCGCCAGCGACCGCGATCGCGAATGGTCAGCTCGGCGGTTCGGGCACCACCCGAGTTCACGGTGATGCGACCGGCGATCTCGATGTCGCCCGGCGCTGCGTGCAGGTAGGCATGATCCACGACGTTCGATGCGGCCTCACTGATGGCCAGTACCAGGTCCTCGATCTCAGCATCAGGCCACCGATGCGTTATGAGCCACTGGCGCAACCGTTCCCGGATCAACGACAGCGCTGCCGGTTGCGCAGCCAGCGTCAGCTGGAACGCGGGTGAAGGCTGTGTCCGGGGTCTTTCGTGATCGGCTGGCTCAGGATCAGCGTGCGAGGGCGGCTGGTGATGGTCACATGGTGGCGGTGGCATCGTGGCCTCAGGGTGCCCTATCCGGTGCCGGTTCGCTCACTGAGGCAGCGCCTCGTCGACCGAGTAGTACAGCGCTATTACCTCATCCAGCCCAGTTATCTGCAACGGGCGGATCACGGCGCGGGTCTGGTCGACAACCACCCGCAGCGGCTCGTGGCCCCGCTCTGCCTTCGCTGCGGCCTCAGTCAACGCCGCCAAGCCGTGAGATCCCAGAAACGTCACTTCAGTCAGGTCGACGACCACGGGCCGCCCTGCGGCGTCTATCAGTGCCTCGTCGACCGCCGCTCGAAGCCGCCCGACTGTGAGGACGTCCACCTCGCCGTCCGCGAACACAACGATCGCAGCCGGCTCACGGCGCACCTCGATGTGTAAAAGCTGCTCAGCGGCGGGCTCATTGCGCGACTGCTCGGCCACCGAGGCACAGTACCTCGCCAACCGGCCGGGCTGACTCCAGCAACTACCAGGGGCCCGAGTCGCCTAGTCCTTGTCGACGGTGGCGTCCTGAGACCGGCGAGCCGCGGTCGCGGTCAATCTCGACAACTCTTCGGCCATCGTGATCGTGTGACAGAAGGTATCGATCGATATCTCTTTGTCCCCTAAGTCCATGAGTGCCTGAACCGTCACCGGGTCACGCATCGCGATCCCGAGATCTTCGGCCCAGTCCATCGCCGAGCGAGGATCGGTCATGCTGGCCATCATCTGGGCCCGCTCGGTGTCCGTTCGAGTCGCTTTCACCGTCTGCTGGGCGGTCCGGATCGGGGCCGGGAGGGGGAAATTGTCGACAATGCGAAGGTGGGTGGAGTCGGTGCCCAGCCGGCGACCGAGAGCATCCCTGATGCTCGCGCGCGCCTCGGGCACGCTGGGGCACAGGATGTGAACATCCGGTTCTTCGGCGATCCGCACCGCCCATGCGTCCCCGTCCCGTTCGTACACTGCGGTGTAGGTCTCGCTCACTGCGACCAGTCCCTCCCATTGCTCGGCGCCAGGACCGCACTATCACACGGCCCAGCCGACACCACGCAGACTACTCGGACGCTACCGCTTGCCCAAGGCACTGCGCGTACTGCTAGCCAAGAGCCGCACCAATTGAATGGCTGGCTTGGGTTGGGCCAACCGGGCGGTTCACTGGATGTATCCAGCGGGTCGCCGGCCGGCCCCTGAAGCCACGCCCGGGCGCAACCATGGCACTGACCGTGTTCGACTGACTGCATGGCGTACTTGCCGGGCGCTCTCGAGACACATGTCCGCTTTGTGGTTCCGCTGTCCGGGTGACCACTGGGCGTGGCGAGCCGGATACTGTCAGGCAACCCTGGCATGGTCTACTCACTACCCGCCGGGCGGCCGCTCGGCGCTGAACCATGATCAAACCCCCAGGGGGGTTGAGATGACTGCGTTGACCCTGGTCGCGCAAGGCGCCGAACTGAACACGCACAACCTGCGCACCTGGATGCTGGACAACGTCGTGCCGCTGCTGCTGTTGGCGGTGGCGGTATTGCTGCTGTGGCTCGGCGGCGGCAAGGGAGACAACGCCGGCGTCATGCGGCGACTCGGGGGTGTGATCATCGCATTGGGTGTCATCGGGCTGGCCGTGTCCGGAACAGGAGTGAACCTCGGCACGTGGATCGCCGGCCTGTTCAGCGGTTGAGCCGGGGGGTGACGCGACCTTGCGGATCCGCACTGATGACGACGTCTATCGAGTAGACGCGGTATGGCTCGGCCCGCCCAGGGCGACATTTCCCTGGCGGGCGCGGTATGTGGCGTGGGGCGTCGGCACGGTGATGTTTCTCGTCGTTCTCGGCGTCGAGCGGCAGTTGGGCATCGGTTTCAGTTTCTTTTCGACGGGCTGGGGACTACTGATCACGATCGCGCTCACCAGGTTGATCGGCTCCCGGATCAGCCACGAACGGCCGTTGACCGCGGTCGCGCTGATGTGGCTACGCGAACTCACCGCGCCGAGGAAGCAGACAGCGGTCCGTGGGGGCGCGGCCAGCGCAGCCCGGATCCGGGTCGAACGTCACCGCCCCCGGCCCGGCCAACGATCGGACCGTCGCTGGGGCCGTGACCAGGGCCGAGGCAGGAAGGAGCGCACGGGTGTTCGGGCTCCGACGTCCTGCCAGCAGCAGTGACGGCGACCAGCACGCAGCGCGGGACCGCGGGTATTCGATACCCGCCATGCCGGATGCTCGCGGTGGTTCCAACCGGCGCGGGCACAAACTCCCCGGCGAGGCTGCTGCCCCCCACTACACCCCGTCCATCGCGCTGCGCTCCATCGACGGCCACCTGGTGCGCAACGGGCAGGAGGTCTACGCCTGGTACCGGCTGGCCTCGCAGCGCTGGTCGTTCCGATCGGATGCGCAACGCCAGGACCTGATCCACGCCATCGCCGGCCAGTACGCCGAGTTGCAGGGCCGGTGGTTGCACCTGCGGGTTACCGCTCGCCCGTACCCGATCCGGATGTGGGCTGAAGCGCATGTGCGCAACGCGGTGGGGCGGCTGCCCGACAGTCCCGGCGCGCTGTCCTTCGACGACTACATGATCGGTGAGCAGCAGCAGCTGCTGGGTCATTCGATGGCCGAGAAAGAGGTCTATCTCGGCGTCCAGGTGCAGACCCGCTCCATGATGGATCGGGTCGTGGAACGGGCCGCGCCGGTGCTGCGGCGGGTGTTCCCTACCGCCGTGGACGCTGAACTGGTCGCAATCGACGCCGAGGTCGAGCACCTCGACGGGGTGATCAGCGTCGCCGGCCTGGAGGGCAGGCCGGTGACCGCGGGCGAGATGTCCTGGCTGATGCACCGATCGTGCTCGCTGGGCTTGCCCGCTCCGCGCAACCTCCCTTCGGTGCCCAACGCAAGCTGGGAGCCCGAAGATCTGGCCAGCTTCACCGATGCCGCGGATTTCCACACCGAGCCCTACGCGCCCACGCTCACCGTTCGCGGTCGTACCGGGTCCAACGCCGGGACTGTCCGGCACGTCGTGGTGCTCACCGTGGGCCAGATGCACGGGTTGCAGATCCCGGAGATCGACGACCCGTGGATGCAGCGTTCGGATCGCCTGCCGACCGGCGTGGAATGGTCGGCGCGGATCTACGTGCGCCGACCCGAAGAGGTCTCAGGGGAGCTTGCTCGACAGATGAACAAGGTGCGGTCGCAGGTGCGGCACTACACCGACGAGCACGACCTGGAACCCCCGCAGAGCCTGGTCCGGCAGGCCAGCCGGGTGCTGGAAATCGACGACGAGATGACCTCGGGGTTCACCGCGCTGGGCACCCGGGTGCGATCGTGGTGGCGGGTCGCGGTGTCAGCTCCTACCGAGCGCGATGTGCTGCGGCTGGCGCAGCAGCTTTTGGACCTCTACAAACCCAAGATCGCCATCGAGCATCCGGAGGGGCAGTACGCGCTGGCCCGCGAGTTCATCCCCGGGGAGCCGTTGTCCTCGAGTGCCTACCTGCGCCGCGGTTCGGTGATCTGGGCGGCCTCCGCAGTACCCACCGCCACCGCGGAGGTGGGGGATCGGCGCGGGATCCTGATCGGCGAGACGTGTACCGCTACCCGGCGCCCGGTCGCCTGGGACCCGTGGATGGCCCAGGAGATCAGAGACTCCTCCGGGCTGACCGCGCTGGTCGCCGGCCTCGGCGGCGGCAAATCCTTTCTCGGTGGCGGCATCGTGTACAAGACGCTGCGTTCCGGGGCGTACTGGACACTGCTGGATCCCTCGGGCCCGCTGGCCAAGCTGTGCGAGCTACCCGAGCTGCGGCCCTACGCCCGGCCGATCAACCTGCTCAACGCCCAACCCGGCATCCTCAACCCGTACCGGGTGGTCGCCGAGCCCGAGCTGGCGCATTTCCTCGACGAGGATGACCCGGATCGGGCCTGGCGGCGGGAGAAGGCGCTGACCGCCGCCACCCGGCGCCGGTTGGTGCTCGACGTGCTCACTGGGGTGCTGCCCTTCGAGGTGGCCCGGATGGCCAAGACCCGCATCGTGCTGCTGCGGGCGGTTCGCGCGGTGGGTGGGCGGCCGGACGCGCACCCGGGGCAGGTCTTCGACATGTTGCGCCGGGATCCCACCGAGCACCGCGAGCACGCGATCGTCGTCGCCGATTTCCTCGATGAGATGCGCGAGCGCATGTCGTTGCTCATCCCGGAGAAGGATGCCGACCCGTACACCGAGGTGCGCGACGACCGGCTCACCGTGCTCACCATGTCCGGTCTGACCCTGCCCAAGGACAACATCGGCCGGGAGCATTGGACCGATGCCGAATCGCTCGGCGTTGAGTTGCTCAATCTCGCGGCCTGGCTGACCCAGCGGTCGATCTACGAGCGTCCCCGAGACCAGCGCAAAGGAGTCTGGATCGACGAGGCGTTCTTCCTGTCGGAGGTTCCGACCGGCCGGGTGTTGATGAACCGATTCGCGCGGGACTCCCGCAAGTGGAACGTGCGGGTTCTGCTGTCCTCACAGATCCCGGCCGACTTCCTCAAGATCCAGGGCTTCGTGTCGCTGCTGGATTCGGTGTTCGTGGGCAGGCTGGACGACGGCCCTGCGCAGTCCGATGCGTTGCGCCTGCTCAAGGTGCCGGTGGGAGCGGGCTATGAGCAGGTGATCGCATCGCTGGGTCGCCGCCCGGGCGGCGACCGGGCAGACACCGAACGGGACCGGGCACCGCGGCAGTTCATCTTCGGGGATGGCGCCGGCGGGGTGGAGCGGATCCGGGTGGACTTCTCCGGCGCGCACGTGCAGCACCTGTGCACCGCGCTGGACACCACTCCCGATGCGCTTCGCGGTGGCTTGCTGAGTCCGGAATTGCCCCGCGGCACCGACCTGGTGTCGGGCGAGCGCAACGGCTCAGCCCGTAAAGGAATCGGCCCGGCGGGCGCAGTCAGGGCCAGAGCATGAGATTCCGGACGCTGGGGGGCAGGTGGCTTGCAGCGCTGTTGACGCTGCTCGGGCTGGTCCTGGCCATTGTGTTGGTCAGCTCGCCGACGGCGCTGGGCGCACCGGCATCGGCGCAGGTTCCGGGTGTCGACGACTGCAAGCAAGCGCCCAACCCGGAACGGCCCGGATCCGGCATGGTCGGCGCGATCGACCCGACGCCGCTACAGGCGGGCGCACCGAACAGTGTCTACGCCGAGGTCGGCTACGCCGGGCTGGTCTGGCACACCTATGACCTGGGATGCGGCCCCTCGGGCCTGCGAAACCCCAACGCGGTGATCGACACCTGGACCGGCAACCTGCTCTTCGACATCGGCAAAGTGATCGTCGGTGCCACCAACGGGCTGCACTACGCGCTCGGTGACGGGGGTCTGCTCGCCCCGCTCAACGACCTGATCGTCTCCGGCACGGTGGCGCTGTATGACAGCGTCTACGCGCCCTGGTTCGGGCTGATCGCGGTGCTACTGGCGATCGTGCTGTTCCGCTCGATCTGGCGCGGTGACCTCGCCACGGTGAGCAAACGAGCCGCCTGGGCGCTGGCGGGCATCTGGCTGGCGGCGGCGACCTATCTCACGCCGCTGCTCTATACCCAGGTGCTCGATGGCGTGCTGGTTGATGGCAGCAACCAGGTACGCACCGGGTTCCTGCACGAGGTCGGTATCGCGCAGCGAGATGCGCTGCCGACCCTGCTGCACGAACAGATCATCTACCGCAACTGGCTTCGCGGCGAGTTCGGCTCCCCGGACGGCCCGCAGGCGGCCCAGCTGGGCCGCGACCTGGTCCGCGCGCAGGCCTTCACCAAACAGGAGATCGCGGCCGCCGCGGACGATCCGACATCCGGTGTCACGGACCGCAAGAAGCAGGAATACAAGGCCATCGCCGACCGGACGGGCAGCGCCTACGGCTACTTCCAGGGTGTCGACGGCAACCGGATCGGGGTGGGCTTCCTGGCCGCCCTGCAAGCGGTGATGTTCGGGATGTTCCAGCTGCTCGCCCAGGCGGCGTTGCTACTGGCCCAGGTGTTGCTGCGGGTGGTGATCCTGCTCGGACCGATCATCGGACTGATCGCCATCCTGCATCACGACCTGCTACGCGGGGTCGGTCGCGCGGTCGGTGCCGCGGTGCTCAACATCATCGTGCTCTCGGCGCTGGCCGCACTGCACACGCTGGTGATGGTGTGGGTGTTCGACCCTTCGCGCAACCTCTCGGTGCTCGCGCAGATGCTGCTCGCTGGGATGATCACCTTGGTGATGTTGCTGGTGGCCCGTCCGGTTCGGCGGATGTGGCAGATGACCGAGCTTGCGGTCGGCGCGGTAGGTGGTGCACTGCCGGCAGCACCACCGGGCGTGCTGGCCCGGCTGCGGCGGCACCGTCCAGGTGTCGAGGCCAGCGCATCGGAGCGGTTCTGGGAGGAGGCCCGCGCTGCCGAGTCGGACCCCGGGGCGGCGACTGCAGGGTCTGTGCTTGGCAATGTGATGCGTCCGGAAGCCGGCGCCCCGGTGGTGCTCGCGGGGCAGCGGTTGGACCGGCGGGCAGGCCTCCCGTTGCTCAGTCCTGGCGGTTCACCCGGCGGCCCGGATCATGGCGCTGCGGCCCTGCCCGGGCCGGCGACGAGCCCACCGAAGCCAGATCGACTGGCGGCGTTGCCTCCCGGGTTCAGTGTGACAGGCCGCGCCCGCACCGGCGACGAGCCGGTGTACGTGCCGTCGGCGGTCAGCGATCTACGTGCAACACCGCGGCAAGCGGAGCTGGAAGAGGTGGCGGGGCGCCCGGTGTGGGTGGTGTACCGGCCCTCAGCGGGGCTTGAGATGGGTACGCCACGCGCTTCCGACGTGCCGAGCGCGAAAAGCACCGACAACTCCCGGACCACGGACTGACCGGGGGACAGCTCAGTGCCGATCCGTACCCATCGCGGCCGCGCAGCGGTCTACCGCAAGTTCTGGGGCTGGCCGGTGCGTTCGCCCACACATCTCACCAGCACTGTGCTGGCAGCGGTGGTCATCGCTGTCGGCATTGGGTTGGTGATGCCCGGCAAGCACCCGGATGGCACCCGCGCAGGGTCGTCGAACAGTCCACGGGCCATCACGTCCGCGCCGGCGTCGGCGCCGGCGCTGGCCGGCGGCGGTCTGCGGGCGACCCGTGCACCGACCCCGAGTACCCCGGCCCCCGCTGCCGCGCTCACCGTCGCGCGCTCGTGGGTACAGGCTTTTCTCACCGTCCGCAAGGGCACCACCTCGGCGCAGTGGGTCGAGCAGCTACGGCCGTTCACCACCGACGACCTGTTCCCCGAACTGCGTTCGATCGACCCGGCCAACGTGCCGGCGGCGCAGATCATCGACGTACCGCGGACGGTCAGCGTGAGTGCTGGTTCTGCTGAGGTGGACGTGCCCACCACGGCGGTGGTCGTGCGCTTGCTAGTGGTCTCCACTCCGGCCGGCTGGCGCGTCGCCAGTTATGAACGGGCCGGGTGAGCCATGCGTCGGTGGCTGGTCGGCTTGCTGGTTGTCGGCTTGCTCGGCGGGCTCATCGCGGTGGCCGCGATCTCCTCACTGCTGGGCGTCGTCGGTTCCGGTGACTTCGTGTTCGGCGCGCCGTGCGGTTCGGTACTCGCGTCCACCGATCCTCGGGAACTGCCCCCGGTGGCCGTACGAGTCAGCGATCTCGACCCGGAGCAGCGGACCATCGTCGAGCTGATCGTCGCGATCGGCAAGCAACGGGGACTTCCGCCACGAGCCTGGCAAATCGCCATCCAAGCCGGCATGACCGAGTCTCGGCTGCACAATCTGCATTACGGCGACCGCGATTCGCTGGGCATCTTCCAGATGCGCCCCTCACAAGGGTGGGGCAGCGTGGCGCAGGTCACCGATCCCGTATACGCGATCAACAAATTCTATGACGTGTTGCTGCGGGTGCCCGGCTGGGAAACTCAGCGGCCGGGTGATTCGGCACAAGATATCGAGCGGTCGGCCTTTCCGGCGCGCTACCACCAGTGGGAACCGCTGGCCGTCAATGTGATCGGCGCCGTGGGCGGGGATGTCACGCCCTACGTCCGCGCCGCCTGCACCACGCCGCTGCCGGCGCCATCCGAGGTCGCCGGCCGGGCGATTCAGTATGCGCTGGGCGAGATCGGTAAGCCTTACGTCTGGGGCGCGACCGGACCCAGTGCCTACGACTGCTCGGGGCTGATGTTGCGTGCCTACGAGTCGGCGGGTATCACGCTTCCCCGGGTGGCGCGGCAGCAGTACTGGGCCGGTGCCCAGCTGCCGGTGCGCCAAGCGCAACCCGGAGACCTGCTGTTCTGGGGTTACGACACCTCCAATCCGGACAGCATCCACCACGTCGCGATGTATCTGGGCAACGGTCGCATGGTCGAGGCGGCAAACCAGACGGTCCCGCTGCGGCAGCGAGCCGTGAGTTTCAACGAACCTGAATTGATGCCGCTCGCGGTCCGGCCCGGGGTGCCGGTCGCGAAGGCCTGATATCCGGAGGTGACGGTGTACGCGTCGGATCCGATCCCTCGACCGCTACGGGATCATCTGGAACTGGCCAAGCTGGGCGTCGACGAGAGTTACGTCGTCTTGCCTCGGTCACTGGCCGAGTCGATGCCCTTGCCGTGGCAGCAGCAGATGGCCTATCTCATCGACGAGCTGCACCGGACCTACGGCGATCTTCCATGGCCGCTTTACCGGGTGCTGCCCAGCCGCGCCGAGCGGCTGGTCGACCTGGACGAGAGCCAGCTGGCGGAGGCGGGCTACTTGCTGGAGATCGACGGTAGCGGCGAGTTGGTGTACCGCGATCGGAACGACTCCGTGGTAGCCGATCCGCAGTCCACCGAGGTGCTGGTGTCCTGCCTAGACCCGATATTCCACCAACCGCCGGCCATCAGCCCCTAACCTCGCTGCCCGGCGTGTCGCGCTCCCATGTCCCGTGTGTCGCGTCCCCACGTCCGGCATGTCGGGCTTCGGCGGCTCGGATTCCGGCCTGACGCGAGGACACGACACACGGGACATGAGGGCACGACACACCGGGCACAAAAGCGCGACATGCCGGCGGGATGGGCACTGGCAGGGAGGCATGCTCAGTGGTACGCGTGCTGGGGGCCTGGATAGGTGCCCGAGCGGACTTCTTCGGCGAACTGACGTGCCGCCTCCCGTAACCGGTCACCCAACTCGGCGTAGGTCTTGACGAATTTCGGAGCGCTACTGCCGGGGGTCCGAAACGCCGCCATGTCCTGCCATACCAGGACCTGTGCATCGCAGGCCGGCCCGGCACCGATGCCGATGGTGGGCACGCTGGTCACCGCAGTAACCTGCTCGGCCAATTCGGCGGGGATGACCTCCAGCACGATGGCGAATACTCCGGCGGCCTCCAGGGCCTTCGCGTCCTCGAGCAGCAGTTCACTCTGTTCGCCGCGCCCTTGTACCGAATACCCGCCCATCGCGTGTACCGACTGCGGGGTGAGCCCGAGATGGCCCATCACCGGCACGCCGGCCGCGACGAGTGCTTCCACCTGAGGCGCCACCCGGAGGCCACCCTCCAACTTCACGGCATGCGCACCGGATTCCTTCAGGAAACGGGCTGCCGTGTCCAGTGCCTGCGCAGGCGACGATTGGTAGGAGCCGAACGGCAGGTCTGCCACGACCAGCGCTCGCCGCGCCCCACGGACCACGCCGCGAACCAGGGGTACAAGCTCGTCGACGGTCACCGGCACAGTCGTGTCGTAGCCGTAAACCACGTTGGCCGCCGAGTCCCCGATCAGCAGCACCGGAATGCCGGCGGCGTCGAGCAGCGTAGCGGTGGAGTAGTCGTACGCGGTGAGCATCGCCCATTTCTCGCCGCGGCGTTTGGCTGCTATCAGGTCCTGGACACGGACTCGCCGGACTTTCTGAGTCGGTCCCACCGGCCCGCCGTACAGCGCAGGTTGGCCAGCAACTGCGGTCATCATCGACCGTCCTCCCTCGAGGCCGGCCATGCTCGCCGGTCCCCGGGTCATGCCGGATTGCTTATGCCACCAGCCTGACATCGATTGCCAGGACGTGGCATGAGCGTGCGACGAGGCTCACAGCCGTCCGTCCCGGCCGCTGTGATGTCGGATCCCCGGTTCGACTACGGGGAACGTTCGCGCCAGCGATTGGTGATCGGTAGCCGCCGGTCTCGGCCGAACGCCTTCAAGGTGATCTTCGTGCCGGGCGGGTACTGCCTGCGTTTGTACTCCGCGGCGTCCACCATCCGCACGATTTGTTCGACCAGCTCCGGTGGGAAACCCGCTGCTACCAAGTCGCCGAAACCGCGGTCACCTTCTACGTAGTCATCGAGTACCTTGTCGAGCATCTGGTAGTCGGGCAGCGAGTCGGTGTCCAGCTGGTCGGGGCGAAGCTCAGCTGACGGTGGCTTGCCGATCGAGTTCGGTGGGATCGGCGGGGTCTCGCCGCGCTTGTCGGCCACGGCGTTGCGCCACCGCGCCAGCGCCCACACCGCGGTCTTCGGTACGTCCTTGATCGGCGCGAAGCCACCGACCGCGTCGCCGTAGATCGTGGAATAGCCCACCGCGAGCTCGGACTTGTTGCCGGTCGCCAGCACCAGGTGGCCGTGCTGGTTGGACAGCGCCATCAGCGTCACCCCGCGGCAACGGGCCTGCACATTCTCCTCGGCGATTCCAGACAGATCGAGCTGGCGCACGAACACCTCGACCATGTCGGCGATCGGCTGCACCCGGTAATGCAGCCCGGTGCGCTCGGCGAGGTCAGCTGCGTCGGTCCGGGAGTGCTCCGAGGAGTACGACGACGGCATCGACAGCCCGTACACCGCGTCGGCGCCGAGCGCGTCGACTGCCAGGGCCGCACATACCGCGGAGTCGATCCCGCCGGATAGACCCAGCACAACCGAGCGGAATCCGTTCTTGCGGGTGTAGTCCCGCAGGCCGGTCACCAGCGCGCCCCACACCTCGGCCTCGTCGGACAGCGGCTCGGGTGCCGGCGAGGCCGGGACGGGTGGGTAGGCCGGCAGCGGGTTGTGGGTCAAGACGATGCGGCGGACGTCGAGGTCGGCGTACCGCCCTTCCGGTCTGGACGAGCCGACCCGCAGATCCAGGTCGTAGGGCAGGAAATGCTCGGCGAACTGCGGCGCCCGCACCAGCAGCTCGCCGCGGCCGTCGACAATCATCGAGTCACCGTCGAAGACCAGCTCATCCTGGCCGCCCACCAGGTTGGCATAGGCCAGCGGCACGCCCGCCTCGCTGGCGCGGCGGGCCACCAGCGCGAGCCGGATGTCGTCCTTGTTGCGTTCATAGGGCGATGCGTTGGGCGAGACGATCAGGTCGACTCCGGCTTGCGCCAGTGCGGTGACTGGGCCGCCCTCCTGCCAGAGGTCTTCACAGATCACCATCCCGATCTCCAGGCCGTGCAGCCGGAACACGGTCAAGGTGGTACCGGGGATGAAGTATCGGCGTTCATCGAATACCCCGTAATTGGGCAGGTGGTGCTTGAACTGGCGGCCGACCACCCGTCCGCGGTGCAACACCGCCGCCGCGTTACGAGGCCCGCCACGGTCACCACGGCCACCGTCATCGCAGTCCAGATACCCCACAACGGCGGCCAGCTCGCCGCAGCCATGATCGACGAGCTGGGCAGCCAGTGTCTCGAGGGCGCGCACCGAAGCGGCGATGAACGACCCCCGCAGCGCCAGGTCCTCAACCGGGTAGCCCGTGAGTGCCATCTCACCGAAGACCACCAGGTGCGTGCCGGCGGCGGCCGCGTCCCGGCAGCGCGCGGAGATCATCCTCGCGTTGCCTGCGATATCGCCGACGCACGGGTTCACCTGGGCCAAGGCGATGCGCAGCTGGGGCATGTGCATATCATCCACTTGTAGGTGCCCCCGGCGGCGAGCCGCCGGGGGCACCCTAGGATCGCGCGGGTGTTGCGCCTGCTGCGCTCGACTGCCGTGCTGGCGATCGCCTGCGCCCTGAGTGGCTGCACTGCCACGGCCACGGGCAATGGATTGCCCGACTCCGACGAAGGTCCCGTCTCCGACGGTGGGCCCGTCCCGTTCCCGCCCACTGCCGTCGGGCGGGTACCCCCAGGTCTTGACCGGTTTTACAGCCAGCGACTGAGTTGGGGCGGCTGCCGGCCCTTCGTCACCACCGATCGTGACCGGCAGTTGTTCGAGGATCTCGCTCTCCAGTGCGCCCGATTGGTGGTGCCGCTGGATTACGCGAACCCGCAAGGGCGCACCGCGGAACTCGGGCTGCTGCGCCGGCCTGCTGACAACCCGCAGGAGCGGCTCGGTTCCCTTCTGGTCAATCCGGGCGGCCCGGGGGTCTCGGGGATGGCCGCGGTCGCGTCGTTGGCCAAGGCGGTCAACGGCACCGACCTGGGCCGCCGGTTCGATCTGGTCGGTTTCGATCCCCGGGGAGTCGGCGCCAGCCAGCCCAAGATCGTCTGCCGGAACACCCAGGAGGAGGACGCCGAGCGGCTCGACGTCGACCTGGACACCTCGCCCGCCGGGGTGGCACAGACTGAGCAAGAGAACCGCGCCTACGCCGCGCTATGTGCCCAGCGAGTGGGCAAGGACATGCTCGCGAACGCGGGCACCAGGGACGTGGCACGGGATCTGGACGTGATGCGCTCGGCGCTTGGTGACACGAAACTCACCTACCTCGGTTACTCCTACGGCACCCGCATCGGCACCTCATACGCTGAGCAGTTCCCGGGCAACGTGCGAGCGATGGTGCTCGACGGCGCGCTGGAGCCGAACGGCAACCTGGTGGAAAGCTTGGCCAATCAAGGCGCGGGATTCCAGCAGTCGTTCGACGCCTTTGTCGACTGGTGCCGGGCGCAACCCCAGTGCTGGTTGGGCAGCACTCCGCACTTCCTGGCCAATCAGGATTTCCAGCATCTGTTGCTACCGCTGGCGACGGCAGCGCTGCCGGTCGGCACCCGCAAACTGTCCTACACCGACGCGACGATCGGAACGATCCAGGCCCTGTACACCGACCAGCTCTGGCCGCGGCTCAACCAGGGCCTCACCGAGCTGGCCAGCGGCAACGGCTCGATGTTGTTGACCCTGGCTGACATCTACTACCAGCGAGACGCGCACGGCTACTCCGGTAGCCAGGACGCCTTCACCGCCGTTCGCTGCGTTGACGACCCCCCGGTCACGGATCCGGTTGTGGTCCGGGAGGCCGATCGGCGCTACCGGGAAGCGGCACCGTTTCTCGACGACGGGCAGCCTCCCTCAGCGGCCCGGGATGCGTGCGCTTTCTGGCCGGCGCCACCTACCGGCAACCTGGGGGCCGATCAGCTCGACGGGCTGCCGCCGGTGCTGGTGGTCTCCACGACGGGAGATCCGGCCACCCCGTACCAGGCTGGGGTGGAGTTGGCCCGGCGGCTGCGCGGCAAGTTGCTCAGCTACGAGGGAAACCGGCACACCGTCGTCCTGCAGGGCGTGAAGTGCGTGGATGACACGGTGATCGACTACCTGGTCCGGCTGGCGCTACCCAAGCGTTCCTCGCTCTGTGCCACCTGAGTGGCTTGGCGGGTGCCGGCCTTGCCGATCAGTACCGCGCCGAGCGCGCCGAGCACGCATACCCCCGCGGTCAGCAGGAAGATGTCTCGGTACTCGGTGCGCAGCGCGGTCTGGATGGCCAGCTGGTAGGCGGCGAGCTGCTGCTGGTATACCTCCACACTGACACCGAAGGGCAGTGGCGTGGCCAGCTGGGCGGTGAGCTCGCGGAAACGGTGCAGGCCCCAGGCGGACAGCGCCGCGACGCCAACCAGCATGCCGGTCATCCGGGCCACCACCACTGCGGCGGACGCCACGCCGTGCCGGTCGGGGGGCGTCGCGCGCAGCGCCGCGGTCGACACCGGCGCGATCACCAGGCCGAGACCCAAGCCGGCCAGCGCCAGGTCGGTATCCAGCCGGGGCAGGTTCAGCGGGCCGAGGTGGTGGCGCGCGGCCAAGACATCGGCCGGCCACCCTGCGATGAGCAGGTAGGCGGCCGCCGCCAGCAACATCCCGACCACCGCCACCACCGGGTTGCCCAACCGGCTGGCGACCACCCCGCCCAGGAACGCGCCGACGGGTAGCGCCACCAGGAAACGGACCAGGATCGCGGTGGCGGCGGTCGCTTCGCGCCCCAGCACGGTCTGGGCGTAGAGCTGGACGTCCACCAAGGTCACCAGCAGCGCCGCACCGGCGGTGAGGCTGACCCACAGCGAACCGGAGAAGATCCGCCACTGCACCCCGACGGGATCGAGCAGCCGCACCGTGGCATGCCGTTCCCACAGCACGAACGCCAACCCGGTTACCGCGGCCGCACCGAGCACCGGGGCGCCCCATGACGGCAGCACCGCAACGTCGGGGTCGGGGTTGTACAACCCCACCACCAGCAGACCCAAGGTCACTGCCAGCAAGCTGCCGCCGATGAGGTCCAGCGGTGCCCGGCGCGAGGAGCCCTTTGGCTTGGCGGGAACGGCCAGTTGCACCGCCACCACGGCCACGGCCGCGAGCGGGATGTTCACCCAGAACACGCCGCGCCAGCCAACCACGGCGGCCAGCGCGGCACCATAGAGTGGGCCGAGCACGCTGCCCAGCTCCTGCGCGGCGCCCAGCGCGCCCAATGCGGTGGACCGGCCGCGGTCCGGCCACAGGTCTGCGGCCAATGCCATGGACACGGGCAACAGCGCGCCACCCGCGATACCTTGCAGGGTCCGACCCGCTACCAAGACCGTCAACGTTCCGGCGGCCGCGGTCAACGCCGACGCCGCCGCGAACGTGATCAGGCACGCCTGCAGCAGCGCCCGGCGCCCGAAGCGATCAGATGCTTGCCCCAGTAGCGGCATCGCCGCGACATAACCCAGCAGGAAGCCGGTCACGATCGGAGTGGCCCGCTCCAGATGGTTCAGCGGAACCTGGAGGTCCCGGACCATGTCGACGAGCAGGCTGACCACGACATAGGCGTCCAACGCCGCGAGCAGGGTGACGAGCGCGCCAGCAGTCAGTGCCAGCCCGCGGCGCCGCACCGAGGTTGCCGTCGCGCTCATCGAAGCAGCACGAGATCAGACGGGTGCGGTGATCTGAGCCGGGGCGTCGTAATCAGAGAAATGGGCGGTGATGCCGCCACTGGTGGTGGGGAACTGGGCCTTGATCAGCCGGGACCCCTGGACAGCGACCCAGATGTCGCTGGGCTTGTCCGTGGCCAGCCCTGGCACCATCGTGCCAAGCGGCTGGGCGGGGAAGGTGGTCTGTACCCGGTAGGTGTCCACGCCGTCGACTTGCTCGCGCGTCTCGGTGCTGGCGTCCTTACCGCTGGCCAGCGCGGCCGCGATACCCCGGTCCGGATTCAGGATGATCGACGGGTCGTACACCGAGCCGGCGAAGGACAGCGGGAGTTTTTGGACCGGACCGGTCGGAGGGCGCAGGTAGAGATCCTGACCGATGATCGTGAATTGGAGTTCGAGCAGCTGCCGGCCCTCGTCCACCTTGGCGGTGCCCTTCGCCGATCCTTCGCGGGTGAGCTGACCCTCGGCCGAGCGCAGCTGGACCCCCGGCGCGTTGCCCTGGACGTCGAACGCGAAGCGCGTGCTATTCACCGTCCGCATCGCCTTGGCGGAATCGGCGAGCAACGTGGCTCCCTGGGGGAGGTTCGTTGTTAGCCCGTTTCCACCGCATGCCGTGACGAGCGCGATGATCAGGAACATGATGACGGCGGCGAGCGGAGCGACAAGGCGCATCCCGTCATCGTAGGGGGCAGACCACAGCGCCGTCACGGACTGTCCTCTACCCTGCGCGCATGGATCGCCAGCAGGAATTCGTGCTGCGCACGCTGGAAGAACGCGACATCCGGTTCGTTCGGTTGTGGTTCACCGACGTGCTGGGGTACCTCAAATCGGTGTCGGTGGCACCGGCCGAGCTAGAAGGCGCCTTCGCCGACGGAATCGGCTTCGACGGGTCTGCCATCCAGGGTTTCGCCCGAGCCTACGAGTCCGACATGATCGCCAAGCCGGACCCGGCCACTTTTCAGGTGCTCCCGTGGGAGAACCCACGGGGCGAGCACTACTCGGCCCGGATGTTCTGCGACATCACGATGCCCGACGGTTCGCCGTCCTGGGCCGACCCGCGGCACGTGCTGACCCGGGTGCTGTCCAAGGCGGCGGAGGCCGGATTCACCTGCTACGTGCACCCCGAGATCGAGTTCTACCTGCTTCGCGACCTGCCCGACAACGGTTCCGAGCCGGTGCCCGCCGACTCCGGTGGCTATTTCGACCAGGCCAGCCACGATGCCGCCCCGCATTTCCGCCGGCACACCATCGAGGCGCTCGAGCAGATGGGCATCTCGGTGGAGTTCAGCCATCACGAGGGCGCGCCCGGCCAGCAGGAGATCGACCTGCGCTATGCCGACGCGCTCACCATGGCCGACAACATCATGACCTTCCGGTATGTGGTGAAGGAGGTCGCGATCACCCAAGGGGTGCGCGCCTCGTTCATGCCGAAGCCGTATACGGCTCAGCCCGGGTCTGCCATGCACACCCACATGAGCCTGTTCGAGGGCGACCGCAATGCCTTTCACGACGACAACGACCCCTACGAGCTCTCCGGTACCGGCCGGGCGTTCGTTGCGGGGGTACTCAAGCACGCCCGGGAAATCACCGCGGTAACCAACCAATGGGTGAATTCCTACAAGCGCCTGATCATCGGTGGCGAAGCGCCCACCGCGGTGTGCTGGGGACACGCGAACCGGTCGGCGCTGGTCCGCGTGCCGATGTACTCACCCGGCAAGGCGTCCAGCCGGCGAGTGGAGATCCGCACCCCGGACTCGGCCTGCAACCCCTACCTGTCCTACGCGGTGATCCTGGCCGCTGGGCTGCGGGGCGTACAGGACGGCTACGAGCTGCCGCCTGCGGCCGAGGACGACGTCTGGTCGCTGTCTGAGCGTGAGCGCCGGGCGGCGGGGTACGCGCCGTTGCCGCAGAATCTGTCCGAGGCGCTGGTCGAGATGGAGAACTCCGAGCTCGTCGCGGAGGCGCTCGGGGAACACGTTTTCGATTTCTTCCTGCGCAACAAGCGGGCCGAGTGGGACAGCTACCGCCGGCACGTCACGCCCTACGAACTGCGCACCTACCTCCCCGTGCTGTAATCCCACAGCCCGGCGCTCGCCCGGCGCCCGCCCCGCGCCCGGCGTGTCGCGCCCTCGTGCACGCTGTGTTGTGCACCCGAGTACACACTGATTGCGAGCGCACCGCCGGATACTCGATCGACGCAGCGGGGCGCCCGGGTCAGGATGGCGCGGTGAAGGCCCGGCTGCATGAAGACCTCAACGAGTTCGTGGCGCTCGCCCGACCGTTACTCGAGGCTGATCCGATTCGCCACAGCATCGCTCTGACGGTGCTTCGACTGCTGGTGGGGGTCCCGGAGGCCAGCGATGGGCCACCGGTGCTGCTCACCGTGAGCCGCGGGGATGCGCTGGCAGCGGCCGTGGTGTGTACTCCACCCCGAGAAGTGATCGTCAGCGGGCTGCCTACAGACTGTGCCGGCGCAGCAGCCGAGGTTCTTGCAGCGAGGTACTCCAGCTTGCCGGGTGCGGTCGGGCCACGCCCCGAGACGGAGATGTTCGCGAAGCGCTGGGCGGCGTGCACCGGTGCCGTAGCGCACGAGCGGATCGCGCAACGGGCATTCGCCCTGGATCGGCTCATCCCGCCAAGTGGCGTGCCCGGCGTGGCGCGGCGGGCCGGCGTCGATGACGCTGACCTCTTGGCGCGGTGGCGAACGGACTTCTCGAACGAGGTGTTCGGTAGTCTGCGCGGCCACCACAGCGCCCGGCAACAGGTCATGTACGGCTTCGCGGCGGGAACTGCGGCGATGTTGTGGGAGGTGGACGCGCAGCCGGTGGCCTGGGCATCAGCGAGCACCCCGGTCGCTGGCATGTCCCGGATCGGACCGGTGTACACCCCGCCGCAGCATCGCGGGCACGGATATGGCAGCGCGGTCACCGCGGCCGCCGCGAGCTGGGCGCTGCAAGCTGGCGCCAAGCACGTGGTCTTGACAACCGACCTGTCGAACCCCATTTCCAACGCGATCTACCCGCGGATCGGATTCCGCCCCGTGCACGACGCCGTCGAGATCGCCTTCGGGCGCCCCGCGTGACCGCAGACTGCGGGCTAGCCTGGCGAAGGTGAGGACGCGGCTGCTGGTGGTGGAACCGTCTGATGTCGATCCCGTGGAGCGGCTGGGGGAGTGGCTCACGCAGGCGGGGGCGGAGCTGGACGTGTGCCGCCCGGCGGCCGATGGGGTTCCCGAGCGACTCGACGGCGTTGACGGGGTGGTCTGCATGGGCGGCGAGATGGGCGCGCACGACGACGCCGACCATCCATGGCTGGTCACGCTGCGATCATTGCTCGCCGCCGCGGCCGCCCGCCGGTTGCCGGTGCTCGGTGTCTGCCTCGGTGGGCAGCTGCTGGCCGCGGCCACGGGCGGTGCGGTACGGCGCGCTGCCGGCGGCCCCGAGGTCGGCACCCTGCTCATCGCCAAGCGGGACGCGGCCGCGCATGACCCCTTGTTCGCGCAGCTTCCCCTGACGCCCGACGTCATCCAGTTTCACCACGACGAGATCTTTCGGTTGCCGCCGGGAGCCACCCTGCTCGCCTCCTCGCCGCGATACGCGAATCAGGCGTTCCGGGTCGGCGTTGCCGGCTATGGCCTGCAATGCCACATCGAGACGTCCCCCGCCACAGTCCTGTCCTGGGCTCGCCGTGACACCGCAGGCAACTTTCCTCCGCACCAGCTGGACCCGGATCATCTGGCGCAGGTGCACGCCGATATAGCGCAGGCGTGGCAGCCGTTTGCGGCCCGGTTCGTGGCACTGTGTGGAGGCGAGCTGGACCCGGCAGCAGGCACCGACGGTCGCCGGGTACTGCCACTGCTGCACCGCTAGCGTCGGGAGTGCTGCGGTGACGGAAGGCGGACGCACCGGGCTGTCCCTGGCGCGGTTGGGACTCACCGACGACGGTGCCGGGGCGACCCTCACCAAGCTGGGTTGGTGGGGCAACGGGCGGGTCCGTCAGAATGCCGACGACGCCCTGTGGGCGCTATCTCGCGCGCCTGACCCGAACCTCGCGCTACGTGCATTGGGCCGCCTGGCCAGCGCCGCCGGGCCGGATTGGATTCAGCTCGATGCCGCGTTACGCCGGGAACCGGGCGTGCGGGGGAAGCTGTTCGGTCTGCTGGGCTCATCGACTGCGCTCGGGGATCATCTCGTCGCCCACCCGTCGACCTGGCAGGGGGTGACCTCCGCTGAGGCACTTCGACCGGGATGGACGGACTGCGCCGAGCAGCGGCTGCTCGCCGCAGTCGGCGCGGATCCAGCTGCTTCGGCGCCGGCGGCAGCGGCGCTGACTGGCGTCGCGGCGCAACGGGCACTGCGCGATGTCCACCGCGACCTGATCGCCGAGCTGGCGGCCGCCGACCTGGCAGCTGTGGTGGAACCCGAGCTACCGGTGGTGGCGTTCGAGCAAGTCGCCGACGCGCTCGCGGACCTCGCGATCGGGGTGCTGCGCGCCGCGCTGGCCGTTGCCACCACCGAGGTCACCGCAAGCGGGCCCGTACCGCGGCTTGCCGTGATCGCAATGGGCAAGTGCGGCGGGGCGGAACTCAACTACGTCTCGGACGTTGATGTGATCTTCGTAGCTGATGCCGAAGACGAACTGGGCGCCGCGACCAAGCTGGCCTCGAAGACGATGCGGTTGGCATCGGCGTGCTTCGAAGTCGACGCGGCGTTGCGGCCTGAGGGCAAAGCCGGTGCGCTGGTGCGCACGCTAGACGGTCACATGGCCTACTACCGGCGCTGGGCCAAGACTTGGGAGTTCCAGGCGCTGCTCAAAGCCCGTCCGATCGCCGGTGACGCCGAGGTGGGCGCCCGCTACCTGCAGGCGGTGGCGCCGATGGTGTGGACCGCCGCGGACCGGGAGAACTTCGTGTCCGAGGTACAAGCGATGCGTCGCCGGATCGCCGAGCATGTGCCGGCCGAGCTGGTGGATCGAGAGCTCAAGTTGGGCCACGGCGGGCTGCGCGATGTGGAGTTCGCCGTGCAGCTGTTGCAGCTGGTGCACGGCCGCACCGACGAGTCGTTGCGGGTCAGATCGACCACGGACGCGTTGACTGCGTTGGCTGCGGGTGGGTATGTCGGCCGCGATGATGCCGCGAACCTGGCGGCCTCCTACCGCTTCCTGCGCCTGCTGGAACATCGGTTGCAGCTGCAGCGGTTACGCCGCACTCATCTTCTCCCGTCCGACAGCGATACCGCAGCGTGGCGGTGGCTGGCCCGGGCGGCCGGAATACGGCCGGATGGGCGCCATGATGCGGTCGGGGTGCTGCGCATCGAGCACATCCGGCAGTCGCATCGGGCCCGCCGGCTGCATCAGAAGCTGTTCTACCGGCCACTGCTGGAAGCCGTGGCCAAGGTGCCGACCGAGGCCTACCGGCTGTCGGAGTCCTCGGCGAAGGCACGGCTGGCGGCATTGGGTTATGCCTCACCGCAGGGTGCTCTGGGCCATCTGCGGGCGCTCACCGACGGAGTGTCGCGGCGCGCGGCGATCCAATCCACCTTGCTGCCGGTACTGCTGGAGTTCCTCGCCGACACCCCGGATCCGGACCGCGGGCTGGCCGCCTACCGGAGGGTGTCCGAAGCGCTCGACGACACCCCGTGGTACCTGCGGTTCCTGCGCGATGAAGGTGCCGTGGCGCAGCGGCTGATGAGTCTGCTCGGCACCTCTGGGATGGTGGCCGACCTGCTGGTTCGGGCGCCGGAGGCGCTGCAGCTGCTGGCCGACCCGGCCGAGATGGCCAGCCGCGACCCGGCAGAGGTGGCGACGTCGTTGCGCGCCACCGCGTGCCGGCATCATGACCTCGGTGCCGCCGTGACGGCCGCCAGAGCGCTGCGTCGCCACGAGCTGTTCCGGATCGCCTGCGCCGATCTGCTTGGCCTGCTCGACCTGGACGCGGTATGCGCAGCGCTGTCCTCGGTATGGACCGCGGTGCTGGCCTCGGCGCTGGAGGTCGCATTGCGCGCTGAGATCGAACGTCGGCACGCGCAGCCGGCGAGGATCGCGGTGATCGGGATGGGCCGGTTGGGAGGCGCCGAGCTGGGCTACGGTTCCGACGCCGACGTGCTGTTCGTCTGCGAGCCGTCTAGATCGAGCTCAGACGCCGAGACCGAGGCCGTCCGGTTCGCCGCGTCAGTCGCCGAGTCGGTGCGAAACCTGCTCGGCTCGCCCAGCCAGGATCCCCCCCTGGTCGTCGATACCGGGCTGCGTCCGGAGGGTCGTATGGGTCCGTTGGTCCGTACCTTGACGTCCTACCAGGCGTATTACCGCCAGTGGGCGCTGACCTGGGAGGCGCAGGCATTACTTCGGGCGGTGCCACTGGCCGGCGATGCGGATTTGGGGGAGCGGTTCGTCGCGATGATCGATCCGGTGCGCTACCCCGCGGGTGGGTTGACCGCCCGTCAGGCCACCGAGATCCGCCGGCTGAAGGCCCGGGTCGACGCCGAGCGACTTCCCCGTGGCGCCGACCCGACCACGCACACCAAACTGGGCCGCGGTGGGCTGGCGGATGTGGAGTGGACCATCCAGCTGCTGCAGCTGCAGCACGCGCACGAGCTCCCGACGTTGCGTACGCCGTCCACCACCACCGCCTTGCGGGCGGCCGCAGAAGCCGGACTGCTTGCTCGAGCCGACGCGGAGACGTTGCTGGCCGCGTGGCAGCTCGCCACCAAGACCCGCAATGTGCTTACGCTGGTGCGGGGCAAGCAGGTCGATCAGCTGCCCAGCTCCGGCCGGGAACTGGCGGCGGTGGCCAGGGCTCTGGGGCGCTCGGCGGACGATGACCCCGGTGAGGTGCTCGACGAGTACCGTCGCACCACCCGGCGAGCCCGCGCCGTGGTGGAACGGTCTTTCGGCGCTTGACGCTGCCTGACCTGCCGGCACCGCCAGTCAGTACCCGAGGGCGGGGTTGACCAGACCGACGAGCGGCTGTCTGGCTGCGAACCGTTCGACGTTGCATCGTATTCGATCAGCGAACAGCGGCTCGGCCATCTCCCACGTGTTAGCGGTGTGCGGGGTGATCAGGCAGTTGTCGAGGTTCCACAGCGGGTGGCCGATGGGCAGGGGCTCGGGTTCGGTGACGTCGAGGGCTGCCCCACCGATCGACTGGGCCTGGAGGGCAGCGACGAGGTCGTCGGTGACGACGTGGGCGCCGCGGGCCACATTCACCAGCCACCCATGACTGTTCATCTGCGCAAGCTCTGGTGCGCCGATGATGCCAACCGTCTCAGCAGTGAGAGCAAGGGCGAGCACGACGAGGTCGGCGCCCGGTAAAGCATCGCGAAGCCGGTCAGTGCCCACCACTGTCGCCGCGCCGGGCAGCGATGCGGGATGGCGGCGCACCACAGTGACGTCCACCGCGAACGGCGCCAGCAAACCGAGCAGGGCTCGCGTGATCCCGCCCCCGCCCACGATGGTGACTCGCCCACCCATCAGCCGTCGTCCCGACGGCGCACCCCACTGCCGTGCCCGCGCCCGGACCGGCAGCTGGCGCAGGCCGGCGAGTCCCAAAGCCAGGGCGTGCTCGGCGACGGGTTTGGCGTATGCCCCTTTTGTGCTCGTCCAGATCCGCTGGCCGTCAATGATCGACAGGAAGCGGTCGATACCCGCGAACGGCAGCTGAACCCACCGTATGTCGGGTGCCACCGTCAACAATGCGCGCAGCCCGGAGACGTCGAGGGAATCGGTCCACACCGGTGCTTCGGCGTTGGCGACGTCCACGAGCACGCCACCCCCCGCGCGGATGGCGTCGGCGACGATCGGCGCGGGCGGACCTGGCGCAACGGCACAACGAAAACTCACGCCACCCAACGTTAAACGGCCGCCCTGAGTGGGAGCTGGGGACGCAGTAAGGAGGGGGCGGCCAAGGGGAGTTTTGGGGTAGCGACGGTGGCGAGGCGGACTCCGGCATCTGCACCGGTTCTTTTGGCGTCGTAGGGTGCGGTGTGGCAACGGCGTCAGTGCCGGGGATGGCGCCTGGGATGGTCACTGCACTACGCACGCGGCGGTTTCCCGGAGGGTGGCAGTGAGCGATGAGGGCGAGCTGATCGCTGGGCGCTACCGCCTGGTCTCTCGGTTGGGTAGCGGGGCAATGGGGGTGGTGTGGCAGGCACGAGACGAGCGCCTGCACCGCACCGTCGCGCTCAAGCAGCTGTTGTTGCCCTTGAGGCTGAGCGAGGTTGACGCTGAGGAGGCCAGCCGTCGGGCGATGCGGGAGGGGCGTATCACCGCCCGGTTGCAGCACCCGAACGCGATCGCGGTCTACGACGTGGTCGAGCACGAGGGCCAACCGTGCCTGGTCATGGAGTATGTGCGATCCAGCAGCCTGGCAACGGTGCTGTCCGCACAGGGTGTGCTGCGGCCCGATGAAGTCGCCAGGATCGGAAGTCAGATCGCCTCCGCGCTCGCCGCCGCGCGCAAGGTAGGCATCGTGCACCGGGACATCAAGCCGGGCAACGTGCTGCTCGCGGAGGACGGTACGGTCAAGATCACCGACTTTGGTGTGTCCCACGCCGTAGGTGATGTCACGGTGACCGCCACCGGGATGCTGGCCGGGACGCCGGCCTACCTGGCCCCGGAGGTCGCCCAGGGCCACAGTGCCGGTTACTCGTCGGACGTGTTCTCTTTGGGCGCCACGCTCTACACCGCGCTGGAGGGCATGCCGCCGTTCGGAGTCAACACCAACGCGATTGCCCTGCTACACCAGGTGGCCTCGGGCGAGATCATTCCGCCGAGACGATCCGGCCCGCTCACCCCTGTGCTGTTGCAACTGTTGCAGCGCAACCCAGACCAACGCCCCACCATGCAACAGGCCCGCGATGCGCTGGCCACGCTGGCCGCCAGCCTTGCGGGACGCCAGGGAGACCTGTCTTCCCCCGCACCGCCGCTACCCCGACATGACCGGCCCTTCGAACCAGTTCCACAACCGCAAAAGGCACTCATCCAGGCGCCCACGCTGGGGGAAACGATCACGCCGCTGAGGCCTACTGGGATGGACGCCCCAGCAGGCCGAGCGGTGGCAGAGGGCGATCACCACGGATGGTCAAGGCGACGGAAACTTCTCACTGGAGTCATGACGGTCGTGCTGCTGGCTGCCGGTGTCCTGGTAGGCGTGTTGATCAGTCACGGCAACGTCACCGGCGCTAACGTCACCGCCCCCACCTCGGGTCTCCCACAGAGCCCGCAACCCCTTCCCACCCCAGCGGAACCGAGCAGCACGACGCCGGTAAAGCCCACCACTGTCCCGAGTAGTCCACAGGACACGCCGGAGCAGCTGGCGAGGGCGATTACCGACTATTACGCGTTGGTGCCGGGAAATCTGCCGGCGGCCTGGGGCCGGCTTACGGCGGACTACCAGCAGAGCCACGCCGGGGGCTTCACCGGGTATCAGAACTTTTGGAACCCTGTGCAGCGGGTCACGGTCTTTGACGTCACCGCGAAACAAGGCAGCGTGGTGGATGCGACAATTGACTACTTCTTCAAAGACGGCAGGGTTGTAGAGGAGCGGACCAGCTACGGCCTTGTTGCTGACGGGGGTCTGTGGAAAATCGGCAGCTCCTCGGTGAGCAGCAGCCAGACCAAGTAACGCGGCTACCCACGGTGCCAGCCTGAAAAAGCATTTGACCTCCGTATGCAGCATCGTGAGGTGCCCAGCGCTGTCAGGTAGATGTCGGTGTTGTGCGCATCGGGCAATACCGGCTTACCGGCAGCTTGTAGTCACCGAGCCGGGTGGAGGTCAGCCCGGTGCCCACGGCCAGCACCACTGTCTGGATCGCGATTCCCGAGCCGAGCACGGTGTTCGGCTCGGGAAGGCAGTATAAGTGGCCTGCTCATAGCGGAGTGCCTGTTCTCAAGATCACAGGTGTGGACAGCCTATTGGGTCCTTGGATCAGTGAAATCCCTGTTCAAGGGCCCGAATAGATCAGACGTCGTAGGTCTGTTACGTGGCGGCTCCGAGCTGCGAGCCGTCCGAACGGACTGTGCTTGACGTGCTGGTTTCTGGTTGTTGTCGGTCATTAGTGGTCAACGTTGATCGACGTCTGACGGCCTGGAGACGGCCTGATCTTGATCGACCCTGCCATTGACTACCGGAGACGGCGTGGGCGGTTCCGACTTCGAACGATCGGCGATCCCGAACCCATGACCCGAACCCATGACCCGAGACAGTTCGATCCGAACCTTGCATCGGTCCCAGGTACGCGTGCGCAGCGGACTGCAGATCCGTCGGCTGATGCCTTCTATACGATCGCAGTTAAGCATCGGTAAGCTCGAAGAGAATCGAACTCCAAACCTTTTGATCCGTAGTCGCAAGCAGCGCTCGCCAGTACCTGCAATTCGTTCATGGTCGGACGTCATCTTCGTGTTTGGGTCGGAGGATGTCCATGGTCGTCCGTAGCCGTTGATGTACCAATTGATGTAGGCAGTGGTTCTTTGCTCGCGGGCTCTCACCCCGGCTGTCCGTCTGCTCGCCGAGCACCTGATACCAGGTCAGGAGCTTAGGGATCGGGTTATTCTGGCCAGACTTCTCCGGCGCTCCTCGTCGACCCATGGTTCAATCCCCCGCATGACTGATCCCCTTGCCGGGCTCGACAACGCAGAGCGTCTGGCCTGCCGTGTCGCAGAGCGAGTCACCGGGGCACAGGCACGTGCGGAAGACGTACCAGGTCTCAGCGAGCGAACCGGTGCGGTGGACGCTTTCCTTACATACGCCGATGGCCGGATTGCTGCGTTCGAAGTCACCAGGATCGCGAGCAACCAGAAAGCGTTGCAGCTGGAGAACCTCCTCGGCCGAGAGGCGTTCGGGTGGACCCTGCCCGGTCAGTGGTGGTGGGACGTGTCGATCTCGGATGTTGGCGATCTACCCCGCCTACAGCAGTGCTTCAAGAAAGTCGTCCTGTTGTGTGAAGCCATGGGTGTCACCTCTCCTGACCATTTGGTCCTTCGGGACAACGACACGCTTGATGACGACCTAATCTGGCTCGTGGAGGAGTCATCGGTGAGTCTCCACGGTCATCCCGACACGCCTGCGAAGGCCGGGGCCGAGATTCGACGAGCACTGGTCGCACCGGCTGCCACCGGCGGACTGGTCGACGACAGCCTAAACGGCCTGAACAATGCTCTCGTATGTGCATTCTCCGCTGGCCACCTTCCTGGCCGCATAGCGAAGTTGGTCCGAACGCATGCAGACGAAAAGCACTTATTTATGATCGTGCACCACACTGACCTGAGCTTCGAAGTGGCAAGTGCCCTCATGTTCGGCGCGACCGTCCCCTCAGGCCCAGCGTGGCTGCCGGCGGGAATCAGCCATTTGTGGTTGGCGCCGGTATTCTCCAACCGTGTCTTGGTCGGCACCACTAGCGGCTGGGTCCAGGCCTATCCCTATGATAACTAACTCAGGAGGATAGATTTGAATTCCAATCGCGCTGGCGACGGCCCGAAGTAACAGGTACTCATCGAGGCTTATTCAGGGACGTCTCTTAGCGATTCCCGTCGGCGTGGCGAGTAGGGCGACGGACCATATTTCGGAAGAATGGAGTTCCGACACTCGTTCCCCGAAAGACGGCCCGCCGCGTGTACCATACTACAGGCTTCAGCAAAGACGAAATCACCGAGCTGTGCGCGCTTGTTCATGCGACCGGTATCAGTTCTGGCGGGGAGGGTTATCCGCCAATTCTGAGCTTGTTCAAGTCCGTTGTGGTCACGTTGACCTATCTGCGGAGAAATCACGTGCAGCAGGAACTGGCGGAGTACTATGGGGTATCTCAATCGACGATCTCGCGGGCGATCACTGCGATCACGCCGGAGCTGGCGCGGGTGATGCGTCCGTTCACCCCTACCGCCGAAGACCTGTCTTGCGAGGAGCAGCTGATCGTCGATGGCACCTTAGTCAGCTGCTGGAGCTGGGAGGATCATCCGGAGTTGTACTCCGGCAAGCACCACACC
>DATNDR010000034.1:0-4606 GCA_035606945.1 Pseudonocardiaceae bacterium
GTTAGCGTCTGCCTACAAAATTCTTAGACATCCCACACCGCACCCGTTCCCGGCACCCGCTGAGCAGGGTCTATGGATGCTTGAGCACGTTCTCGAACTACCCAGCAGGGCGGCGCATGGTGCATGTCGGCAGACACGACAAACATGCCGCTGTTCCAGCTGGAGCGGCGGCGTGTCAGGAGATCTGGAGCCTCAGGAAGGACGGATGACGGTGACGGTTCCGTCGCCGCGGGAGGTGACGTAGGCGGTGTCGTCGGGAGATACGGCCACCTGATCCGGCGTGAAGCCGACGTATGAGGTGCTCAGAACCGTCGAGTTCTCGGTGTCGATGACGCTCATGGTGTCTTCGCCGACGTTGACCACGAATGCGTGGTGGCTGTCCTTGGAGACCGCCAGCCCGCGCGGGTTGATGCCGACCGGAATGACGCTGTTGACCTTGAGGTTTTTGAGTTTGAGCAGGTAATCCTGGATGTAGGCGAGGTCGAGGTTGACCGGCGCGTTGATGACGCTCACGGTGTTGTCGCCGAAGTTGGTCACGTAGATGTGCCTGCCGTCGGGGTCGATCGCCACCTTCTGCGGAGCGCGACCGACGAGCACGGTGCGGACCAGCTTCTGGGTCTTGATATCGATCACGCTGACCGTGTTGCTACCGCTGTTGGCCACGTAGGCGAGCTCGCCCCGAGGATCGATCGCCACACCATCGGGTTGAATTCCCACCGGCACCGCGCCGATCACCTTGAGGGTGGCACTGTTGATCACACTGACACTACCGCTGTAGAAGTTGGTCACCAGGGCGTAGTGACTACGGGGGAAGACCGCGACGCTGGCCGGGTTCTTGCCGACCGGCACGTTTTTGATCAATTTTCCGGTGGCGGTGTCGATGACGCTCACCGAGTTCTCAGAGAAGTTGGTCACAAACGCGTGCCGGCTGTCGGGATCCACCGCGACCCCGAGCGGGTTGGCGCCGACGTGGATGCTTCCGACCACCTGCTGGCTGTTGGTATCGATCACCCGCAGCGCGTTGTCGGCATAGCTGGCGACGTAGGCGTGCTTGCCGTCGGCATCGACGGCCACACCTTGGGGATCACCGCCGACGATCACGGTCGAGTTCGGGTTATCCGCCGCACTGGCAGTGCTGACCGCGCCCACCACCGTGGTCGCGGTGGTGACCGCCAACATCGGCACGAGCATCGCCACCCAGCGCCGGGACCCCAGCTGGGACCGGCGAGCGGGCTTGCTCTTCCGATGCCTGCCTGCGGAGCGGATCGTCATACTGCTCTCTCCCCTTGATTGCCGAAGCAGGGCTACGCCACAAGGAGTAACGACGGTGTCGCTGTTGCGTTTCGCGCCGCGCCGGACAGACACGCCGAGCATTGGGGTCCGTCGCATCACGCCAGGGGCAGCAGGACACGGAAGGTGGTGCCGTGCCGGGGAGCAGTATGCAGCTCGATGCGGCCATTGTGGGCTTCCAGTATTGCCGCGGTGATCGCCAGGCCGAGACCCGAGCCGCCACGGTTGCGGTTGCGGTGCTGATCAGGTCCCGGACGGGCACCGGGTAGCCAGCTGTAGAACCGGTCGAACACCTGCGTCGCCGCCTCCACGGGAATGCCCGGACCCTCGTCGTGCACCTCCAGCACTCCCCACGGTGGCGGTTGCTTCTGGTGCAGTTCTCCGGCCTGCGCCACCGGCTCCGGGCCTGGGGTGGACGCATCGTGTGGGCGCACGGTCAGCTGCACCGGAGTGCCGGCCGGGGTGTGCGTCAGCGCGTTGGTGACCAGGTTGCTCACCACCTGCCGGAGTTTGTGCTCGTCGCCCAGCACGTGCACGGCATCGCTGCCCGGCGCCAGCGTCACCGGGCGGCCCGGTTCCCGAGCTTGCGCGTCGTGTACCGCGTCAGCGGCCAGCACGAGCAGGTCGACGTCGGTGATGTCCAGCGCTCGCTCCTGATCCAGCCGGGCCAGCAGCAGGAGGTCCTCCACCAGCACGCCCATCCGGGTGGCTTCGGCTTCGATCCGTCCGGTGAGCAGTTCGATCTCGGCGGGCGTGCGCGCACCGCCGCGGCGGTACAGCTCCGCGAAACCGCGGATCGAGGTCAATGGGGTGCGCAACTCGTGTGACGCGTCGGCGACGAACTGGCGCAGCCGTTGCTCCGAGCGTTCCCGTTCCTGGATTGCGGCCTCCAGCCGACCCAGCATGACGTTCAGCGAGGCACCGAGACGGCCGGTCTCGGTGCGTGAGTCGCTGTCGGGCACCCGACGTTGCAGATCGCCGCCGGCTATCGCCTCAGCGGTGCGCTCGATCCTGGTCAGCGGGCGCAACCCGAGCGCAACCACAACCGTGGCTACGATCCCGATCAGGGCCAGGACGATGCCGCCGGCGATGCACTCGATGATCAGCAGCTGCCCCAGCGTCGCCTCCACCGAAACCAGCGGCAAGGCGATGGCCACGATTCGCTGGTCCGGAAGCTGCACTTCCCGGACCTGCCAGGCACTGCCGCCGGCCAGGTCGGGCACCGTGAACGGGGTATCAGCGCGAGCCCGCTGGCTGGACCGATCCCAGGTGGGCAATCTGGGGCCGCCGGATTGCCCGGACTGCTGGCCGATCTCCGAGTCGGTCGAGCCGTCCGGTCGCAGCACGGTGATGCGGTAGTCGCTGGGCACGCGTGGCGGGGTCTCGAAGGCCCGGTGCACGGAGAAGTGCAGCAGCTGCTGGTCCACCCGGCTGAGCAGGTAGTGCCGCAACAGCAGCTCGCTGGCCCCACCGAACAACACCAGGCCGACCGCGGAGAACACCAGCAGCGCGGCAATCAACCGGCCTCGCAGGCTTACCGGTCGGCGCAGCCTGCTCACGACACACCGCTACCGAGCGCGTCACGGGGCAACCGGAGGGTGTATCCGACGCCCCGGATCGTGTGGATCAGCGGCGGATCACATCGGTCGATCTTGCGGCGCAGGTAGCTGATGTAGGACTCGACGATCCGGCTGTCGCCGCCGAAGTCGTAGTTCCAGACCCGTTCCAGGATCTGGGCCTTGCTGACCACTTTCCCGGCGTTGATCATCAGGTAGCGCAGCAGGTTGAACTCGGTCGGCGACAGCTGCACCAGCTGGCCGGCGCGGCGCACCTCGTGCGCCTCCTCATCCAATACCAGGTCGGCATAGGTCTTCGTGGTCGCGCTGGATTCGCCGTTGCGAGCGCCTTGGGTGCGGCGCAGGATCGCCCGCAGCCGCAGTACCAGCTCCTCCAGGCTGAACGGCTTGGTCACGTAGTCGTCACCGCCCGCGGTGAGTCCCGCGATCCGATCGTCGACGCCGTCGCGGGCGGTCAGGAACAGCACCGGCAGCGCGTCGTGCTGCGCGCGTAACCGGCGGGCGAGGGTGAAGCCGTCGCAGTCCGGCAGCATCACATCCAGGACCACGATGTCCGGCCGGATCTGCGCGGCGGTGTTCAGGGCGCTGGCAGCGTTGTCTGCCGCGTGCACCTCGAAGCCGGACAGCCGCAGCGAAGCCGACAGTAACGCCAGAATGTTCGGCTCGTCGTCGACGACGAGAACGCTGGCTCGATGCGGGTCTTCCACACTGTGCAGCATTGCCCAGTGGCCTGACAGCCACCTACTCCGGGGGCCGCGGGTGACCACCCTCGCTGCTGAACCGCGAACAGTCCGCTGCTCAGCGTTGTTGGGGTGGTGCGGCCGTTGGCCTCGCTGGGTCCAGGTCGATGGTTGCGTATGGGTTTAGCCGATGGCGAGCTGAACGGCGCCTAGGTAGTTGCGAGCATTGGCTTGGCCGCGGCGGTCGTCGAGGTCGCGGTAGAGCGCTAGGGCTTGCTCGAGACTGGTGATCGCGCGGCCATAGTCTTGGATCTGTTGCTGCATGACCCCAAGGATGAGCAAGGCGTTGGCTTGGCCTTGACGGTCGTTGAGGTCGCAGTAGAGCGCTAGGGCTTGCTCAAGACTGGTGGTGACCTCTGGATAGCACTTGGTAGCCAGGTGAACGGCGCCCAGGTTTCTGAGGGCGTTGGCTTGGCCCTGGCGGTCGTTGAGGTCGCGGTAGATTGCCAGGGCATGGTCAAGGTTAGCGATCGCGACGTCATGGTGCTGGGTCTGGCGCTGGACAAGGCCGAGGTTACTCAGCGCGTCGGCTTGGCCGTGCCGGTCGTCGAGGCCTTGGTACAGCAGCAGGGATTGTTCTAGGGCGGCGGTCGCGTTCGCAGAGTCGTCGGTGAGGTAGTGCACCAGGCCGAGATTGTTCAGCGCGTTGGCTTGGCCGTGCCGGTCGTCGAGGTCTCGGTATAGCCGGACGGATTGTTCTAGGTTGGTGATCGCGTCGTGATAGTCGCCGGTGAGGTGTTGGACATCGCCGAGGTTATTGAGGGCGGTTGCTTCGCCGTGCCGGTCCCCGATTTTTCGGGCGGCGTTAAGCGCGGTGTGGTGCAGGGTCACGGCTTGGTCCCACGGGCCGTGAGCGCTAATGCGGTCTTGCCCACCCCGGCCATCCCATCGATTGCGTAGATGCCTACCAGCCCTCCGGTGCTCGCCCGGCTGGTCACCGCCTGTATCAACTGCCGCAGTGGGCCCTGGCGACCGGTGAAGTTGTTGATATCCCGCGGT
>DATNDR010000038.1:0-3290 GCA_035606945.1 Pseudonocardiaceae bacterium
GTAGGCGGCCAAGGCGATTCGGTCACCGGAGCGGGCATGGGCCCGGGCGAGGGTCCATCCGCACAGCTGGGCGTATACCCTCAGTCCTGAGGGAATCATCTGCTCGATCGGCATGGAGAATTTCCAGTCCCGCAGCTGGCGCACGTAGAAGTCGCGGTCGACGCCGTCCGGGGCGGGCACTCGAGTCCAGCCGAGGAAGATGTCGCTTTGGGCCTGCATCAGGTGCTGCCCGGCAACGACCCGCTCACCTTCGTTGCTGTACTTGCTGCGCCCGCAGTACTCGGCCAGGACCGAGGGCTGGGCCTCCTTAGCCTGCAAGAACAGTGGTTCTATCCCGTCGCCACCGTCCATCAGCAGGATCCAGGCGCGGGTGCCGACGCTGCCGACCCCGACGACCTTGCGGGCCAACTGAACCAGCGTGAACTGTTCCAGCAGATGCCGCCGGTCGGACTGCAGGGTGCGCCGATACTTGTCCACCACCGAACGCAGTTCCTCGTAGATCGTGTCGGCCTGCATGTCGGCGAACAGCTCCTCGACCGGGACGACCACCGGCGGGTCGCTGATGATCTGCCGCCGCCCCTCGACCACGGTGGTGAGCTTGCCCAGCGCCTGCATGCTGTCGCGGGTGCGGGCCTT
Source organism: Pseudonocardiaceae bacterium (assembly GCA_035606945.1). GTDB lineage: Bacteria > Actinomycetota > Actinomycetes > Mycobacteriales > Pseudonocardiaceae. The sequence continues at coordinate 637 of DATNDR010000038.1, forward strand.
GGCCAGCATCGCCTCGCCGGCTTTGAATCTTTTCGCTTTGATCTGCGACCTGAACAGGCCGACGGTCTGCTCAATGTCCATGTGGGCGTACCACACGTCCAGCAAAGGCTGCTGCGCGAAGCCACGCATCGCCGTGCGGTAGCCCTCCACCGCCGCGAGGACGATCTTGCGGCGATCCTTGGCCGGGAACCCGTTGTCCCGCCCGGCCACCGAAAGACTCGCCGCGAGCCGCTTGACATCCCACTCGAACGGGCCGGGCAGCGTCTCGTCGAAGTCGTTGACATCGAATACCAGCCGCCGCTCCGGCGAGGCGAACGCTCCGAAATTGGACACATGCGCGTCCCCGCACAACTGCACCCGCAACCCCGACGCCGGCGTGCCGGCCAGATCGGCCGCCATCGGCAGCGCAGCCCCCCGATAGAACGTGAACGGCGAGACCAGCATCCGCCCATGCCGGATCGGCACCAACTCCGGCACCCGCGACTGGGCCTGCCCCAGCAACAGCCCGACCGGATCCCGCGAGCTATCCGGCCGGAACTCCGCATGCGACTCCAGCGGCGCTACCGCCCGGGCATCCTTCCCCCGGGCCTCGCGGTCCGGGTGACTCAACGGCTTCACATCGCTGGCCCGCGTACTTGACCGCTTCGCCGTGCGACCACCAGCCTTCACCGTCGTCATATCACCCTCCGAACCGCAGCGGCGCGACACCGCCCACCCTCATGCACCGCGGTCGCGCCCCGACCCCTAATTTAAATGTCAGCAACCCAGCGATTGCTGGGTTGCTGACAGGAGGATACGCGTGCTGTTCTTCGAACTGAGTACCTGGCTCCTGTTGATCCTCCTGATCGCGGTCGTCGCCGGGGCCACAGCGATCGGCCTGCTCGTCGCCAAAGCGGTGCGGGGCACGTCCGAGGAGTTACGCGAACCGTTCTCCGTCATGCAGGCCGCCCTGCTCGGGTTCATGGGCCTAGTGCTGGCCTTCGGTCTCAGCCTGGCGGTTGGGCGCTACGAGACGCGGCGTGCTGCCGTGGTCGACGAGAGCAACGCGATCGGCACCGCCTACCTTCGGGCGCAGACGATCGCCGAACCCGAACGGAGTCAGTCACTCACGCTGCTGAAGCAGTTCACCGACACGAGTATCCGAATATCGCGGACGACGCCCGGCAGCGCTGCCCAGACGGAAGTCGTGACCGCGAGCGGACAAACCCAACGACAACTGTGGGCCCTGGCCGGACAATCGCTCAACCGGGCCCCGACCGACAGTGCGCCGCGGCTGTACGTCGACAGCCTGAACACCATGTTCGACTCGCAGTCCAGCCGGGTCGCCGCCCTCGGCAACAGGGTTCCGACGCCGGTCCTCGTGCTCGAGGTGGCAGGAGCCGCCATCGCCATGGCCGCCCTGGCCCTTCACCTTGGCACGCTGGGCGGGCGAGGCGTGGTTACGGTGACGATCGCCGCTGGCCTGGTCATCCTGATCCTGCTCGTCACCTTCGACCTCGACCGCCCCACGCGGGGCCTGATCCGGGTACCCGCCGCCCCTCTAATACAGGTACGCGCAGGAATGGTGCCGCCCCCCGCGGCACCCGCACCCTCCCGGTAGTTTCATTCACGACGAAGGATGTCCCGTCCATCGCCGAATAATGTGCGGCGCTGGCTCACGCCGACGGCAGTGCCTGGATCTCGATGCGGTGCTCGGTGGCGATACCCACGATCCGCTCCATGCCCGGCCCGCCCGAACTGGTCCGCACTCCGCGCGAAGAACCTCGAACCCCGACAGTGTGGTCACCACCCAGCGCCTGCTGGTCTGGTCGCGATCGTTGCGGTTTGTGCGCAAGCAACCCCACGGCAGGAAGACAGCACCGCCTGGTCGCACACTCGTCCACGCGCGGTCGCTGAAGTAGCTGAGCGTGCCCCGGAGCCGCATTGAGCCCCACGACGTCCCCATCAGTCCCAGCTATGGCGCGCTGAAGGCCGCGACGATCAACTACATGGCTCAGCTGGCGCAGCGCTGGGACCGCCGGGCATCCGCGCCAACACCGTGTCGCCCGGCCCGATCCTGGTCGAGGGACGCAAGTGGGACAGTCTGCGCGAGCGGCGGCGAGCGATATTCGAGCGTGATCGCGACGCGCACCCGATGAAGCGGATGGGCACCGCACAGGAGGTCGCGAACATGGTGGCCGTTCTCGCCAGCCCCGCGGCGAGCTGGGTGAATTCCCAACGCTATTGTTTATTTGACGCCAAACTCGGCGAATTCCCTACCCATATTGGTAGCATACGTGCCGCTATTTAGTAAAGACTCGGGAATTGTTGGTAAATGACGGCCGCTATTGAGGGTGCCAATTCGGGGTCAGGGAGAGGTATACGTGTGCCGGTCCGGGGGTGTGGGGAGCGGTCAGTGCGGCCTGCGGCCCAATGTCGCGGTGCAGTCTGTTGGCTGGAGAGCCCACATATGGCTGAGCTTCGTGCCAACATCGCGCGTCTTATGGCAGTTGGTCACAGATCAACCAGCTGCCCCACGCTGGCGCGACGCGCGCAAAGCGTGCGGGCTCAAACTGCGCGCTCGATCCGAAAGGATCACAACGAATTGTCGACCACACCACCCGATCGCCGGCGTCGAGATCTGCCGAGACGAATGACAGGATGCGCGTCGCTGC
>DATNDR010000045.1:0-6528 GCA_035606945.1 Pseudonocardiaceae bacterium
CCAGCCGTTCCCGCAGCACGTCGGCCTCGACCGGGGCGAGCCGCGACAGCCCGCTCGCCGTCGGCACCTCGCCCCCCGCCACCGCGGACAGGGCCGGCTCGTCTAGCTGGACGACGAGCCGGGCGCCGGGCACGCGCTTGCCCACTTCGGCCACATGGGCGGCGACCCCCTCGGCCAGCGAGGCGGTCAGGTCGGCCACGGCACCGGGATCGGCGATGGCCACGTTGAGCGTGCGCGGCAGCTCCAATGTGGCGGCTAGCGTCCAGGGCCCGCACAGCTGGATCTTGAGCGGTCCGCGGAAGCCGTCGAGGACCTCCTCCATGACGTCCAGGTCGGAGGAGAGCATGGTCCTGGCCCGGGCCAGGTCACGGCCGGGCCGTTCGGCCAGCCGCCAGCCGCGCGGCGTGACCTCGACCGGGATCTCGACCAGCAGCGCGGCGGTGCGGCCGGTGAGGTCCGCCCCCGGCCCGCGGTCGGGCAGCTCGGGCAGGTGGGGGAAATCGGGGAGCTCACCGGCGACGACGCGCATCGCCTCGGCCGGATCGGTCCCGGGCATCGAGCCGATCCCGGTCGCGCTTCCGGCCGGCCAGGGGAAGCGGGGCTCATCATGGTCATCAGGCACAAGTCGAGCTTAGGACGGCCGGGTGACAACGGCGTGATCAGCGTGGGCCGGGTGCTACCTCGCGCCCCGGCCCCTGCCCGGGACGCGAGGTAGCTTTCCCTCCCCCAGGGCGGCCTACCTGCCGAGGAAATCGGTGTCGGACTCCCCCGGCCATCGCGAGTGACCGTCGGGCCTGGTGTCGTCCCAAGAATCCTCGGGCTCATAGCCCGGCAGATCCTCAGGATCGTCCTGACGGCCCCGCCGGTCGGCTCGGAACACCGCCGCGGCGATAACGGCGACGATCCCGACGACGATCCCGATGATGAAGAAGGCGCTCACGATGGCTACGACCGTGTCGTTCATGACTACATCCAGCCGCGCGGCCTGTAATGAGTGCCTGCGCCGCCGAAGCGGGTAAGCCACCGCGCCCCCCGCGCCGCCGCGCCAGGCGCCGCGCCGGACAGGGAGTACTGCCTGTCCTCTCTCTTCACGGCGATCGCCACCATCGCGACGACCCCGAGCGTGACGCCCCCGAAGAAGGCCGCCAGAATGAAGTACCCTACCGATGCTGCGCTGCCGCTCATTGCAGCCTCCCCAGAACCTGCCGACGGTTCGGGAACCGCCGGGCCCTACTGTTCGTGCGGCCCCGGAGAGACTCCGGAGTCAGTGCGCGAGGGTCGTCATCGTCCCGTACGCTGCGCTCACCATCCGGTCTACTGGGCTGAGGCGAACCATCGGTCCAGTAGGGGTGGTATGGCCTGTACTTCTATGACCAAGCAGCCGGATAGCCAGGCTCTTACCGATCGTCCTGGCGATCCCAACATTTGGTACATGTGGGCTGAATACCCGACCCTTAAGGCCTCGAAACCATCTCAGATGGCTTACATTCCGATAGCGAGGATGATTCCACCAGACCTAGCCAGCCCAGTGATTGGGATGGCTGGCATATGCGAACCGAGCCGGTGGAACGGGGTGCCAACGCGGCCCCGCGGTCTCCGGTCCCCGGACATCCGGGGCTCCGCGCCCGGCCAGCCCTAGGCGCCGGGCCCGGGCCGACCGGCCGCCCGATGCGGGGTCAGGCACCCTGGCAACCGCGTGGGGCCGGGCATCCGATGTTCACAGTCGCGGGTGCAGGGCCTGGCCTCGCCGGGCCGGATGTTACCCGGCCACGGTCCGGGCCGCCGGCCCGCGGAGAACCGGAGAGCCGGAGCGCCATGGCCAGCCAGACCGGTAACGATCGTCGTATCCCTTGGTAAAGATGCTGGTCAGCGAGTCGCAATCGCCCTAGTGGACGAGCTCGCCCACGGGCCGGAGGAACTCCGGGTCCAGGTCCCTGCGGCCCACGCCGTTCAGCCGCCGGGCACTGCGGGAGAGCATGTCAGGCGCGTCGCCCACCAGCGTGAACCGCCGGTCCTCGCGGCGGACCGCGACCGCCACTACGCCCAGTCCTACCAGGACGGCCAGGAAGAGAGCGGCTGCTACTACGACTACGAAACCGGCCATGATGGCCTCCAGCACTTTCGTCCCGCGTTACATCCGCGGGGTCCAACTAGGTGCAACCTGGTCCGGCGCGTGTCCGCCGGCCTAGTGCTCGCGGGCCACGGCGTCCCCGTGTGTCCACGATCTGTACGTGCGCTCAGGTAAGTCCCGTTGAGTCTGACTGTTCCACTGGCTAGACCCATTGGGGAGGTCCTAGTGCAACCAAGCAGTCGGACTGCTAGGATAGATCCTATGCACCCTGCCATCCGAGCCATCCCAACCTCTGGTATCTCTTCCAGGTGTTACCAACGTTGGGCGGGGTATAAACCCATCAATGCCAAATATTCTGCTCGGTCGGATGGCATGGGTGGTCCGGACAGGTAGGATCACCCCAACCAGAGGAAGGTCGAGCGGAGAGGAGGGCCGATGGGTAGTCCGATGTACCGGCAGATCGCCGAAGATCTGCGCGAGCAGATCGAGTCGGGAGCGATCAGGCCCGGCCAGCAGCTGCGGACCGAACTCGAGCTACGAGATCACTACGGAGCCTCGCGGAACACGGTCCGGGACGCGATCAAGTGGCTTACCACCCTCGGCCTGGTGGAGACGAAGCCGGGCCAGGGCACCTTCGTCGTGCAGAAGATCGACCCGTTCGTGACCACCCTGACCGCCGACCCGAAGCGGCCCGGGGGCAACAAGGTCGTCGCGCCCAGCGCCGACGGCTACGGCGAGATCGACCGGTCTCAGCTAGCCGGGCAGCGAAAACTGACCGTCAGCGATCCCCAGGTCGAGATCCAGAAGGCCGTCGACCCGATCGCCGCCCAGCTTCAGGTGGCAGCGGGTTCCCAGGTCGTCAGCCGCCACCAGAAGCGGTATATCGACGGGACCCCCTGGTCGTTGCAGACGTCCTTCTACCCGATGGGCTTCGTGCTCAAGAGCGCCGACCGGCTCATCGAGGCGAGCGACATCGCAGGCGGCACCGTGCAGTACCTGGCGGACACCCTCGGCCTCAGGCAGGTTGGCTACCGCAGCCGGATGCTGGTGCGGGCGCCGGACGCGACGGAAGCTTACTTTTTCAATATTCCGCAGGACGGACGGGTGCAAGTCTGCGAGATCCTGGAGACCGGTTTTGACCAGACTGGCACGCCGATGCGGCTAACGGTGAGCATATTTCCCACCGACCGGAACCAGTTCCTTGTCAACGTGGGAGACGTACCAGAAGACGAGCCCGAGGAGAGCAAAACCTAGGCGGAGACGACTGCCCGGCTCGCTGCCACATTGCTAAATGCGGCGGCTGCGGAGAACCTAGCCTCCTGCGGCCGCCGCCCGGAACTTATTTAATATTTGTTGATAACGAGGCGGGGCCTGAGGCAACTCCATCGTCCGGGACGTGCACAGGACCGAAGCCACCTGCAGACTCCGGCCAGCGCGGCGCGCGCCGGCCGGGACTGGCGCTATGTACCGGTATGGAAAACCCCGTACGCGGGCATCGCGCCAAAATTTATAGCATCACAATTCCAATTCAGCACACACCTTTTATGGGTGAGGAAGGAGGACAGTGCAATGGCAAAATTGCATGCACGTCCCTCCAAAGAGTACCGCTATGAGCATTACGACCCCTGGGGTGGGAGCATCGGAGCGCCCTAGCCTCTCCGGTGCCGGTAGGCATATCCAGTCCCGCCATTCGCTTGCAGCGGACGGGTGGGCCGTTAGTGCCGCCGGTGCCGCGTACTCGCGGCACTGGCGGTCTGGCGAGCCCGACACCACCGATACCGAAGCGAGATCCGCATCCAGCTCACCAGGAGCGCCTGGTCATCCGCGGAAATAATGGATGTGCTAGGTCGATCCCTGACGCAGCTGGCGACATGACAGGAGCTATCGAATGCGGTCTCGGTCGGACAGAAACGTGGGAGGTGACCCAGGACAGGGATCCTTACGCCAACTCGGCAAAGACTTCACCTGGCTGAGGTCTGGAAATGGCAAAGTCCGGCGCCTTGCCTGATCGGTGTTTAGCCAGGCCAACGGGTCTTGAAGCCCGATAGATGCAGTGCGGTTGCGACCGGGCCTGCGTTTGCTTCGTGCCCTCGGTGGTACCACACGCGCCCGTTACGGGTGACTATGTATCGGTGGGAAGGTATCCGTTTGCCCTACGTCTTGCAATGCCGGGGAACTTGGACGAAGTACGCGGACTCGTCCGTGAGGCCGCCGAATGGCTCCGGACGAGCAAGGACACCGATCAGTGGGCGGATCCGTGGCCGGACCGGACCGGTCAGCGCGAGCGCATACTGAATGACCTGCTCAAGGGCAAGACGTGGATCGTCTGGGACGGCACCACCCCTGCCGCGACGATCACCGTCGACACCGATGAGCCGCTAGATCTGAACGATCAACCCGTCTGGCCAGCGCGCAAACGCCACGAGCCAGCACTGTACGTCCGACGGGTTGTCGTCAGCAGACGTTATGCGGGCAAAGGGCTCGGCGCCGCACTCTTGGACTGGGCGGCGAACGTGGCGAAAAGAGACCACGGCGCCACACTGATCCGTGTGGATGTGTGGACTACGAATACAGACCTTCACACCTACTACAAAGGACAGCGTTTTATCCGACGTAAGGGCAGGGATCCACGGGATCTTACTAACTACCCGTCACAGGCTCTTTTCGAGCGCGAGGTAACCCAGCCAGGATCGGACTACAAGAAGCTGTTCGTAGAGGAAGGGGATCGGGGTGAGCGCAAGTCGTCCTGACGACGGCGCCAGCAGATCCCTGAATATCCGGAACATCTGATAGTTCGGTGCAGTAGTGAATCTGTTCCTGTTTAGCACATTTCAATATCGATATACTTTTCGAAATATGGAAATGTGCATTGCCTTGAGCTGCGCCAGTCGTTCCACGAGACCGGCTGCCAACTCGACGCGAATTATCCGGAAACCCCCTTCCGGAGCATACAAGCAAGGGCTAAGTGCTCAATAGGTATGAGCTGAGCAATTATCCTAAAGGTCGGCAGGACGATTGAGAGGTACGGCATAGCAGCGGCTGATGCTGTACCCCTCAGGCTACCTACCGATCAGGTAAGGAGCAGCGATGCCTCCTCCTAGGCAACAACGCCAAAAATCAGCCCAAACGAACGGGCAGGCTAACGCAGATAGTCAGCGTCCTGCCCCTGTGCCCCCTTCAGCTGGGAAAGGGGCGACGAGCACGTCGAGGCGGCGACTGTCGCGCGGTGGGCGGGGCGAGCACGCGAAGGACGGAGTAGCCGGACGCGAACGTCGGGCTTCTGATCATCAGGAGCCTGCCCCGTCCGGAACCCAACTGCCCGAATCGCGAATCACAGGGCCCCCGGAAAACCCACTGGATTTCGAGGAACGACAGTATCTATGGGCAACAAAGGATAAAGATAGTCTAAGGCGCAACATCCGATGGCAATGGCACCGGACGCTGCAGCGTCTAGTCACTTTTCTGGGCCCGTCAGCCCTTGCCATCGTTGTTTTCTTTCTCACGAGGAAATGGGGGCTAGCTCCGCAGACGGCGGTCAAGCTATCGCTTGCCTGCCTAGCCAGCGCAACCGTGGGTGTCTACTCGCGCGAGTGGCTCAACGCGCTCAGCCGTAAGCGCCAGTCAGCCCGTCAGCGCAGCAAGGACGACGCGTCACGCAACGGGAATGACCGCTCGTCCTGATCCTTGGTGCAATCCTTCCCCGCGAGCCGACGGAGCGAAGGAGCCGCCACGAAGCCGCCGACAAGCGCTCCCGCGATCGCCACGCCCGTAACTACGATCAGTGAGGTCTGCCGGGTGGAGGTGGTGAGATGAGCAATAGCCTCACCGATCAGGAGCGCCGCAGCGGTCACTCCGCCGATCCCGCCTGCGGTGACCCGCCACGCCTTGGCTGGGCTATTCGAACCGACCACGAAGCAAAGCTACACGACAGGCTCTCGGATTGACGAGGGATTTCGGATGCGAGCGCCGCTGGCTGCGCCAGAAAACCGGCCGAGCATGAAGACAAGCCGACTGAAGACGCTACGAATGCCGCAACCCATCTAGCGGCGATTTCCGCCCACATTCGCCCTCAGAGGCAGCGACATGGGTGACGGGGCCCCGGCCGGCCGCTGATGGTGAGGACGTCGCATCGATGGTGGCGCTGCCCAGCACCGTGTCGCCGTCGTAGAAAACCGCGGCCTGGCCCTTGGCCACGCCGCGGGCCGGGTGGTGCAGGCGGATGCGTACCACGTCGCCGTCCAGCCGGGCCGTGCAGGGGTGCACCTCGCCGTGGGCGCGGAGCTGGACGAGGCAGTCGCGGGGCTCCTCTGGCGGGGCGCAGCCGGTCCAGACGGGGCGTGACGCGGTGATCTCGGTGACGTCGAGGCCTTCGGCCGGGCCGACGGTGACGGTCCTGGTCACCGGCTCGATGTCGAGGACGTAGCGGGGCTTGCCGTCACCGGCGGGGGTGCCCATGC
>DATNDR010000047.1:0-10537 GCA_035606945.1 Pseudonocardiaceae bacterium
CCGCACCCTCATCGTGAACCAGATTCACCTTCTGCACGCCCTGCGCGAATTCGAAGCGTTCTCCAACGACCACCGAACACACCGCGCCCTGCATGCCGCAGCTCCACGTCGCCAACTCCCCCAGCCGATCACCGAATCAGACCGACTGAATCACATCACCATCCGACGACAAGATCGACTCGGCGGCCTCCTCCACGAATACCACCATGCCGCCTGAACAGCACAGATGAAGTTTTCGGCACCTTCAGGGTTGATACACGAATACACCCAGGTCGCATGACGTGGATGCTCAATTCGGCACCCACACCCGATTTGCACCGGATAGACACCGCTGCACGCGGTTGGTTGTTGATTCATAAAGGTGCGTATACGCGCCAACCAGACCCGTAAACCTAAACCAGCAGGTCAAACGTGCTCATCACCTGAACCCAAAACGGTACCCATCATCTGGGATTCGCGTGGGGGGTGCCGGGCTGATGCTCGTGGAGCTAAGCGTTGTGGAGCAGGGTTATCACGCCGTTATGGCCGTCGCTTTTGGTGGTGTCCCGGTTGTTGGGGTCGTCGAGCGCTATGGGGTGTCTCGCAAGACGGTTCCGGTTTTGGTTGGTCTTAGCGGTGACAGCCGCTTGGGGTGGGGATGGCGGCCTGCTGCTGTGGTGTCGGCCGCACGGCGGCGCTGGTGGCGTGCGGCGGCCCGGGTGAAGGAATGCGCCAGTGCCAGTAGCGCCCCGAGCGCGGCGGCGAGTACCCCGACGACCTGCCCGGGGGGTGACCAGGCGATGGTGAGCTGCCCGCTTGCCCGCGGCGGGACGTTCACGGTGAGTAGCCCGGCCGGTCCCTGGTGGATTGGGATCGGGGTGGCGTCTAGGTGTGCGGTGTAGCCCGGCCAGGCGAGCCGGGCGAAGGTGAGGGTGCCCCCTGGCCCGCCGACCAATCGGAAACTCTCTTCGCGGGCTGTGCTGCGGTCTGCGATCACCACGGTGCCGGCCGGCGCGTGGGAAAGCCGACCCTGAGGGTAGGGCAGCGGCTGCCGGCGATGCAGTACGGTGATGATGGTGTTGCGCTCGGCCACCCGCCACCCGGCTGGTATCGGGATGTTCGCAACCCCTGGCAGATCGTTTTGCACCACAATGGTCTCCAGGCGCAGCAGATCGGCCAACGGTGCGGAGCCGGGTGCAGCGGGCTGCCATACTCTGGCCAGCGCACCCGGGCAGACTGAACCGTTGTAGTCCATGCACAGCGCGTTGGTGAATGTTTGGAAGCCGATGCCGGCGTAGGAATTGACGGCGTGCACCCCGACTGCCTGGAGCATGTTGCCGAACATCAGGTGTGTGAATTGTCGTTGGGGGTCCGTGGAGTGCTGGATGGCGTGGTTGTTGGCGATCATCAGTGTGGTTGCGTGGTAGCGCGGGGCTAGCGCAGCAAGGGTGGCCGGTACTGAGGTGGGGAATTGGTCGTTGGTGAGATTGCGGTTGCGCGGGAACGCGGCGACTTGGAAGGCGAGCACCGCGATGCACCCCGCGACCAGGACGGCGACTGGTGCCGTGGCTGTCTGTGGCATGCGGCGGTAAACCAGCACAAGTATGGCCACCAGCGCGCCGACGACAAGCATCGAAACAACGTGGATGTGCAGCAGGTCCGGGCGGGCCGACTCAGCAAGATAGGCGCCAGCAAGGATGAGCAGCGCGCAGGCCCCGGCGCGTCGCCTTGGCTGGCTTCGAGCCAGCCCCTGGGACAGTGCGACCGCCAACAGTATGGCGACGGGCAGCACAAGGTAGGGCTCGATCCGCAACGGCCAGCGGAACATCCAGACATCCGACGGTCCGATGCACAATGTCAGCGCGATCAGCGCGTAGAATAGTAGCCCCGACACCGCGGGTAGCCGGTGACGTAGCGTGCCGAAACGAAGCCAGGGCAGCAGCGGCACCGCATACCAGGCCAGGTACGTTGCTGGCACGGTGAGAAACGGTGCCTCGAACGCAGGGATCCAGGCGTTGAAACTGGGGGTGGATGCGTTGAGCAGATCGCCCAGCCCCGGCACCATCACCCCGTTGTTGCCCAGACTGGCCCTGCGGTAGCTCACGGACTGGGTAAGCACCAGTGGTAGGTAGACCAGCGGCACCACCAGCCCGACGATGCTTCCTCCAAGGACCGTCCGTTGCGCCGACTTCCACTGCCGGGTCAGCGCGAACTCCGCGGTCAGGCTAAAAACGACCAGGCAGGCCCCGAGAGCGCCATATGGGTTGCCCGAGGTGATCGCGAGGTAGCCGGCGGCAAAAGGCGCCAGGGGGGTGAGCGCACCGCGGGCGCTTCGCCGCAGCGTCCACCAGAAATGTGGCACGAACGCAAAGCCAACGAGGGCGGAAAACCACGAGCAGGCGTCAAAGTACAGCGTCACACCGGCAAAGGGCACAGTCACCGCCGGGACGACGGCGAACGGCCGTGGCACGTCGTATTCTCGAGCCAGCCCATATACCCCGACCCCGAGGATTACCAAAAACTCGGTCTTAACGAGTACGGCGGCGACCAGCAGGTCCGGCAATGCCGAGACCAGCACCATATTGCCCAGCACCAACGGGTTGTAGAGGCCGAACAATGCCTCCGCAGCGAGATTGCCCCCCGCCCACAATAACGGGTCGAGCAGCGGGAAATGCCCGGCCCGCAACAACTCACCAACGTAACGCCAGGTCGGAAGGAACTGCACGGCACTGTCGTCACTCAGATAAAAACGGTGGTTTGCCCAAACCGGCACAAGCGCCATGCCCCCCACCAACGCGACGACCACCAACACCGGAAAGACGCTGGAACGCCGCGCGCTGAGCATCACGTCACAGGCCTCCGTCCAAGGACACCAAACGCTCAACCCTTTTGCTCGCGGCACCGTACCGCACGGGAATAGCAGTGATAAGGCGAACAGGTCCCGACCCACTCATCCTGCGGGGACTGTTGCGTTGACCGATGACCTGCTCGGGCAGGGTGGGCCGATGCGCCGTAGCCACGTCCAGGTACCACCGCCGAGGTCAAGCTTCGCTGGTTTCCGGTTCCCACCGGAGGTGATCACGTTCGCGGTGCGTTGGTACTTGCGCTACGGCCTGTCGTATCGCGACATGGACGAGCTGCTCGCTGAGCGAGGCATTACCGTCGATCACGTCACCGTCTATCGCTGGGTGCGGCGGTTTACCCCGTTGCTGATCGACGCGGCCCGACCAGCGTCGGCGAGCTGGTCAGCGCCCCGGGCCCCGCCGTGCACGACGATCGGGGAGGGCCACGCGCCACCGATGCTGGTGTCGACTGAGTGCAGGTAGTCGCTGATCGCGTGGGCGATAGCCGCCCGGTCGGTCCAGGTTCGACTACCGGTGATCAGAATCCGTGGGGGTCGGCGGGTCATCGCGGCACCTGGGGTAACTCAACGGTGATGGGCCACTCGTGCCGCAGTGCCGACAGGCCCACATGTCTGTGTCGGGGGTGCTGGTCACCCAGCGGACGCCGTCGGTCGGGTCGCAGCTGGGGCATGGGTCAGCGTGGCTGGTGCTCGCCTGGGGTCATCGGGTCCTCCCGGAGATGCGGTCCTGCTGGCCCCGTAATGGGGCGGCGGGGTGCTCCCCGCTGCCGCTTCGAGCGCCGGGCACGGCCGCGGAGGCTCGATGTCAAGGGATTAGGGCGCAAAGTTCTGGGCCGAGCGCAGCGGCCCCGACAGGGCGGCCCAGAACTTTTCGACCCCCTTGACATCGAGGGCGGCCGTGCGAAGCTCGGGGCCAGCAGGGCTGTCTCGCCGTAGCGGGTCCGCTGAGGTTCTTGGCCCCGCGGCCTGATGGGGGTTACCGGGTCGCGTATGGCAGGCCTCGGTTGGCGTTTAACGTTCGGCGTACTACGGGCGACCGAGTAGCGCGCGTGGCTTAGGCATCCAGCCCGCTTTCAGGTTGTGGCCACGGACTGACGATCCCGCTCCTGGGACGGGAGGACCCTAGTCAGCAGCGCTGCGGTCAAGGTGCTGAGCCTGCTTGGTTGGGCGGGTTCAACCGGTCAGTGCACTGGCTCGGTGAGACGGGACGGCTGCCGGACCCCCTCCCGCGGCCACGTCAGGTGTCGCACAGCCGCCGCACCACCGTGCGCCGTAGCGGCTCGACCGACGTTCTGGGGTTTGCGAGCTCGGCGGGTGCGACAGCGTTGCAAAGCGCCCCCGTATGACCGGGACCATTTGACGTGTTGCTTTTCCATGGCGTCGATGTCTCGGAGCGCCTAAGCTGATCAACGCTGGCCCCAGACCTTGGTCGGATCGTGCAACCCGCGACAGAGTCGCAGGATCTCAGATCGAAAGGGGTGGGGATGATGTCATCGACTGTCATTCCCGACGAGGCCACACTGGACCGGGCGCTGAGATCCGCGGTGCGCGCACCATCGGTTTACAACTCCCAGCCGTGGCGCTGGCGTATTAGCACCACCGGTGTTGTGGACCTGTTCGCGGACCTGGATCGGCATCTGATCGTGATTGACCTGGATGGACGCGATCTGCTGCTGAGCTGCGGCGCGGGACTGCACCACCTGGTCGTCGCGCTGGCCGGTCTCGGCTGGTCGGCTCGTATCGACCGCTTCCCTGATCCGGAGAACATCCATCACCTCGCCCGGATACAGCCATCGATCGCGGCCCCACCGCCAGACATGGCGGCGCTGGCCCGGGCGATCCCGCTGCGGCGCACCGACCGCCGCCGCTTCAGCGACGAACCCGTCGACGAGGGCCTGCGCACGATCCTGATCGAGCACGCCGCCAACTGCCAGACAGAGCTGCACGTCGTGGCCGGTGACGCCGCCCGACAGCGCCTGATCGCGATGATCACCCACTCGGCGAGCCTGCAAAGACAACAGATGGGTTATGCGGCGGAGCTGGCGCGGTGGACCGGCCGGTACGCCGGCGCGGGCGACGGTATCGAATCCAGCACCGTCGCTGCCGGGATCGACCACCCCGGCGAAGTTCCGATGCGCGCCTTCATCCAGGGGCGACTTGTCCAGTCACCACACAGCTTCGAGCACGAGGACGCCTCGGTGCTGATGGTGCTGGCCAGCCAGCGCGACGACCGTCTCGGCGCGCTGCGTGCAGGCGAGGCGACCAGCGCGGTCCTGCTCGCCGCCACCAACATGGGGCTCGCCACCACACCCTTGAGCCAGCCACTGGAAGTGGCCCAGACCCGAGCTTCGATCAGCGCCCACCTCGTCGGCCCACAACTGTTCCCCCAACTCCTGCTCCGCGTCGGCTGGGCACAGCCGGGCTGCACCGAGCTGGCGCCCACGCCGCGGCGCCACCTCGATCACGTCCTTCTGAAGCGATGATGCCGGGACAACCACAGCAGCCGCCGGTCGTTGGTTGGCGCCAGCCGCCGGTAGAGCCGCTGAGCCAGCACCGCCACGGGGATGTCACCGATGATCCGCCGGTGGGGGTCCGACGCGCCGACCCGTCCGATCGACCCCCTGCGGCGCCGCACGGGCGCCCGCAACTGACCCGCGGCGAGGACGCCATCGATGTGGCCACGTGGGCCGGGTCGGTGCCCGCCGTATCGGGGATCGCCCCACGAGTGCGCCTCGGCCGGTCCCGATGGTTCAACCTGCTGTGGCTGCTCCCGATCGGCTTCGTCGTGTTGATCGCCGGCATAGCGCTGGCCAAAGAGCTGCGCGCCCTGCCTGCGGTAGCGACGTTCATCGACCAATACCCCGGAACGGTGGCACCGCCCAACGGACAGCGGGGAATCCCCGTCTGGGTGGGCTGGCAGCACTTCTTCAACCTGTTCCTGCTGATCTTCATCATCCGGTCCGGGGTCCAGATCATGACTGATCACCCCCGGCTGTACTGGACCCGGCACAGCACGCCGGGCAAGGACTGGTTCCGGTTCCAGCACGAAGTCCCCGACGACCCACTGTGGACGGCGAAGCAGGACTCCGTGTCCCTGCCCGCGCAGGTCGGGCTGCCCGGGCTGCGGCACTCCATCGGGCTAGCCCGCTGGTGGCACCTCGGTATCGACACCCTGTGGCTACTCAACGGCACCATCTTCTACATCATGATCTTCACTACCGGCCACTGGCAGCGACTCGTCCCGACCAGCTGGGACACCATCCCGAACGCGGCCTCGGTAGCGATCCAGTACCTGTCGCTGGACTGGCCCGCCGATAACGGCTGGGTGGCTTACAACAGCCTGCAGCTGCTGGCCTACACCGTCACCGTGTTCGTCGCCGGACCACTGGCCATCGTGACCGGGCTGGGTATGTCCCCGGCGCTGTCCACCCGGTTCCGGCGTATCAGCTCGGTGCTGTCCATCCAGACCGCCCGCTCGCTGCACTTCCTTGTCCTGTGCTGGTTCCTGGGGTTCATCGTGATCCACGTGACGCTGGTCTTCGCCACCACGATGCGGGACAACCTCAACCACATGTACGCGGGCCGCGACGATCACTCCTGGACCGGTTTCTGGGTTTTTGCCGCCTCGATGGTCATCATCACCGCCGGCTGGGTCGCGGCCACCCCATTTACCCTGCGCCACCCCCGCGTCGTCCAGCGCGTCGGTTACGCGTTGATCGGGCCCCTGCAGCGCCTGTTCGAGCACCTCGACGCCAAACCCGGCCAGTACACCGACAAAGACATCTCGCCCTACCTGTGGCACAACGGGAAATACCCCGACACCGACGAGTACAAGACGCTGTACGAAGGCAACTTCGCCGACTACCGGTTGCAGATCGGCGGCCTCGTCGCCAACCCCGTCGAGCTGGACCTGACCCAGCTACATGCCCTGACCCACCACGAGCAGATCACCCAGCACTTCTGCATCCAGGGCTGGTCCGGCGTCGCGAAATGGGGCGGAGTGTCCATGCAGACCATCCTCGACCTGGTCAGACCCTCCCCCGAGGCGAAGTGGGTGGTGTTCTACTCCCTCGGTGACGGCCCCGACGGAGGCACCTACTACGACGCGCACCCGATCGAGCAGATGAGCAACCACCTCACGATGCTGGCCTACGACATGAACGACAAGCCGCTGTCGTTCGGACACGGCGCCCCACTGCGGTTGCGCAACGAGCTCCAGCTCGGCTTCAAACTCGTCAAATGGATCAAGAGTATCGAGTTCGTCGCCGACTTCCACGACGTCGGTGGCGGCTACGGCGGCTACAACCAGGACCACGAATTCTTCGGCTACCGCCAAACCATCTGAAACGGCACTGATGCATTAAGAGATCGGCCCACCCAGGCTGGTCGCGGCTGCGCGCCCAGAAGCCACTCAGCTAGCCTCGGATGCCGGGTTTGTCATGGTTCTCCACGGGTCCCGAGGCGCCTGTTTTATTGCTTTGGATCATGGCGCGGACGCCCGTCGCCTTAATGCAACAGTGCCACGAGCGGGCCGCAGGCCTGGTGGAGGTGGTCGTGATGGGACGCCGGGAGACTCAAGGCTTCTCGGCGTGTCCTCAGTTTGGGGCTCAGTTCAGGCCCGTTCAGACGGCTCCCCGCAGTTCCGCTGAGGCGGTGAACTATGGCAGCTGACCGTCAGGCGCAAGGCGCGGGCTCGTATCCGGAGACCCACGCGTTATCTCTTGGAGGCTAGGTCATGGCCAAGACAGTACAGCCGGGCACGATCACCATTCCGGGGATCGGGGAATTCGCGGCCAACGCGTTGCCCGACCCATTCGACTCCCGCGACCTGGAGTATCGGCCGCGTCTTCAACCGCTCCCCGCCGTTCTGGATCAGCGTCAGGGCAGCAAGGAACGTTACGTGATGCACCAGGACGGCAACTCCTGCACCGGTCATGCGCTCGCCGCCGTCATCAATGCGGTGCTCGCGCGGTCGGAGGTGGTGGTCAATGGGAATGCTGCGGCGGCCTATCCTCACGTCAGCCCCTACATGCTCTATCGGCTAGCCCGCCGTTACGACGAGTTCGAGGGAGAAAGCGACGTCGGGTCCTCCCTGCGCGGCGCGTTCAAAGGGTGGTTCAACCACGGAGCGCTCCTGGAAGCGGACTGGCCGGCGCTGAACCAGTACCCCGAGCCGGATCTGGATGACGAGAATGTCATCGAGAAGGCCCGCGTGCGGCCACTGGGTGCCTTCTATCGGGTAGGCCCGTACCGCCTCGATGATATGCAATCCGCCATCAGCGAGCTGAACGCTATCTGCGTCTCAGCGGTCGTCCACGAAGGCTGGGTGAAGCCGGTCGAGTTGATCCGAAACGGCGAGGTCATGCACGTGATCACGCGTGTGGTGAACGCCCGCGCGCTGGGCGGCCACGCGTTCGCGTTGGTCGGCTACAACGATGTCGGATTCCTGGTGCAGAACTCCTGGGGTCCCCAGTGGGGTAAGGGTGGGTTCGCGACCCTGCCCTACGAGGACTGGCTCGAGTCCGCCTACGACGCCTGGGTCGCCCGCCCGGGGGTACCCCAAACGCCGTTCGCCAGCGGTCGGTCGGCCACCACCACGGCAACCGGCGGAAAACTCGTTACCGGCCCAGCGCCCGATCTGCGGCGTCTGGCAATGCACGTGGTCAACCTTGGCAACCAGGGACGACTCTCATCGATCGGCAAGTTCGCCAGCTCTCCCACCCAGATCGACCGCGCTTTCGCGCACATGGACCGCTGGCACCAACTGTGGCTTGAGCAGGACCCGAGCGCGAAACGCCACGTGCTGCTTTACGCCCACGGTGGCCTCACCAGCGAACAGGACGGGTTATCCGTCGCGCAGGAGAACGTCAACTGGTGGCTCAACAACAAGATCTATCCCTTGTTCTTCGCCTGGCAGAGCGGAGCGAGTGAGACGCTGCTGGACCAACTCGCCGACTCGATCAGGGGGCGGCTCCCGTTTGGTCTCGGGTTCGACGTCCTTGAGCAGGTCGACCGGTTGGTCGAATTGGTCGCGCGGAAGAGCTTCCGCTGGATGTGGGACGAGATGAAGGAGAACGCCCGCGCTGCATCGGAGCCGATCCGTGACCCGGGCAGCGTCTCGTGGTCGCCAACGTCCCGACAAGCGGAGACGGCGATGATGGACATGCCGGGCGCATCGCTCACCGTGTTACGACTGCGCGACTACCTCCGGCAGCAAAAGCCCAATAGCGTCGCGGTGCACCTGGTCGGACACAGCGCGGGTGCGATTTTTCAGGCAGCCCTGCTGCAGCGACTAGCCGATGCGGGCGTTCCCGTCGCGTCGCTGGCGCTACTAGCGCCGGCTATCCGCGTCGACGAGTTCGCCCGTGACGTTCTCCCACATCTCGGGCCGCAGAGCCTGGTTCGATCGTTCACCAATTTCGACCTGAGTGACGAACGTGAACTCGACGACGTCTGCCAGGCCGGCGGCTTCGACATCTATCACAAATCTCTGCTCTACCTCGTCTCACGGGCACTGGAGGGGCCAGCGCCGGACAGTGAGGTCCCCTTGCTGGGAATGCAAAAGTTCTTCGGGCTACCGCTTGATGGCCAACCCGGACTCACGCTGGCGCAGGCCATCAGTAACCGCGGCGGTGTGAGCATCTTCTCGCGCTCGATTGACCCGGACGACAGCCGCTCCGATGCCCGCTCCCACGGAGAGTTCGCCAGCGACCGGCTCACCATGACATCCGTGGTCATGCGCGCACTGGGCCTGACCAGCCCACGACCGGAAAACGACTACCGGCCCAACGCCGCGCTCACCGACGCCGATCGAGCCCCTGCCATGGGCAGCCGGCAGCCGGCACCCGTCATGGCCGAAGTACACTCCCCCGGCGAGCGGCCGCTGGTGGAGACCGCAGAAACACCTAACAAGCCAGTAGCCCCAGCGCAACCCGGTATCCGCGTCGAAGTCGCGGCCGCGCCGCGCTCCGGCAGCCCCGTGCTCGACATCCTCATAGCACGTGGATGGCGACAGGCCAACGGATCAATAGATACCGTCCACCGTCCCGGCCGCCTTGCACCTGACACCACCACCTGAGCCGGAACACCTGTGCGCCGGCTCACAGCGGGGCTGTTGCTTTGCGCGCAGTCAGAGCAGCCGAGAGCTCCAAATCGAGGTTGGTCGGCACTGTAGCATTAAGGCGACGGGCGTCCGCGCCATGATCCAAAGCAATAAAACAGGCGCCTCGGGACCCGTGGAGAACCATGACAAACCCGGCATCCGAGGCTAGCTGAGTGGCTTCTGGGCGCGCAGCTGCGACCAGCCTGGGTGGGCCGATCTCTTAATGCAACTGTGCCTTCAGCCGTCGGGGCATGATCGTGACTCGTGTCGTTGCGTCTGCTGTATCTGATCTTTCTTCGGCTGCTGAACCTGCTGGTGTTGTTCGGCCGCTCGTCGGCGTCGAAGGACGTCGAACTGCTGGTGTTGCGCCACGAAGTCGCCGTGCTCCGCAGAACCAACCCAAAGCCTCGCTTGGACTGGGCGGATCGAGCGGTGTTCGCCGCGTTGGTCCAGGCGTTGCCGACGATGCTGCGCAAGCATCGCTGGGTCACACCGAGCACGATCCTGCGCTGGCATCGCCGCCTAATCGCCAAAAAGTGGACACATCCACACCGTCTCGGGCGTCCACCCGTCGAGGACACGGTGGCCTCGTT
>DATNDR010000062.1:0-12974 GCA_035606945.1 Pseudonocardiaceae bacterium
GTCCGCGGCGCGGGGTGGCGCGGCCCGCCATGGTTCGTTCCTCGATCAGGTCAGTCTTGCTCGGAGTGGGTCGGGGCGGCCGCGGGTGACCATGTTGGGGGATCAGGTCCCGGCGCGTTCGCGCGGCGGTCTCGACCGCGGTGGCCGACGATGATCGCTTGGGTCGGGGTGATGGTAATTCGGGATGGCGGTGGTTGGTCTGGTCGATGGAGGGCATGAGGAGTTGGGTGAAGCTCTGCGGTAGATGACAGCCGGCCGGGCGGTTGGGGTGCTGGGGAGTTGATGTGACGGAGCCTGAGTCTGGGGATGGTTGTCTGGGGGGTAGGGGGGTGTTGGCTGGTGGGGGTCGTGCGAAGTCGGTGTTGCGGTTGTTGAGTGGGCGTCGTTTGGGTGATGTCCTGCGTGTGGTGATCGCGGGCGGGGTGCTGACGCTGGGTTCGCTGCTTGCCCAGGTCCCGGCGGTCAATCCGGTCGAGGTGGCGATCTTCGAGCAGCTGGGCGGGATGCCTGGCGCGTCGGGCCCGGTGTGGTTGGGGTTGCTTTGGGTGGGGTCGGGGGTCGGTATCGCCGGGGTCACCGCGGTGGCGTTGTATTTCAAACGGGTCCGTGTTGGGTTGCAGTGTGCCGGAGCTGGGGCCCTGAGCTGGGTGCTGGCATGGGTCATGGATGGGGTTTTAGGAAACCGGCCGGTGCCGGCGGTGTTGTCGGCCGAGCCGGCTCTGCGGCTGCCTGGTCCGGCCGGGTTCGCGTTCCCGGCCTGGCATGTGGCCGTCGCGGCCGCGTTGGTGACGATCGCGGTGCCGTACCTGACCCGGGAGTTGGGTTATCTCGGGTGGGTGGTCGCGGTCGCGGTGGGCGTGGCCGAGGTTTATGAGGGGTCGCTGCCGCTCGGGGTGTTCGCTGGGGCCTTCTTAGGCTGGGGGGTCGGCGCGGTGTTTCATCTGGTGTGGGGTGTTCCGGGGCGGCGAACCTCGATGGAGGCGGTGCACCGGGCGTTGGACCAGGCTGGGTTGGCCCCGGTGGAGGTGGTGGCGGTCGGGCACCGCCTGCTGGGTCCGCTGACGTTTAGGGTCACGACGGCGGGCGGTGACACGTTGCGGGTGCGGGTGGTGCGGCGGATGCATCGTCGTGCCGGGCCGTGGTACAAGCTCAGACGGTTACTCGCCTCGGTTGAGGTGCTGGACGTGCCGCGGCTGTCGACCACCCATCACGAAGCCGAACACGAGGCGTTGGTGACCTTGCTCGCGGAGCGGGCCGGGTTGCGCACCCCGCCGTTGGTGCTGGCGTGTGAGACCGGACACGGCTCGCCGTTGCTGGTGCACCGCCAGATCCAGGGCCGCCGGCTGACGAAGTTGCCGCCCTGGGAGATTGACGATTCGCTGTTGGGCGGGATCTGGGCGCAGGTCGCGACCCTGGCTCGGGCGCGGATCGCGCATCACGACCTGCGGGCCGAGAACATCCTCGTCGATCCCCAGGGCCGTCCCTGGGTGCTCAACTTCACTTTCGGTCAGGCCGGCGCGAGTCCCGCCCGCACCGCCCAGGATGTTGCCGACGCGCTGGTCTCGCTCGCGTCGCTGGTCGGGGTCCAGCGCACGGTGTGCAGCGCGTGTCGGGTGCTGTCGGGCGACCAGCTTGAGGCGGCCCTGGCTTATCTGCAGCCACTTGCGCTGCACCGCGGGATCCGTGAGCAGATCGACCAGGGCCGTTACCTGTTCACCGAACTGCGCGAGACCCTCGCCGACCGGATCGATCGGCCGATTCCGAGTTTCCGGTCCCCGGTGCGGCCCAGGACCGTCGCGGCCCTGCTGTTCGGCGGCGGGGCCGTTTACCTGCTGCTGCCCCAGCTGTCCAGCCTGACCCAGGTGCTGGGCTCGCTGCGCGAGGCTAACTGGTGGTGGCTGGCCGCGGCGGTGGCCTGCGGACTGCTGGCGATTGGCCTGTCGGCGGTGTCGCTGCTGGGCTCCAGCCAGGCCCCGCTGCCGTTCTGGCGCACCGTCGCGGTGCAGCTCGCAGCGGCATTCACCGGCCGCACCACACTCGGCGGGGCCGGTTTCTTCGGGATCAACATCGCGTACCTGGAGCGGCTAGGCATGCGCCGTTCCCTCGCCCTCGGCGTGATCCTGCTGAGCCTGGGGGCCACCAGCGCCGTCGCCGCCGTCGTGTGCCTCATCGGCGTCCTCGGCGTCGGCGCTTCGGGGACGCTGCGGGGGGTGTCGATCCCCACCGGGTGGCCACTGCTGGTGGGCGTGGCCGGCGCCCTCGTCGTCGCCGGGCTCATCGTCGGGTCCCCGTTCGGCCGCCGCCAGATCATCCGCCCGTCGATGCAGGTGATCCGCGAGCTGTGGTCCACGCTGCGCCAACCGCTGCGCGCCGCACAACTGTTCGGCGGCGCATTCGGCTACCTGGCGATCTCCGCGCTGGGCCTGGCCGCCAGTCTCGCCGCGTTCGAACCCCACTTCCCGCTGATGGTGGTGCTCGTGGTGTTCGTACTCGGCCAGACCCTGGGCCACCTCGCGCCCACCCCCGGCGGCCTGGGCGCGGTGGAAGCACTCCTCGTCGCCGGGCTCACTGCCGTGGGCGTGGCACCCACCGCGGCGGTGGCCGCAGTCCTCAGCTCCCGGCTGCTCACCTACTGGCTACCGGTCCTGCCCGGAATCGGGATGTTCCGCTATCTCCAGCACTACAGCATCATTTGATCAACATCGACGACGTCGCCGGTGTGTGCTCGTGACCGGTGATACCGGCCAGCGGCACACGCTGCCCGTCCGGGGTGATGGTGAACCGCCACTGGGTGACCGGGGGCCGGCCGGCTTGATCCCAGCACGGGTAGGCGGTGGCGACCTCGACGTAGAGCCGGCGCGGCCCGAACTGGTGGACGGGCCAGCGGCGAGTCTCGGGCTGGTAGTCAAAGCGGGCCCAGAACCGGGAGGTGGGGTCGAGGAACCACACCCACCAACGGCCCTCATCGGTGGGTGCCGGCGCGTACTCCCCTCGGCAACCGGGCACGAAAGCCCCGATCGCGAAGGGTGCGTCGTCGTTGCCCAAGCGGAATGCGTGCAGGCGGTGTCGCCGACGTCGACAGCGTCGGTGTCACGAACCACCTCGGCGACCACGGCCCGGGCCACCCGCTGCTCAGGTAGCTGCATAAACGAGATGGTGGCGTTGACCAGGTCATCGGTGGCGGTGCCCTCGGGTCCGACGGCCAGCGCCCACCATCCGGCGGGTGTGTAAGCGCTGCCCCACGGGGTGACAACCAGGCCGCCGGGCCGTTCTGCGTGATCCACGCACAGGCACCGGAATGCGGCGGCCGCGGAGAGCACCCGATCAAACCGCCCCCCAGCGAGGTAGCCCCGGGCCGGTGAGCGAGCAGCGCGGCACTGTAGCCGCTACCGGTGCCGATCTCCAAATACCCGCATCCCCGGCTCGATGCGCCCGGCGTCGAGCATCAGGGCGACGAGGTCCATGGCTGTGCGGAGATCCACCAGGCGACGGGCGTGGTGTTGGCCCAGCTTGGGGTCAGCGCGACCCATGCTCTGGCCGGAGGTCATCGTCGGGTTGCCGTTCGACAAGGGACTCGAGTCATGTGCCGATGGCTGGGAGCACGCTATTGAACGGTGGCGGTGAGGCCGCTGTCCACCTGGTGAGCACTGTCACGTTTTGGGTCTCAGATCGAACTGTTTGTCGATGGGGCGCGAAAGGTTAGTCATGACGTCGTCCCGGTTATCCGTTTCGGTGGCAGCCTTTTGACCTGCTGCCGATGGTCTCGGGATGGGCGATGAGAAACCTGGTTACGGGTTGGTGTCGTCGATAACCTCACCGTTTCTCGCGGTGGGCGCGTCGTCCTAGAAACAGAAGTTCCTGGGAATAAAATAGTAGAGGGGTGGCATATGAAGATCGCAGAGATCTTTTCACTTGGTGGTTGTGGTGGTCACGGTTACGGCGACGGTGGTTACGGCGGTGGGGATGGTCAGGGTGGTTCTGAACGCCACTACAGCCATGGGGACTATCACCGGAGTTCCTACGGCGGCCACCGTGGCGAGCGCTACGATCGTCACGAGGGAGGCGGACTTCTAGGGATTCTTGGGGGGTACTAAACCGGCAAGTGATTGATGGTGGCCTTCACTCCCGTCAGGGGGTGGGGGCCGTCCGCTTTTCCATGGCGTCCGCGCTCTCACGTCCTTTCCAGCAGGAACGATCGCGGTTCAGCTCGGTGTCGGTCGGGGGACACCGCGCGATCTGCGCCGAGCTGGGCGTTGCATGGCGCACCGCGATGTGGACGCGGATCCGGAACTGTGAGTCGAGTACAGCGAACCGGATTCGAGTGATTCTGGTCGACGGGGGGAGCATGGCCTCTAGGAGGTGGAGGAGCAGCGTTTTCCGGGTCGCGCTCACCTGGTGAGGATTATCACGATCTGGTCTCCTAGTGAACCACTGGTCGGTGAATTTCGAATGGCTAGATGTGATCACGTCCCGACTGTCTGTTCCGGTGGCGGCCCTGGTTGGTTTGTTGTCGATGGTCGCGGGGTTGGCGGTGGGACATCTGGTGGGCGGGTTTATCTCGCCGAGTTCCTCGCCATTGCTCGCGGTGGGTGGTACGGCGATTGACCTCACCCCGCTTTGGCTCAAGGATTTCGCGGTCCGTACCTTCGGCAGCTACGACAAGGTTGTTCTGCTCTCGGGCATGGCGGTGGTGATCGGGCTGGTCGGGGTGGTTGCCGGAGTGTTGTCCCGGAGCTCTCGCAGACCTGGGCTGGTGCTGCTGGTGGTGCTCGGCATGGTCGCCACCCTCGCGGTACTGACCCGTCCCACCGCTGGTGCGCTCGATGCGCTCGCCCCGGTGGTTGCGTTGATCGTCAGCGTGGGGACGTTCGTCGTCCTACACCGGAGGGGAGGGCTCAGCCAGCGGCCCACAGGGAATCAGGTGACGGCGGGGATGTCTCGCCGCGCGCTGCTCGTTGGGTCGGTGGCAGTCGCGGCAGGTGCCGGCATCGCGGCGGCCGGTGGCCAGTTGCTGACCGGGCGCGGTGGCATCGAGGCCTCCCGAAAGGCGCTCGGGCGGATCCTGCCCACGGTGGCCGCGCCGCCGATCCCAGCTGGGGCGGATTTCGCCTCCGACGGGTCACCGAGCTTCATCACCCCGAACCGGGACTTCTACCGGGTGGACGTCAACCTCACGCTGCCTCAACTAAGGGCCGAGGACTGGCGGTTAAGGGTGCACGGGATGGTCGACCGGGAACTCACACTGAACTGGGCAGACCTGAAATCGCGCAAGCTAATTGAGCGTCCTCTGACGATGACTTGCGTGTCCAATGAAATTGGCGGGCCCTACATCTCTACCGCCAATTTCACCGGCGTGCTGCTAGCCGACATCCTCAAGGAGGCCGGTGTGCGGCAAGGTGCTGATCAGGTATTCACCACCAGCGTCGACGGATGGACTTGCGGTAGCCCGACCGCCGTCCTGACCGACCCGGGCCGCCAAGCCATGCTGGCGATCGGGATGAACGGCGAGCCGCTACCAATCGAGCACGGATTCCCGGTTCGAATGATTGTCCCCGGACTTTACGGATTCGTGTCCGGGACCAAGTGGCTCACCGATATGGAACTCACCACGTTCGACACGAAGCGGGCTTATTGGTTGCAGCGCGGCTGGGGGCAACAGGCCCCGATCAAGACGATGTCCCGGATCGACAGTCCCGGCGCCTTCGGACGAGTCAGCCCAGACGCTCCGATCACAGGTATTGCCTGGGCGCAGACCAAAGGCATCGACAAGGTCGAGGTGCGCGTCGACCACAGCGAGTGGCAACCCGCAGAGCTGTCCACCGAAGTCAATGTAGACACCTGGCGAATGTTCCGGCTGCGGGGACGGTGGGAACCCGGCAACCACGTCGCCGAAGTGCGCGCGACCGACAAGACCGGCTACACCCAGACTACGGATCGGGCCGCACCCATTCCAGACGGCGCCAGTGGGTGGCATTCAGTACAGTTCACCGTCCTTCCTAACAAGCCCTGACCCGCCACCGCCTATCATCGAAGTAATGAGGACGTGCTCACTGCGGCGCACCTGTGTGCTATTCGTGCTCGGCAAACCGTGAAGCCACCGAAGCGGATCATTGAAGTAATGAGAACGTGCCCGTACTACACAAACGTGTCGTATTCGTAATCTCAAGCAGCGAACCCTTGGCTGCTAATTACCGAACTAATCCATGTGAGGCCCGGACAAGCCGGGCAGGCAAATAGCAGAGATCGAGTGAGGAAAATCGAATGAGGAAAATCCAGCGACTGGCCGCGGTCGGCGCTATGGCGGCCCTGACCGCCGTGGTCGGTGCCTGCAGCAGCGCGCAGGGGCCAGCCACCGGGAGCGACGCTTCCGCACCCGCCAGCGGTTCGGCGGCGCCCGCCGGGGAGGCCACGGCGCCCACCGGCGCTGGCGTCACCAAGATCAGTGACATCTTCGGTCCGGCCTGCAGCCAGGTACCCACCGAGGGTCCCGGCTCCGCGCAGGGCATGGTCAATGACCCGGTGGGCACCGCGGCCAGTCACAATCCACTGCTGACCACCCTGACCAAGGCAGCGACCGCCGCTAACCTGGTCGACACCCTCAACAGTGCCCCGGCGATCACCGTGTTCGCCCCAGCTGACCCGGCCTTCGCCGCGTTGGAAACTCAGCACCCGGGCATTACCAAGCAGCTGACCACCGCCCCGGACGTCGCCTCGCCGAACAGCCAACTGGCCAAGATCCTGACCTACCACGTGGTCGGCCAGCGCTACGACGCCACCGGCATCGTCTCGGCGGGCACACTGACCAGCCTGGAAGGCGCCAAGCTGACCATCGGCGGCAGCCCGACGGCACCCACCGTCAACGGCAACCCGGTGCTCTGCGGCAACATCCCCACCAAAAACGCCACCGTATTCGTCATCGGCCAGGTCCTCTCCCCGCCCGCCTCCTAAGCAGATCAACGCAGTCACTACCCCTCAGGGGCGGCTCCGGGAAAGAGCCGCCCCTGAGGGCAACGTAAGGATCTCGCTGGTGGCCAATGAGGCTCAACCGAGCGCCCAGTGGCCTGACCAAGGGAACGACACGTCCAAGCCAGCGCCACCGGCGGCCAGTAAGGCTGAGGGACTGTCCGATGCCGAACTCGTGCGACGAGTCCGCGACGCCGACGGGGCGGCGCTGTCCCAGCTCTATCCACGCTTCGTCCGACCCTGCTACTCGCTGGGCCGCCGGATCTGCGCCGACGAGAAGCCGGCCGAAGATGTGGTGCAAGAAGTCTTCCTGACGCTGTGGCGTGATCCGACCCGATACGACCCACCGCGAGGCGGATTCGTCACCTGGCTGCTCACGGTAACCCACCATCGGGCGGTGGACGCGGTACGCAAGGAGAGCACGATCCGTCGGCGCGTGGTGGCCGTTCCGGAGGCCGGCGAGGCCTGGTCGCCCACCCCGGCACCGGCGCCGACCAGGCGGCGCTGGCGCGTATCGCGGCCGGCCAGGTCCGCGCGGCACTGCATCGCCTCCCCGCCGCGCAGCACCAGGTGCTCGCCCTGGCCTACTTCGGTGGGCACACTCAGGCCGAGATTGCAGTTCAGATGGGTGTCCCGCTGGGCACGGTGAAGTCCCGCATGTTCACCGCCGTGCAGCGGCTGCGCGCGCTATTGACCAAACAATTGGGGCCAGACGGGCCAGACACCCTGGTCGCCGAAGCCCGCACCGTGAAGGGTGAACAGTGAACGACCAGCAGCGCCATGCTACCGACTGCCCGCACCGCGAGCTGGCAGTCGGCTGGGCGTTGCACGCCTTGGAGCCCGCCGGAGATTCCCTGGTCGCCACGCACATGCCCGACTGCCCGATATGCACCGGCACTGCCACGCAGACCGAGGACGTCGGCGCCACGCTAGGCCTATCCGTCCCGCAGGCAATCCCCGGTGCCGAGCTGGAGCAGCGGGTGCTCAGCGTCACCGGCGCCAAGGGGGAAGCGCCGGTCGTGGCACCGGCACCCTCGACCCGGCCAGCACGACATCTCATCAAGCGATTCTGGCTCCGCGCCAGAGGCTGGCTATGGCCATCACGGTAATCGGGGTAGCCGCTGCAGCGCGATGGGGGTCCGCCGCTGCTGGTCTGCGCCTGGCCCGCTGTTTGTAAACCTTGTTGCCGACGCAGAACTGGCTGCAGGCACGAAACCGGTCCGCCGGCCAGATCATGTTGGCCGACTCCCAACGACTCTGCACCTGATGGCATCCGCGCACGACGATGCCATCGCAGCCGCAACGCATGCACGATCGGGACGATGAACCTCTTCCACCGCCCGCCGGGGCGTTGCCCGTCGCCGACCTGGTGCCGGGTCAAGCCCTCGCCGACGTCGCCACGATCGGGACCCTGCCCAAACCCGCCCTTCGCCGCAGTGAGGTGCTCACCGAGTAGTAGCAGACCGCGCTGAACAATCGAGTGATCATCGAGCAGGCCAAGGGGCTCGCCCAACGCGGGAACCTGAGCATGCACACAACCCTCCACCGGCTGCGCCGCTATGTTCGCAACCACAACGCACTGCCCAGCGAAATAGCCCGCCAGATCGTCGAGACCGACCTCGCCACCAACGTGCTCGACGCACCCGCGTCGTCGAAAGCCGCAGCTTAGCTTGCAGGTAACTCGGCTTCTGTCACCCCTCGGGCGGCGGTGTGGTAACCCGAGACGGATCTGTATCATGGGTGAGGTAGCCCCGGACCCCGGCGACGTCCACATGACCTCTACTGCCGGAAGGACCCGTCGTGGCGGTGGAGCCAGAGCACGCCGGGCCAGAGGGTACCTTCCCGCGAGTCGCCATCGGCGATCTCAGCGCTCCCGCTGCGGTGATGCCTCGGTGAGCGCCCCCCGGCTCGACCGCGGGCGAGATACTTCAGAGCCAGCGCCGTCGGCTACCAGCACGGCTGAGGGGCCTCCCGACGCAGAACTGATGCAAAGAATCGGGGATGCCGACGGGGCGGCCTTGTCTCAGGTCTATCAGCGCTTCGTCCGGCCTTGTTACTCGTTGGCCCGTCGGATCTGTGCCGATGAGGGGCTGGCCGAGGACGTGGTGCAGGAGGTCTTCCTGACACTGTGGCGCGATCCGGGTCGCTTCGACCCGTCACGCGGCGGGTTAGCCACCTGGCTGCTCACGCTGATTCACCACAAGGCGGTAGACGCGGTGCGACGAGAGAGCACCATCCGTCGGCACATGGTGGCTGCGCCGGAGGCGGGCGAGGACTGGTCGCCCACGCCGGTACCGGGCGCCGACCAGACGGCGATGGCGCGTATCGCGGCCGGGCAGGTACGCGCGGCGCTGCATCGTCTACCCATCGAGCAGCGGCAGGCGCTCGCCCTGGCCTACTTCGGCGGCCACACCCAGCGTGAGATCGCAGTGCTGACCGGTGTCCCGCTGGGCACGGTGAAGTCCCGCATGTTCACCGCGGTGCAGCGGCTGCGCTTGCTGCTGACCGATCACGGGGGGATCGGCGCTTTACTCGCCGAGGCCCGCATAGTCAGGGAGTGAACCTCTGAACGGGTCTTTCCGTCCCCATGCCATCCCAGCGCCAAGTAGCGAATCTGGGTCTACACAGTCTCCCGCACTTACCGTCGACGCCGCGCTCGGCGGCTGCGGCACCAAAGACATAGCTCCCTGTTCTCTATCACAACCTCCTCCCACCGACACCGGACTGCCCATACGTCGGATAGTGACCTGATCGCCAGGCCACCCCCCCTCACCCCATACAAGGCCGCGCTCAGCCGTCCCATCGTGGGTCCAGGTCCGCCGCAGGCGGTCGCGCAGCGACGGATCTGTGTGGGGCTAGGGGTCCCCGCGCAGGTTCGACCTGGACGCGCCGGCGCGACAGTAGAGATCATCCGGCCGATAGGTGAGGGTGGAGACCACACTGCTCCGGTGATGCCAACCGGTGCGGTCACGATGACTGCGAGCTCACCGGCGCTCTCGTCCTAGAGGTCGCGGATTCCAGCCACCACCCGGGGACGTGGGTCGGCTTCCGCAGCGGCCGGAGCGGGTCCCGCGCCGTCTGCGGCGGCCGGGGGTTCGTCGACCACCGCGCCCACCGGGCCGGTCAGGTCCTGGGCGCCCTATAAATCGGTGGCCTATTGATCATGCGGCTCTGTCTTTTGTGAGCACGCGAGCCCGGTTCTGATCCCGATTGTCCCGTTGGTTCCCCTCAGGCGGCCACCTTCCGGTTGGTGTGGGTCAGAAAGGTGGTCGGCGTGGACGCGGTAGAAGAATCATGTGGGTTCGTCGAACGGGTGGCGGCGTTGGATATTGGCAAGGCCTCGGTGATGGCGTGTGTGCGGGTACCCCATCCGAGCAAGCCAGATCGGCGGACGCAGGAGGTTCGGGAGTATTTAACGCTGACTTCGGCGCTGCTGGAGTTGGCCGATTGGCTGCGGTGTGAACGGTCAGTCTGGTCTCAATGGAGGCCACCAGCGATTACTGGAAACCGGTCTACTATACCGATCTGGCAACTGCGTGACCTCACCCGGTATCGACGATCCTTAATTCGGGAACGCACCCGAGAAAAGCAACGATGTGAAAAACTACTCGAAGACGCCCAGATCAAGCTATCCAGTGTGATCAGCGACCTGTTCGGCGTCTCGGGGCGGGCGATGCTTGAGGCACTGATCGCGGGCCAACGCAACCCCCGAGCCCTGGCGCAACTAGCCCGCGCCAGCATGCGAGCCAAGATCGACGTGCTCACCGAGGCGCTGACCGGGCACTTCGACGATCATCACGCCTTTTTGGCCCGGCGCATGCTCGACCGCATCGACGCACTGACCGCCGACATCGACGCCTGCAGCGCACAAATCCAGCTCGTCATCACGCCCTTCGCCACCCACGTGGCCCAACTCGATGACATTCCCGGTGTTGGGCTCATCGGCGCCCAAGAACTCATCGCCGAACTCGGCGTGGACATGACTCGATTCCCCACCGCCGGCCACCTGGCCTCATGGGCAAAATTCGCCCCCGCCGACCACAAATCAGCCGGCAAAGGCAAAGCCGCAGCCACCGGCAAAGGCAACCCCTGGCTAGCCGGAACCCTCGGCGAGATCGTCGCCGGACTCGCCCGCACCAACACCTTCCTCGGCCACCGCTACCGGCGGCTCAACAAACGACGAGGCACCGACCGAGCCATCGTCGCCGCCAGGAACTCGGTGCTGACCATCATCTGGCACCTGCTAGCCAACCCCCAGGCCCGCTACCACGACCTTGGTACCGACTTCCACCACACCACAACCCACACCGCACGCCGTCAATGCGCCCTCATCCGGCAACTCGAAGGCCTCACCGGCAAGAAAGTCACCCTGCACCCACGGCCCGAACCCACCGCCAGCTAACCCCCAAGCCAACACCGAACCCGGCTCCGCTGCGCTCCGCCGGGTATACAAGCCCGCCCACTCACCTTCCGATTTTCGAGCCAGGAACGCTAGGCCGTCACCTTTCGACGGAACCGAGGTTCACCCTTGCGCTACCAATTCGGCCGGAACACTGAACGGCGAGGGGAAGTCCCGCTCGCCGCCAGCTCGTCTGCCCCGAGCGACCGCTTCGTCGTCCGAACGCCGTGGATCAGGCGTCGCGTGTCGTGTACCCCCTAGTTCGTGCTGGCCTTTGTCGTCGTGTGACACAGTCTTGCTGACTTTCTGCTGATATGTCGGTCCGCTGGGGGGTCCGGTGACATGTTCTGATGTCGGAGAAGCGGGATCTGGTGGCCACCCGCTGGTTCTTCGCCCGCGCTCGGTTACGGGCCCGTGCCGGGTGGAGGTGACGACGCGGACGACCGCAACGAGGATGGGAAACCACTCCTGCCCGTGTTCAGACGGCGTTGCTTCGCGACGAGCTGCCATGCCTGGTGGACTGGCACTCGGGCTCAGGCAGAATCCGGTGAGTGGCTGAGACTGCTGACGAAGAGGCCAAGCGGCGGCACTCGCGACCGAACAGCGATTTCGGGATGCTGAGCGGGCGCGGCGTGAGGTCGAGGGTCTAACTGAGTGGGAGCTGATCGGCGGTGCGCCCGGCGTCGGACACGTGAGACATCCGATGGAGATGGGGCGTCGGTTGATGGTGTCGATCGGTGCCCTCAACGAGGAGTTTGCAGCCTTCCGACGATCTTCCGACGCTGCGTCTCGTCGGCTGGTGTCGTTGACGCGGGTGCTAGTACTCCTGACTGTCGTGCTGGTAGCCCTCACGGGCGTTGTGATCTGGCTTACGATCAAGCTTCTTCCGTAGGCCTCTGTCGATGTGGGTGGCCACCCCGGCTCCTGATCCCTGAAGATCACTTGTGGGTGGCGTGTCGTACTGCGGTCATCGAGCCAACCGCAAACGGCGCTCTTCCTCTTGAATTGACCAGGAGAGGTCCCACGTCCGCTCGCTGACCGGGCGTGGCGTTCAGGTGAAGGTCGTCGGCCAGGGCGTCGCGGCGGGCAGGCGGGCGCTGCTGCACGTGCTCGGCCCGCGGTCACCGGACGGCTCACCGAGCCGATCGCCCGAGCAATCCCAGCCGATCGGAACCACGACTGGCACGGTTCGGATCGGGGTATGGTCAGAGGAGTCGGCGGCGTCCCGACCACGGTTGTCCGTGTCACCCTCGACAACGAGGTAAGGAGGCTGTTGTGAGTTTTGCGGACAAGTTCAGGGACAAGGCTCAGGTGCTGCGCGGCCGTATCAAGCAGAACACTGGCGAGGTCACAGGCAACAGGCGTCTTCAAGCTGAGGGCAGCGCCGATAAGGTGATGGGCAACCTGAAGCAGGCCGGCGAGAAGGTCAAGGACGCATTCCGCGGGCAGGGTCCTCGCCGTCGTCGCCGATACTAGCGCCGCTTGGGCGCTAGGTGATTGAAACTTGAGTCAAGTTTTCAGGCGGTCATTCGGGCCTCGCGGACGTAGTCATCGACGTGGTGGTTGATCACTCGTAGGGCTTGTCGCAGGGCTAGGGGTGCGGGTGGGTCGT
>DATNDR010000094.1:0-50648 GCA_035606945.1 Pseudonocardiaceae bacterium
CGTTGCTCATCAACTATGCCGTCGTCACCGGGGCCTACCCGCAAGACCTCATCGCGGTGCTGACCGGTCTCGCCGGCTACTTCGTCAATACCGCCAGACGGCCACCACCGAAAGGTCTACCCACCCTGCGCGCGTTCCAGCGGGCACAGGCTGACACCATTTCTGTCCCGGCTACGTAATCCATTGCAGAACAAGCCCAAAGGAAGGTCTGTGGTCAGCGGAGGGCGGCGACCGCCTAGACCTCAACTAGCTGGTGTTGGTAACCCAAAACCGCGACACCGAGCAGAGTGCTTGGTGCATCGTGATCGCCGAAGTGTCGTCTGACCACGCCCCAGGCTGCGAGCAGGTCCTCCCGGCGCTGGCTGGCGACATACACCGTCGACTTGACCACGTCGGTCAAGTCCGCCTCGGCAGCCTGCAGGACGATCCGCAGATTGGTCATGACACGCTCGGTCTGAGCGGCCACATCGCCGACGGCGACGATGACGCCGTCCTCATCCAAGGGACAAGCGCCAGCGGTGAAGATCAGCCGTGAGACACCCCGTGCCACGGCCGCGTAGGCGTAGGTAGCGCGACTAGCCAGCATCGACGACCGTACTAGCTCGATCGGAGTCCGTGGTGCGATCATCCGTGCACTCTGGCAGACCGCTCCTGGGAATCACCCAACAGGGCCTGAGCGGCAACCGCGCTCGAGGCCATGGTGTGCTGCCGGGCGCTAGCGGATTGGCGGTTGACCTGAACCGTGCTTGAGCTTCTACGGTCAGGCTGTGGCTTCTACTCCAGAGCAACCCACCCCTGCGCTGTCGGTTTTCGAGGACGCGTCCGAGGCAAGGACTTGACGTGGGCTGTGGTACAGGGAGCACACCAGCTACCTCAGCGCGCGGGCCAGGAAGAGGAGAACATCATGTTGCTCGACGGGATCAATCACATCGCGTGGATCTCCAAGGACGCCGCCCGTTTGGGCAGGTTCTACGCCGAGGTATTCAACGCCGACGTCGGGCCAACGCGCACCCACGGCACAGACGGGAAGGAGACGATGACCATCATCCGCATCGGCCCGCACACGGAGCTGAACATCTTCGTGATCGAGGGCAACACCGAACCTGAACGTCAAACACCCATGTGGGGGCGCGGACGCATCGACCACGTCGGTCTGCAGGCCGCGTCACCGGAGGCGTTCGCCACGATTCGGCAACGGCTTATCGATAAGGCGGCCAGCGATGGCACCATCAACGACTTCGGCGCGGTCCACAGCATCTTCTTCCGTGACCCCGATGGGCTCGAAGGGGAAGTGTTGATTGCCAAGGCCTCAGCCTGAGGCACCGACTCACCGCAGAAGCCGGCGTCCCCGTCGGACTGGCCCGGCTTTCGACGGCAGCCATCGTCAACCGGTGATGGGTGCCTCTAGCCAGACGGTATCTCTCTGCGCTGTAGGGCTCCTGTCATCCACGACAGTGCTTGGCGGACCGCGCGGCGCGAATCGTCATCGTGGTCGAGGGTGTCGAAACCGTGCTGGCCGCCAGCCACATCGATGACTTCTAGGGATGCACCCTGGCTCGCGGCGGCGGCGATGAACGCCGCCACGGTTCCGGCAATCTCGGCCTGCTCGCGCCCCACCCGCGTCAGCAGCAATGGCAGATCGCCCACTCCGGCCAGCACCTGGATCGGCTGAAAACCACTGGGCACCTCCCAGCCCGGCAGCGGCGCCAAGACCGGGTAGGTCAGGGCGACGCACCGCAGCCAGGATGGTGGGTTGACCAGCCAGTCGGCGACCAGCAGTCCACCGCCAGAAAAAAACCACAGGGCCACACGCTGGGCGTCCACCCCGTCCAGTGCCCGGGCATGTTCCACCGCGACGCGCACATCGGCCGCAGCGGCCGGATAAGCGGCGGTCTCGTGCAGTCGGTGGTCGACCATGACAGCGATCATCCCTTGCTGTGTGACAGCAGACGCGTACCCGACGAACACGGGCCAGTCCCGTGGCGTCGGGCGCAGATCGGCAGGTACAGGGCCGCCATGCACAAAAATGACGACCGGACGCGCAGCGCCGTCCCTGGTCGTCGCCGGCCGATAGATGTCGTGATTCGCTTGGCGCGCTGGGTGAACCCGCGGGACGTCTAGGACAAATGGCTGCAGATAAGGGGGAGCGTCCGTCACCGCAGCAGCCAAGCACGAAGCTGAACCCATCCACACCGGATTTCAGGCGTCATAACCCCTCGTAGGGTCTTCCCTCGGCAGTGGGAGGTGACGAGGCCAAGGTCGTCACCGCTGACTTCCACCGACACCGGCCGGGCCGAGGCACCGGCTACGAGCGTCCGGTCGGAGCTACGTAGTGGTATGCCGGGAACCGGTCAGGAGCGCACCGGTCGGACCGTGGCAATCGACTCGAAGCCCGACAGCTCGATCAGCCGTCGAGTGGGAGAGTCGAATGGCACAATGAGTTCCAGCACGATCCGCAGAGCGTGCAGTCGAGATGCTAATGCGTACAGGACCCTCATTCCGGCGCTATCCAGGTAGGTGAGGTCGGTGAGGTCGACCGACACCGCGCTCGGCTGAGAAGAAAGCGCCGCACGGATCTGGTCCTCGACGGTCGCGGCATTCGCCAGGTCGATCTCGCCGCTGAGACGGATGCACATCGCCCCGTCGTCGGCGCTGCTGTCGACTCCTGCCGTGGTCACGCAGTTGCCGCCGCGCGGAGTCGGCGACGGATGACCACGTTCGTTCCGGTCGGCCCGTGGTCGATACGCAGATCGTCGCAACAGTCGCGCATGAACAGGGTCCCTCGTCCTCCGTCTTCGCGGTATGGCACACGCCAGCGCCCAGTATCGTGGATCGTGGCAAGTACATCAGGCGACTGCAGCTCCAGATGCAACGTCACGCTGCCGCCGCCAGGTCCGTAAGCATGCTCAATCGCATTCGAGCATGCCTCGCCGATAGCGACGAGCAGGTCGGCAACCGCACGCGGGCTGGCGCCGACCGCCGATAACCACCGGCGTACCGCAAGCCGGATATCCCTCAGCGACCACGGCAGCGCCGGTAGGACGAGGTCCAATGGTCCCATGTCACCGCTGTCCTGGCGGCGAACCGCGAGGATCGCGGCATCATCGCCCGGTAGCTCAGCATCCACGAGTTGGGCCACGACCTTCCTGCACAAGGCGTCAACCGGGCCGGTTTCGACCAATTTCCGCAGTCGCTCGAGTCCGACGTCGAGCGAGACGCCGCGGTTGTCAACCACGCCGTCGGTATAGAAGCAGATCAGCCCGCCCGGTGGCAGCGTGATGGCCGTCGCGCGGCGCCGCAACCCACCGGACACCCCGACGGGGTAGTCACACGGCACGTCGAGCAGCACCGTCGGTTGATCGGGCAGGGCGAGCAACGGGGGTGGATGGCCCGCCGAGGACAGGTGTAGACGGGCGAACGACGGCTCGAACATCGCCAACAGCACGGTAGCCATCGTCTCGGGTTCGAAGTGCTGCACCTGCTGGTCGAGCCTGCCGAGCACCTCGGCGGGGTCACCGCCGAGCAGCGCGTAGCAGCGCAGCGCGTTGCGCAGCCGGCCCATCACGTCGGCTGCCACCAGGCCGCGGCCCACCACATCGCCGATCACGATGCACAACCAGCCGGAGGCGAGCGTGAAGACGTCATACCAGTCGCCGCCGACCCCATCGCGGCCCGCTGGAACGTAATGGGCGGCCAACTCAAGCCCCGGCACTACCGGTAGCCGTGCTGGTAACAGGCTGCGCTGAAACATTGCGGCCGCGGCCCGTTCGACCGCGGTGCGCCGCGACTGGGTGGCGAGAACGATCCGTTCGGCTGCAATCTGGAGCAGTCTGACGTCGTCGTCGCTGAACCGGCGGGGGACGAGTGTCCCGACGTGCACCACACCGATGACCGTGTCACTGCTGAGCAGAGGGACTCCGAGCAGGGAGCAGATTCCATGCTCGGCGAGGACTGAGTACAGCACGTTTGCTTGATCGACCTGTTCAATGATCACCGGCTGTTGCTCTGTCGCGACGCGACCGGCGAAACCCTTGCCCATCGGGATACGGATTCCCTGACGAACTGCCGACTCGAGGCCGAGGGCAACCGTGACCACCAGTTCCTGGGAGGAGGCGTCGAGCAGCAATACAGTCGCAGTGTCAACGCCGAGGAGCTCTCGCACCCGGTCGAGCAGCTCGGCCAACAGGGCCTCAACGTCGACATGGGCCAGTGCCGCGTCGGTCATGGACTCAATCCGACGCAGTCGTTCGTCAGCAGCGGTCGACGCGTCGCCCGGTCCGCCCGGCATCGCCACGAGCAAAGCGTAACGCACGTTCGAGTGAAACGGCGTGCGATTATTGGCTTTAGCCTGCCTCTCAAAATCCCGTCGGCCTCTTGCGTTTAGTTTCGAATAGTGAGCTGCCCGACACGCGACGTGAGCGTCTCCCTTTTGAAATCTGTCTGTCACATTGCGTTCGAGCCTGAAATTGTGCGTTCAGTCCCCGATTCGGGGAAGCGGGGGTATCAGAGGCGGTTGCGTCGACTCGCTAGGCGATGAGGTGGTCTTGGTCGGGCTTTGTTCGACGCTGCTGCCACCGCTGGGAGCCGTGGTAGTGGTGGCGGTCGGCTCAGAGGTCTCAGTCGGGGTTTCGGATGTCGTTGCCGCGGGTGGAGCGGTCGGCTGCCGCGGTCCGGACTGGTCGTTGACCACCTGCCCGATGGTGGTGCCCTTGCCGTTACCACCGACAGTCTTGCCGCTGGCCCACTCGAATCCTGTGATCACCATCATGGCGAGCGCGAAGCCGCCGAGGGCTGCGACGACCACCCCGGCCCAGCGCCACGCGGGCGACCGTCCGGAGCGGTTGGACGGTTGCTCAGCGCTGTCACGGAGCTGCTCGTCGGCCGGCAGGCTGTTTTCGGCCGGCAGGGTGTCCACCGCCGCGGGGTGCGCCGACCGATTGCGATGAGCCAGGGAGCGGACTCTTTCCCGGCTACGTTCCAGAGAAGCCTGATACACCGACGTGCCCACGGTGGTGATCACGCTAGCCCCGGCGGCTCCGATGAGGGTGCCCTCCGCGCCGAGCCTGGAGCCGAGCAGGGCGCTGGTCACCGCGGCGAGCGCGGCGGCGGCGACGCGACTCACCCTGAGGTCGGTCGCCCGCGGGGTGATGTCTGAGCTACGAGGCGGTTGCGGCGCGGTCATGATCTCCGTATGTCAGCGGGCCACGGACGGCGGCTAGGTTAGCCATGGGACTCCACCTCGGCCACTCGAGGACCGCCGGAGACATGTCGAGATGGCCTTGGGCATTCTCGATGGACTGGTGCGCGAACAGCCATGGGAGAGGAGTGTCGCTGATGGGAGGCCGGAATGTGGTGACTGACCAGTACCCGCGCCGGGTCAGCGATCTGCTTCGGCTACCCACCGGTCGGGTGGATCTCACGGGTATCGCCCCGCAGGCAACTCCGGGCTTCGCCGGCTCGGGCAAGGCGGACGCCAAGACCGCGCTGAGCCACCTCGAGCGGCCGCTGGCCCAGCTACAAGAGCAGCTCTACGCCGAGGGTCGTACCGGTGGCAGGCGCAGCGTGCTGCTCGTGCTGCAGGGCATGGACACCGCCGGTAAAGGGGGCACCGTCAAGCATGTCCTGGGCCTGACCAACCCGATGGGCGTGCACTACCACGCCTTCGGCAAGCCGACGTCCGAAGAGCGCGAACACCACTTCTTGTGGCGGGTCAAGCGGCAGCTGCCCCCACCGGGCATCATCGGCGTTTTCGACCGCTCGCACTACGAGGACGTGCTGGTGGTTCGAGTGCAGCAGCTTGTGCCGCCGGAAATATGGTCGCGCCGTTACGGCGTCATCAACCGCTTCGAGAATAAGCTGGTCGCCGCCGGCACCAGGATTGTGAAATGTTTCCTGCGCATCTCCGCAGACGAGCAGCGCAAGCGGCTGATCGCCCGGCTGAATGACCCGACGAAGCACTGGAAATACGATCCTGGGGACGTCGATCAGCGCGCCTATTGGGACGATTACCAACTGGCGTACGCCGAGGCGCTCACGAAATGCAATACTGAGGTCGCGCCGTGGTATGTCGTACCGGCCGATCATAAATGGTACCGCAATTGGGCGATCACCCGGATTCTCGTCGAACAGCTGGCGGAGATGGCGCTGACCTGGCCTGAGCCTGCCGGCTGGCACCCCGATGAGCAGCGCAAGCGGCTGACCGCCCCGCTGGATGCCCCATGAGCTGCTTATCACAACGGGCGCTACTTACACAGTCTGGAAACTGACCTACCGATCACGGACACTGACGAGCGAACTAAGCGCCCGATCGGGGGCATGATGGTCAGCGTTCCGTGCCGTACTCGACTGGATCGGGCCGCCTGGCGACCGATGCACAATCGAATCCTGCTCGCGCTGGGGGTCGGTTGGGCACTGGACTCGTTCGAGGTCCAGATCATCGGCAGCGTGCTCACTCCATTAGCGACGGATTTCGGAGTGCTCGGCGCTGACGGCGCGATCGCGCCCTGGGCGGTGTCGCTGATCTGGGTGGTGTGGTTTGCCGGGCTGATGACCGGTGCGACGGCGTTCGGCTGGCTGGCCGACCGGTTCGGCCGCAAGCGGCTGTTCGTCGCGACCCTGGTGATGTACTCGAGTGCGACGGTGATCAGCGCGCTGTCCCCCACGTTCGGGGTATTCCTGGTCTTCCGCTTCATCACCGCGCTGGGGGTCGGTGGCGAGTACTCCGCCGTCACCTCGGCGATCGCTGAGTTCATGCCCACCCGCCGCCGGGGCGCCGCCACCGCCGCCACCATGAACTTCTGGTCCATCGGCGGTATCGCCGCAGGCTTGATCGGCATCTTCTTTCTCAACAGTTTCGTAGCCGGTCGGCTGGCGCTCGGCGGCTTCGCCTGGTCCGCCTGGCGGCTGGCCCTGCTCGCCGGTGCCGCCGCCGCGATCTACGCGCTGATCGCCCGCCGAGCCATCCCGGAATCGCCCCGGTGGCTGGCATCTCAGGGGCGCCACGCCGATGCCGACGCGATCATCACGGAAATCAGCGGTCTCCCCGACGACGGCAGCGACCTCGTCGGCACGCCACAGCGCCGCTCGCTGACCTCGCACATCGGTGAGCTCTGGACACACTGGCGCCGGCGGCTGGCGTACGGGATGGTGCTGGAGTTCTCCGGTAGCGCGGCCTATTACGGGCTGTTCACCTTCCTGTCGGCGTATGTGCTGGTTCCCGCGCAGGTCGACGTGTCCTCCGCGGCGGTACCCTTGTTCTACTTGATCGGCAATCTCGGCGCGCTGGCCGGCGGGTTCACCGTCGCGGCGCTGATCGATCGGCTCGGCCGGACCGCGGTGACCCGGCTGTCCTACGGGACGGCCAGCATTTCGGTGCTGCTGCTCGCTGCGGCGGCAGTCGCCAAGTCCCCGGTCGCCACCCTGGCCGCCTTCACGCTGTGCGTGTTCTCCGCGACCTGCTCGTGGATCTCCGCTTACACCACCTTCAGTGAGCTGTTCCCCACCCAGCTACGGGCGACCGGCGTCGGGCTGTCGGTGGCGGCAGGCCGGCTGGGCGGCATGGTCGGCGTGGTGGGACTGGCTTACGCGGTGGCCGGGCTCGGGCTGATCTCCGCGTTCGCCATTCTCGCGGTGTTCTTCGGTATCGGTGCCATCGCCGCACAGCTGTGGGGCCGCCGGGGCGGTGTCGAGGCTCGTGGCCTACCCCTGGATGCGGTCGCCCCATCGTCGACACCTGCTCAGCGAGCGGCGTGAGGCTGCTCGAAAAAAGACCCGCCTGGCGGCAGGCGTCGCAACACCAGGCGGGCCGGGGAGGGACTTGTCGGTCCGCCTGGTGAGCAGCGGCTTGGCGACGTCCCGTTAGCCGCGCACTGTCTCAGTCGTTGAGCCGTTGCGCAAGCCCCCGCTACCTGCCGATCTCCGCCCACACCGTGTTGCCGTCGGGCTGGACATCGACACCCCACGCCGTAGTGAGGCTCTCCACCAGTTCCAGGCCTCGGCCACGTACCTGCCCGAGTGAGTCGGTGGAGCGCTGCAGCGGACCGGGGAACCCGACCGGGGAACCATCCCGCACGGACACTCGCAACCCGCGCGGACCACGCTCCAGCGTCAGCCAGACACCGGTGCAGGCATGTTCCACCGCATTGGACACCAGCTCACCGGCCACGAACTCAGCGGTGTCGGCCGCCCCGTCGTCCACTTGCCATTTCGGACACATATCGCGGACCAGTCGGCGAGCCGACGCGGCGGCTGCGATGTCGAAAGGCAGCTGGAGGCGGACCCGGACCACCGGGGGCCGCTCGTCGATGGCGGCTTCGGCCTCAAGCCGCAGGTGGTAGAACGGTACGAGGGCCGACACCCGGCGAGCCGTCAGCGCCTGCACCATCGCGTCGTCGGGCCGGCATAGCGCGAGCTTCGCCGACGGCCAGCCGCCGCATTGGGTCAGTACCGCCGGGAAGACCGTGACGCACGACTCTCGAGCCACCCGGAGCCCGTCGAGGTCCGCCACGACACGACCGTGCGCGGTCAGTTCCTTCGCCAGCACCCCGCGCAGCTCCGCTGCGGTGCGCACCGTGAGCAACCCACGTGGGTGGACGACGCCCACCTGGTCGTGACGATGCACCGCGATATCGAGTGCGGAATCCATCGATCCACTTCACCCACCCTGCCTACGGAGCGTGCTCGCCCTTGTGCGTAAAGTTTACACCCTGGCCAAGACTTCTCCAGCCCAAATGGGTCATGAGGCGTCATTTCCGGACAAAACAGACATTTTCCTCCAGTCAAGCAGGCTTGACATCGGGTTGACGCCGATTGCAGAGCGTGTACGGTCGAATCTCGTCTGTGACGGCTCGGGGAGGAGTTCGACAGTGACACCAGTGACAATGGCACCCATGATGGTTGATCAGCTTGACACCATCACCCCGGCACTACCGCGGAGCGGCCCCATGGTCCTCGTAACGGTGAGTTGCCCGCAATCTGGAACGGCGCTGTGCCGTGTTACCGGCCCGGTCGACCTGATCACCGCGCCGATTTTGGCCAGCAGGCTGATTGAAGCGGTGCATGAGGGCCGGCCGCACCTCGTCATCGATCTGTCCGCCGTCGCAGTACTCGACTCCACCGGCCTGCACGCTGCGCTGGACATCCTCGACTCGTATGACATCGACGGTCACTTTGCGATGGTGATCGATTCGCGTTCGGACGCCCTCACTCGTCCGGAAATCAGCGAGCTGAGCGAGATCGTCGATATCCATCACGATCTCGCCAGCGCCCTGCGCACCTGCGCCCGCGCCTCGATCACCACCGGCGGCCGTCACCGCGCAATAGCCTGAAAAGGGCACTACGTCTCCTCGCCGTGCCCAACCCGGTTGGCCGCTCTTGAAGAGCGGCCGACTTCGGTGGGGCAGCCGCGATCACCCGGCCGCTCGGGCACTGCAAGGATCCGCCATGTAGCGGCTGTTCCAGGCCCCGGATTTGTCGTTACGGTCGTGCGCACTCCGGTAGCGACGAGCAGAGGGGCTGGTGTTGGTCATTCAGGCAACGGTGACGGATTGGCAGCAGAGCCAAGATGCACTGCGCGAAGAGGTTGAGCGTGTCACGGCGATGCTGCGATCTATCCGTGACCCGGCGGCTCCCGCGGTGGGCCAGTGGACCATCGGTGAGCTGGCGATGC
Organism: Pseudonocardiaceae bacterium; assembly: GCA_035606945.1. Taxonomy (GTDB): domain Bacteria; phylum Actinomycetota; class Actinomycetes; order Mycobacteriales; family Pseudonocardiaceae. The sequence continues at coordinate 9,668 of DATNDR010000094.1, forward strand.
ATCTGTCGCAGGCCTGGCTTGCGGTGCCTGGCCTGGCCAGGGGAGACCTTTCACGGCTCTATGAGGTGATTCCCAGTATCGCTGACGTGGCCGGGGATTCGCTGATGCGCGATATCTGGGAGCTCGAGGGTCTCACCGTGCTGGGTGTGAGATCCGATCCCGAGCGTGATCCTGCTGTCTTGGCTGACCGCATCGACCAGCGCGCAGACGAGTATTTCGCTGAGTGCGCGGGTTACTCACCTACTGACCTTCGTCCGTGGTTTGTGGAGGGCACCAGAGTGCCCGTGTCGACCCTGACGGGGCACCTGTTGAACGAGACGCTCATGCACGGCTACGATATCGCCCGAGCCGACGGACGCAGGTGGCCGATCAAACGGCCCCATGCCGCCATGGTGATACGGCACTTATTCCTTCCGGTTCTGCGGGAACTCGGCCCTCGTACCTTGGTGGACGGTGCGAAGGCGGCCGGTCTACGGGCTACCTATGATCTTCGCATCCGGGCCGGGGACCGCCTCCACTTCGTCTTCGACGACGGGCAACTCAAGGTTGAGGAACCAGTGGCGCGTAAGGTCGACTGCCACATCTCCGCCGACCCCGTTGCCTTCGTGATGATGTTCTGGGGCCGAAGAGGTCAGTGGTCTGCGATCGCCACCGGCAAGCTGATGGCCTGGGGCCGCAAACCGTGGCTAGGACTTCGGTTTAAAAGCCTCATACGTCACCCGTAGCGAGTCCGCAGACACGTTTCCGTCTGCTTGAGGATCCGTCATCTAACGGATGTCGACCACTGGTGTGTGTGGCTACCGTCCGCGCATGGTCCTCAATGCAACGAAAACCAGCTGGCAGCAGGGTCAGGACGCGCTGCGCGAGCAGGTCCGCCGAGTCACGAATCTGCTGCGATTCATCGAGGATCCGCTGCCTCCTGCGGTGGGTCAGTGGAACCTCGGTGAGGTGGCCATGCACCTGTCCCAGGTCTGGCGTGGCGTGCCTGGACTGGCCAGACAGGATCTGACGCCATTCCAGGAGCTGGTGCCCAGCCTCACCGGCGTGGCCGGCGACGCGCCGCTGCGGAACATCGGGGAGTTGGCCGAGATGACCGTCCTCGCGGTGAAGTCCGACCCTGAACGGGATCCGCGGGTGCTGGCCGATCGCATCGAAGCCCAAGCGCAGGAGTACTTCAGCGCATGTGCGGGGGCGCAGCCTCAGACGCCGCGTCCGTGGATGGTGCGCGGCGTCACTGTCGATCAGTCGCTGCTGACCTACCACCTGCTCAACGAGACCCTGATGCACGGTTACGACATCGCGCATGCCGCCGGGCGCCGGTGGCAGATCGAGCCCGCCCATGCCGCCATGGTGGTGGGGCGATTTCTCATTCCGGTGATCCAGGCCCTCGGTCCCCGGGCAATGGTGGACGCTGGCACGGCAGCGGGCCTGCACGCCACTTACGACCTACGCATCCGGGGAGGGGACCGCTTCCACTTCATCTTCAACGATGGTGCGCTCAGCGTCGAAGCTCCTTCCCCGCGCCCGGTCGACTGCCATATCTCTGCCGATCCAGCGGCGTTCCTCTTGGTCGCCTGGGGCCGTCAGAGTCAGTGGACCGCGATCGCGACGGGAAAGCTGCTCGCCTGGGGTCGCAAGCCGTGGCTCGGACCGAAGTTCCGGGGCTTGATGCGCAACCCCTAGAACTGGGGGCCCGAGAAAGAGGGCGCAGCGGGGTACCGTGCCCGGTGTGCCGCTGCCGCTGGTTGGTCGCTCTCAGCAGTTGGCAGTACTTCAGCAGCTCCTGCGCAGCACCAGCCAGGGCACCGGTGAGGCTGCCATCCTGCAGGGCGAGGCCGGGATCGGAAAGTCCCGGCTGCTTGCCGAAATCACGGCCCAGGCCGTCGAGGACGGCTTCCAGGTCCTGTTGGGCGCCACCGACGAGCTCAGTCAGGATCGTCCCCTCGCAGCGTTGATCGAGGCATTCGGGCTGCCAGCCGACTCAGCTGATCCGGAACGCGCTGCGATCGCCCAACTCGTTCTCGCCGATGCGGTCCCGTACGGCGCTGCTGATCACAGCTTTCGCATCGCCGACGCGGCGGTGTCATTACTCGAGCGGCTTGCCACCGTATCGCCCGTCGTGGTGGCCTTCGAGGACCTGCACTGGGCTGATCCGGCCACATTGCGCGCCGTCCGCGCCATCGGCGCAGCGCTGCCGCACCTCCGGGTCGTGCTGCTCATCACCCTACGGCCCTTTCCCAGACGTCCCGAGCTCACGCGATTGATCGAAGAGCTGGTCAGCCACCGCGCAGTGCATCTGGAGATGCCTGCCTTGGACGACCCCGCGGTGACGACCCTGGCCGCGGCGGTGGCCGGTGCACCACCCGGCGCCCGGCTATCCGGCCAGCTCGCGGGGGCGGCAGGCAACCCCCTGTTCGTGATCGAACTGGTCGAAGCGTTGCGCGACCAGAAGCTTTTGACGATGCACGGCGGACGAGTCGAGGTCGCCGATCGCGTGCTGCCGGCCACCCTGCCGATGACCATCCTGCGGCGCACGAGCCTGCTGCCCCCGGCGACACTGGAGGTGCTCAAGGTCGCGGCGGTACTCGGGCGAGAATTTTCGGTGGCCGAACTCGCCACGGTCACCGGCCGCAGCGCAGTCACGCTGCTGCCTGAGCTCGATGCTGCCTTGCGAGCAGGGCTGCTGTGCCAGACGTCGACCGGGGGGCTCGCGTTTCGCCATGAACTCATTCGAGAAGCGATTTACTACGACCTCGCCGTTCCTCTCCGCATGGGCATCCACCGGGAGATAGCGAAGTCATTGACCGCCGCCGGTATTCCCCTTGCGCGGCTGGCCGACCATCTGTTCCTCGGGGCCAGCGCGACCGATCCCGAATCACTCGGATGGCTTCGGCGGGCAGCTGCCGAGGCCGCGCCGCGCTTCCCGGCCGTGGCGGTCCGGCTCTGCGAGCGGGCGTTCGAGCTCACCAGCGTCGACGATCCGGACCACGATGCCATTGCTGCGGAGTTGGCGCCGTTGCTGCTCCAGACGGGTCGGCCCCAGGACGCCGAGCGGATAGCCCGTGAGGTGCTCGCTCGCGGCCCTACGGCGGATGTCGAGGTCTCCCTGCGCCGCGCGCTGGGTGAGGTGCTGTGGGCCATGGGCTGGCTGGAGCCCGCGGTCGGTGAGCTCGAAGCGGTCGGCCGCGTTCCAGGTGCGTCGCGCCGCGGCCGGGCGGGTGCGCTGGCCCTGGCAGCCAACATCAGATTATTCGTGGGCGATCGGCAAGGAGCGCGCGCTCAGGCCCAGCGTGCCCGGGCGCTGGCCCCGGACGACGACTTCGTGTGCTGCCTCGCTGCGCAGACCCTGGCCATTGCCGCCGACGCCGGTGGTGAGGTGACCGAGGCGGTGGCGCTGGCCCGGCAAGCCGTTGAGATTGCGGCTCGCAGCCGAGATCCCCGGGTCGGCCACCTGCATCCGCAGTTCCATCTCGGAATGGTGTTGCTGGACGCCGACCGCCGAGACGACGCCCTGGCTGCGCTTGCGCTGGGCCGGCAGCTGGGTGAGCAGCGTGGCAACGTGATGTGGCTGCCGCTGTACCACGCACTGCTGACCCTTACCCGCTCCGCTAGCGGGGAGTTGACCGACGCCCTGGCCGAGGTGCACGCCGCTCTGCTGCTCGCTGACGAGGTCGGGATCCGGCTGCATGTCGCTGTCCTGCACGGCGTCGCCGCCTGGATCGCCCTCCAACAAGGCGACATCGCCACTGGTGAAGCCCGCATGATCGATGCTGCAGCCGAGCTCAAGGCCTCGGCCAGCCAGGACTGGCAGCTCACGGCCGTCACCAGTGGTCTACCGGTAGCCGGAGCGCGCTGGCCCCTGGAGTGGGGCCTGTGGGTGCAGGCGCTGCTCAGCGAAGCTCGGGGGGATACCGGTCGGGCGCTGTCGCTGCTGAAGGAGGCGTGGGAGCTGGCGGCTCCGTTGCGTTTCTGCCTGTCCTACCGGTTCCTGGGTCCCGATCTAGTCCGGCTGGCCGTCGCGGCGGGTGACCGCCAGACAGCGCAGGCCGTGACACAGGACATAACTGACGGCGCCCGCCGCGCCCGGGTGGCCAGCGCAGCCGGGGCAGCCCTGCGCTGCCAAGGCCTGGTCGAGGACGATCCCGACGTCCTGCTGGCCGCCGTGCACCGCTACCGCCAGGCGCCGTCAACCGTAGAGCTGCCGCTGACTTGCGAGGATGCCGGCGCAGCACTGGCCCGGGCCGGCCGCGGCGCAGCGGCCGTGCCGATCCTGAACGAGGCGCTCGACTTCTACCTGCGCTCCGGGATGCAGCGCGGTGCGGCCCGGGCAGATGCCGCGCTGCGCGCTCTCGGTGTCCGGCGCCGGCGGGCCGACCGGCTACGCCGGCCGCCGGTGGGCTGGGACAGCTTGACCACCAGCGAGCTCGCCGTCGCCCGGATGGCCGCCGAGGGTCTGACCAACCCTCAGATCGGCGATCGACTGTTCATCTCCCGCCGAACCGTGGCGACCCACCTGGCTAGCGTGTTCCGCAAGCTCGGGATCACCAACCGGGTCCAGTTGGCCGCCGAGGTGACTCGCCGGGCCACCCCGCGGGACGGCAAGCCCGGTTAGCTCGGCTACTTCGCAGCGTGGACGTGTGCCCGGTCGATGATCGAGCGGGAAGGGCGGCCGGGGCGCTGATCGGCCGGGCGGGTACCGAGGATCCGATCGATGCCACCTTGGTGCTCATCTGTCAATCCGGCGACCGCCTCGTCACCAGCGACCTGCAGGACCTCCAGCGCCTCGCCGACGCGGCCGGACCTGCAGGCGTGGGGCACCATCCCTGATCAGCGCAGCGGGGCAGCCCCGGTGGCCCGATCACGCGCAAGCTGGAACGCAACGTGTACCTCGCGGTGTCGGCATGGGTTTGTGATCGACCAGACATACCCGCATGCCTGGCACGCCGGATTGCGCTCCGACTGGTCTGGTAACTCCCTTCAGGTGCCCTGCACAGGCGGCAGCGGTCCCACGTGGCCGGGCAGCCCAGGGCCACCGGTCCGTCTGCCGCGGGCTCGCCCGTAGCGTTCGTGGGCTGCCTGTTTGCTCACCCCCAGCGACTGGCCGATGTCCGTCCAGGGCGCGCCGCGCGTCCGGGCCAGCCGCACCAATCTGGCTCGCCACCGGTCGACCACCCGCGCGAGCGACTCGACGGCGCTCAAGGCTTCGAGCACCGGTTCGATATGGCGCCGTTCGCTGTTGACGGTGAGTCGTTGCGGTTCGGTAGCGGCATCTTGCGGGAGATAGCGGCCGAAACGCTCTGCGGCATGCAGTGCCTCGTAGGTCTGCCACGGCAACGGCGTCGGCCCGGCAGGTACCGCGGGACGGATACGCGGCGGCGTCGGAGCCGGCTCGCCCGGGTCTCTCGGCAGCTCATCTGCGACGGAGAGCTTCAGGTACACCCGGGTGGTGGTGCCCTGCGGGCATGAGTGGTGCTGCACGAGGTCGGACAAGTGGTGAACCATCAGCAGGCCACGGCCGTCCGGTTTCCTGGGGTCGGCCAGTGGACTGCCTCCGGTCAGGTCCCGGATGTGTCCGGCATGGCGGACATCGCACACCAGGTAGCCGCGCTCGGCCCAGATGCGCAGGTTGCCGGTGCCTCCGCCGTGAACCAGAGTACGTGCCACCAACTCGCCGACGATCAGCTTGAGCTCAGCGTGATCGCCAGTGTGGCCGAGCCGGGTGGCTTGATCACACGCGAACTGCCCGGCTAGGGCTGCTCTGGTGGCATCAAAGGTGAAACTGGGACCCATCGTGTGTGAGCAGAGCCGGTCATCGGTGATGACACGTTCGGGAGCGAAGCGGGTGCTGGCCCGTTCACCGCGCGCATCGATCAGTAGCGGATGGCTGAGTTCTACGTCGGCGAGGGTGTGGGGGCCCACCACGTCGGCGTCATACGGACACAACATGCTCACCAACCGGCCGCTGAGCGCGACGTTTATCAAAGTCTCCTGGTACGCACAGGTCGGATACTCCCGCACGGCGCGTCCGGTCCACAGCTGCTCGGCGACGATACGCACCCGTCCGGACGGGTGGGCATCGGCGAAGGCGCGCAGCACGTTGGGGATGATCCGCCCCGGATGCCGGCCGGAGCGGGTCATATCCAGCAGCCGGACCCGTTCGGCATCGCTACCCAGCTCGCTGAGGATCAGGCGCAGGTTCGGTCCCGGTACTGCCAAGCCGACGGATTCACCGGCGGCCAGCCCTTCGCGAATGAATGGCACCGTGCCTGCGAGATATTCCGCGGTACCACGGTAGAGCAGCGCCGGATGCACGAACTGATCAGCCCGGCGCGGGGCGGGGGCGGTCACCGCCCCGACGTCCACTTCAACGTAATCGTGCGGAGACGGCCGCGGGAACCGACGACCTGCACACCTACCACCTCGTCTCGACGCGACAAATAGCGGTAGCCGCCGACTGATCGGCAGACCACCTATTTACCGCGCCAAGCCCCGCTACACAGAGTAGGTACTAATCCAGGCCATCACAACCCGCCAGCGGCTTGTTCACAGAAAGTTTCCGTCTAAACCACTCGATGGCGTCTGCTCCGCCGACGACGGCAGCAGCCGATACGCCGCCCTATTGAGCGCTACGCGCGTGTTTCTGTGTCGGCCCGGGTGGCGATGTTGCGTGTTGCCCTGCCCGCTCGCGCCGCTCGACTGGTCCGCGTCCTGACGGCCGAGCACATGGCGGGCTGACCCAGTGTGCGGCCGCCTTGTGGTCGCCGAGTTCGACAGCGTGGCTGCCCGCCGTCGAGCTGACCGCCCTGATGTCGAACTCCGCACAGCAGAGCGGTTGCGTTTCGTCAGCTCCAGCCCAGTTCGTGCAGCCGGTGCTCGGGAATGCCGAAGTGATGAGCGACCTCGTGCACGACGGTGACCACTACCTCGTGCACCAACTCCTGCTCGTCGCGGCAGATATCGAGCAGGGCGTCGCGGTAGATGGTGATGCGGTCCGGCAGCAACCCGCTGTACTGGGAGTCCCGCATGGTGAGAGCGACTCCCTCGTAGAGGCCCAGTAAGCACGGGTCGTCGGGATTGCGCGGCTCGACCAGCACCACCACGTTGTCCATTGCCGCAGCGAGCTGGGGTGGGATCAAGTCCAGCGCATCAGCCACCAGCTCATCGAACCGGTTGGCGCCTATGATCATCAGGGCGGTGGCGGCGGAGGAGCATCGGCCTGCACCACCGGCGGTATCGCCGCCGGGACCGGTCCCAAATCCCGGGGAGCCGCAGGCGCGGCTTGCTTGCTGATTTGCACCGGCCCCTTCACGCTGCCGGTCACCGGAGCGAAACCGGAACGATCGGGCAGGAACGCGCCGAGTCGGCAGTCCACCCGCGTGCTGCCGGCGTGCCAGCTCTGCGCGCGCAGCGTTTCCCAGAACAAAGTGAGGCCCTTGTTCGTGGCCACCGCCGGGCCGCCCGAGTAATCCTTTCCCAGCCGGGTGCATTCGGTGTTCAGCACCTTGTCCTGCGCGGCTTCCTCCGGATACCCGTTGGGGAAGGCGCTTTTGAGATCCACCACCCCGACGACCTCGATGGCGTGTGGGGCCGTGCACTCGACTGGGTCGCCCACCGATTTGCCGTCGTTGCCCAGGCAGGTACCGGGCGGATGCACGTCTGACTGGTCCTGGGTCAGCACGTCGCCGGTGGTGGCGAACAGCATGCCGGTGCGGCCGGTGGACTGTACTCCGCAGCGCAGCATCCGGTCCCCGCTCTGCCAGCCGGCCTCGCTGGGCTTGATCGCCCCCACGGTGAACCGGCCGAAGGGATCGAAGTGATCGTTCAACGCCTGCGTGGTGCGCTCGGTGCAGCGCTGGGCCACCAGCTGCTGCCATCGCGCCGGGTCGGGGAACGCCTCGTTGGCGCCGAAGTCCTGGAGATCCAGTGTCGCAGTGACCTCGAACAGGTGCGGTTGCGTGCAGCTCACCGCTTTGGCGTCGGTCGCGTCTTGTCGTTGCCAGGTCAAACACGTATGCGCGGGAGCACGCAGTGGCTGGGCGGTGGTCGGGAGGGGCAGGTTCGGTGCGACGGCGAGTAGAGCGGCTTTGCCGGTAGGAACCCCGACCGCAACCAGCACCGCCAACGCGCCCACCACGGCCCCGGCGGCAAGCCGTCGGGTACTGCGGTTGGCGTGCTGCTGTGCACGGGTCACCGGTGCGTCAGGAGGCGGCATCTACACCCATCTCGCTACTCGACCGAGGTAGTCACCCTAACCGCGGTGAGGCTGTGCTGGCCATCCCGTGGTTCGGTGCCGAGCGAACGATGTCACGTAGAGGTGTCTTGCGGGACACCCGCACCCGGGTCTTGCGGGACACCCGCACCCGGGACCGCGCGGCTCGCTCTGCGGGTCCTGACCGCCTCGATGAAGATCGGCACGAACGACAGCGCGACGATGCCGACCAGGATCATCTCCACGTGATTCTTGACAAAGGAGATGGCGCCCAGCCAGTAACCCAGCAGCGTCACTCCAGTGGCCCAGATAACGCCACCGATGAGCGAGTAGGTGAAGTATCTGCGGGGCTCCATACGACCCACCCCGGCGACCGCGGTGATGAACGTCCGCACGACCGGTACGAAACGGCCCAGTATGATCGCTCGGGCGCCGTACTTGTCGAAAAAGGCGTGCGTCTTGTCCACATGCTCGCGTCTGAACAGTCGGGAGTCCGGCCGGTCGAACAGCGCGGGGCCGGCCTTGTAGCCCAGGTAGTAGCCAGCCACGTTGCCCGCCACAGCGCACACCGTGACCAGCAGGCATACCAGCCAGATGGGCGCGCCGATGAGGCCACCCGCTACAAAAAGGCCAGCGGTGAACAGCAGCGAGTCGCCGGGCAGGAAGAATCCGATCAGCAGGCCGCATTCCGCGAAGATGATCAGGCACAGGCCCGCGATCACGTACGGACCCATCATCCGCAGCAGTTGCTCCGGATCGAGCCAGGACGGGCCGACAGCCAGCGACGTGACGGTGTGGCGGGGCATCACGGTGCCACGGTAGCGGGCGACCCTGACGGCACCCGCAGCCGAGGGTCGCTGATCACCAGGTACTGATCACGCCGGCCAGCGCGCCGGCCGTTGCTCCCAGCAAGACCACCAGGACGAGCACTGCCCGGACCGACGGTCTCGGCCGGGCATGCAGTGACCTCCGACCGGATCTCACCGGTGCGGGAACGGGGCTAGATGCCTCGGACGGGCTTGCGCCCAGTCCGGATGCCTGGGCGCGCAATGCGGCGGATAACTTCCGGCCGACGTGGTCGCCGGTCACGGCGACCACGTGAGTGGCCGTCGGTGCCCGAACACTGTTATGCACTCACGGTTATGCACTCACGACCCCTCCAGCATTCGCTGGAGGGCGTCCAGCGCACGGCTGGCGCTGGACTTGACGGTTCCGCGGCTGACTCCCGTGGCCGTGGCGATCTCTGCCTCGCTCATCCCTCCGTAATAGCGCAGCACCAGTACCTCGCGCTGCCGCGGCGGCAGCTGGCCCAGCGCGGTGACCACCGCCTGGTGCTCCGTGGTGAGCATCGCCAGGGACTCAGCCGAGCGCGCATTGGCCTGATGCGGTGGCACGTAGCCGCGAGCGGTCTTGCGGCGGCGTAACACCGAGCGCGAGCCGTTGACCACCGCGGTGCGCAGGTAACCCAACGCGGCCGCCTCGTCACGCAATCCTGTCCAATGCCGGTGCAGCCCGGTGAACGCCTCCTGCACGACATCTTCGGCGGTGCTGGTCTCGTCGACCAGCAGAACCGCCAGCCGCACCAGGCGCATCCGGTGCTGGCGATAGAGGTCTTCCAGAGTCAACGGACTGTCTGGGTCAGGGGCGGGTGGGGCATCCAGCACCCGCAGGTGGCCGAGGGTCATTTCAACCGATTGCTGCACCGTCTTGCGCTCCAGTGGTTCGTCGGGGGCCACGCCCGAAACGTACTGTGGCCACTTCATGCGCATCCGATCGCGTCTGGCCTCCGGCGGTGGGCAATACTGCGGTCCGATCGCCGGCCCAGCCGGCAGCTACTCACCGTGTGCGGCGCTGGCCGACACACGCCGAAAGCGGAGGTCGCCCGTTATGCCGATTGCGACGCCCGAGGTTTACAGCGAGATGCTGGATCGGGCGAAGGCCAACCAGTTCGCCTACCCGGCGATCAATGTCACCTCGTCGGAAACCCTCAACGCGGCTTTGCGCGGCTTCGCCGAGGCGGGTAGCGACGGCATCGTGCAGCTGTCCACGGGCGGGTCGGAGTTCGTTTCCGGGGGCAGGGTCAAGGACATGGTCACTGGTTCGGTGGCAATGGCCGAGTTCGCGCGGGTGGTGGCGGCGAAGTACCCGGTGAACATCGTGCTGCACACCGACCACTGCCCTGAGGACAAGCTCGACAGCTTTGTCCGGCCGTTGATCGCAATCTCGCACGAGCGGGTGGCCCGTGGGGAGAACCCGCTGTTCCAGTCCCATATGTGGGACGGCTCGGCCACCGAGTTGCATCGCAATCTGGCTATCGCCGCTGAGTTGCTGACCGCGTGCGCCAAGGCGAAGATCATTCTAGAGGTGGAGATCGGCGTCGTCGGCGGCGAGGAGGACGGGATCTCACACGAGATCAACGAGAAGCTTTACACCACGGCCGAGGACTACGAGCACACGGTTAGGGTTCTCGGTGGTGGGGAACAGGGCCGCTACCTGCTCGCCGCGACTTTCGGCAACGTGCACGGCGTCTACAAGCCGGGCAACGTGCAGCTCCGCCCAGAGATCCTGCAAATGGGCCAGGAAGTAGCCGCCCGCAAGCTGGCTCTGCCCGCCGGTTCCAAGCCACTGGACCTGGTATTCCACGGCGGATCCGGCTCGGAGCCGGCCGAGATCCACCAGGCGCTGTCGTACGGGGTGGTCAAGATGAATGTGGACACCGACACTCAGTACGCGTTCACCCGCCCGATCGCCGCGCACATGTTCAGCCACTACGACGGTGTGCTCAAGATCGACGGCGAGGTCGGCAACAAGAAACTCTACGACCCCCGGTCTTACCTGAAGCTGGCCGAGCAGTCGATGGCCGCCCGGGTGGTGCAGGCCTGCGAAGATCTCCGCTCCGCCGGCCGCGCCCTGGCAGGTTAGCGGCTCTTCAAGAGCTACCAACCCGCCTCGCCGCTGCAGTTAACGGCTACCAACACCGACCGCCTTCAGCGTGGTAATCGGGACACCACGGACGGCAGGATGGAGCGATGAACGTGCACGGCAACCTGCTGGGACCCAACCCCACGTTGCTACCCGAGCAACCTGATGCCGACGCGGCTCTAGAAGCGGCGAACGATCCGTCGACGGTGGCTGCCGCGTACCCCGAGTTCTCCGCCGCGTGGGCGGCGCTGGCGGTACGGGCTCTCGACGAGGGGGACGCCGTCGCCGGCTACGCCTTCGCCCGCACCGGCTACCACCGCGGTCTGGACCAGCTTCGTCGCGCCGGTTGGAAGGGTCACGGACCGGTGCCGTGGTCGCACCGACCCAACCGAGGCTTCCTCCGGGCGCTTGCCGCGCTGGCCCGCGCGGCCGCCGAGATCGGCGAGGATCCCGAGGCCCGGCGGTGCCGGGACTTCCTGGACGACTGTGATCCCGCCGCGGCTGGGGCATTCGGGCTTGAGTGACCGCACGGCTGGCTGAGCATCCGGCCGCGACACACCGGGCACAGGAACGCGACACACCGGACACGTGGGCGCGACACGCGCGGGGTTAGTGGGGGCTGCGGATCAAGGGCCAGTCCTCGGTGTGGCGGTACCAGGTCCAGCGGTCGGTCGTCCGGCCCGCAACACCGTCCCGCCATACGCCGGTCGGGCGGCAACCCAGCTGCACGGCGCGGCCCGCAGCATGCCGAACCCGGTGCACCGACAGTCCGCGGCGCACGACCCGGACGACGAGCCCGAACTCACGGTCCGGCGTGACCTCCAACCGGGCGGCGCGCCCGCGCAGCACCAGCTCGTCGTCGCAGTAGGCCACCCCGTCCACTGGCGCCACCACGCCGCGCCCGACCAGCACGCCACCTGCATCGTCACGCACCAGGGGAACCAGATCCGGCTCGCCGTAGCGCGCGAGCGAGGCCGCCGCCGCGGGCGCGATCGGCAGGTCCCACAGCCGCGCCACCGCCGAGGTTGGCTCCGCCGGCACGAAACCCACCGCCACCCTCGCCAGCGCCTCGGTGCGCAGCAGCCGAAGCAGCACCGCGGCGAGGTCGGCGTCGGTGCCGCAGACCACCAAACGCTGATCATTTAAGCCGGCCAGCAGCGGGTCGAGTTCCTCGCGACCAGGACACGCCGGCACCGCGGTGACCGGCCCAGGTCCGGGCCAGCGAGCAGACCCGCAGGTCAGCACCACAGCCTCAACCACATCCGCCCCCTGAAGGTCTACGCTCGCCTCGGTGCGCCCGAACCGACCACAGTGGAGTACCACATGCCGGCGATCGTGCTGATCGGCGCCCAATGGGGCGACGAGGGCAAAGGCAAGGCCACCGACCTGCTCGGCGAGCGGGCCCAGTGGGTGGTCCGCTACCAGGGCGGCAACAACGCAGGTCACACCGTGGTGCTGCCCAACGGGCAGGACTTCGCGCTGCACCTCATCCCCTCGGGAATCCTCACTCCAGACGTGACGAATGTCATCGGCAACGGCGTGGTGGTGGACCCCGGCGTGCTGCTCGACGAGCTGGCTGGGCTGGAAGCCCGCAAGGTGGACACGACGCGGCTGCTCATCTCCGCAGACGCGCATCTGATCATGCCCTACCACGTCGAGATCGACCGCGTCACCGAGCGCTACCTCGGCAAATCCAAGATCGGTACGACCGGGCGCGGTATCGGGCCGGCCTACCAGGACAAGGTGGCGCGGGTAGGGGTAAGGGTGCAGGACCTGCTGGACGAGAAAATCCTGCGGCAAAAAGTAGAGGTCGCGCTGGAATTCAAGAACCAGGTCCTGGTCAAGGTCTACAACAGGCGAGCGCTGGACGCCGAGCAGGTGGTGGACACCGTGCTCGACCAAGGTGCCCACTTCGCCCACCGGATCGCCGACACCCGGCTGGTCCTGGACCAGGCGCTGCGGCGCGGCGAGACGGTGCTCCTGGAGGGCAGCCAGGGCACCCTGCTCGACGTCGACCACGGCACCTACCCCTTCGTCACCTCGTCGAGCCCGACCGCAGGCGGCGCCTGCGCCGGGGCCGGCATCGGTCCCACGAAGATCACCGCTGTGGTGGGGATTCTCAAGGCCTACACCACGCGAGTCGGTTCGGGTCCGTTTCCCACCGAGCTGCACGACGCCATGGGTGAGCGGTTGCGCAAGACCGGCGGAGAGGTCGGGGTCACCACCGGGCGAGCCCGGCGGGTCGGCTGGTTCGACGCGGTGATCGGGCGTTACGCGGCCCGGGTGAACGGGATCACCGACTTCTTCCTGACCAAGCTCGACGTGCTGTCCGGTCTGGACACCGTGCCGATCTGCGTGGCCTACGAGGTCAACGGCCGGCGCACCGAGGAGATGCCGATGACCCAGACCGACGTGCACCATGCGGTCCCGGTGTACGAGGAGTTGCCCGGCTGGTGGGAGGACCTGTCGGAGTGCCGCACCCTCGACGAGCTGCCACCCAACGCCCGCGCCTACATAACCCGGCTCGAGCGACTGTGCGGAGCGCGGATCTCCGCGATCGGAGTCGGCCCCAGCCGCGACCAAACGATCACCCTCCACGGTCTTTGATCCCCGACATGGAGACATATCGGGGTGATGAGGGGTCTAAAAACCCCGATATGTCTCCATGTCGGGAGGAGGGGTCTGGGAGGAGGGGGCGGGTCAGCGGGTGAGCATGGCTTCTTCTAGGTCGAGGTCGTGGAGGGTGCGGGAGAGGACTTCGTCGTTGATGCGGCCCGCGTCGCGCAACCCCACCAGGGTTTCGCGTTCGGCGGCGAGCATGTCCAGCCGCAACCGGCGGTAGATGACGCTGGGAGCCTCGCCGAGTTCTGTTTCCGGGCGCCCGAGCCGCTCCCAGACGCTGTGGCTACGGTGCTCGGCAAGTTTGCGTAACCGGGCGGTCACCGAATCCGGCGCGCCGTCGGAGGCGGTTTCCAGCCGTTCCAGCGCGGCTTGCGTCGCGGCGTGGACGGCGTCGGCTTCGGCCAACGCATCCTGGAAGGACTCGCGACCCTCGACGCCGAGGCGGCGGATCACCCACGGCAATGTGAGGCCGTGCAGCAGCAGGGTTGCCACGGTGACGCAGAACGCCAGAAAAATGATCTCGGCACGGCCCGGGAACGGGGCGCCGGAGTCGGTGACGCGGGGCACTGTCGAGGCCGCGGCCAGGGTGACCACTCCGCGCATCCCCGCCCAGGAGATCACCGCCGGCACCTGCCAGCGCGGCGCCGGGTCCCGGGTACGCACCCGGCGCGACAGCATCCTGGGCAGGTAAGTCGCCGGGAACACCCATATCACTCGCGCCAGCACCGCCGTCGCGATCACTGCCGCCGCGGCGATCAGCAGCGGGCCGACGGCACCTACCCCACGGACCACGGCCGGTAGTTGCAGGCCGATCAGCGCGAAGACGAACGCTTCGAGCACCGTGTCCGCGGACTGCCACACCGCTTGGTCCAGCAGCCGGGTGGCGTAGCCGGCCTGCGGGGCGTGATGGCCCAGGTACAACCCGGTCACGACCACCGCGAGCACCCCCGAGCTGTGCAGTTGCTCTGCCAGCGCGTACGCGGCGAAGGGCACCACCAGGCCCAAGGCGCTTTCCAGCTTGGGCTCGCGCAGTCGCAGCCGAACCTGGTGCACCACCCGGCCGAGCACCGCACCCAACACCACGCCACCGGCTGCGGTCAGCACGAAACCACCCAGCCCGGACCACAGCGAGAAGCCGGTCCCCACGCCGGCAGCCACCGCGACGCGAAGTGCGGTCAGCGCGGTGGCGTCATTGAACAGGCTCTCCCCGGTCAGCAGCGTCATCACCCGGCGGGGCAGTCCCAGACGCCGACCAATCGCCACCGCGGCCACCGCATCCGGCGGGGCCACCACAGCCGCCAACGCCACGGCTGAGGGCAGCGGCAGGCCGGGCACCAACCACCAGGCGACCAGCCCGACGCACACGGTGCTGAACAGCACCAATCCCACGGCGAGCAACCCGATCGAGCGGATGTTCGCCCTGATCTGGATCGCCGAGCTGTCCAGCGCGGCGGAGTACAGCAGCGGCGGCAAGATCCCATACAGCACCAGGTCCGGGTCGAGCTCGTAATTCGGGACGCCGGGGATTGCGGAGATGGCCAAACCCGCGACGACTAACGTGAGCGGCGCGGGGACGCGCAAGCGTCGACTCACCGCGGTCACCATGAGCGCCCCGAGCACGAGCAGGATCAGCCGCATACCGTCCATGGGGCCAGCATGCACCGGGGGCAAATTTGACGACCTGTGAACACGTGGCGCAGCTACCCGACCCGGCGCCGGAGCCGCCACAACCGGCGAGCTGCGAAGACTGTAGAGCGCTGGGCGAGTCGGTGTGGGCCCATCTACGGATGTGCTTGACCTGCGGGCACGTGGCCTGCTGTGATTCCAGCCCGCACCGGCACGCTACGGCGCACTATGTCCGCTGCGAACACCCGGTGATGCGCTCCGCCGAGCCCGGTGAAACATGGCGCTGGTGCTACCGCGACCAACGACTGGTTTGAACATGACTGTCGCCGAGTCCGACGCGACTATCTTGTCGAACTCGGCGACGCCAAGGTGGTGCGGATCAGATGACGGTGTCCAGCGCACCGCTCTTGGCTTGGGCGAGCAGGTCGCCGAACTGCGCGGCGCTCATCCGGACCCGGGAACCGAAGTCGTCGGTGAGCACGACACGCTGCTCGGGTGGGGCGGATTCATCGACGAACAGCTGCGGGCAGCCGCAGTCGCACTTATCGCAGAAAGTGGCGAGCGGCTGGGCGGTGGTGATGTCGAACATGGGTACCTCCGGTGTCGTTGCCTGACCACTCGAAAGTACTGGCGTGGCTACACTGCGCAGGACCCCTCATGGTGTGGCGCCTAGCCCTTGACAGGTATCCGGAGAGCGTCTTGGCCACCTTTGCCGACTTGCTGACCGGCCCGATGTCGCGGCGCGCCCTTGCCCACCGTGATATCGGCGCCGTCTATCGCATCTTGCGTGATGCTGGGGTGAGCCAGGCCAGCATCGCGCTCGCTACTGGGCAGAAACAATCGGAGGTCTCAGAGATCATCTCTGGCCGTCAGGTGCAATCGGTTGTCCTGCTGGAGCGCATCGCAGACGGGCTGGGAGTGCCGCGGGCCTGGATGGGGCTGGCGTATGAACCAGATCGAGCACCGACCGTCCAGGACAATCTGCAATCCGACGACCTCAGTGACGATAACCTGCTCCGGCATGCCGTCACCGTGCTGCACGGTAAGCCACTGTTCGGTCCGGCAGACCCGATCCGCATCAGAAACACCCCAACCCCGGTGCCACAGAGGGTCGGCGCAGCTGATGTCTCTCAAGTAGCCGCAACTACCGAGCGGTTCGGCAAGCTTCTCGGTGACTTCGGTGGTATTCCGATGACTAACGCAGTCACCGCGCATGCCTGGGCTAGCGAGGCACTGCTCCGCGTCACCATGAGAGAACCGGTCAAGAAGCAATTGCTGCTCGCGCTGAGCGACGCGTACCAGACTGCCGGGAGCGCCGCCGCGAGCGCCGGGTTGCGGGACCTCGCCCGTCAGCACTTCGTCCGCAGCATGGACTGTGCGGGGGAAGCGGATGACATGCTTCGCGCCGTGGTCGCCCTAGACGAACTGGGCTGGCTGGAGCTAGGCATTGGCCAGCCGAATGAGGCGCTGAAGCTGTTTCAGCTCGGTGCATCGGCTGCACAAAGCGCCTTGGCTCGCTTCAAGCTGGAATACGACTGCGCTTACGCCCTGGCGCTGCTCGGTGCGGCGGGGGAGGCCATCGCTGCGCTGCGCCGAGCCGACGAGTCCTACCAAGCAGCGAGCGACGAACCCCTACCGTGGGGGCACTTCGGTGCCGCCGTCTTGCACATGGAGGGCCGCACGTTTTTCGCCTTGGGCCGTTTCGATCGAGCCGCGCGTGCCCTGTCCGGCGCCATAGAAGGGGCAAGTCATGCCGTGGGGTGCGCGGTAAATAACTCCGGCCTGCTCGCCGCCGCGCAGTTGCGCAGTGGTGAGCTCGGGGCAGGGCTGCGCACCGCACAGCAGGTGATCAGGCTGGCGAAGGGTCTCCGCTCGGTATCGGTACTAGCCCGGCTAGCGCCGTTGCAGGAGGCTGCGGGCGCGCGGCGGGACTCGGCATGTCAGGACCTGGCACGCGAAGTGGCGACGCTGCGCCGCGCCGCATGACGCAGGACGACAAAAGGGCCGCCACCGCAAAGCTGTGGGGATCCGCGGACTACTCCGGTCTGGCGCGGCGACTGGAACCGGTGGCCGACGCGCTGGTCGACGCGGCCGCACCCCAACCTGGCGAGCACGTGCTCGACGTCGCGGCCGGCACCGGCAACGTCGCGATCCGAGCCGCGGCGCGCGGCGCGCGGGTTACCGCAGCCGACATCGCCCCACGGATGGTCGAGCTGGGCCGGCAGCGCACTGGACCGGCGGTCGACTGGATCGAGGCTGACGTCGAGGACCTGCCACTACCCGACAACACCATCGACGTCGTCTTGTCCGCTTTCGGTGTCATCTTCGCCAGTCGACCCGAGGTGGCCTTGGCGCAGCTGAATCGGGTGCTCAAGCCGGGTGGGCGGCTGCTCCTTACAGCCTGGAGCGCCGACGGTTGTATCGCGGCGCGGGCCGAGATCATCAAGCGATTCGTACCTCCGGACCCGGCCGCCCCCGACAGTCTGAGCTGGGGAGACCCGGAAATACTGCGGCAACGGCTGAGCGCCGAATTCACCGACATCAGCGTCGAGCGCCGCTCGCTGCCCTGGCATTTCGATTCGCCCCAGCAGATGACCGCGTTCTACGGCGCGCACTCGGCGGCCTACCGCGCCGCCAAGCAGGCGGCTGGTGATCGGGCCGCAGAGATGGCCGCCGCGATCGAGCGGCAGGCGTCTCCGGACGGCGGCCCGGTGCGGTTGGCCGCAACGTACCTGCTGGGCCAAGCGCTAGCGCGCTAGCGCCGCGCCCCGCCCGGAGTCGGCACCGATGTTCCGCCACCACTGCGCCTGCTCCGCGGAGTCGATACCGGTCACCACCACGGCGCCGCCGGTGCGGCGAATCAACGGCACCAGGTCGGCCAATGCGGGGCGCACCACCGAGTCGGGCCTGGTCGCAGCCATGCGCACCAGCGGCTCGGCCAGCTCCACGCCTGCCACCGGCAACGATTCGAGCAGGCTCAGATTGCCCACCGCCTGGCCGTAGCGAGTGAGCACGATGCGCACCCCGATATCCGCCAGTGTGCCCACGTTGTCCACTGCGTCGCCGTGCGCTGCGACGATCACCTCGGTCGGCATCCCGAGCTGGATGTCCGCCGGCCCTAGCTGCGTTGCCGTCAGGGTGTCCTGCACCAGCTCGACCAGGTCGGGGTCTTGCGTCAAATAGGTGGTCAGGTCGATGCACACCGGCGGTACCGCCGCGCCGCGTTCATCACGCCACGCTCGCAGCTGCTCGCAGGCTTGCCGAAGCATCCACCGCCCGATCGTGAGGACCAGGCCGGTCTGCTCAGCGAGCGCGAGGCAATCGTCGTGCTGCACTACGCCGTGCTCCGGGTGATCCCAACCCAGCAGCGCCGCGAGCGCCACGGTGTGACCGGTGTCGGCTGCTGCCGGATCGAGTCGTACCAGCGGCTGATAGGACAGGGTGACCTGGCCGTCCTCCCAGGCCGCGGGCATCGAAGTGGCCAGCGCGTACCGAGCCCGATCTTCGGCGTCGGCGGACGGGTCGTACAGTCCCCACTGCCCACGGCCAGTCCGCTTGATCCGGTGCAGCGTTGCTTCGGCGGCTCGGATCAGCTCTTTCGCCTCGGTCTCGCCGGCGGTGCGTCGTACGATGCCGACGCAGGCCGAGACGGCGAGTCCCCGGCCGGCGAGGTAGACCGGTTCGGAGAGCTCGGCGTTGATGCGCGCGGCCAAGGTGGCTGCGTTGGGAGTAGTCGGCGATTCTTCGATGAGAATGGCGAACTCATCGGCATCGATACGTGCGACGAAGGCCCGCTCGTCGGCGACCAGCGTTTCCAGCCGCGCGGCGACCGATCGCAGCAGCAGATCACCGATGCTGATACCGAGGCCGTCGGTGACAATCCCGAAACAGTCCAAGTCGATCTTGCAGATCATGAAGGCGGCGTTGTGGTCGCGCTCGAGCTGCTCTTCGAGGTGGATCGCGAAATGCAGCCGGTTGGGCAACCCGGTCAGCAGGTCGTGCAGCGACTGATGACGCACCCGCTGCTCGAGCAGCTGGCGTTCGGCGATGTCCTCCACCATCGTGACGTGGTGGGTTGCCTGGCCCGTCACGTCACGCAGCAGCGACACCGTCAGCGCGACCCATGTGGCGTCCCCACGCCCGGTGATCACCCGGGTCCTGCGTTGCAGGCGCCCCCGTTTGCCGTCGATGAGCGCCTGGTAACCGGCTTGCAGCAACGCCGCGTCATCGGGATGGAGAATCTCGGCCAGCTCGCGCCCGGCGAGATCGGCGGGTCGGTAGTACAGCAGTTCGGTCAGCGCGCCGTTGGTCTCGACGACGGTGCCGTCCAACCGGCTGATCACCATGCCCATCGGGGCGGAATCGAACACCTCCCGGAACCAGGCATTGCGCTCATCGAAGTGACGGCGGCGCACCGCAGCGCGGTACCCGGTGACGACGGCGCCGAGCGCGGACGCGATCTTGCCGGTCAGTCCGTCGATGGCACTGAGCTCGGGCAGCGTGGGCAGCACCCGGCCGAGCAGTTCGACGGTACAAGCCAGGCTGTCATCACCTGCTATGCCCCGGGCCACCAGCGCGGCGGCGGTGTCTGCCACCGAATCCGGACTGAACGGCTCCTGCTGGAGCGCGTCGACGAGCCGGTCGACGTTGTCCCGGAGGCATCGTTCGATCGTCTCCGGCGGTAACGGCACTTCGGTGGTCGGGCCCACCGCATGCGCCCAGGCACGCGCCAGCTCGGCCCGCGAGACAGGCTGGGCTGGACTGCTCATGTGGTGCCCCATCCGCACGCAGCGTTGCAATTAACCCAGGCCGGGGTATCACAGCGCCCCCCTATAGTGTACCGACCGTCACAATCGGTGAGTTGGTCATTTTTCCGGGTTGGCGGTGATCACCCGGTAAGGAGACGTACCCTTCGCACCGTGCGAATCCTCGTGATCGGCGCCGGTGCCCGGGAGCATGCGCTGGTGCTGGCGCTGGCCAGGGACCCGGTGGTCACTTCGCTGTCCTGCGCGCCCGGCAACGCCGGTACCGCCGCCTTGGCCGAGCAGCTCGGGGTGGACGTCACGGATCCTGCCGCCGTCGCGAAACTCGCCGTGTCCTGGGCCGCCGATCTTGTGGTGATCGGGCCGGAAGTGCCGTTGGTTGCCGGGGCGGCCGACGCGGTACGCGCAGCCGGGATCGCCTGCTTCGGTCCCTGCGCCGGCGCGGCGCAGATCGAAGGCTCCAAGGCATTCGCCAAGGACGTGATGACCGTCGCGGGCGTGCCGACCGCGCGCAGCGAGTTGGTGGACAACCCCGGCCGGTTGGATGCGGCGTTGAGCCATTTCGGGTCGCCGTGGGTGGTCAAGGACGATCGGCTGGCCGCGGGTAAGGGAGTCGTGGTCACCGAAGATCTGGAAGTAGCCCGGGCGCACGCTCTGACCCTGCTCGACGGTGGCCACCCAGTGCTGCTGGAGTCCTACCTCGACGGTCCGGAGTTCTCGCTTTTCTGCCTGGTCGACGCCAACCGCACGGTGGTGCCGCTGCTACCCGCTCAGGATTTCAAGCGAGTCGGTGAAGGAGATGTCGGGCCGAACACCGGCGGGATGGGCGCCTACGCGCCGCTGCCCTGGGCGCCCGAGTCACTGGCCGCCGACGTGGTCGCGCAGGTGGTGGAGCCCGTGGTGGACGAGCTGGCCCGCCGCGGTGCGGCGTTTTCCGGGCTGCTGTATGCCGGCCTGGCGCTGACCGCCAAGGGCCCGCAGGTCATCGAGTTCAACTGCCGCTTCGGCGATCCGGAGACCCAGGTGGTGCTGGCCCTGCTGCGCACCCCGCTGGCCGGGTTGCTGATGGCCACCGCCACCGGGACGCTGGCCCAGCAGCCACCGCTGGACTGGGAGGCCGGGGCCGCAGTGGTCGTCGTGGTGGCCGCCGAGGGGTATCCCGGTACGCCCAGAATCGGAGATGTGATCACCGGATCCACCGGCCTCGGAGTGCTGCACGCAGGCACCCGGCGACGTCACGACGGCACGGTCGTCTCGACCGGTGGCCGGGTGCTCTCAGTGCTGGGCACCGGCGTCGATCTGGCGGCCGCGCGCGAGCAGGCCTACCTGCGTGTCGAGCAGATTCACCTGCCTGGCGGGCATTACCGCCGCGATATCGGATTGAGAGCGACGCGCCGCGAAGATGGCCCGTCCGCGGGTGCCTGACGCGATAGCCTCCCGACGATCATTCGTGGGGTTGGAGGCTGAGCAAGACAATGGTCATATGCGACCGCCAAGGCGAGCAACTGTTGCTGACGTTGTCGCCGGAAGGTGTTCGCTTCCTCCGCGAACAGTGGTCGTGGCTGCGCGAACTGGTGCGCTGGCAGCTCGCCGGTTGCACCGACGACCCGTTGGCCGAGGTCACCGGACTGCCGGTACCCATCGGCACCATCGACGGCCGGCTGGCCTATGTCGTGGACTACTGGTGCGGCACCAAGGAGACCGGGCCGGTCCGCCAGCTGTGGGAAGGCTGGGTGCTGCACGACCTGGAGCACAGCTTGACCCGGGTGCTCGGCACTTTGCCCCGCCACGGTGGCGTGGTCCAGCTGCCGGGCCGGGGTTACCCGTCTGCTGCTGAATGGGGCTGGATGCTGGAAACTCTGCACGTGGTGCTGGACGTCTCCGGGCGGGTCAGCATCACCGGTTCGGCTGACCGCGTCCTGCCTCCGGCGCCGTCTGCTCAGGACACCGAGAGTTACCGCCGCAGCCTGCGCTGGCTGGAAATGGTGATCGACGCATTGCGGCAGGCGCAGCGGTCCAAGCCAGCCGATACGGCCGGTTGAGCCGGCGCTGCGATGAGCACTCCAGACGATGTCGTCATCACGACCGAAGCCCGTGAGCCGAGGTGGGATCCCACTCTCGGCATCCCGGTCGACACCACCTGGCAGGGTGCGCCGACCAACCGGCTGGTCACTATCGGTGATTCGGTGACCCAGGGATACGCCAGCGGCGCGGTCTACCAGACCGATCTGTCCTATTCGGCAACCATCGCCTATGAGCTGGGTTGGGATGGGCTGCGTTACCCCCTCTACGGCGGCCCAGGTGGGCTGCCGCTGAACATCGAGCTGCTGATGCGCGTGCTCGAGGAACGTTTCGGTCCGGAGCTGAGCTGGTGGGAGTTGCCGATGGCGTTGTTTGCCGCCCGGCAGTTCGCCGACCAGGTGGAGGACTACTGGGAACGCGGCCCCGGCTCGGTGCTACCTGCGCCATCGGCCACCAACCATGTACTTGCAATGTATGGCTGGGGGTTGCGCGATGCGCTGGATCGCACCGCGGACAGCTGCGCGGCCGAGATCGGGCAGCCGACCGACGACCTGGTGCACCAGATCGTGCAGAACCACAGTGCGCGCGCCGCGCTTCGGATGCTGCCCAGGACCACCGAAGCCGATCGGCGCAGCACCGTGTTCGACGCCGCAACTGCGCTGGGTGCCCAAACCGGTGACGATCCCGATCACGGCATCGAGACGCTGGTGGTGTTCCTGGGTGCGAACAACGCACTGGGTGCGGTGACCCAGTTGAGCGTGGTGTGGAGCGGTCCGGGCTACGACGACCTCGCGCGCAACGGGGCCTTCACGGTCTGGCGGCCTACCCATTTCATCGCTGAGTTGGCGCACGTCGTGGACAAGGTGCGCGCGGTCCGGGCCCGGCACGTCATCTGGTGCACGGTCCCGCACGTGACCATCGCGCCGATCGCCCGAGGGGTGGACGGCAAGCTCGCGCCGGACTCGCGGTATTTCCCGTACTACACCCGCCCGTGGATCTCCGACAGCAAGTTCGAGGTAGGTCGCGATCCGTCGATCACCGGGGACGAGGCGCGGGCTGTCGACAGCGCTATCGACCAGTACAACGACGCGATCACTCTGGTGGTCTCCGACGGCCGGCGGCAGGGCCGGGACTGGTACCTACTGGACATCGCGGGCGTGCTCGATCGGCTCGCGTCCCGCCGCTATCTGGAAAGCCCGGCAGCGCGTCCCAGCTGGTGGCGACCGTACCCGCTGCCGCCCGAGCTGGCAGCGTTGTCTCCGGTGCCCGACTCGCGGTTCCTCACCAGCGACGCCACCGGGCGGCGCACGGGTGGGCTGTTCTCGCTGGACGGCATCCATTCGACCACAGTGGGTTACGGCATCGTCGCTCAGGAACTTATCGACATCATGGTGCGCGCCGGGGTGGTGTTTTACCAGCGCGACGGGCGCACCCCGCGGATCGGGCCGGTCCGGGTGGACTTCGCGCGCCTGATCCGCCGCGACACCCTCCTGACCCGGCCCCCAGCCAACATCACCGCGGGACTGGACGTCCTGGGCTGGGCCGACGAGACCCTCGACCTCATCCGGCGTGTCGTGCCCTAACGCCCCGCGTGTCGCGCTCCTGCGCCCAGTGTGTCGTGCTCGGTTGCGCAAAATTTGACTGCTCGGATCTGCTCGACCGCACCGACCTCAGCGCACCCAGCGGCCGCCCCGCATGACGGCGGCGACGTCGTGGACTGCGTGGATGTCGGCCAGCGGATCGCCCGTGATCGCGAGCAGATCGGCATCGGACCCCGGTGTCAGCCGGCCTTTGCGGCCGGTGAGCCCGCAGGCGTCCGCCGCGACCGAGGTGGCCGCCCGTAGCGCCTCGAGGTTCGTCATGCCCAGCCCGCCGAGCGCAGTGAGCCCGTAAGGCAGCACGTCGTGCGGCTTGCTCGGGGATACCCCGGCGTCGGTGCCCGGCACAATGCGAACACCATGGCGATGCAGCCGAGCCCAGCTGTCGATCATGATCTCGAGGCGGCGAGCGATGGAAGCCGGCATGCCCCCGCGGCCAGGTACGTCGCCGACCGTCACGCTCACCACGGCACCGGACTCGGCGATCGCCGCCACGGTCGCGGCATCGGCATCCACGCCGTCCGGGGTGCGGAACGTGACGTGCTCAAGGGTGTCGACACCGGCGGCGACGGCATCGGCGATCGAGCGTGGGTTATGCACGTGGGCCGCTGTGCGCAGCCCGAGACGGTGTGCCTCGGTAGTGATCAGGCGCAGATCGGCGAGATCGTACTGCGAGTCGTGCACGCTGCTGCCCGGCGTGAGGTGACCACCGCTGACCATCATGGTGACGACCTCACAGCCGCGCTCGGCCCGCTCGCGGATCGCTGCACGCAGCTCGTGTACTCCGGTGGCCACCCCACCCAGGAAATGGCAGTGACCAGAGCGGGTGGTGATCGGCGGACCGGAGGCGACGATGTGCGGTCCCGGATCGCCCCACGCGTCGAGTTGGTCGCGCAATCCCAGCGCCAGAAAGCTGCGGTCGCCCAGATCTCGCACGGTGGTGATGCCTGCTTGCAGGGCCTGATGTGCCGCCGACGCCATCTGGTTCAACAGCTGCGCGTCGTCGACGGCAGCCAGCCCACCCACGACATCGGCGCTGGCGTTGAAGGCGAGGTGGACGTGCACGTCGATGAGCCCGGGCAGCAGGCAGACATCGTTGCCCAGGTCGAGCACTTCAGCGTGTGCCGGCGGCGCAGCACCGGTGGTGTCGACGTCGACGATCTTGCCGTCGTTGATCAGGACGGTGCTCGGCCCGAATCCCCGATCCCCGTCGAAAAGGCGGCTGGCCCGAACCGCGAGCAGGGTATCCGCCTCGATCACGCGCATGCCTCATTCCTTTCGGTGGCTGACTGATCTGAGTGCTGCCAGCGGCTGAGAAATACGCGTCTCGGCGCCGGACATACCGGGCAGGTGGGCGCGACACACCGGGCAGGTGGGCGCGACATGCGGGGCGTGGAGGGTGGGGCCACGGCAGGTGAGGCGGTCGTAGGCTGCGGTGGTGATCCTCGACGTGTTGGCGGCGCGGTACGCTTCCGCCGAGCTGGTCCGGCTCTGGTCGCCGGAGTACAAGGTGGTACTGGAGCGGCAGCTGTGGCTGGCGGTGCTGCGAGCCCAGGCTGATCTCGGCCTACCGGTCGAGCAGTATGTACTCGACGACTACCAGCGGGTGGTGCCCATGGTGGATCTCGCATCCATCGCGGCCCGGGAACGGGTGAGCCGGCACGACGTCAAGGCGCGCATCGAGGAGTTCAACGCGCTGGCCGGTCACCAGCAGATCCATCAGGGACTGACGTCCAGAGACCTCACCGAGAACGTCGAGCAGCTGCAGATCCGGCTGTCGCTGGCGCGCGTACGGGACCGCTGCGTCGCCGTGCTGGCCACCCTGGCGGCGCGCGCCGCGGAGTTCGCCGAGCTGGTGATGACCGGGCGCAGCCACAATGTCGCGGCCCAGGCCACCACGTTGGGCAAACGGTTCGCCACCGCGGCCGACGAGCTACTGGTGGCCTTCACCCGGCTCGAGGAGCTGCTCGCCCGCTACCCGCTGCGCGGCATCAAGGGCCCGATGGGCACCGCTCAGGACATCCTGGATCTGCTCGGTGGTGATCCAGCAGCGCTCCCCCGGCTGGAGCAGCGGGTGGCCGAACATCTGGGCTTCGCTCGGGTGCTCACCAGCGTCGGCCAGGTCTACCCACGGTCGCTGGACCATGAGGTGCTGACCTGCCTGGTGCAGCTGGCCGCGGGTCCGTCGTCGTTGGCGACCACGATCCGGCTGATGGCCGGCCACGAACTGGTCACCGAGGGATTCCAACCCGGCCAGGTCGGGTCCAGTGCTATGCCGCACAAGATGAATACGCGCTCCTGCGAGCGGGTCAACGGCCTGGCGGTGGTGCTACGCGGATACGCCTCGATGGTGGCCGAGCTGGCCGGCGGGCAGTGGAACGAAGGGGACGTGTCGGACTCGGTGGTGCGCCGGGTGGCGCTGCCGGACGCGTTTTTCGCCTTCGACGGGTTGGTTGAGACGTTCCTCACGGTACTTGCCGAGTTCGGCGCCTACCCGGAGGTGATCGACCGGGAGATGCAGCGCTACCTACCGTTCCTGGCCACCACGAAGATCCTGGTCGCAGCCGTACGGGCCGGGATGGGACGGGAGAACGCACATGAGGTGATCAAGGAGCACGCCGTCGCCGTCGCCGTCGCGATGCGGGAGAAGGGCGCCGGCAACGACCTGCTCGACCGGCTGGCGGCAGACAGCCGGTTACCGATGGATCGGGCCGATCTGGACGCGCTGCTCGCCGATCGCCTTCCGTTCACCGGGGCGGCTGCCGAGCAGGTCGCGGCGGTCGTCGCCGCGGTCGACGCGGTTGTCGCCCGGTATCCCCACGCTGCCGCCTACCGTCCTGCTGCGATTTTGTAGCATCGCCGGATGAGCAGGCCCGATCGGGAGTTGTCTTGGGTCGCCGAAGGCCAGGCGCGGTTCGAGCAGGCCGTCATGGAGCTGGACGACCTGAGCGGACCCTCCCGATTGCCCGGCTGGACCCGCGGTCACGTGGTGACCCACGTCGCTCGCAATGCCGAGGCACTGAGCCGCTTGCTCACCTGGGCGCGGACCGGAATCGAGACCCCGATGTACCCGTCGGCCCAGGCCCGCGATACCGACATCGAAGCCGGCGCGGCTCGACCGCAGGCCGAGCAGCTCGACGACCTGCGCTGCACCGGCGCCGCGTTCGCCGCGACCGCTCAGCAGCTGTCCGCGGAGCACTGGGCAGCCACCGTAGGCACCAGGCATGGCCCGGTGCGTGCCCGTTCGGTGCCGTGGGCGCGGGTGCGTGAGCTGTGGTTGCACCTCGTGGACCTCGGGGTAGATGTCGGGGCCGGTGTGCAGATCGACGCGATGCCTGCCGACATCGCGACCGTGCTGGTGCGAGATCTCGCTGACTGGATGCACACCCGGGTGGCCGCTCGGATCGAGCTGCGCAGCCCGGACTCCGGACCGGTGTCCTTCGGCCCGGTGTCAGCCGTCCCGGTACGGGTCTCCGGGACGGTGCAACAGCTTGCCGGCTGGCTCACCGGTCGCTGCGTCGGCGCGCAACTGCGCGCCCCCACCGGGCTGCCCGCCCTCCCGCCCTGGATCTGACGCCCGAGTCGGGGCGGGCGTGTATCCGTGCGTGCGGAGGATATTACTTCTTGATCGTGTGGAAGGAGGCTGCGATCTTGTCGAAGGTCGGGGCGGTGGAGGCGAACCGCTCCCGGGGCAGGGTCTGGAACACCATGCTGATCATGGTCTTGCCGTTGAATAGGAAGAAGTGCGAGTGCGCGCCCTCCTGCCCGCTGGTGGCGTCCTTGAACGAATAGAAGTAGAAGAAGCCGGGCAACCCGCCCAACTCGATCTGCTTCGGCTCGGTGATCATTTGGACCGTCTTGTTGGACGTCACGAGCTTGTCCGTCACCTGCCTGGCGGCGGCCATCTGCTGAGGCCCAACCGGCTCTTGCAGCTCATTGGCCCGTACCAGCAGGGAATCCTGGGTACCCTGCGCGAGCAGCAGCAGAACCTGCGGGTCCTTCGGGCTCAGCTTGGTCCAGGTGGACGGGTAGGCCAACTCGAAGCCGGCTTGATCATTGCGGAACTGGCTGAAGCCGGCCGGTAGGGCATTGGCCGAGGTGTTCGACGTCTTGTCCGTGGCACTTGCCGCATTCGCCGTCTTGGCAGGTTGGCCCGCAGCGAAGAACTCAGGCCCCCAGATCGCTGCGGATGTGCCGAGTCCGACCGCCAGCACCACCCCGGGGACGATGACCATCATCCGTCTCTTGCGCATCGCGTCAAACAGACCAGCCATGGTGACCACTTCCATCCATCTTCAGCCGCAGGTTACGTTACTCTACGTATACAATGCCCGGCCTCCGGTCACGGAGAGGAGCATCGTACTGGCGTCCGGTCACCACCGAGCGGCCGCCCCGGCAGGTTCCATGCCATGCAGTCGCCGATGGGACAGCCGACCGCTGATTCACCTTCCGGGATCGATCTCCAGCATCCGAAAGAGTGATCCGTCGGTGAGCAGGCGAACCGTGGGCCGTATCGAGCCGAAGGCGTACCAGGGACCTGAGGTGGCGGCGCAACGCCGACCTTCGCACCTCACCGTTGAGTGGTCGACGTCGAGTGGAGTCGGCGTCAGTGGAAGGGGACAGACATGGCGTTCGCTAGTCCAGAAGAGAAGTTCGGGCTCAAGCTCAGAGGCAGGGCCAGGACGCCCGAGCAGAACTTCTCCATGATCCTTGGCAGTGTCTACATTGTGGGCGGGATCATCGGGTTCTTCATCTCGGGCTTCGCCAACATCACCGAGATGACCAATCACGAACTTTTCGGGGTTTTTCTGATCAACCCTTACCACAACATCGTGCACATCGTTATTGGCGGGTTCTGGCTGCTCGGGGCGTTCACGCTGACTCCTGTCGGCAACGAGGGGTTGAACCTCTCTATTGGAGTCATCTACGCGCTGGCCACGGTGATCGGCTGGTTGGGCTACCTGTCCCTGCTGTCGATTCCCCCCGGTCCGGTCGGAGACCAGTGGCTGCACCTGGTGACTGCGGTGGTGACTCTAATATTCGGTACCGGCCTGATCAGTGCGGGGAGACGCCAAGCCGTTACCGCCTAGACTGCGGCGAGGCTCTCGGGCCGTGTCCCCTGTCCATCAGGGGGCGCGGCCTGTTCGTGTGTCCTCAGACGGGAGATCGGCGTGGCGCTCGTCGTCCAGAAGTACGGTGGCTCGTCGGTGGACGGCGCCGAGCGGATCAAGAAAGTAGCCGACCGGATCGTGGAGACCCGAAACTGCGGCAATGAGGTCGTCGTGGTGGTGTCGGCGATGGGTGACACCTCCGATGAGCTGCTCGACCTCGCCGCTGAGGTGTCGTCGCAACCACATCAGCGCGAACTGGACATGCTGCTCACCGCGGGAGAGCGGATATCCAACGCACTGGTCGCGATGGCAGTGCACGATCGCGGCGTCGATGCTCGTTCGTTCACCGGTTCACAGGCCGGCGTGATCACCACCGCCGTGCACGGCCGGGCCCGCATTATCGACGTGACGCCGAGCAGGGTGCGCCGTGCCCTGGACCAGGGCGCGGTCGCGCTGGTCGCCGGATTCCAGGGCGTGTCCCAAGACACCAAGGACGTGACCACCTTGGGTCGCGGTGGTTCCGACGTCACCGCCGTGGCGTTGGCTGCTGCGCTCAAGGCGGACGTCTGCGAGATCTACACCGACGTCGACGGGGTGTATTCCGCCGATCCGCGGATCGTGCCCAACGCTCGCAAGCTCAACACCATCAGCTACGAAGAGATGTTGGAGATGGCGGCCAGCGGGGCCCGGGTACTGATGTTGCGATGCGTCGAGTACGCCCGGCGCAACTCCGTTGCGGTACACGTCCGCTCGTCGTTCAGTCGCAATCGCGGCACCATGGTGGCTGGATCAGTGGAGGATCTCACCATGGAACAGGCCATGCTCACCGGCGTCGCGCACGACCGGTCCGAGTCGAAGATCACCGTCATCGGGGTGCCCGACGAGCTCGGCAAGGCTGCCCACATCTTCCGCGTCATCGCCGACGCCGAGCTCAACATCGACATGGTGCTGCAGAACATCTCGCATGGCGACACTCGCCGCACCGACGTCACCTTCACGCTGCCCAAGCTCGACGCACCCGTCGCGGTCAAGGCGTTACGGGCGATGCAGCCGAAGATCGGTTTCGAGGATGTGCTGTGCGACAACCATGTCGGCAAGGTGTCGCTGATCGGCGCTGGGATGCGCTCACACCCGGGGGTCACCGCCCGATTCTGCGAGGCACTGGCCCAGGCCGGGGTGAACATCGAGACCATCAACACCTCCGAGATCCGGATTTCGGTGCTGGTCCGTGCCGAGCAACTCGACGACGCGGTGCGCGCCATTCACCACGCGTTCGACCTGGGCGGAGACGAGCCGGCCATCGTTTACGCTGGTAGCGGACGATGAGCCCGGGTGCGGGTGCCCCGCAAGGTACTGCCCCCACGCTCGCCGTGGTCGGCGCCACCGGTGCGGTCGGCAGCGTCATGATCGATATTCTCAACTCGCGGTCATCGGTGCCGTGGGGCGAGATCCGGTTGATCGCGTCGGCTCGCTCAGCGGGCAAGCAGCTCACGGTCCGGGGCGCGCAGCACGCCGTGGTGGAGCTCACCCCGGAGGCGTTCGACGGTGTCGACATCGCGATGTTCGACGTCCCCGACGAGATCTCACTGCAGTGGGCTCCGATCGCGGTGCAGCGCGGAGCCGTCGTGGTGGACAACTCCGCTGCCTTCCGGATGGACCCGGACGTGCCACTGGTCGTCCCCGAAATCAATGCAGCCAATGCGGCCGTGCGGCCGAAGGGAATCGTCGCCAATCCCAACTGCACGACCCTGTCGATGATGGCCGCGGTAGGTGCGCTGCACCATCAGTTCGGACTCACCGAACTGGTGGTAGCCAGCTACCAGGCCGCCTCCGGCGCAGGCCGCGCTGGCGTGGACCGGCTCTACGCCGAACTCGCCGCGGTAGCCGGCAAGAGCGTGGGACTGCGCGCCGGGGACGTCGCCGAAGCGCTCGCTGCCGCGGGGCTGCCGGAACAGTCACCATTCCCGGCGCCGCTGGCGATGAACGTGGTGCCCTGGGCCGGTTCGCTCAAGGCGGACGGCTGGAGCTCCGAGGAACTCAAGGTCCGCAACGAATCCCGCAAAATCCTGGGCATCCCGGACCTGAAGGTATCCGCCACCTGCGTGCGGGTTCCGGTGGTCACCACCCACGCGCTTGCGGTGCACGCGCGGTTCGGCCAGCCGGTCACCGTGGAACAGGCCCGCAAGGTGCTCGCCGGCCAACCGACCATCGTGCTGGCCGATGATCCGGACGCGGGGGTGTGGCCGACTCCGGCCGCGGTGGTCGGCACCGACCCGACCTATGTCGGCCGGCTTCGCCAGGCCCTGGACTTTCCTCACACGCTGGACTTCTTCGTGTGCGGAGACAACCTCCGCAAGGGCGCGGCGCTGAACACCTACGAGGTCGCCGAGCTGCTTGCACACCAATGAGTGAGCTGCCGAACCGGCGCCAAGGGCTCGCACGTACACCCAGACAGCACTTCGGTGCAGATCAGGGCGGGAGGTGCGGTGCGAAGGATTGCGCACGCTGTCGGGTTGGTAGTCGTGACGGCGGTGCTGACCGGCATGTCCACGCTGATCCATCCGGTGCCGGCGGAAGCGCACATCGTGGGAACCGGCGGGTCGCCCACTGACTATCGCACGACGGTGACCGCGATGCGGCCAGCGGTCTCGACCGTAACGGTGACCGTGGGCCTGGGCGGGCAATGGGTGCGCGTCACCAACCAGGGCGCGGCGGCGATCGTGGTCCGGGGCTACCAGGGTGAGCCGTTCCTGCGACTATCAGGCAACCAGGTGCAGGTCAACGAGCTCAGCGCGACCGCGGCCAAGACCGTGCAGACTCAGCGCGCGGTGGCGGCCGATCCGGCAGCCGCGCCCAGGTGGGCGCAGTTGCAAGACGGCGACAGCGCTACCTGGACAGACGCGCGCATCACCGCGCCGTCCGGGTCGGGACCGGCTTCGATGTCGTGGACGCTGCCGCTGGTGGTGGACGGCCAGCAGGTCGCCGTTGCCGGCACCACCGACCGGGTACCCCCACCGTCGCCGTGGCCATGGCTCGCGGCACTAGCCCTGATCGGCATCGCGGTCGCGGCGATCGGGTGGACCCAGCACTGGCGCCGCCCGATGGCGGCCGCCGTAACAGCCGGCATCCTGGCCTTCGTGGCGCACGTGCTCGGCACCGGGTTCGCGCCGCAGCAAAACGGGCCGGTTTTCGGTTGGGTCGGGGTCGGGCTGGTGGCGGGGTTCAGCCTGCTGATCGGTGCTGTTGCGGTGCGCAGCACGCTGCGCCGCAGCCAGTCGGCGCCTGACCGGCTCGTCACGGTCGGCGCGATGGTGCTGATCCTGGCCGCCACCGACATCACCGTGCTGTGGAACTCGCAGCTACCGTTCGCCGGTCTGGCCGCGTTGGACCGTGGCTTGACCGTGCTCGCCTACGCCATCGCGCTGGGATTGATCGTGGCCGGAGTGCGCCTGGTGCGCGTGACACGTTTACAAAGCGCTGCCGTAGCGGCTCAGTCTGGGGAGTGAGCGCTTGACGTTCGGCGCGGCAACGCAGTTTCTCGCCCACGGCATCGAGGGTCGGCGCGACCTGCCGTTACCGCTGGACCTGCTGGTGCAGGGTGCGGTGCTGGCGCTGCTGGCCTCTTTCTTCGGGCTCGGCTTGCTGTGGCGGTCGCCACGGTTGCGGGCTGGGGCAGCGGGGCGGCCGGTGCCGTTACCCGTCCAGCAGCTGGTGGATAGCGCGGGATTCCGGTGGTCGCTGCGCCTGCTCGCCCTGCTCGGCGCCGCCTACGTAGTCGTTACCGCGGTGCTGGTAGGAGATGAGGGGTGAAACCCGCTGCCGTACGTGGTGTACGTGCTGTTCTGGGTGGGGATCGTGCCGCTGTCGCTGCTGTTCGGTTCGGTGTGGCGGCGGATCAACCCGCTGCGCACCATCCACGCACTGCTCGCCGGTATTACCCGGATTCCCGCCGACCGCGGGCTGGTGTCGCTACCGCGCTGGGTCGGCTACTGGCCGGCTGCCCTGTCGCTGCTGTCCTTCGTGTGGTTGGAGCTGGCTGCCCCGGGCCGCAACTCGGTGACGGTGCTGCTGCTGTATTTCGGCTGTTATGCGGCCGTTCAGCTCGGTGCAGCGCTGCTGTTCGGTGCTCGCTGGTTCGCCACCGGGGACGGGTTTGAGGTCTACTCCTCGGTGGTGGCCACCATGTCACCGTTCGGCCGGCGTGACGATGGTCGTCTCGTGATGCGCAACCCCCTTGACGGGGCCGCCACGTTCGGACCCGCACCGGGCATTGTGGTGCTGATCGCCGTGCTGCTGGGCTCGACGTTTTTCGACACCATCTCCGGTTCGGCGCAATGGACAGGCGCCATCCAGTCGGTGCCGGCCCCGGCTGCATTATTGGACACCGCTGGGCTGCTTGCCATGATTGCGCTGGTGGCCCTGACATTTGTCGGCGCGACCTTGCTGGCCGGTCGTGCCGGTAATCGCGGTCGCAGGCCGGTTCCCGGTTTGCTCGCGCACACCATTATTCCCATTGTGGTGGGATACGTCATCGCGCACTACTTCTCTCTCCTGCTCTTTCAGGGACAGCAGGGCATCACTCTGCTGGCCGGTACGGTGGATGGCCGTACCGCGGTTAGCCCTGCAGTCAACTACGGCCTCATTACGACTACCGGCATCGCCCTTGTTCAGGTAATCGCCGTTGTGGTGGGTCACGTGCTCGCCGTGATCAGCGCGCACGATCGCTCGGTCGCTTTGTTTCCGCAAGCGGAGGCCATCATCGGACAGCTTCCCTTGATGGTGCTGATGGTCGGCTACACGGTGAGCGGGCTGACCCTACTGTTCGCCGCATAACCCGACCGCACGCGGCGGCCCGCGGACGTCACCAGCGTGCCATGCTTCGGCGAAACCCGCGATCCGGCCCGGGGAGAAGGTTTGACTGCGCCGGGTGGGGGGTAACGCCGGTGAGGGTATGTCTGGTAACGGAAAGAGGGTAGTGGCCGCTTAGGACACTGGAACAGAACTGTTGGCCATCCATCCCGGTGCCGACGTCGACAACTTCCTGCATCTGATCACCGCGGCGGTGACCCTGATATTCGGCACCGGGCTGCTCAGAGTGTTGACGCGTCGTCGGATACCGGTCGGCGCCTAACCACGGAATCAGACCGATGACCAGAGCCAAAAGCGCAGTACCGATCGAGCGCATCGACGTCTCGAGCTACCGCGTCCCCACCGACAGCCACGAGTCCGATGGCACGCTGGCGTGGGACTCCACCACGCTGGTGCTAGTGACCGCGCACGCCGGCGGACATACCGGCATCGGCTACACCTACGGCGGCCCATCGGTAGCCACGGTGGTGAGCGGCAAGCTCGGCGGGGTGGTGACCGGTAACGATGCGTTGCGCCCGGCCACCTCGTGGGCGGAGATGCAGCACGCGGTGCGCAACCTCGGCAAGCCGGGTGTGGTGGCGATGGCGATTTCAGCGGTTGACATCGCGCTGTGGGACCTGCACGCGCGCCTGCTGGAGTTGCCGCTGGTGACCGTGATCGGCGCGGTGCACGAGGCCACGCCGATCTACGGCAGCGGCGGGTTCACCTCCTACGACAACGCCACCCTCGCCGACCAGCTCGCCGGGTGGGTCGAGGCGGGCATCCCGCGGGTGAAGATGAAGGTCGGCCGCGATCCCGAGGCCGACCCGCAGCGGTTGGCCGCGGCGCGCAAGGCGATCGGCGATGCGGCGGCGCTGTTCGTCGACGCCAACGGCGCCTACACCCGCAAGGACGCGTTGCTGTGGGCGCAGCGGTTCGGCGAGCACGAGGTGCGCTGGTTCGAAGAGCCGGTGAGCTCCGACGACCTCGAGGGCCTGCGATTGCTTCGGGATCGCGGTCCGGGCGGGATGGACATCGCCGCCGGCGAGTACGGCTACCACCTGCCGTATTTCCAGCAGATGCTGGACGCCGGGGCGGTGGACTGCCTGCAGGCCGACGTGACGCGGGCGCTGGGCATCTCCGGGGTGCTGCGCGTCGCCGCGCTGTGCGACGCACGCAGCATCGAACTGTCGCTGCACTGCGCACCGCAGGTCAGTGCCCAGGTCGGGACAGCGGTCTGGCACCTGCGTCACCTCGAGTACTTCCATGACCACGTCCGCATCGAGCGGATCGCCTTCGATGGAGTACTCGAGCCGCAACCCGGTGGTGTCCTGCGCCCGGACCAGTTCCGTCCCGGTCTGGGCCTGGACGTCAAGCACGCCGACCTCGACCAATACCGCGCCGGCTGAAACCGAACGCTAGACCAGCCGGGTGTGCCATTCGAGCTGGGAATCGATGGCCTCATTCGAGCCAGCCGATCGCTGGCTTGCCGGAGCGCGGTGTTGCTGGTCCGGGGGGCGTTGTGCGCTCATGCGGGTGCTGGCGGCGATGTTGGCCTGGACGCGATCACGGCGCAGTTGCTCGTAAACCACGAATGCGCCATCCGGGTCTCCGGTATCGCGCAATGACTTGGCGAGGATGACCGCATCATCGAGGGCTATCGAGGCGCCTTGGCCGGTCGCGGGGGAGGCGGCGTGGGCGCGTCGCCGATGATGACCATGTGATCCCGGTGCCAGCGGCGGAGATCCGGTAATTGATAGGCGTTGTTTGACGCGCCGGAGCGCGGAGCACGATTGATGATCATCGCGCGGCTTCTGATCAAGAACGGTGCCCACCGGCAGCGCGACGGCCCTCACGCCGGCGCCATGTCGTGAAGATCGGGAATCGCTAAACACGACGTGAACCTTATGCACACTCCGGACCTGGCAGGGGTCCAGACGGGTCACCACTCGGTCCGCGCTGCAGCTAGCTCCACCGACCGGGAAGCGGCTACTCGGCTCACTGATCGGCAGTGCCAAGTATGCCTTGCTGGCCTGGGAAAGTGAGCAGAGATTTACGTCGCCGAAGCCTTCCGGCGCAAGGGTGGCGGCACGTTGGCGACGTAATGAAATAACTAATCGATCTGATGGATCGAGCGACGTGTCGCGTGTCGTTCAGACCGACGTTCTTGGTTACGTAAAAACCGAACGTGATCGCCGCTTGGCGCTGGCGGCTGCGCGCACTCAACGGTCCGCCGGGGTGGTCTGGCGGCGGTGTGACTCAGTGGCGGTGGCCACATCGCGGGGATAGGTGCGCAGCGCGGTGAGAGCGAGCATGCCTGCGATGATCAGCACCGCGAGAAAGACCAGAAAAGTGTATTCCAGGGCGTGCTTGCCGCTGTGGAAAATGGTCTGCGACACCAGGCCGAACAGTACCGGTGCGGCCGCCTCACCGAGAGTCCGCAGCAGGGTGCGGATTCCTTCGGCGCGCCCCCACAGCGCGGGATGAATGATGTCGAGGCGGGCCGCGTCCAGCGGCGGGTTGGCCGCGCCGAGCAGGGCGGCACCGAGCGTCAGCAGCGGCAGCGCCACCGCAACCGAGGTGGTGGTGACGCCGGGAGCGAATACGACAGGAATCGTGAGCAGCACTACCGCCGGGACCAGCACCCGCGCGTTGATCCAGCCGCGACCGAGTAGCCGGTCAGCGATGCGACCGCCGAGGTAGACCCCGGCGAGCGCGCCGAGGCCCACCACCAGGGTCAGCGCGCTGGCCACCGCCTTGGAGATACCGTAGTGACTGGTGGCGAACAGCAGGGCGAACGACCGCAGGCCGGAGAAGAAGAAATAGCCTAAAGCCGAAGTGATGATGATCACGACGTTGGTGCGTACCCGGAGCACGTAGCGCACCGCCCACCACAGCGAGCGGTCGGTCGGATCCTCGGTGAGGACGAGTTTGCGTTGCGGCTCGATGTGCCGGCGGCGGGCCAGCCGCTCCGCCGACCGGCCCCGCTCGCCTGCCTGCGGCGACGCGTCCGTGGGCGGCGAATCGGAGTGGTCGACCTCGCCCTCGTCGGGGATGTCGCGCTGGCCCGGTCGCAGCCGGCTCTGCCCGTCACGGGCCGGCTCGGGCAGCCGCCACACCACCCAGAACAGCGCCGCACTGGGGATCACCAGCCACCAGAACGCGAACCGCCACCCGACCATCGCGGCGATCTCGCCGGAGAAGACGAACCCGATCCCGGTGCCGATCAGCTCCCCGCCGAGGATGTAGCCCAGCATCCGGGCTCGGCTCCCTGGCGGAAAGAAGTCCCCGGTCAGCGACGCGATCGTTGGACCGGTGGTAGCGGTGACCACTCCCAGGGCTACTCGAGAGAGCAGCAACCACAGGTACGACGTCGCGGCCCCGGCGAACAGCATCGCAACCGCCCAGCCCAGGATGCTGATCGCGAGCAACCGGGTGCGCCGCGTCCGATCGGTGAGCACGCCGATCGGGACCGTGGCCGCCGCAGCCGCCAGTGAGGTCACCGACACCAGCAGCCCAATCTGGGTGTTGTTGATGTGAAAGGCCTGCTTGAGGTTGTCTGCGGTGGCTGACAGCGTTGCGAAATCAGCTCCCGGCAGGCCCAGCGCGGCGGCCAGCACCAGTACCACTCGGGTGCGGGCGGGGCCGCCGATCACCTCCTGGGCGCGCTCAATCAAACCCCTACCCACTCGGCGGGCGGCAGCGTCGATTCTCATAACGTGGTGATCCCCAGCATCCCCCGGCGTCGCAGTGTGTCGTCTGCACCCGGTGCGGCTGCTGCCCCGATCGACATGACGCCCACCCGATCAGCCTTGACAGAACTGCCCTTGTGATCCCACCGTCAGGCCGGAGACGTGGCCGGTTCCGAGGGTGGTCGCTGGTCCGGCGATACCCGTGGCCGAACGGTTCAAACAAACGGAACCGCGAATTCAGCGGCGAGTGTGGCGGTGAACAAGGCGATACCCGCAACCGCCGGGCCCGGACAACGCTCTGCCGCGTGGTCGATGCAGCAGGGGTCGCAGTCTGGATGCAGACTGCTGTTTGAGAGCCTCGAAAAACAGCAGTCTGCATCCAGACTGCGGTCAACGTCGAAGCCGTCACCCCCCGCCAGCACGCTGATGCCACGCAGGACCCTGAGGCGCACTACCCATCCGCAAGATATTGATTTCACGTACTAGCGCGGGGAACTCTTTTACCGCCAACGCCACTAGACCCAGCACGCTGAGCCCCATGAGCAATTTCTTGACCATACTGTCTCCCTTTCTCGTCGCCCAGCTCTTCCGCCGTGCCGGTCAGCCCGGCGACAGGTTCGGCATGATCTTCAGTATCGCGTTGTGCCTCTTCGGATGGACCCCGGTCGAGCGGCGCGCGTCGGAGGTGCCGTCCTTATGATGACCGGGCTGCTTATGGTAGGGACCCTTGTTGCCCTCGTGAATTCCTCTGACGTGCGTCGGTGCGTCGATCTTCACGTCGGGCTTTCCGACCCGGATCTTGCCCATGGCTGCTCCTTTACCGTTGTTCGGTGAGCTCTGCGAAGAATTGCTCGATCTCCGGCCATACCCGGCTGCCACCGGACAGGCCCTTCCACTCCCGGCGCACCACGGCGACCAGCCGGAAGCAGTCATCGATCGGAACGAGCCAGTGATGTTGCTCGCCACGGACGGTGTTGACCAGCAGCGCCTGCACGTCAGCCGCCAAGGTGCGAAGCTGCGGGCAGCTTTCGACGACCTCGATCCAGGCCTGCGGGTCCACCTCCCACTGGGTCGCCCCCGCCGGGCTGGGGTAATGCGCGATCACCCGGCCGTCCGCGCGCGGCACGAAGAACGCCAGGCCCACCGGAACGCCCAGGTTCTTCGTCGGTACCGCAGGCAGCCGGACCCGCTGCCGCGGCACCAGCCGGTAGTGCCCCTTGCTGGCCGCTTCCTTGTCGAACAGCAACGAGCAGGCCTGGCAGCAGCACAGCACCTCCGCGCGTTCGGTGTCCAGCAGGTGCCGGTGCCCTGGCGGCACCGGCACGCTGCACAGTTCGCACCGCTCCTCGGACTGCCGCCGCCGGGCTGCGGCGCGCTGGATGATCCGCTCCAGCGCGCCGGTGCTGAGATGGGCAGAGGGTGCGCTGGCCAGCTGCGTCATGGCCCGACCCCGCTGACGGTGGCCGCGCGCCCGGGTGCGGGTGTCCCGCAAGGCCGCGGCATCAAGGCGTCGAGCGGGACGAAGGCCGCTTCAGGCCGCCCGGCCGCCGGCGCCCGTGCGACGTCCGAGAGCTCCGGCGCGACAGCCAGCACGGCCTCGCGGACCGCGTCCTCCACACCCGCCGAAGAACACCCCTTGATCGACAGCCGTACCGTCGCAACGCCCTGATCGATCCCGGTGAGCTCGACGTCCCCGCCGCGTTCCTGCAATGCCGGCCGCAGCTCGTCCAGCACATGGATGACCCGTCGTTCCACCGGCTCGGGGTGCACGCCGTGTAGCACCAGCAGGTGCTCCAGCAGTTCGTCACCGGTCAGTGCAGCCAGCACGTCCGGAGAGCCGGAGGCGTACGTAACCGCCCGGGCCAGCGCCTCGCCGTAGACCTCCGCCAGCGCCGACACCGCGTCCAGCGCGAGCTCACCGGACGGACCGGGGATCGTCTCCACCTGGGCCAGCAGCTCGTCGAGCCGGGTGAGCCGTTCCCGCACCGCGGCATCATCAAGCCTGCCGAGCCTCGGGCCCGCGTCGGCGCCGGGCTCAGCCATGGCTGGCGCCGAACATCGGCGAGTGCAGCTTCTTCAGGACGCGTCCCCCGCCTAGATGCATGTGCACCCCGCAGGGCAGGCACGGGTCGAAGCTGCGCACCGCGCGCATGATGTCCACGCCCCGGAAGTTCTCCGGGCTGTTCTCCTCGAAGATCGGCATGTCCTGCACCGCATCCTCGTATGGGCCCGGGGTACCGTAGCTGTCCCGTGGGCTGCCGTTCCACGGCGTCGGCGGATACGGGTGGTAGTTCGCGATCTTGCCGTCCTTGATGACGAGGTGGTGGGACAGCACCCCGCGCACGGCCTCGTGAAACCCGCACCCGATCGCCTCGTCGGGGACCGAGAAGTTGTTGAAGACCTTCGTGTCGCCGCCGCGGATGAGCTTCAACGACACCTCGATGAAATGCACGGCCAGCGCCGCGGAGTAGGCCACGAAGTACGTCCGGGCCCGGTTGCGCTCCAATGCGTTGGACCACTTCGGGATCTTCCACTCCAGCGTCATCTCAGGGAGCTTGTCGCTCTTGGGCAACGAGATCAGCACGCTGGAGCCGGTGGACTTGACGTACTCGGTGTCGACCAGCCCTGCCAGCGCCGTCGACCACAGCCGGGCCAGCGGGCCGCCGCCGGTGTCCAGCGCGAGGTGATCGCCGGTGCGCTTGTCGAACCAGCGGGGGCTCATCACCCAGCTGTAGTTGTTGTCGAAGTCACGTTTCTGCGGCACCGGCAGGGTGGTCTGGTTCCACGGGTGGCGCATGTCGACCGGGTTGCCCAACGGATCGTGGGTGACGAAGGGCTCCTCGTTGATCCAGTCGTCGTAGTAAGAGCTGCCGAGTAGGATGCGGATGCCCAGGTTGATGTCGACCAGGTCGGTGGTGATCTGCTGGCCGTCGACAATGATCCCCGGGGTGACCTTCATTTGCCGGCCCCAGTCCGTCATGTGCTCGTAGCGGTAGTCGCAGGCGGTCGGGTCCTGGAACGCGCCCCAGCAACCGAGCAGGATCCGGCGGCGCCCCACTTCCTCGTAGCCGGGCAGGGCCTCGTAGAAGAAGTCGAACACGTCGTCGTTCATCGCGACGGCCTGCTTGGTGAAGTCGAGGATCGACAGCAGCCGGGTGAGGTAGTCGGTGAAAAGCGTCGGCTCCGGCATGGTGCCGACCCCGCCTGGGTAGACGGTCGACGGGTGGACGTGCCAGCCTTCCATCTTGCAGAACATCTCGCGGGTGGTCCGGCTGACCTGCAGCGCACGCTTGTAGACGTCGCCCTCGAACGGATTGTACGCGCGCATGATGTCGGCGATGGTCCGGTAGCCGTGGATGCCCGCGTTGCGGGCTTCGGTCTTCTCCGCCCGGGCGAGCACGCTGGGGTTGGTGTCCTTGACCATCGCCTCGCAGAAGTCCACGAACACCAAGTTGTCCTGGAATATCGTGTGGTCGAACATGTACTCGGCGGCCTCGCCGAGGTTGATGATGTGCTCGGCCAGCGGCGCGCTGTCGATCCCGTACGCCATGTTCTGGGCGTAGACCGA